>JBCBBC010000117.1:0-533 GCA_038532145.1 Pseudomonadota bacterium | reverse complement strand
GCCGCCGCGCCGGATGTTTTCGGCGTGCAGAATGGCCCAGATATCGTCCTCGCTTGTCTGCCCTTGCGGGACAGCCTCGCGGGCAAAGCGTTCCATCTCGAAAACGGCCGTTTCGCAGGCATGGCTGGCACAGCGCATGGCGAGGATTTCGTCTGCGCCCTTCACCGCACGACACTTTCCACCAGATCTGGCCAGCTTCGCCATTTGGCTGGACCTGCTCACCGCTGGATTCTTCGATCACGCGCATCCAGATATCATTGTTGAGATCTGTCCGCCCATCATTACGGGCGATCCGTCTGGCTCGGAAGGCAAACCGGTAATTGCCTGCATCGCTGGCGGGAACATCTACCACATAGCCCATTGTCCCACTGCCGGCGCTATTGATGTTAAAGAGGTCTGGCCCGGCCCAGCGATAATAGCCGGTGCCAGTGAAGCCAGGTTTGTCGTTCTCAAACACCCAGTCGCCTGGTGGATTGGTCCCAATGTCTTCGGATTCGATCGTGAATGTCTTTGGACTGTTCGGCAGACTGTAA
>JBCBBC010000116.1:0-539 GCA_038532145.1 Pseudomonadota bacterium | reverse complement strand
GGATAAAAACCAGAATTGAGCTTATTAAACCTGGATTGTAACTTAGCGACGAAACACCGATAACGAAGTGAACAAGCGCATTTATGATCACAATCGCTGCTAATGCGAAGGTGGGAAAAATCCTTTGAGGAGCTTGCCAAATTGCGACCGCTGCGACCAACCAAACCAAGGATGTATTGATAACGAATATCGCCTCCGCGGTTAGGGGTCCGGTTTGGCTTGGAGAGAACGATAAAACGCGCTGAACAAGTGAGTTGATGCTACCCTGAAACGCATACTCATTGCCGAATAGATCGATCCAGTGTTCTTCAAACTGGTGAATGAGATAAGCGGCGAATAATAGCAGAGCGATAAATTTCGGGGCTCGAAAGCTTGTTGCGCTAATCGGCCCGTGGAACGTTAACGCAATGAAGAACAACATGGGCAGCAAAAAAGTACCGAGTTTCATCCAATGCTCTACGAGAAACGGGGTCTGGCCAATCGGGATCCACAAAAAGGCAAACACGATTAAAAGCGCGATCCCTTCGACTGCATTCTTC
>JBCBBC010000115.1:0-542 GCA_038532145.1 Pseudomonadota bacterium | reverse complement strand
GCAACGGTTGGAACGCTTTCATCCTTCGACCCAGATGCCGGAGATTCCGTCACGTATACGGTTTCTGACGACCGGTTTGAGGTTGTTGATGGTGAGCTTCGTCTCGCAGAGGGTGTCGAGCTAAACCACGAAGAAGCCGCGAGCATTGAGGTCACTGTTACCGCAACGGATGGTAGTGGATTGGAAACGTCCGAGGTATTCGAGATCAACGTTGCGGACGTCAATGAAGGTCCAACGGATCTCGCACTTGATGGAAACACGGTCGCTGAGAGCGATGCCGGGGCAACAGTCGGGACGTTGTCTTCGTTCGACCCGGATGCAGGTGACACCGTTGCTTACACGGTCTCTGACGATCGGTTCGAAGTGGTCGATGGTGAGCTCCGTCTTGCCGAAGGCGTGGAGCTAGACCACGAAGAAGCGGCGAGCCTCGAAGTGACGGTCACCGCAACAGATAGCGGTGGTTTGGAAACGTCCGAAACGTTTGAGATCAATGTCAAAGATGTGAACGAGGGTCCAACGGATCTGGCGCTCGACGGCAATAC
>JBCBBC010000114.1:0-580 GCA_038532145.1 Pseudomonadota bacterium | reverse complement strand
GTTGCACCTGTATTAGAGACAAAATCCGCCTTTTCGACCCCGCCTCGGGCCCGCATGCCCATTGCCGATGTCGCCGGTGACACGGCGGGGCGCGCGGCGCTGGAAGAGGTCGCGCGGGAAATGACCGCAGCCGAGGAAGAGGGCAGGGTGGTCAAGAAACTGCCGCTGAAAGAGGTGATGATCCATCACCTGGCGCGCGACCGGATGGTGCTGGACCCCGAGGAGATGGAGGCCCTGAAAACCTCGATGGCCGCGCGCGGTCAGCAAACGCCGATCGAGGTGGTGACGCTGTCGGACGGGTATGGCCTGATCTCGGGCTTGCGCCGGGTCGAGGCGTTGCGGTCGCTCGGCGAAACCGAGGTGCTCGCGTTCATCCGCAAACCCGAAAGCAGCGAAGATGCCTATCGGGCGATGGTCGAAGAGAACGAGATGCGGGCCGACCTGTCTTACTATGAACGCGCCAATATCGCGGTGATGTCGGTCGGGCAGAATGTCTTCCCGACGGTGAAGGCGGCGGTGAAGGGGCTTTTCGCCCATGTGCCGGCACCGAAACGCTCGAAGATCCTCAAATTCGTGACGG
>JBCBBC010000113.1:0-711 GCA_038532145.1 Pseudomonadota bacterium | reverse complement strand
TGAGAGCAAGATTGTCGGCGGCAACGTCCCCAAGGAATTTATTCCAGGTGTCGAGAAAGGCCTGAATATGGCCAAGGAAAACGGTCTGTTGGCCGGCTATCCGATGACCGACTTCAAGGCGACGCTGTATGATGGCGCTTATCACGACGTCGACTCAAGCGTTCTGGCGTTTGAAATCGCCGCGCGTGCAGCGTTCCGTGAGCTAAAAAGCCAAGGCGATCCGCGTCTGATGGAGCCGATCATGAAGGTCGAAGTTGTCACTCCAGATGACTATATGGGCGATATTATTGGCGACCTGAATTCGCGCCGCGGCCAGATTCAGGGCAGCGAACCACGCGGCAACGCAACGGCGATCAACGCCTATGTGCCACTGGTGAATATGTTTGGTTATGTGTCCAACCTGCGCGGCATGTCGCAAGGCCGGGCCAACTTCACGATGCAGTTTGAGCATTATTCTGAAGTGCCAAAAGCTGAAGCTCAGAAGATTACCCAAGAAATGGCTGGATAGGCCGAAACAACACTAGAAGATTTGGTATTAGGAGTATCCCATGGCCAAAGAGAAGTTTGAGCGTAACAAGCCGCACGTGAACATCGGCACGATTGGACACGTGGACCATGGCAAGACGACGCTGACCGCAGCGATCACCATGGTGCTGGCAGATGTGACGGGTGCTGAGAAGCGTTCGTATGAAGACATCGACTCTGCGCCTG
>JBCBBC010000112.1:0-1029 GCA_038532145.1 Pseudomonadota bacterium | reverse complement strand
GCGTTTCAAGGTCCGGCAATATCCGGTTCACGAAGCGAACGGCGCCATTTTTGTATTCATTGGCGATGATCCGCGATCGACGGCACCGCCAGACGTGCCCGTGCCGGATTTTGGGCCGCTTCCAGAACGGCCTAAATTCGTCATCGAGGATGTGTTCAATGCCCACATGGATGACGCGATCGTCGGCCTGATGGATCCGGCGCATGTTGCATTTGTGCACAATCAATGGTGGTGGCGCCCGCCCTCAGCGGGGCTCAAGCTGAAAGAAAAGCCCTTCGTGCCGCGTGATCGCGGCTGGGCGATTGATCGTCACCCGCCAAGTTCAAATTCGAAAATGTATCGCTGGGTGTTTGGCGGAAATGTCGAAACCGAGATCATTTTTCAATTGCCTGGCTACCGCTGGGAGATCATTTCGAACGAGACGGCGCGCCTTTTGACGCTGACCTGCCTGACGCCGATCGCCGCGAAGAAAACCCGGATCACCCAACTGACCTGGTGGTCGAATATGCCCCTGCTAAATCTGGCAATCCCTGTCGCCGTACCAATGGCCAGGAAATTCCTGCGCCAGGACGGCGATATGGTCGACCTGCAGAATTTGGGCATGAAGTACCAGAAAAACATGATCTGGATCGATGATATCGATGTTCAGGCCAAATGGTATCAGATGCTGAAAAAGGAATGGGCGTCCGCCCGGTCCGAACAGCGCGATTTCGTCAATAAGATCAAGCCGACAACGCTGCGCTGGCGCAGCTAGGATTAACGGGTCGGCACCGGCGCATCGCCTGAATAGTCATAAAAACCGCGGCCAGCCTTGCGCCCAATCCAACCGGCTTCAACATATTTTACAAGCAGGGGACAGGGACGATATTTGGTATCGGCGAGTCCATCATGCAGCACTTGCATAATCGAGAGACAGGTATCCAGACCGATAAAGTCGGCCAGGGTCAGCGGCCCCATCGGATGATTGGCGCCCAGACGCATCGCCGTGTCGATGCTTTCGACCGTGCCAACGCCTTCATACAAGGCATA
>JBCBBC010000111.1:0-1416 GCA_038532145.1 Pseudomonadota bacterium | reverse complement strand
ACCAAGAAAAAGGCGCCTGCCAAGAAAAAGGCTGCAGCGAAGAAGTAAGCGCGTTCAGTTATTCGCGGCCAAACTTTTCAACGCTTAGCAGCGATGGATATTCCAGAACGGGTTGCTCCTGCAATGCCCGCGGTAAGTCCATGCCGGGCATCCAGATGTAAGGGGTAAGGTAGACCACCATCTCGTTCTGCGATTCGACGGAATCCTGCTCTGCGGTGAAAAAATTCAGGAGTGGCACTTTCCGCAACCATGGCAGGCCTGATTTCTCGGTAATCCGATAACGCGAATTGAGGCCGCCGATGACAATCGTCTTCCCGCTACCGATCACCATGGACGTCGTCGCCGCATTGCGTTCCTTTGCGATCAGAACGTCCCCTGCGGTCGCCGTGAAGCGGGAGTCTTCGATCGTCAGATCCAGTCGTACAGATGAATCCGCCATGACAATGGGCGTGATCGTCATGGTGATTCCGGCTGTAATGGAATCCGTCGCGATAATGGAAGCATCGTCTGTCGTCGTGTCGACGCGCACGAATTGATCATCCACGATTTCGATCGTCGCAGGTTTCGTGCTGCGGGTTGCAACATAAGGACGAGAAAGTACCTGCGCCATGTTCTGCGCGGCGAGGAATTTAATTGTTGCGGTCAATTGCGCGGTGTTGCCGGCCAACTCCTCGAACGTCGCGACGATATTGCCGCCCGTCGTATTGGGCACGATGCTGGAAATGCTGAAACTGCCATCCGCCATATCCGCAAAGTCGACGCCCAGCGTCTCGACTGACGATGTGTTGACCCTTACCACAAGGGCAGAAATGATGACATGCGGGACCGGGCGGTCGGCGCGGGCGACGATGCTGGCGGCCTGAGTCACGGTACTGGCGGGCCCCGTCAGAAAGACCGCATTGAGCTCTGCCACACTGGAGACTGTGAGTTGCTCGGCATCGTCATCATCATCGTCGTCGAACAGCTCCCCAATCATGGTCCGAACATCTGTGGCTTCCAGGTGTTTGAGGACAATTTCCCGACTCACCAGGGTCTCGGCTGGTTCGTTCTCAGCATTTGAATCCGCACTGATCTCGCCTCCATATGAGAAGCTGAGCAAGCCATTATCGACCCGCGCCATCAAGCCTGTTTCGGCCAGTAGCAGATTGATCGCTTGCGGCAAAGGGCGATCGACGAAACGGGCGGACACCCGGCCATTGAAGGCGACGGATGGCGACAGATAATCGAAGGCATCGGACTGCAGGATTTCATCCATGACCACGGCCAGGTCGGCTTGATCGAGGTCGACCGTCAGGCGCATGCTGTCCAGCGTAGGCCCGTGGCGCAAGATGAGGGCTTTTATGGCCGCGCGTTCGCGCTCTTCCCGCGCTTGCTGGTCGATGGCATTGGCTTGCAACAGATCATCCAGCATGACAG
>JBCBBC010000110.1:0-1620 GCA_038532145.1 Pseudomonadota bacterium | reverse complement strand
AAAGCCCATGGCCCGCGAATATCCGCTGGAGCGCTATCGTAACTTTGGTATCATGGCGCACATTGATGCCGGTAAGACCACAACGTCTGAACGCATCCTTTATTATACAGGCAAGTCGCACAAGATTGGCGAAGTCCATGACGGCGCAGCGACCATGGACCATATGGAGCAAGAGCAGGAACGCGGCATCACGATCACGTCTGCTGCGACCACGACCTTCTGGGAACGCACCGACGATGGTGAAACGGCGCAGACTGAAAAGCACCGCCTGAACATCATTGATACGCCCGGACACGTGGACTTTACGATTGAAGTCGAGCGGTCTCTGGCCGTTCTTGATGGCGCGGTTTGTGTGCTCGACGCAAATGCCGGGGTGGAGCCTCAGACGGAGACGGTTTGGCGTCAAGCGGATCGCTACCACGTGCCGCGCATCGTATTCGTCAACAAGATGGACAAGATTGGCGCTGACTTCTTCAACTGCGTTGACATGATTGAAGATCGTACCGGCACCAAGGCATTGCCGATCCAGTGCCCAATTGGCGCGGAGAATGAGCTTGAAGGTCATGTTGACCTGATCACCATGCAGGAATGGGTTTGGGCCGGTGAAGACCTCGGCGCGAGCTGGGAACTGCGTGAGATCCGTGACGAGCTCAAAGACAAGTGTGCTGAGATGCGCGCGACCATGGTCGAACTTGCGGTTGAGCAGGACGAAGAGGCCATGATGGCTTATCTCGAAGGCGAAGAGCCTTCGATTGAGAAGCTGCGTGAGCTGATCCGTAAGGGCACATTGGAAATGGCCTTTGTGCCTGTGCTTGGCGGCTCTGCGTTTAAAAACAAAGGTGTTCAGCCAATGCTGAACGCGGTTCTCGATTATCTCCCGAGCCCGCTCGATGTGCCTGACTATATGGGCTTTAAGCCGGGCGATGAAACCGAGACGCGTGACATTGCACGTTCTGCCTCTGATGATCAGCCTTTTGCTGGCCTCGCCTTCAAAATCTGGAACGACAAGTATTTTGGCTCTCTGACCTTTGTCCGGATCTATTCCGGCGTTCTGACCAAAGGCGGGTCCGTCTTGAACGCGACCAAAGGCAAAGCCGAGCGCGTTGGTCGGATGATGATCATGCACTCGAATGATCACGATGATATCGAGGAAGCATATGCAGGCGACATTATCGCCATTGCAGGCCTCAAAGGCACGACGACGGGCGATACGCTGTCTGATAAGGGCAACCCTGTTGTTCTTGAGACCATGAACTTCCCGGACCCTGTGATCGAGATTGCCGTCGAGCCGAAAACCAAGGCTGACCAGGAAAAAATGTCTGCAGGTCTGGCGCGTCTGGCGGCAGAAGATCCCTCATTCCAGGTCGAGACGGACATCGAGTCCGGTCAGACGATCATGAAAGGGATGGGCGAGCTTCACCTCGACATTCTCGTCGATCGCCTCAAGCGTGAATTCAAAGTTGAAGCGAATATCGGTCAACCTAAAGTGGCTTATCGTGAAGCGCTCGGCAAAAGCGCGGACATTGATTACACCCACAAGAAACAGTCGGGTGGATCGGGTCAGTTTGCGCGTATCAAGCTCGAATTCGAGCCGCTTGAACCCGGTTCGGGCTTTGTCTT
>JBCBBC010000109.1:0-2084 GCA_038532145.1 Pseudomonadota bacterium | reverse complement strand
GCCTTTCGACTGAGCAAGAAGGTCTTCACACTGCCCTGAAATGACCTCAGCAACTCGTCGGTGAGTTTGAGTGAGAAGTTGATGCATGGACGCAGAATGGGTTCGTGCAATCGCCGCATATGCTGCTGAGATCAGCAGGTCACCTGCACAGATCGCTGTCCCACTCCCAAAGCGAGTCCAAGTCGCCGCTTTACCGCGGCGTGTTTCAGATTGGTCGTGTAAGTCATCGTGAATGAGAGACGCGTTGTGAATTAGTTCACATGCTGCAGCAATCGCAATTGATTTGATGGATGACAGGCCAAGAGACGTTGAAGCATTAAGAGCAAGTCGAGCCCGGACACGCTTTCCACCACTTTCCAGATGATCGGAAGCGGCCCTAGAGGCTTCCCCGTTTGAAGACGTGGTGAGCTCGCTCATCAACCGCTCCACCCCGGGCAGCAATGTTTCACTAGTTTTATCTTGCATTTCTCAATCCTCCGCGTCCTCGATCGCCCTTCAGCGATTTGGAGACATCTGTTTACGAGTTGAGTATTCCGGCACCCGCATAAAAATGGGTGCGGGTGCCGGAGGTAGAATTTTTACTCAGCCGCACTGAGAGCTGGCGAAACAGACCGCTCGGCTTCAGTCTTGCGAACTGCGATTGTGTATATGAGTACGCCAAACGCCGCTTTCGCGACGATGTCGGCAATTGTGTATCCAACTTCAATCACGACGAATGACGCGGAGCCTTCCATATCGATGACGAATGGTGCGAAATAAACGATCGGATAGAAGAACCAGGAGAACACCGTCACATTTCGTGCGAGGCTCACAAGGCCTTTTACGTCGTCTGGTTGACGATTAATCGCCTCACCGAGACCCACATAAAGCGTGTACACGATGTAAAGGAACGGCAGCATAGAAAGCGCGCCCCAAATCAAACGAGTATTATCGATGCCACCGGAAACCTCTCCCGGATATCCGAGAATGATCATCAATGCCGCTGCACCACCGAGCGTTACGCTTTTGGAAACAGTCTCCGAGCGTGAAAGCCGCATTACGAGGATTAGCTCTATCAGGAGAAGCGGAACTGTAAGCAGCCAATCGACATATCTATATGCGCGGTTGAACTCTTTCCCTGTCGCCTCGATTGCACCGGCGTCTAATACGACAGCCGCGTCAAAGCTCTGGAAAATTCTTAGATAGTGGTAAAAAGCAATGAAGGTCACCAAACCGGTGATTGTCATGGCAGTTTTGTACTCTGGCGCAACTTGCGAACGGCCGAGCCAAAAGAAAATCGTTGCAGCAGCGAACGTCGCAGCTCCGAACGAGAACGAATTATACACAAGCGTGTATTGGTCGGGGGATAGGCTCCCCAATATTTCAAACATTAGACCCTCCTTTAAGGCCCGGGAAAGATCCCGTGACCGCCGAGTTAAGTCTCATTCGAGGATGGTCCAGGTTTTCGTCAGCGTTGGCTCTCGGTACTCCAACCGTCTCGGGCGCGCGTACGAAACATTTTGTATCCTGGATCAAATATATTTTAAATAACTAAATAAATCAGCATATTACAATCCACTCGCAGAGCATTCAGAAATTGAGGACGGTGGCACCACCATACACAAGGCTCTGCGCTAAAATGTCGCAAAATTTGTTTTTGCCCCCAGAAACCAGAGTTGAAGTTGCATGAGAGCAAGCGCCTTTTCACTAGCTAACCACAGTTGATCAGTGCCTCGTTAAGTATGCGGTCTTGTTCGATTTATTGGTTCAAATGAACCACGGCCCAGTGCGCCGATGTTCCATCTCGGCACACAGAAAATTACGGCCTAAACCTGATGTCGACCGCTTCTCTGTTTTCTCGAAGCGTATAAACAGCCTGCGGAAACTCCCGGATAGACTTTCACTCTCGAATTGTAAGCTACTCACTGCGTTCGTCTCTTACCGTAACGGTCAAAGAGGTAATCCGCACTCATGACAAACCATCGCACGTTTCCTCACGTATTAAGACCAGGAGACTAAATATATGAGCATTCAAAACATTCTTATTGGTAGCATAGGTGTGCTTGCGGAAACGTCGGATATCCAACGGCGGGCTTACAATCAGG
>JBCBBC010000108.1:0-2149 GCA_038532145.1 Pseudomonadota bacterium | reverse complement strand
CGAAATTCTCCGACCATGTCTGAGCGCTCATCATCGAACAGGCGACACGCCGCGCCGAACAAGTTCAGCAGCAAATCAACCAGCTCGATGATGAGCGCTCAGACATGGTCGGAGAATTTCGCACCTTGTTGCAGCGGAAAACCGCTGCCGAGCTTTATGCGCGTCAACAAGAAGCCGCGGTTGAAAGCCAGGAGCGCGAAATCGCGTCCTTAACCGATCAGCTCGCGCGCGTGGACGAGATCACCTCTCAGACCGTCCCGATGCTGGAAACGCTGATCGATGACCTGGACATGTTTATCGACGCCGATCTGCCATTCCGTTTGGAAGATCGCAAAGACCGCGTGGCGCGTCTGCGCGAATACCTAGTCGATCCGAACATCTCAGTGACCGAGCGGTATCGTCAAATCATGGACGCCTACACGTCGGAAATGGAAGTCGGCCGCAAGACCGATACCTGGAAAGAAACCATCGATGTGGACGGAAGCCCGGTCACGGTCGACATGGTTCTCTTTGGGCGGGTCGCACTGGTTTATATGGACCCAACGGGTCGTTACGCGAAACGTTATGATCGCGACACCCGTAGCTGGGTCGATCTCGAAGGCCGCTACAAGCCGGAAATCGAGAAAGCCATTCGAATCATCCAAGGCAAGCGTACGCAAGACGTGATGTACGTGCCTGCAACCAAGCTTGCTGTTCAGTAAGCCCCGATGGAGTTGAGGAAAGAACACATGAATACGTTCACCAAATCACTAAAAACCATTGGGATCGCGGCAGCTTTTGCCGGCGCCTCATTGGTTGCGTCTCTGTCGTCAGCTGCTCAGCAAATGACGCTTGACGACGTTTTCAATCGTGTCCAGCAGGACAGCACTGAGCGGTCGCAGGAAGATGAAGATCGACTGCGGGACTTCCGCACCAGAGTCAGTGAACAAGAAGATCTAATGGCGCAAGCCAGTTCCGAACTGGCTCAGGCCAATGCGGTCGGTAATCGTCTCAGCGCTCAGTTCGACACCTATCAGGCCGAGATTGATACACTTGCCGCTGAACTCGACCTTCAGGCCGGTGACTTCGCACAATTGGTCGGTGAATTCCGTGCTGTTGTCGGCGAGGTTCAGCCGCTGATGCGCGAAAGTCTGGCGAGCTTCGACTATCCAGGTCGTTATGAGGAGTTGTCTGAAGTGGCCGAAGCCACAGCGCTTCCAACCCGCGAAGAGCTCGATCGTCTGCCTAAGGCAATCTTGCGGGAAATGATCGCGCAGTCGGAAGTGAAGACATTTAGTTCGCCAGTTTCCATGGGCGGCTCTGATGAGTCGGTTCAGGATGTAGAAGTGACCCGCGTGGGTACCTTTATTGCGGCGACGAACAATGATGCAGGCTTCGTGACCATCGAACGGGCTGGCAATGGCGACTTCTTCCTTGAGAAGCTTGAGCGTCAGCCGGGCGGTCGTTTCCGCAGCGCGTTTAACTCGGTTATCAATGCTGATGCCGGTCAGACCCTTATCGTGCCGTTCGACCCGAACCGTGGTGAGCTGTTCAAGATTGAAGGCGACAAGCCGGGCCTTGGTGAGCGTATCAACCAAGGTGGCATAGTTGGTTACATCGTTTTGACACTATTGGTGATCGGTCTGACGGTTGCTCTGTTCAAAATCATCACGCTGTTCTTCATGGGCAATGCCATCCGTTCGACTGCGAAAACCAAGCAGGCTGGTGACGGCAACCCGCTCGCACGCGTCTTCGAAGCGTATGAGACCAACAAGAATGCGGATCTCGAAACCCTTGAGCTCAAGCTTGACGAACAGATCTTGCGTGAATCACCGAAAATCGAGCGTTACAATGACATCGTCAAAGTGCTCGCCGCTGTGGCCCCGCTTATGGGTCTGCTCGGTACGGTTATCGGTATGATTATTACCTTTACCGCGATTACAAACTTCGGTGCCGGTGATCCGAAACTGATGGCGGGCGGTATTTCAGTTGCGCTTATGACCACAGTCCTTGGTCTGGTGGCTGCTATTCCACTTCTGCTCACTCACGCACTGGCTGCGGCCATGGCGCGCGGGAATCAGCAGATCCTGGACGAGCAAGCGGCCACCAGACCAAGGACTGTGGTCATAAGCGCAACTGAAATACCGCCCGCCATCAGTTTCGGATCACC
>JBCBBC010000107.1:0-2205 GCA_038532145.1 Pseudomonadota bacterium | reverse complement strand
CCAGAGGCGGCAATGCCCAGGCGAACAGGACAAGGCCCGCGACAGTTGCTATGTCGGCCCAGCGTTGTTGAGCCGGCGGGCGCCGGCGAACGAGCATAGCGAAAACGCCAATCGCCGCCACGGGTGCCCAGACCTGCAAAATCGAAACGAGGCTGCCCGCTGATGCCCCGGATATGGCTTCGAACAGGCTTGCCACATCGGCCGGATGAAAGAACGATGGCAGGCTCAATAAAAGACTTCCAAATAACCATCGTTCGGCCTGGTTCCGAGCATTGGCATCTGCACCGAAATGCCAGGCTGAAATGATCAAGAATGCAAGCAATGACGGAGTCGGCATTATCATCCAAACACCGATCACGCCAATCGCAACAACAGCGTAGATGCCGACGAAAGCTGCGAAGCCCCGAGTCGATCGCCACAATCCATTTTGCCGTGCGATATAGGCATCAATCGCCCCATGCGGCAGTCCAAGAAATGCAACCGCGATCCCGAGCCCAACGATCTGAAAGGTGATGCTGAGGGACGGCACGAGTAGGAACGCGACCGAAACTGTCATTCCGGCGAGAAGAAACTTCGACGACGCACTATTCCAGGTCATGTCGCGACCTGATGACCTGCTCGGTCGATCTTCGGCATCCCCGCAAGCAGTGCGCGCACAAAAGGAGCTTTCGGCAAGGCAGAGACAACTTTCAGCCACAAGTGCAAGGTCGGTGATTGCGACATGAACCGACCAAACTCGTCACCCGACAACTGGTTCGCGATGCGAGCAAACCAGTCTGCAGCCGCGTATGGAGACCGAGACATCGCTGCCAAGAAAATCGCGTCCATCTTACGTTCCAGTGGCGACCCGAACGGCTTTTCCGATAGTCGACGACCAGAAGCGAGTTCCTCTGCCGTTGACTCTGCCCAGGTTTGAATGCGCAAAAAGCCATATCCCGAAGAGGCGCGCAAAATGCCTGCCGCCTGTCCAGCGCGAAACACCCGGGCAGAGGGATGCGGGCTTTGCGGTGCCTGCCCCATCGGAAGGCACCCACGCTCACGGCGCCGGATCTTCGTCTTGGTTTTGAAGGCTGTCCGCAAGTCTCGCTCAAACTCACGGTCAAGGGTGTCCGGGGCGGATTTACGCAAGGCAAAACGGGTGGTCTGGATCAAGGCCGTGTGCGCGGTCATTGGCAGAATATAGGTGAATTTCAGACCAGATTCGTCGCTGGTCATTTGCTGCATCAAGCCGGCGACAGAAGGGTCGAAGCATGCCTCTTCTGTCTCTACTTCAGCGCCGCTGAAGATTTGCCATATCGTCGCTTGATCGTGTTGTGGCGGCCGAGGCCGTGTGTCGATGACCCGGCGGGCCGAAATGGCGCCTGCGGTTGTTTCGATTTCAACGCGGTCGTCGTGATCCGCCATCGGTCCCGCGGTGACACCGGTCAACAGTTCTATATTCGAGCGATGGGCAATCTTGGCGAGATGAGCGTGATAAAAATCATCCGACCTAATCTGTTGGTAGGATAATTTGGCACCGGTGTGCCGAATGGCTCGCCGCGGCGTTGATAATTGCCACTGCGACCAACGTTCGGAGACTAAGTCTGAAAGCTCGTGCTGAGCGTTAGCCCAGAAGCACCAGGTTCGATCATGGCTGTAGGTGTCGCGGGGCTCGATGATGACGGCACGTTTGGAATATCCATGCCGGATCAACTCACGCGCCAGAGAAAGCCCCGCGCAGCCAGCGCCGAGGATGGCAAGATCGTAGGAATTGCTCATGTCACCGCCTCGTGAACACCGGTCAGACCGGACAACGGACCATGTAAGTCTGCGTTGTGGCTATCTGATCTGTGATGCAGACGACGTTGCGTCAGATAAGTGGTTGCCGCAGCGCTCGCGACTGCGATCTTCTCTGAGGTGCCGACCACCGTGCGCCCGCGCCAGACGGCGAAACCCTTGCGCTGTAATTTGACGCCGATCTGTCGATAGACGCGCGCAGCGATCAGAATCGCCAGTCTCGATCTTGATGGTAGGAACCCGAACCCGTCGTAGGCGCTTTCATAATAAAGCTCAGCAAGCTTTATCAAACGCTCCGCCGCAGCTTGTAAGTCCGGCTTCAAGGAATCGTCTGGATCGGCAATATCTGCAGCGGAAGCCCCATACAACCAGGCCCCAGGCACGTAGCGACGTCCATTCTCTGCATCTTCCTGAATGTACATTCAGGAA
>JBCBBC010000106.1:0-2494 GCA_038532145.1 Pseudomonadota bacterium | reverse complement strand
TCCGAACCTTTTGCGCATGACGTTGACCCAGCCCTGTGTGGCTTATGCGCGGCGGGTCCTGTTATTGATCACCGGTGCGGATAAACGCGCCGTTTTCGAAGCGGCGCCTGACGATGCGCCGATAAGCCATATGAAACGCGCTGCCGGTGACGCCCTCACCGTCTTCTATTGCGATTAGGACGACCCAAAATGACGATTGAAACGTTGAAAGCCCTTTCTGGTTCAACCCGAGCCAACACTCTGGCAGATCTCGCGGCCTCCGCAAAGGATGTAACGGTGAGTGGTGGCGGATGGACCGTGGATATGTCGCGACAATATGTGACGTCAGACGTCCAGGATGCCCTACTCGCTCACGCTGATGCTACCGGATTGAACGCGGCGATCGACAATCTGTTTTCCGCCGCCATCGTAAATCCATCGGAAGACCGCCCTGCCCTGCATTGGGCGCTCAGAATGCCGCCAGAGAGTGACCTGACCCGGTCCGAACATGACACCACAATCAACGCGCTGGCGAAAGCCAAGGTATTGGCGGCCTCGGACGAGTATTCGGCAATCGTCCATATCGGCATTGGCGGCTCTGACTTCGGACCAAGACTCTATGCGGATGCATTTGCGGATCGTTTGAACCCAAATCTAGAGCTGCGCTTTTGTGCCAATGTCGATCCTCTGGATCTCGATCTCGCTCTGTCCGGACTCGATCCGGTTCGGACTTTGATCATCGGCATTTCGAAATCATTTGGAACAGAAGAAACCCTATACAATCTCGGCCGCGCACGCACATGGCTTGAGGCCTCACTTGGCGCCGAACGGGCAGCTGCAAATCTTCTTCTGGTCACCGCCAATCCCGGTCGCGCGACCGAATGGCTCGGCGGAATTCCCGCAACCACACTGGACATGCCCATCAGCGTCGGTGGCCGTTACTCCATCTGGTCGGCTGCGTCTGTGGCTGTCATGACCAGTTTTGGCGTCGACACATTTGAGCTCTTCCTGGCCGGGGCGGCGGAGATGGATCAGCACGTCAGAACAACCCCTATCGCGCAAAACCTGGCGGCTCGGCTCGCCTTGCTTGATTTCTGGAATACGAGCTTTCTTGGCTTTGGCTCGCGCGCCGTCCTGGCCTATTCGCGGCGCTTGCGCATGCTGCCCACCTATTTGCAGCAATTGGAAATGGAATCGAATGGCAAGTCCGTCGGGCCAGCCGGCGCAAATGCGCCTCATTCCACAGCCCCTTTGCTCTGGGGCGGTGAAGGATCGGTCGGTCAGCATTCCTATCACCAATGGCTGCATCAGGGCACGCATGTCGTGCCGGCGGAGTTCATTCTCGCCCCCGGCAGCCAGAGCGATGCCGCTGGCGTCGAAGCTCTGACAGCACACGCACTGGCACAAGCCGAAGTGCTCGCCAATGGCCGTAGCCTGTCCGAGGTAAAGACAGAGGAACCCACGCTCAGTGACGAGATTGCGCGACAGAAAGTCCATCCCGGCGGGCGGCCTTCAACCTTCATGTCGACGCCAACGCTGACCCCCAAACGGTTGGGCGCCTTGATCGCGCTTTACGAACATCGGACATATCTAGCTGGCGTGCTCTGGCAGATTAACAGCTTTGATCAATGGGGCGTCGAACGTGGAAAGACGATGGCGACGCGACTGAAGCCCGCCCTGCGCGGCGAAACCACGGCACAGGACGTCGCGACCCAGAAACTGATTTCACAACTCTAGACTGCTCATCTCCGCATGCGCGGAGACGAGCGAAATTCCAAGCTAATTTCAATTTAAGCGATCTTGTCGACTTGAGTGAAGTCCAGGTCGACCGGCGTGGCGCGACCAAAGATAGAAACGTTCACTTTCATCCTGCCAGTGTCAGGATCGAATTCCTCAACCGTGCCTTCAAAGCCCTGGAAAGCACCCTCATTAACACGTACTTCCTGGCCAATTTCATAGACGATAGTTGGCTTCGGACGTTCTTCAATCGGTTCATCTGAGGTACCGAGGATTCGATCGACTTCGCGCTGTGGCACGGGCAATGGCTTCTTTCCGCCATCCGCGCCCAGGAAACCTGTGACTTTCGGAGTGTCCTTGACCAGGTGATACACATCATCCGTGAGGCGCGCCTTCATGAGCACATAGCCCGGGAAATAACGCCGTTCGATCGTCTTCTTCTTACCCCGCACCACTTCGACGACTTCTTCCGTCGGCACTTCGAGATCTTCGATCATCTCCTCCAGGCCTTTCATCACGGCCTGGTCGCGGATCGCTTGCGCCACTTTCTTTTCGAAATTCGAATAAGCGTGGACGATATACCATTTTGCCTCAGCCATGGGCGAAGCACTCCTTATTATGAGGTCTAACTGCCAAGACCTGTGAGCAAACGAATAACCCAAGCGATCAACTGGTCGGACAGAAACAAGAACATGGCGACAATGATCGACATGACGACGACCATGATTGTCGCCTGAATGGTTTCAGGGGTCGACGTCCAGGTCACTTTGCGACCTTC
>JBCBBC010000105.1:0-2569 GCA_038532145.1 Pseudomonadota bacterium | reverse complement strand
CTGCTTTCGCCAACCCGGTCGCCTTGCTCGCCTGTTCTGCTGATTGCGTCGCTGCAACCGCCGCCCAGCCGATAGACGAGCTGTTCTGGTGCTCCGGCTGCCAAGGCAATGTCTATCCGCTGACGCAGAACATTCCGACCCAAACCGGTCAGCCAATGGGCTCAGTCCTCGCCGCCAATCGATTGCTCTACCATAATTACCGCTTGGGTCTGACGCCCCGCGCGGCTGGATCAGATAGCGCCGTCCTCTGCCAGGATCAGTATGCGCCGGTTTGGAGAAAGTCTCAGTGGCGCGTCCAAACCACGGTTCCGGTGCCGGTAACGCGCGGGTCCCATCGCGCCTGCATCCCCGTGGGGCGCTCCACCATGGTTTGGCAGTCGCTCAAATGGGGGCCGGTCATCGGCGAAGACTTTGGCTACCTCTATTGGGGTAAGCGCAATTGTTGTGCGGGGTAGGGCGATGATGAGACCATCCCACACTTCTAAGCTTTTCTTGGCGATCGGTGCGCTGGCACTTACCGCTGTTGCAGGTTGGGCGGTCGCTCAAGAAACTGAGCGATCCGATCAAGACAAGGCTGAAATCCACCGTCAGGCTGGAGATGTCGCGCGGGGCTATCTCGATGACCGCCGCGACCGGGGAGACGCCCCAATCAATGTCTCTGAGATTATGGCGCAGGCTGAGCGGTTCTCAGATGAAGCGCGCGAGATGCGAGATAATGTGACTGAGCAGCTCGCCGAGTTCGAAAGTGACGGTGCGCGTAGCTTCTTTGACGGTGACGGCAGGGTTGATGCGAGCGCACTTGCTTCGGCTGCAGGTGATATAGCGCGTGCGTCACGAGATGAGGGAGGCGTAAAACCGCTCTTCGTCACGTTCATCAGCCTTTCTATGCCGGATGCTGCGCTGACCTCGATTATTCGGGACACCAAAAAAGCCGGCGGAGTGGTCATCGTGCGCGGGTTATATGGCGGCTCTTATGGCGCCTTTGCAAATCGGGTTCGAGAATTGTTCGAAGAGGGCGATGATGTCGGTATCAGCGTTGACCCGCGATACTTCCAAGCGCTCGGCGTTGAAACGGTTCCGACTTACGCCGTCATTATGGGCGAGCCGGTCTGTGATGGCTTCGTCTGCGATCCAATTCGCGGCGACACGCTAACGGGCAATATCTCCGTTGCTGCCGCCCTGCAGCTCATTTCCGATCATGGGAGCCTAGCGCCCATGCAGGCTAAGGCCGCGCTCAAACGCCTGGAGCCGGACCTGTGAAACGTCGGTGGCTCTTCGCGTTAGCACTATCGTGTTTACTGCCATCTGGGAGCGGCTTTAGCCAAGATGCATATCGCGACGGCCAAAACGCTGTGCGAGATGTGTTCCCGCAAGGCGGCCAAGAATTGATGGATGCGAGCGCCATCCAGTCGCTACCATCATATTCAGACACGCCAGCTGAGCGATCTTACTTTAACAACCCATCTGCCATGGATAGCGCTGGTCAATCGGCGCTCGGTGGGACCGGCGCGGCGGGAACTGCCTATACCCGCGCCATCAGCCCAAACTATCTCGACCCGGCAGCGACCCGAACCCTCTTGGCAGCCGGTATAGCTGTCGAAGCCGATCCTTTGGCTGTAGTGGGCGCAGATGTCGGACTATCCGGCCAATATGGCGCCTGCACGGACAGCGCGGTCTATGACACGACCACTGGGCGCTATGGCTGTGAAGTTTCCGGCACCAGTCGCAATGAAGATCAAACCTGCGATTATACGGGGCGTCCGCGCACCATAACGACTTGGATCTATGCGGTGGGAACGCCCGCAGATCTCACTCAGTTTTCTAATGAGCCAAACTGTACCCAACTTGGAGAGATGCAGCTGCCAGGCATTGGCAATTCTGGCATCTGGGAGTTTCAATGTAGCGGGCAAGTCGCGACCACGGCGCCGTTCTATACGACCTCTCAGCAAAATGGGTATGATCTTAATCCATCCACGTGCGCATCCTTTTATGCGCGCGGCGAATGCACTGGCCATTCCGAAGTCTGCGTCGCGGGACCGGCAGTCAGTGGCTATGGCGTCGCGGATGGCGTGGTCGATTTCGCCTCATACATTGATTATCACCCCGATCTCCTCGCCGCTTTCACAACGGGCTCATACACGCCCTGCAATGGCACCACCAAAGCGCAGTGCGGCGCCATTCATTGGAATGCCCATGGCCGCGGCGAGGGGCGCTATCTGCCGCGCGGCGGCGAATGTTGGCGCATGCGGGTTACCGCGTCTTGTGAGGTGATGACCGGACAAGTCCTCAATACGTGCGCGCTGCCAGATCCTGCCTGCCAGCTTGTTCAAAACACATGTCTCTCGACCGCCTCTGATGGCACCTGTATCTCCGAGCATCATGAATATTCTTGTCCGGCTCAGCAAATCCAGACCGGGACAGTCTCCGTTTGCTCGCAAAATGTCTATTGTATCACCGGAGATTGCTTCCCAGCGATTGAGCCCGAACCATCAGATCAATTTGCAAAAGCAAGCGCAGCTTTTGCGGCGGTCTTTGAAGGCGCGTCGCAGCTCGATGAAAACTCACTGAC
>JBCBBC010000104.1:0-2940 GCA_038532145.1 Pseudomonadota bacterium | reverse complement strand
GCAAGTTCGCGGCCACCGAGTACGCCCGAATTGGCTGGGTTCAACCGCAACAGATTTGCGCGATTGCGGCTCGAAGTCGCGTTGGTCACATTATAGGAATTGAACAATCCTTCGCGAACGGTTGCGAGTTGATCGTATGAGGCCTGATCGTATGGCAGCACCGTATCCGCGTGATCCATACCCCCTTTGAGAAAGATACAAACCAGCGCCTTGTACCCTGAAACATCCGCCGCCCAGGACTTGCCAGCCGTGACGCTCGACAAGGCGCCCATACCGGAGGCAAACCCCAACGCCCCGGCGCCGCTCAGAAAATGTCTGCGAGAAAGAAAAGCCATTTTGCGCTCCGATCCGTTACCAAGCGACCGTGAAAGACGGTGAATTCAAAACCAGGGAGACCGCGGTCTGAACGATTTGCAGTCGATCCGTGTCTTCCCGCTCAGGCGTGCTCGTATTGATCGGAAGCGCCTCGAGCACATTCACGATACTCGCGCGCTCTTCATCAGGCATGCGTCCGCTTGTGAGGAGATTATCGAGATGCTCGACAAGGGCCGGCAGGTCGTCAACGAGCAAGACTTCATCGGAATAATCAGCGACATAGGTGCGCACATCACCATTGCGCTGGAATCCGCGATCGAACGCAAAATCGGTCATGAAATTGAAATAGCCAATGGCTGAACTGTCGTTGACGATTTGAAGTTCCGGAGTCGTGAGACCTGCTTCGCCGCTCATCGTGCCAGGCGCAATATAGCCCGGACGATAGAAGTTAAATACGGATGGCGCGCGGAACGGATGCTGTCCAAGACCTGTGACCGGATCAAATGTGGTCCGAAGCCGATTCTCGTTTTCGGCATCGATGTTCTGAACATCAAACGCGTTGACCCAATGCATAAACCGCAAAATGGGTTCGCGGATTTTGCCGGTTTGCGTCAATCCAGGCGCGGTCGAATCTTCAGCGAAGACGGTTTCGTCGAGCAAAACTGCAGCGAGCGTTGCGGAAAGGTCGCCGCGTCCGGTTGTGCCGAACTGCGTCCCGTTGGGGCCCGTAAAAGAGCCAGTCTCAAAGGCCATAGCCACACGCTCGATGTATTCCGGCGACGGGCTGGAAGCTGTAAATCTCTGGATCAGCTGACGCGCGATGAACGGCGCGACATTCGGATGCTCAAAAATCGCGTCCAGAGCCAAATCGATCGATTCCTCGCCAGGCGTTCCCGCTGGAATACTGGTGCCCAGGAATGTCTTCTCCAAAGGCGAGTGTTGATCGTCGTACATCACCAAGGGGTTGTAATCGGCATCGTCATCCGAGCGCCAAAAGGTTTCCCCTTTTCCCGTGAGCCCGGTGAAGACCTTCGCCAGGCCGACGATGTCATCATTGTTGTAGGTTTCGATCTCACGCCCCTGACCATCGAGGCGCGGCGACCCGTCCATGTTCAACTCGACAACTCCGATCGAGAACAATTGCAGGATTTCGCGTGCGTAGTTTTCATCGGGCATCCGCCCGGTGCGCTCATCACCTTTGCGATTTCGCCAATAGGTCAGCCAAACCGCCATAGCCGGGGAATAGGTGATTTCGTCTATCAATTCGCGATAATTACCGAACGCATTGCGGATCAAAATGTCCTGATAATAGGCGCGTCGGTCTTGCCGAGATTGATTGGCGATGTCCGAGAAAACGAAGATTTGAGAGAGTGCAAACGCCATGCGCTGGCGCAGCTCATCGTCGGCTGTGACGATATGATCCCAATAGAGATATGTTGTCTGATTGAACGGCGCGTTGCCATTTGAATCGCGTGGTAACGCCAACACATCCGGTAGTGTAAAGGTGGCCGATTTTGCCATCTCTGCCGCGATCCAGTCTTCGGCATCCGTGTTTACCAACGCATCGAAGTCTGCTTGCGACCCGCCCCATCCGGCCTTCACGAGAAACCGGTTGGCTTCCATATCATCGTTGACGAAGCTCACAGACTCGACTGGCGGTGTTGAGGATGGAGGCGTCCCGCTGCCAGGTGTCCCCGGCGTGCCGCTTCCAGGTAGGCTTCCTGCGCCGTCACCCGCACCGCAGGCTGCCAATAACGCAGCGAGCACGAAAGCAGAAACTGCCTTCATTTTACGTTTTGTAATCATGTCCCCGACCTATTGATAGCGACTTCTATCGCCACGGTTCTTACGCGTGCCGGGATAAAAAAAGATGTCACCGATCGCTGGATTTTCTTACGAATTTCATCAAACTCGGCACCGAAAGAAAAGTCGCTAGGGGAAAGGATCAGCGCCCTGCGGTCGTCACAAGCAAGCGGCTGGCATGGTGTCCGCTCTCGACCCAGAGCTCACATGATCAGGGGTCGTCTTTCGAAGTGATTTCGCTGCTCGGAGTAGCGAGCTCATCCCATCAATAACGATCATTAACAAACTGTAACTACAACTGTAACACATTATCTTGTTACGAATGTAACGCGCCTTCCTCCAAGGGCGCTGAATTCTACTGTTCCAGGGAGGGACTTCATATGAAACTCAAACTTGTAACTGGTGTTGCGGGGCTTTTTGCAGCGAGTGCGTTCGCTGTCGCCCATGCCGGATCACCGGCTGATTATTTCAACAAGATCGACGCGGATGCCAGCGGCATGATCACACAAGCCGAATACGTCGCCTACAAGACAGCAGACGGCAAAGTA
The DNA here is from genome assembly GCA_038532145.1 of Pseudomonadota bacterium. Lineage (GTDB taxonomy): Bacteria > Pseudomonadota > Alphaproteobacteria > Caulobacterales > Hyphomonadaceae > Henriciella. The sequence goes on along the minus strand of JBCBBC010000104.1, from coordinate 274 downwards.
TCCGCGGAAAAAGCGGGCGAAAAGTTCGCAAAACTCGCGGGTGATGACGGTGAGCTCTCCCTCGCCGAATTCGAAGGGGCGATGAAAAAAGCCAAGTCGAAAGACGGTAAGCAAAAGAAGGATCGGACAACTTAACGCGACTGTTCGATCCCGCCCCGAGAAACGCCCGCATTCCCCTGCGGGCGTTTCTTTTTGCTGCTCGGCCAGGAGCGCCAGGGAGTCCTCAATTGATGTGTCTGCCTGAAACCCGCTCAGCACCACAGCATGATACAAG
>JBCBBC010000103.1:0-3066 GCA_038532145.1 Pseudomonadota bacterium | reverse complement strand
CCATCAGATCAATTTGCAAAAGCAAGCGCAGCTTTTGCCGCGGTCTTTGAAGGCGCGTCGCAGCTCGATGAAAACTCACTGACCATTTTTGATGGCGAGAACCTGAAATGCGGGAAAGCGATCTTTGGTGCCTTCAACTGCTGCAAGGATGAAGGCATTCTGAATGATATCGGCCTCAACCAGTGTAATGCAGATGAGCAACGCCTCGCTCAAAGCCAAGGGCTGCATGAGTGCACCTATGTCGGAACATATTGCTCAGACAAAACCTTCTTCGGGGTATGTTTAAAGAAACAGAGGTCTTATTGCTGTCATGGCTCGAGGCTCTCGCGCATCATTACGGAACAAGGCCACGCGCAGCTTGGCCGTTCTTATGGTGACGCCAAAAATCCGGATTGTTCAGGCTTTACTGTGGCCGAGTTCGCCTCGCTCGATATCGGCGCGATGGATCTGTCAGAATTCTATGCAGACCTTGAAAACTCGCTGACCATCCCAGATCCAGCCACTGCCTCCGCGGCCATTCAAAGGAGGCTTCCAACTCATGGCAACTAGATCAATCATTTGCGCAGGCTTTGCGTGTCTTGTTGTTGCTGGCGCAGCTGCGGAGGCTTCAGAAACTGATCTCACCTACTGTGACCGGGGTCTTGGCTATCACTTCTATTGTGATCCGGCGGAGGCGCCGCCGGAGATCACCCCGGAACCCGTCATCATCGAAGTTTCGGAATTATCGCCATCAGAACGCCTCGCCGAAGAGCGCGCGGTCTTTGAGAACGCCAAAGCGGCCATGGTGCTCGATCCGACCCCACAGAATGTCGAAACCTATATGCGCCTTCAAAAGCGCTGGGTCGACAACTCCGCCTATATAACCTCACAATGGAAGCGTGTTGTTTGGGCCAATCCTGATCTCGACCCATCGGTGGAATGGCCGACAAGCCAATTGGGCCGACAGACCGAACAAGAGATTGAGCGCGCTGCTGAGAAGGCGAGCATCGATGCGATCAAAGATCGATACGGGATCTTCTATTTTGGCGCAGGAGACTGCGATTTCTGCGCGGTCTACGAACAAATTCTGGCAGGATTTGCGGACCGGCATGGCGTAACGATTTTGCCGGTATCGACAGATGGCAAACCACTTAAAGGATTTGAGGCTTATCAAGTCGACACTGGCCAGCGCGCCTCCATGGGGATTGCTGACGTTACCCCAGCGCTCGCGCTGTTTGATAGTGCGACCGGCGATGTAATTCCGGTCGGCTATGGCATGCTGACCATCTCAGAACTCGAATACCGCATTCGGGCGCTCACCACACTCGAAACCGGCGAGGAATATGGAGTCTCCAGAAATGTCATGGATTAAGCCTCTTGCGGCGCTTGCCGCTTGTTTTTCTATCGCGGCGACAACTGTTGCTTCATCCCAGGTCGGACAGGACATGGCCGACTTCTGGCAAGATCTAAACGGCTACGGAAATGTCTCGGGTCCAAGCTCCCATGACCTACAGCGCGGCGGCTATTACACGCTTGGGCAAATCTACCTTCGCACACCGCGTAAAACGCTCGATCCGATCGACATTCAGTTTCCGTCATATCGCGCAGGTTGCGGCGGTATTGATCTCTTTGCCGGTGGCTTTTCCTTCATCGACGCGGACGAGTTTATAGACTTCTTGCGTGCTGTGGCTGCCGATAGCGCAGGCCTCATCTTCAAAGCCGGTATCGATGCGGTCAGCCCAGAGCTTGGCGGGATCCTCGCCGACCTTGAGGAACGCGCCAACACGATAAACTCGTGGAGCATGGACAGCTGTGAGGCCGCCCAAAGCCTGCTTGGAGAAGTCCATGACCGCGCCCAAGGAAAATCAGACTACCTGTGCCGGATCTCCGGCCTGGCTTCCGGTGTTTATGATGATGCTGCGGATGCGAGGCAGAAGTGCGGAATGGACACCGGCAAACAAGGCGTGATCGCTGCGGCCGGTCCAGAATTTTCCCGTCAGAATGAAGAGAATATCAACCGGGTTTGGCTGGCGCTGAAAGATGCGCGCCTCACGACTAACCAGGAATACGCAGAATTCTTGATGTCCATGGTCGGCATGAAGATCATCTACGCCGAAGATGCAGGCACAACGGTTCCAGCGTTCCCGCCCATCCCAATGACAACCGATGCTTTCAACGCATTGCTCGATGGTGGAACGCTACCCGTCTACAGATGCGATGAAACCGATCAATGCCTTCGTCCAACTCGAGCAGATATTATCATTCCCGCGGACGAAGGATTTAGAAGCCGCGTCGACACACTGCTTGGTAGCATTACCGATAAAGCTCGAACGAGGACTGCGCTTACGGGGGAGGAGATCGACTTCGTCAATCTGGCGCCCATGCCGGTCTACAAAATGCTGGTGGTCCACACCCAATATAATAATCAGGCGGGCAACCCTCTCTCAGCTTACTCAGACGTTATCGCTGGCGTACTAGTCGTTGAATATCTCGAACGCGGGCTCGACGCGATCGAAGAGGCCCTCAAAGCCGAAGGGCGGATCAGCGTCTATGACAGTGAGCAAGTCCAATCGACTATCGCCAGCGTGCGCGCCAAACTTCGAAATCGCCGCGCGATCGCCGCGACTGAGATTGGCGGATGGCTGGCGGTGATGGAACAGACCCAAACCTTAGAGCGGATCATTGCGGGCCGCCTTTCGGTCGACATGCAAGGCTCTCTCCGATTTGCAGAAGTGGTCCAGGCAAGATGATGATTGGACTTGAACATCTATCTCATGAAGAACGCTGCTCATGCGAATATCGGTTGGACGCGTGCATTCGTGCTGAGGTTGAAGATAGCGTGGATCTCTCGCAAACAGATAGTCCGCATAATGCGCGGCTATGGGACAAGATATGTAACCTCACCGATGACTGGTCTGAGCGTCTCGCCCTCATAGATGCGCAGCTCTGCGTAGTCGTTTCGTTTGGAGAGATGATGGTGTCTAAAGGCGTGTTCGGTCAGCGTCATTTAGAAAATGCAGCATCGCTTCTCTCTGACGGGAAAATTCTGGACCGGCCGCAGCGATCACGCCTTGTTTGCCGGTGTCC
>JBCBBC010000102.1:0-3207 GCA_038532145.1 Pseudomonadota bacterium | reverse complement strand
ATGTTGGCATGGTTGGCATCAATGTGCCGATCCCGGTCCCCGTCAGCTATCACACATTTGGCGGCTGGAAACGCTCAGCCTTTGGTGACACCAATCAGCATGGCCCGGAAGGCGTGCGGTTCTGGACCAAGGTCAAGACGGTCACCTCGCGCTGGCCCGAAGGCGATGTTGGCGATCAGGCCTTTATCATTCCGACGATGGGCTAAGACCTATTCGGGTGTCTTGCGCACCGGGACTTCAAAGCCGCATATGTCCAGGATCTCGGGTGGTTTGCGGTAGAAGAAGTCTTCTTCGCGCACCCGTTTTTCAGTCTTGGCGTCTTCAAAGGCCTGACTCGGCATCGCCTGAACCTGATATTTCGGCCGGATCATCTCATCCATGTCGGCGGCGACCGTCATGGACAGGATTTCATCGCCGACATCCGGCGCCTGAATAACGCCGCTCTCAATCGCGCGAACCCCGCGTTTGAGCTTTTGGACATATTGCATTCCGTCAATCACCCGCCCGAAAATAGTTAGATTGCGGTCCAGATAGCGCTGCGCGTCCAGCACAATATAGAACTCGGTGCCGCCACTGTCCGGATCTGTATCGCGGGCCATGGCCAGGGCGCCGGGGCAGTGGAGCAGCCATTCCTTTTCCAGCGACTCGCTGCGCCCGACAGCAAAGCCATCAATATGACCAACAATCGGGGCGAACAGATCGGCATTGCCGAGGGGGACGAATTTCGCGTCCGAGATGGGGCGATCATTCTCATTGATCAGCGTCGGGAATGGCTCGATCAATTCATCTTCTTGCAACCCGCCCTGCGCCACGAAGGCGTCGATGACGCGATAGAAGCGGATGCCATTATAGACATCATCGCGCACCAATTGTCGGAATTGATTGGCATGGTTCGGCGCGAATTCCGGATTCAGTTCAATGACGATGTCGCCATATTCGGTTTCGATTAGGATCAGGTTCTCCGGCGACACATCACGCCAGTCGGGGACGAGGGCAGAGGCAATCTCATCTTCGGTCACGGTCGTTTCGATCGCATCCTGGGCCTGACAGGCCGCTGCGACGGATAGCGCCAGCGCGCCGAGAATGAGTGTACGCATGTAGAATCTCCCGAATCTCCAAGCCTGTGACCGTAATCAGGCGCGCGAAATTTGGCCAGACAAAGCGCATCTGCTTACCTCAAGGTCATTCTTGCGAGGCGTCGGGCACGCGGGTACGAGAGGCGCATGACGAAAACCGGCTATGAACCACTGACCAGTATTGATGCCATTACGGCGGGGCTTGCCTCGGTCGGCTATATCTCCACGCGCGAGATTTCGACCGCCATCTATCTGGCGCACAATCTGCGCAAGCCAATCCTGATTGAAGGCCCGGCCGGGGTTGGCAAGACCGATCTCGCCGCCTCCATGGCGCGGTTTCTGGATGTGCCGCTGAACCGACTGCAATGCTATGAAGGCCTGGACGAGGGCAAGGCGCTGTATGAGTGGAAGTACGGGAAACAGCTGCTCTACACGCAATTGCTCAAGGAGAAGCTGGGCGAGGTGATGGATGGCGCCGGCACGCTGGATGCTGCGTTCGACAAACTGACCTCGTTTGAGGATCTGTTTTTCTCTGAGACCTTCCTGGAGCCCCGTCCGCTACTAACGGCGATGAAACAGGACCAGGGCTCGGTCCTGCTGATCGATGAAATCGACAAGTCGGATGAGGAATTCGAGGCCTATTTGCTGGAAGTCCTGTCGGACTATCAGGTCACTGTACCAGAGATTGGCACGCTTAAGGCGCAGGTGCCGCCGCTGGTTATTCTGACCTCGAACAATATTCGCGAACTTGGTGATGCCCTGAAGCGGCGTTGTTTGCACCTGCATATCGATTTCCCGGAAGCGGAGCGCGAGCAGGCCATTGTCCGTGCGCGTGTGCCGGATGTGTCTGACGCGCTGCTCTCGCAACTGGTTGAATTCGTTCAAGGTTTACGCGATCTCGACATTCGCAAACGGCCCTCCATCTCGGAGACCGTGGATTGGGCCCGGACGCTCCTGCTGATGCATGCGACGGAACTGGATGAGGAGATGGTTCGGTCCACACTCAATGTGCTGCTCAAGCATGAGAGCGACATACAGGCCGTCGACAAGGATGTACGCACCCTGGCGCGGGCTGCTGCGTCGACCGGATAGATGGCAGAGCAGGTCCTCACCGATTTCATTCGCGCCCTGCGCTCCGCAGATGTGCGAGTGTCGACCGGAGAGGCGATTGATGCGGCTGAGGCTGTCAAACTGATCGGCTATGCCGACCGCCAGCGTCTGTCTAACACGCTGCGCTGTGTGCTGGCCAAGTCGCCGTCAGAGAAGCTGGCGCATGACCGTCTGTTCGATCTCTATTTCTCACGCCAGGCGATCCCGCAAAGCGCGCCGGAAGAGCAACAGAGCGAAGAGTCCGAAGCGCCATCCGACGGCCCGGGCGACCTGCTGGATCTGCTCGAGACGGGCGACGAGACCGCGATCGCCATGGCGATGGAACGGGCCGGGCTGGAGGCAGGGCTACAGGAGATTCGGTTCTCGACCCAGGTTTCTTATTATGCTCAGCAAATGATGAAATCGCTCGGCATTGAACGCCTTGAGCGCGAAATGATGGACGCGTTTCGCGAACGCACAGACCACGGACAGGCCCGGGCTGAAGAGCTGATCGAAGGCCGCAAGGACATGTTCGGCCGCGCCCGCGAACATGCCAAGCAGGCCTTTGAAACCTATGGCGCGGGCGCCACGCTGGCCTTTCGGGAAGACGTGCTGGCCGAAACGGCGCTGACTGCGTTGGACGTGCGTGACCTCAATCGGATGCAGGCGCTGGTGCAGAAAATTGCCAAACGCCTGGCGGTCAAACACTCGCGGCGGCGGCGCAAGAAGAATCGCGGTCAGCTGGATGTACGCAAAACGCTGCGGGCCAATGCCGGCTTTGATGGTGTGCCGTTTGACCTCGCCTGGAAACAGACCAAGCGGGACCGGGCCAAGATTGTCGCCGTCTGCGATGTCTCCGGATCGGTCGCGCGCGTCGTGCGCTTTTTCCTGATGCTGCTCTACAGCCTGAATGAAGTGGTACCGGATATTGAATCCTTTGCCTTTTCAGGCCGGCTGGAAGATGTCGGCGCCACGCTCGAAACCGAGGATTTCGCCCAGGCCATGGACAAGATCATCAATTCCATCGGCATGAGCTCGACCG
>JBCBBC010000101.1:0-3215 GCA_038532145.1 Pseudomonadota bacterium | reverse complement strand
ACCGCATTCAAAACATCGACGATGAAAGCACCGCCGCCGGTGACTATGACCTCCATCAAACCGCTCCGTCAAGAAGCTGAAGCTCGAGATCGATCCTTGTCTCAAGCAATCGAAGGGCGCGGCGTTCGCCTGCCCCCAACGAGATGTCAGCAAGCCTGTCTTTCAAGAGGCGCGCCCGCGACGCTCGGTGTTTTGGATGCTGGGTGTGATCGAGCACTAAGAATTCAGAAAGGAGCGATGCGGCATTTTCCAAATGGCGCTGACCAAACACGCCTTTGGACACCATCATTTCTCCAAAAGAAACGACCACACAGAGCTGCGCATCAATGAGGGCCAGTCGCTCCGACCAATCATCGGTGAGATTGCAGATCTTCTCCCAAAGCCGCGCATTATGAGGGTTATCTGTAAGCGACAGATCCATACTGTCTTCCACCTCTGCGCGGATACACGCGTCTAGCCGATGTTCGCGTGAGCAACGTTCTTCTTGGGAAAGGTGTTCAAGTCCAATCATCATCGTGCCTGGACCACTTCTGCAAATCTGAGAGAGCCTTGCATGTCGACTGAAAGTCGGCCCGCAATGATCCGCTCTAAGGTTTGGGTCTGTTCCATCATTGCCAGCCATCCGCCAATCTCGGTTGCGGCGATCGTGCGGCGGTTTCGAAGTTTGGCGCGCACGCTGGTAATGGTCGATTGGACTTGTTCACTGTCATAGACGCTTATCCGCCCTTCGGCTTTGAGCGCCTCTTCGATCGCGTCGAGCCCGCGTTCGAGATATTCAACAACTAGGACACCTGCGATTACGTCCGAGTACGCTGAGAGAGGGTTGCCGGCTTGATTGTTGTATTGGGTATGGACCACCAGCATTTTATAAACCGGCATCGGCGCCAGATTTACAAAGTCGACCTCTTCTTGGGTCAGCGCCGTGCGCGTTCGAGCTTTATCGGTAATGCTGCCAAGCAGAGTATCGACGCGGCTTCTAAATCCTTCGTCCGCGGGAATAATAATATCTGCCCGAGTAGGCCTCAGGCACTGATCCGTTTCATCGCAGCGATAGACGGGCAATGTCCCGCCATCGAGCAATGCGTTGAAAGCGTCGGTTGTCATCGGAATGGGCGGAAACGCTGGGACCGTTGTGCTCACGTCCTCGGCATAGATGATCTTCATGCCGACCATGGACATCAAGAACTCTGCATATTCCTGATTGGTGGTGAGGCGCGCATCTTTCAGCGCGAGCCAAACCCGGTTGATATTCTCTTCATTCTGACGCGAGAACTCTGGACCGGCCGCAGCGATCACCCCCTGCTTGCCGGTATCCATTCCGCACTTTTGCCGCGCATCCGCCGCATCATCATAGACACCGGAAGCGAGGCCTGAGATCCGGCAAAGATAATCTGACTTTCCTTGGGCGCGGTCATGAACTTCCCCGAGTAGGCCTTGGGCAGCTTCGCAGCTATCCATGCTCCACGAATTGATCGTGTTGGCGCGTTCTTCGAGATCGGCGAGGATCCCGCCAAGCTCTGGGCTCACCGCATCGATACCGGCTTTGAAGATGAGACCTGCGCTATCGGCTGCGACCGCGCGCAAGAAATCGATAAACTCGTCTGCGTCGATAAAGGAGAAGCCGCCTGCAAAGAGATCAATGCCGCCGCAACCTGCGCGATATGAAGGGAACTGAATGTCAATCGGATCAAGCGTTTTACGAGGCGTACGAAGATAGATTTGCCCAAGCGTGTAATAGCCGCCCCGTTGAAGGTCATGGGAGCTTGGCCCCGAGACATTTCCATAGCCGTTTAGGTCTTGCCAGAAGTCGGCCATGTCTTGGCCAACCTGGGACGAAGCAACGGGTGTCGCAGCGACAGAAAAACAAGCGGCAAGCGCCGCAATTGGCTTAATCCATGACATTTTTGGAGACTCCATATTCCTCGCCAGTTTCAAGCTTGGTGAGCGCACGAATGCGGTATTCGAGTTCTGAGATCGTCAGCATTCCGTAGCCAACGGGAATGACGTCCCCGGTCTCGCTATCGAAAAGTGCGAGCGCTGGGGTAACATCTGCGATCCCCATAGAAGTGCGCTGGCCGGTGTCGATCTGATACGCATCAAACCCTTTGAGCGGTTTGCCATCCGTCGAGACCGGCAAAATCGTGACGCCATGCCGGTCCGCAAATCCAGCTAGGATTTGTTCGTAGACGGCGCAGAAGTCGCAGTCTCCAGCCCCAAAATAAAAGATCCCGTATCGATCTTTGACCGCGTCGATACTCGCCTTCTCAGCAGCGCGCTCAATCTCTTGTTCTGCCTGTCGGCCTAATTGGCTTGTCGGCCATTCCACTGATGGGTCGAGATCAGGATTGGCCCAAACAACACGCTTCCATTGCGAGGTCATAAAGGCCGAATTGTCGACCCAGCGTTTTTGAAGCCGCATATAGGTCTCAACGTTTTCAGGCGTTGGATCCAACACCATAGCAGCTTTGGCATTCTCAAAAATGGCCCGCTCTTCGGCGAGGCGTTCTGATGGCGACAATTCCAGAACTTCGACGATGACAGGTTCTGGCACGACCTCCGGCGGCGTCTCTGCCGGGTCACAATAGAAGTGATAACCAAGATCCCGGTCACAATAGGTGGGACCGGTTTCTGAATCTTCCGCAGCTGCGCCTGCAAGGAAAAGACACGCAACGCCTGCGCAAATGATTGGTCTAGTTACCATGGTTTGGAAGCCTCCTTTGAATGACCGCGGAGGCGGTGGCTGGGTCTGGAATGGTCAGCGAATTCTCGAGGTCTGCATAGAATTCTGAGAGGTCCATCGCCCCGATATCGAGCGAGGCGAACTCGGCCACAGTAAAGCCTGAACAGTCTGGGTTTTTAGCGTCCCCGTAAGAACGGCCCAGCTGCGCGCGGCCTTGTTCGGTGATGATGCGCGAGAGCCTGGATCCATGACAGCAATACGATCGCTGCTTTTTCAGGCAGACCCCAAAGAAGGTTTTGTCCGAGCAATAGGTTCCAACATAGGTGCACTCGTGCAGGCCTTGGCTTTGAGCGAGCCGTTGCTCATCAGCATTGCATTGGTTGAGGCCAATATCGTTGAGGATGCCCTCATCCTTACAGCAATTAAACGCCCCGAAGATGGCCTTGCCACATTTCAAATTCTCGCCATCAAAAATGGTCAGTGAGTTTTCATCGAGCTGCGACGCGCCTTCAAAGACCGCGGCAAAAGCTGCGCT
>JBCBBC010000100.1:0-3232 GCA_038532145.1 Pseudomonadota bacterium | reverse complement strand
GTTCTCGCTATGCAAGCGCGTGACGGTTTCTCCTAATCGGATCTGAATCCCCTGTTCCGACATCAGCCTCGAAAACGCATCAACCAGGGCACCTGTCCCGCCCATCGCAAAATGTACGCCGTGCGCCCGTTCGAGAAAGTGGATGAGATTGTAGATGCAAGTCGTATCGAACGGATTCCCGCCAACGAGCAGGGGTTGCACCGAAAAGGCCTGTCGCAGTTTGTCATGTTTGAGGTGCGACGAAACCAGATCCCAAACCGACCGTCGGACCCCCAAATTCAGCATTTGTGGCGTGATTTTTGCCATTTCGGTAAACGAGTGAAAAGGTTGATCGGCAAGTTGCTCGTACCCGATTTCGTAAATACGGCGCGATTCCTTTAAAAGCGAGAGATAGCCGGCTTCATCTTCCGGAGAAATCCGTCGAATCTCCCGAAGCGTATCGTCGACCGTCCCGCCATAATCGAAAACGTCGCCATCGGGGTAACGGAACCGGTACCAGGTATTGAGTGGAACAATGTCGACATAATCTCGGATGTCTTTGCCGAAGAGCTCAAACAGTTCTTCAAACAAAAACGGCGCAGTAATCACAGTCGGCCCGGCATCATATTGAAAGCCATCACGTTCAAACACCTGAGCCCGGCCGCCCAACCGTGAACAACGATCCAAGACCGTGACATCGTACCCTTTCGCACGCATTCGTAGCGCCGCAGCGATGCCGCCGAATCCTCCGCCAATGATCGCTGCGCGGCTCATGCAGCTTCTCCCACAGGCAAGATCGTCGCTAGTCCTTTCCGAGCGTAGGCGGATAGTAGCGATCCGCTGCCGCGTGGGAGCTGATTAGCGAAGTGGGCCGCTAATCGATAGTTTTCAACCGCGATCTGACGAGCTTGTTCACCCTGAGAGGACGATGCGTTTTGTCCCCCAAGCACCGAGATGATGTTTGGTTGACCTTGAATAATATCGTTCGAGATGTCCTCGATATCATCTGCGATCTGATACGCGAGCGCGAAAGCGTCCGCAGCATAGCCTACTTGCTCACTCGCTTGTTGATGTCCGGCTTCTATTAAAGCCAGTTCGACCGGTAGAGCGAGCAAGGGTGCTGATTTTGATTTTGCAATTGTTTCGTAGAGATCCAGGCTGAGCGAGTCTGTCGACTGAGCAAGAAGGTCTTCACACTGCCCTGAAATGACCTCAGCAACTCGTCGATGGGTTTGAGTGAGAAGTTGAGGCATGGACGCTGATTGAGTTCGTGCAATCGCCGCATATGCTGCTGAGATCAGCAGATCACCTGCACAGATCGCTGTCCCACTCCCAAAGCGAGCCCAGGTTGCTGCTTTACCGCGCCGTGTTTCAGACTTGTCGTGTATATCATCGTGAATGAGAGACGCATTGTGAATTAGTTCACAGGCCGCAGCGATAGCAATTGATTTGATCGGTGACAGGCCAAGAGACGTTGAAGCATTAAGAGCGAGTCGAGCCCGGACACGCTTTCCACCACTTTCCAGGTGATCGGAAGCAGCCCTAGAGGCTTCCCCGTTTGAAAACGTGGTAAGCTCGCTCATCAACCGCTCAACCCCGGGCAGCAATGTTTCACTAGTTTTATCTTGCATTTCTCAATCCTCCGCGTGCTTGGCCGCTATACAATTGTAGGGCTACGTCTGTTCGTGAGCTGAGTGTTCCGGCACCCGCACAATAATGAGTGCGGGTGCCGGAAGTAGGTATGTTACTCCGCTGCACTGAGGGCTGGTGCACCAGACCGTTCGGCTTCAGATTTGCGGACTGCAATTGTGTAAATGAGCACGCCAAATGCCGCTTTCGCGATGATGTCGGCAATTGTGTACCCAACTTCAATCACGACGAATGAAGACGAACCTTCCATATCAATGACGAACGGTGCGAAATATACGATCGGATAGAAGAACCAGGAGAAAACAGTCACATTACGTGCAAGGCTTACGAGGCCTTTGACGTCGTCTGGTTGACGATTGATTGCTTCACCGAGGCCCACATAGAGCGTGTAAACGATGTAGAGGAACGGCAGCATCGAGAGTGCGCCCCAGATCAATCGAGTATTGTCGATACCACCGGAAACCTCTCCTGGGTAACCCAGAATGATCATCAATGCTGCTGCACCACCGAGCGTTACACTTTTTGAAACAGTCTCGGAGCGTGAAAGCCGCATTACGAGGATTAACTCTATGAGGAGAAGCGGAACCGTGAGCAGCCAATCGACATATCTATATGCGCGGTTGAACTCTTTCCCTGTCGCCTCGATCGCGCCGGCGTCCAATACGACAGCCGCGTCAAAGCTCTGGAATATTCTCAGATAATGGTAAAAGGCAATGAAGGTCACCAGACCGGTGATTGTCATAGCAGTCTTGTACTCTGGCGCGACTTGCGAGCGGCCGAGCCAAAAGAAAATCGTCGCAGCAGCGAATGTCGCCGCTCCGAACGAGAACGAATTATACACGAGTGTATATTGGTCGGGGGATAGGCTCCCCAATATTTCAAACATTTGACCCTCCTTTAAGGCCCGGGAAACATCCCGTGATCGGCGAGCTATGTCTCATTCGAGGAGGATCCAGGTTTTCGTCAGCGTTGGCTCTCGATCCTGCGAGTGTCTTGGGCGCGCGTACGAAACATCTTGTATCCTAGATCACATATATTTTAAATAACGTTATATATCAGCATCTTACCGATCTTTCGTGGGATATTTAGAGATCGGACGCAGTGGCACCACTCACACAAGGGCCTGCGCCACAATGTCGCAAAATTTGTTTTTTGCTTCCTGAAGACAGCGTTGAACTCGCATGAAAGCAAGTGTCTCTTCACGAGCTAGCCACAGTTGATCAGTGCCTCGTTGAGTATGCGAACGTGTTCGATTTATTTGTTCAGATGCATCACGACACATTGCGCCGATGTTCCATCTCGGCGCACAGAGAATTACAGCGTAAACCTGATGTCGACCGCGTCTCTGTTTTCTCGAAGCGTATAAATTTCCAACGGAAACTCCCGGATAGACTTTCACTCGCGAAGTGTTTGCCATTCAAAGACGTTTGGATGTTTTGCCGCAACCGTCAGAGAAGAAACCCGCTCTCCCAATAAACCATCGCGCGTTTCCTTACGTATCGAGACGAGGAGACTAAATAAGTGACCATTCAAAACATTCTTATTGGTAGCATAGGTGTGCTTGCGGAAACGTCGGATATCCAACGGCGCGCTTACAATCAGG
>JBCBBC010000099.1:0-3543 GCA_038532145.1 Pseudomonadota bacterium | reverse complement strand
CGATGAGCTGCGTCACCTGACTGCCAAAGTCGATAATCAGTGCGCGTTCATGTTTGTGATCAGCCATGCGGCCCTTTAGCTGAGTCCCGCGCTGGCCTCAACCACGGCAGATCAGGAACCGAACGGAGAATCCGATCGACGCCGCCCAAACAGACCGCCACCTTCCTGAACCAGCGGACCGGCAGTCTTGCGTGAACCGCCCAGATTGGGCTGTTTCGACGTTGCCCGGTTTTGCGCCCGCGGCGTTGCCGGGACGGCGCGAGGCCGCGCTTTCTCGCGTTTCACCGGCGCGGGTTTCGTCGCTTCAGGCGGTGTGAAGATTGGCAGAGTCGGCGGAAGTTTCATCTCTTCCTCAACGGTATCACTCGGAACAAAGCCGCGTTTATAGGCTTCCATCAATTGCACCAGTCTATCGGCTTTCATACCCACCGCAGGCACGGTATCGGTTCCGCCAACCAGCATTTTTGCGGCGCTGCCCATCATGCTGCCCTCTTTTTGAGCCTGCGTGAAGGACACCATATTGGCCGCTGTGACGAGGCCCGAGCGAACCTTATAGATCCGGAAGTCGCCAATATCGGTCCACGCATACTCTTTCACAGACCACCAATTGCGCACGCGAAGGCCTTGCGGGGACAGTTTCAAATTCTGCAAATTGCCGAGCGCCATCAGCACGAACACACCGGCAACCATCCAGCCAAACCCCGGAACGAGAAAGAACACGGCGAGCGCGCCGGCGAACCATTTCCAGGCAGTTGGTTTTAGCGTGGTGACACCATCTTTTGTGCTGACGGACATGAACGCAATCCTCCCCAAGTCGCCAAAATGACAGATTGGGCTGAATTTCACGCCAAAACAGGCGGTTAATTTGCCTCGACCGCGTTAACCCTGCCGCCTCAACATGGCGAAGAAAAAGCCGTCTGTGCCGGCGCTGCGCGGGGTCAGGCGGACACTCCCGGCGGGGCCCTGCCCGGCTTTGATGCTGGCAACCCCCTCATCGGTCAGCAGACCGCTGGCCGCCGCATGCTGAACCGCATCTTCCTGGACCCAGCCCGGATGCGCGGCCAGGAAAGCATCGACCCGGTCCTCATCCTCTTCGACCAGGAAAGAACAGGTCGCATAGAGCAATCGCCCGCCGGGCTTCACATAAAGCGCGGCTTTGCTGAGCACTTCATCCTGCTGCTCGATCCGGGTTTCGAGCGATTTTGGTTTGACCCGCCATTTCGTGTCGGGCCGCCGCCGCCAGGTGCCCGTTCCGGTGCATGGCGCATCGACAAAGACGCAATCCATCTGTCGTTCCAGGGCTTCCAGAGCCTCAGGTTCGCGCGGATGCAGCAATTGCACATTATGCGCGCCGGAGCGTTTCAGGCGCGGGATAATCGCACTCAACCGCCTGCCATCAATGTCATAAGCAAAGACCTGGCCTTTGCCGCCCATCGCCGCGGCCAGCGCCAGCGTCTTGCCCCCGCCGCCGGAACAATAATCGAGCACTTGCTCCCCCGGTTGCGCATTTGCCGCCGCCGCCGCGATTTGTGACCCGGCATCCTGGACCTCGACCCATCCTTTCGAATAGGCCGGGATATTGTCCAGGCTGGCCTCGCGCTGCGATGGGTCGCGGGCGGGAATATGATAGGCATTATGGAGCAGCCGAGACGGCTCCGCCTTGGCGCTGCGCAAGGGCCCGCCCGCTTTCTCAGCATCAACTTTCAGTGTGTTGACCCGCAAATCAACATCAGCGCGCACGGCCATGGCCTGCCCTTCAACCGCCGCCAGCTCGCCAAAGGCGCGTTGCATATGCGCGGTCATCCATTCCGGATAATCGCCCGCGACATGCGGCTCTGCCGTAACGTCTGGCGCCATGACCAGATGTTCGCGCTCTTTCAAGGTCAGGGCGCTCGGCGCATGCGGCTCATCCATCGCATCATCAATCCTGCGAATGTCCCAGTTCCAAGCAAAGCTCAGCGCCCCGAGGATGAGCCCGCGCGGCGTGTTGTCATCCATGGCATGGGCGATGGAGTTGCGTTTGCGGAGCGCATCCAGCACCAGGCCTGATACCCAGGCCCGGTCCTTTGACCCGGCATAGCGGGCGCGCTTGCCCCAGTCGCGGGCGGCGACTTTGACCGGCTGATGCCGGTTCAGGACGTCGCTCAGGACATCCATTGCTGCTGCTATCCGACCACCATCGCGCATGCTGAACTCTCTCGGGTTATGGGCTTAGCGCGGGTCTAATCGTGCACGCCGCAATTGCAAAGCCTTGCTGCAGTCGCGCCGGGTTTGGTTAACGAAAAGCACAATCTGTGGTAGAGAGCCCCACAGGGAGGACGGAACATGACATTCACAAGACTCAAACTCATTGGGCTGAGCGCGGGGCTACTGGGGCTCGCCTCATGCGTCTCATCAGAGCCAGCCGAGACCGACGTCGCCGAGGCTGAATCCCAACCCTTTATCGACCCGGTGACGCTGTCGCAAAGCATGTGCAGCGGCCGCACCACGCAGGCCTCTGCCACCGCGCTGGAAACTGCGGCCAATCTCAATCCCGGCTTTGATTATGGCAAACCATTCCGCCTGCCCGGCGCGGTGACGGACCATTTTCACTACCCCATTTCGACCGCGAGCCGCGAAGCCCAGCTCTGGTTCGACCATGGCTTGGCCCATATGGCCAATTTCAATCATGATGAGGCGATTGCCTCTTTCCGCAAGGCGCAAGCCAGCGATCCGAATTGCGCTATGTGTTTCTGGGGCGAAGGCCTGTCCTTTGGCAGCAATATCAACATCCCCTATGACGCCAGTCGCGGCGCCGCCGGCCTGGTCGCGACCGGCAAGGCCCTGGATCTCCTCGATGGCGCGAATGAGCGAGAAGCCAAACTCATCAAAGCGCTGGGCACCCGCTATGGCGTTGAGGATGAGGCTGTGGCTGAAAATGCCGGCGCCTTTGCCGAGGCAATGGACGGCGTCGCGCAGGCGTTTCCGGAAGACAAATTCATCCTGTCCCTCGCCGCCGAAGCGAATATGGACACCCAGCCCTGGGACTATTGGCAAGTCGGCGCCCGCGAACCGAAAGGCCGCACGGCGCGCACGCTGGAACTGATTGAAATGGCGCTGGCGATTGACCCGGATTATGCCCCGGCCATTCATCTTTACATCCATATCACCGAGTCCTCGGTCGACCCGTTCCGTGCTGAAGCCTATGCCGACCGGTTGCTGGCTCAGGATATGGGCATCGGCCATTTGGTACATATGCCGTCGCACATTTATTTGCGGCTCGGCAAATGGAAGAAGTCGCACGAGTCCAATATTGCCGCGATCGCTGCGGATGAGGCCTATATCGCCGCGACCGACAATGCTGCAGTCTATGGCAGCGTCTATTATCCGCATAATGTCCACTTCGTTGTGGCCAGTTCGCAATTCGCGGGCAATGCGGCGACCGCGCTGGAAATGGCCGACAAGCTTGAGAAATTGGCCCAGATTGATCCGTCGGCGGCCAATCCCCTGGGCGAACATATTGCCGCCTCACCGATCTTCACCGACTTGATTTTCTCCACGGAC
>JBCBBC010000098.1:0-4034 GCA_038532145.1 Pseudomonadota bacterium | reverse complement strand
GCATTTCGCGATGGGCGGTACTGGCGCACTGGTCGATGCGTTTTCGAGACTGATGTCGGAACAGGGAATCCAGATCCGCTTGGGAGAAACCGTCACTCGCCTGCACAGCGAGAATGCCAATATTACCAGCCTGGAACTGGCGAGTGGTGAACACGTCGACTGTGATCTGGTCGTCTCCAACGTCGACCCAGCGCATCTCTATCAGAACATGGTGCCATCCACTGACGTTGACCGCTCTGCAAAAGTCAAAGCAAAGTTCGCCAAAAAATCGATGGGCCTTTTCGTTTTGTTCTTCGGGACGGATACGACATATCCGGAGATCGAACATCACACTATCTGGCTTGGACCGCGTTACAAGGCGCTCTTAAACGATATCTTCAACCGCAAGGTTTTGGCCGATGACTTCTCGCTCTATTTGCATCGGCCAACCGCGACAGATCCAAGCTTTGCCCCGAACGGATGTGACAGCTTCTATGCGCTCGTCCCGGTGCCAAATCTGCAAGGCGATGTCGATTGGGAAACGCAAGGCAGTATGCTCCGCGATCGGGTTGTCGCGGCGCTGCAAGAAACCATGCTGCCGAACCTCAAGGATCATTTGGTACATGATTTCTGGATGACCCCGGAAGACTTTGCGCATGACTATCTCAGTCCTGCCGGCGCTGGATTTTCGATCGCACCAAGTTTCACACAATCAGCCTGGTTCAGGTTCCATAACAAGGCAGAGGGGCCTGATAATTTGTATCTAGTCGGGGCCGGCACGCATCCCGGCGCTGGGCTGCCAGGCGTGGTGTCTTCAGCCAAGGTACTGGACAAACTCATCGGTCCGCCAGCCGAACTATCGCGCGACTTCCATCGTTTACAGGCGGCGGAGTAATGGCTTATGCGATGTCGGCCTCCACTCAAGAGTCCGCCGCTGAGATTTTGCGTAAGAATGGGCGCTCATTCAATTTTGCGCGCGCATTTCTGACCGAAATTCAGGGACAGCGGGCGGCCCGATTGTACGCGTTCTGCAGATATGTCGACGATGTGGCTGACGACGCGACTGATCCACGGAAAGCCAAGGAGGTTCTTGACCAGGTCAAATCAGAGCTCGCCGGATTGCATCCAGCGTCTCCCCGGATTGCCGACTTTCTCGATCTTGTCCGGGAAACCAATATCAATCTCGACGCGGCGATCGCTCTAGTTGATGGCGTTGCTTCGGATCTGGAAACAGTTGCGTTCGAGACCGTATCAGACCTGTTACGATACGCGTACAAAGTCGCCGGCACAGTTGGCTTGATGATGTGCTGTGTGCTGGATGTCGATGATCCTCTCGCGGCGCCGTTCGCGATAGATCTCGGCATCGCGATGCAACTCACCAATATCGCACGTGACATTCAGGAAGACGCAGAGAATAGACGTCGCTACGTGCCCGCGGCCTGGCTGAATGGCGCTTCCGCGGCAGACATTGCCGATCCGGACGCTTCCTTGAAAATGGACCTTCAAGCTGCGGCAGAGCGTTTGATCCAGCTGGCGGAGATTTATTATGAAAGCGCCTATGACGGGTTCGGGTTCCTACCATCAAGATCGAGACTGGCAATTCTGATCGCTGCGCGCGTCTACCGACAGATCGGCGTCAAATTACAGCGCAAAGGTTTCGCCGTCTGGCGCGGGCGCACGGTGGTCGGCACCCCAGAGAAGATCGCAGTCGCGAGCGCTGCGGCAACCACTTATCTTACGCAACGTCGTCTGCATCACAGATCAAGTAGCCACAACGCAGACTTACATGGTCCGTTGTCCGGTCTGACCGGTGTTCACGAGGCGGTGACTTGAGCGATTCCTACGATCTTGCCATCCTTGGCGCTGGCTGCGCGGGGCTTTCTCTGGCGCGGGAGTTGATCCGGCATGGATATTCCAAACGTGCCGTCATCATCGAGCCCCGCAAAATGTACAGCCATGATCGAACCTGGTGCTTCTGGGCTAACGCTCAGCATGAGCTTTCAGACTTAGTTTCCAAACGCTGGTCGCAGTGGCAATTATCAACGCTCCGGCAAGCTATTCGACATACCGGCGCCAGACTATCCTACCAACAGATCAGGTCAGATGATTTTTATTACGCTCATCTCGCCAAGATTGCCCATCGCTCGAATATAGAACTGCTGACCGGTGTCACCGCGGGAGCGATGTCGGATCAGGACGACCGCGTTCAAATCGAAACAACCGCGGGTGCCATTTCGGCCCGCCGGGTCATCGACACACGACCTCGGTCGCCACAACACGATCAGGCGACGCTGTGGCAAATCTTCAGCGGCGCTGAAGTGGAGACAGATGAGGCATGTTTCGATCCGTCTGTCGCTGGCTTGATGGAGCAAATGACCAGCGACAGGTCTGGTCTGAAATTCACCTATACGCTGCCAATGACCGCGCATACAGCCTTGATCCAGACCACGCATTTTGCCCTGCGCAAGATCGCCCCAGACACCCTCGACCGCGAGTTTGAGCGAGACTTGCGGACAGCTTTCAAGACCAAGACGAAGATCCAGCGCCGCGAGCGTGGGTGCCTCCCGATGGGGCAAACGCCGGAAAGCCCGCATCCATCTGCCCGGGTGTTCCGCGCTGGACAGGCCGCAGGCGTTTTGCGCGCCTCTTCGGGATATGGCTTTTTGCGTATTCAAGCCTGGGCAGAGTCGACGGCAGAGGAATTAGCTTCTGGTCGTCGACTATCGGAAAAGCCGTTCGGGTCGCCACTGGAGCGCAAGATGGACGCGATCTTCCTGGCAGCGATGACCCGGTCTCCGCACGCGGCTGCAGACTGGTTTGCCCGCATCTCGGACCAGTTGTCGGGAGACGAATTTGGTCGGTTCATGTCGCAATCACCGTCTTTGCACTTGTGGCTGAAAGTTATCTCGGCCCTGCCGAAAGCGCCTTTTGTGCGCGCATTGCTTGCGGGGATGCCGGAGATCGACCGAGCAGATCATCAGGTCGCGACATGACCTGGAATAGTGCGCCGTCGAATTTTCTTCTCGCCGGAATGACAGTTTCGGTCGCACTTCTACTCGTGCCTTCGCTCAGCATTACCTTACAGATCGTTGTGCTCGGGATCGCAGTCGCCCTTCTCGGACTGCCGCATGGCGCGATTGATGCCTATATCGCAAGGCGAGACGGATTGTGGCGAACAACCAGGGGCTTCGCAGCTTTCGTAGGCATTTACGCTCTTGTTGCGTTAAGCGTGATCGGTGTTTGGGTGTTGATGCCGACTTTGTCTCTGCTTGCATTCCTGATCATTTCAGCCTGGCATTTCGGGGCAGATGCTAACGCTCGGGACCAGGTTGAACGCTGGTTGTTCGGAGGTCTGCTTTTGAGCCTGCCATCGTTCTTTCATCCGACCGATGTGGCAAGTCTGTTCGAGGCCATATCCGGGGCGTCAGCGGGCAGCCTCGTTCCGATTTTGCAGGTCTGGGCGCCGGTGGCGGCGATTGGCGTTTTCGCTATGCTCGTTCGCCGGCGCCCGCCGGCCCAACAACGCTGGGCCGACATAGCAACTGTCGCCGGCATTGTCTTGTTCGCCTGGGCATTGCCGCCTCTGGTCTATTTTGGGATCTATTTTTGCGCGCTGCATAGCCCTACTCATTTCGGTCGCGTGATCCGGTCGGTACCACCATCTGACAGGTCACGCGCAGCGGCATACACAGCCGGGTTTACTGTCTTAACGCTGCTTGTAGCCGGGCTGGCATTCATCGCCCTGACCGACAAGCTCACGATACAACAGTCCACTCTGCAGATTGTGTTCGTCGGACTGGCCGCATTGACTGTCCCACATATGCTTCTGGTCGATGGAATTTGTCGAGCAAGGTTTGGAGAAGCAGAATGAATGATGCTGCGGAACAGGTCATCCTCGTTGATCGCGAGGACCGCGAGATCGGCACGGCAGCAAAGCTCGCCGCGCATGAGAGCGGTGCACTGCACCGAGCTTTTTCCGTGCTCGGCTTTAACCGCGACGGCGAGATGTTGCTGCAACGGCGGGCACTGATCAAATACCATTCCCCCGGACTCTG
>JBCBBC010000097.1:0-4252 GCA_038532145.1 Pseudomonadota bacterium | reverse complement strand
CCGGACCCGGACATGGGAATATTGCGATTGCCGGTCAGCGATCCCGCCAAGCCATCTCGGCGCAGGGGGCCGACAAAGCGCATTTGATTGACACGACCCCATTTCCACTTGGAGCGATCTGTGCCGTACGTGCTGGACAAACGATCAATGGCGGCCAGACCGGCGAGACGAATGAGGTCCTGCAAGTCTTCTGTCTCCGTCGTGCGAATGTCGTCGAACCAGGATGACGTGCCAGCCTGGACCGTCAATCCAAACCGTTCTTGCCAGACATACCAGTTGGACAGGTACAGCTCGGTCATGTCGCTGCCGAGTTGATCTTCAAATGTCATGCGCGCCAAATGCCTTGTTGTCTCCTGGAACACCGTCGTGGCGAGACTGTCCTCTCGATCATGGAAATCCCAGTCACCCAGAAGCGTCGCGAGATCTTGCAGAGTCGGATCCTCCGATGCGGTCCATGCGGCGACGTAAATGGGCGTGAGGTCACGCGCGAAGACATTCAACGTATCGTATTGCGTTGACCATAACTCTTCGGCCGTCACCGCGGACGCCGCGAGCAATTCAGACATCCGTCGATAGCGATACCCGGGAGAGGCAAAGGTTGTATAGACATAGGGATAATCCGCCGGCGCCGTCATATGATTGGCCGTGCCGGTCCAGCCCCGTTGCGGATCGATTTCGCCAGGCATTTGATCGGCGGGAATCTGCCCGCCCCAATTGTCCTGTTCATCCGTCACCGGAAATGGCGTCATTCCATCGCCGCGCAAGCGAATGGGCGCGGCGCCGCTCGCACGGCGGGCAATGCGTCCGCTTGTATCCCCGACGACAAAGTTGAGCGATACCGTGCGCACCAGGCTGATTGCGTCGAGCGCCTCTTCGATCGATGTCGCACGCATAATCGCATCAAGGCCGAGATCGCTGCCCATATATTCCGCCGATGCCCACCGGACTGTGAGGACAGAGTCGCCGATTTGTCGGCTGGACAGATCCGATATGACAGGCCCGCGATGAGTTGTTCTGACGATCAGCTCTTCTTCTCGCACGCCTTCATTGCTGGCCTCATCCTTCACCCGAATAATCTCTGTCACAGTCTCGAAT
This sequence comes from Pseudomonadota bacterium, assembly GCA_038532145.1. Taxonomy (GTDB): domain Bacteria; phylum Pseudomonadota; class Alphaproteobacteria; order Caulobacterales; family Hyphomonadaceae; genus Henriciella. Next base: position 3,157 of record JBCBBC010000097.1, on the reverse strand, counting down.
GGATAAGACTGCGCGCCCTCCAGATAATGATCCGGATTGGCCGGATCTAAGGTTTCAACATAGACATCGACCGCATCGGCATAGGCATTGGTGACCCCAAAGGCGACATGCTCATTGCGCCCCACAACGATGCCTGGATGTCCCGTCGAGACACCGACGACGCGGAACTCTGGCGTGATGATGCCGACCGGGTGCCACGGTCCGGGCAGCGAGCGGCTGTCCAGGTGCGGGTCATTGGTGACAATTGCGGCGGGCTGCCCTGCCTTTTGGCCGGTCACGGCCCAGTTATTGCTGCCGCCATAGCCAAGCTGGCGCCAGCCTTTTTCTGTCCATCCAAACGGGGCAGCGGTCGATCCTGCCCAGCGCGGAGTTGTTGATATAGATGCGCCGCGGAGACCCGGCAGGTCTGAGTCAGCATCCGGATTAATGGCGATAGGGGCAATTTCTTCGAAGGTTTCCGATCCAACGGCCTGAATGAGTTCGTGGGCCATGAGCTCTGCATCGAAATTGGCGGAACTTCCCCAACCCATATAGAACATGAAACTGAGCACGTCCGCTTCCGTCCACGTCTCGGGTTCGAACCCTGCAAGCCCAAACTCCATCGGATGTGTGTCCGGACGTGTGGTGATGTAAGCATTCAATCCATCGACATAAGCGGAGACAATCTCGCGGGAGTCTGGCGTCAGTTGCTCGAATTGCCGTTCTGCCAGGCGACGGAACCCGATTGTCCGAGCCTCTCGATCGAGGTTCAGAATCGCATCTTGCGGGCCGCTTCCCAGAACTTCCGCAAGCCGTCCTGAGGCTGCTCTCTTGGCAATTTCCAGCTGAAACAGTCGATCCTGGCCCATCACGAAGCCTTGGGCCCGGATCGCATCTATAAGCGTGTCTGCGTAAATATAGGGCGTCGCATTTGAATCGCGGACGACCCGTACCGGCGCGTCGAGAATCGGCAATTCAATTTCGCCGCGAACCTGACGGTCATTCAGTTTCGGCAAGATGAGCGACCCGGCGAGTCCGCCCAGCAGAATGACGACCACTATGCCAATCAAGATCTTAAAGCTTAAGCGCATTGGAATGATTCCCTCTTACCCATGTCCCGCATCAGCGCTCAAATGATTGCGCCGTGGAGCCCCTTTTTGGAACGTGTTGCAAGACTGTGCAACATCATTGCTGGAAGCCTGGGCTTTTTCGATCATGGGCATCGCCACGCCGTGGAACAAATATAACAAAGCCCTTTTGTGTGGGGAGCGAAGCGTCTGATGTTATGTCTGTTTGGATCAAAAGCGGACTTTAGCACACAGTCCAAAAAGCGTTTGTCATCCCGGCCGTAGCGAAGTGGAGAACCGGGACCTAGAACAACTGGGCCCCTTACAAGTGCTGCGCACTTTCCGGGACGACAATTCAAGTTTACGTCCGCTTCGACACCGTTGGTTTAGTGGCTTACTTCGGGCGCTTTGCGCCATAGGTTCAGCGACTGGTGAGGGGCAAGTTTCGGACGCTCACCGTTCGGATGATTTGAACATAATGCAGACCTTAGCATGCTCTTCTCCGACCTCAGCAAGTATCAGGTGGCGGGTGCGAGACCAGCTGCTGTATGATCGCATCGAAAGAACCTATCCGGAGCACCATTCCATGACGAAGAACACACCCTTGTTTCCAAATATGGAAACGATGCATGCGGTCGAAGATCGATTGACGAAAACTCTAGTTCAAAAAACCAAAATGCAGACCGATCGGAGCGTTGCACCCAATCCACCTTCGGAGCAGTGGCGAAATGAACTACAATCGTTCTCCTTTGCCGAAGGGTTGGATTTAGAGCAATTGATGGATTGGGTAATGTCGTCGCTTGATGATGGCATCGTTCATATGACCCACCCCGGTTATATGGGGCTTTTCAATCCTGCCCCGACCTTTCCTTCCGAATGCGCAGATCGAATTGCATCTGCATACAATCCTCAGATTTGCGTTTGGTCACATGCGCCGAAGGCTGTTGAGATTGAACAACACGTTATCCGCCAGGTCGCTGCTCGCGTTGGCCTGCCGGTGGGGGCGTCGGGTCATTTCACCAGTGGCGGGGCGGAGGCCAACAATACGGCGGTTCTTTGCGCATTGACCGCGAAAAACCCCGAGTATGGCGACATCGGATGCGATGCCTTTCAGGGACGGCCAATCATCTACGTATCGAAAGAAAGCCACTTGGCTTGGTTAAAAATTGCCCACGCCACCGGAATTGGCCGATCTTCAGTTCGATTTATCTCGACCGATGGCGAAGGACGAATGAGCGCTTCGGCCTTGTCTGACGCAATCAATACTGACTTAGCTGCCGGCAACACGCCGGTCATGATTGCGGCGACGGCGGGTACAACCAATGCCGGGATGGTCGATCCCTTGCTAGAATGTGCTGAGCTCGCCTCGGGCCACGATATTTGGTTTCATGTCGATGCAGCTTGGGGCGGCGCGTTGATAGCATGTCCTCAAGCTGCCTCGGTTCTGAACGGCATCGAAAAAGCAAACTCAATTACGATCGACGCTCACAAATGGTTTGCAACGACGATGGGAGCGGGAATGTTCTTAACCTCCAGACCCGCCATCCTCGCGGATTCATTTCACGTCACAGCGAGTTACATGCCGGAAAGCCATGCTGAGGACGATTTTTATTCGAACTCGGCTCAATGGTCTCGCCGCTTCGTCGGATTACGTCTGTTCTTGTCACTCGGAGCGGCAGGTTGGAATGGATACGCTGGACATGTCCGAAACGCCCTCGAATTGGCAGATCGTTTTGTCACAAAGATGGTTGCTCATGGTTGGTCGAGAAAAAACTCGTCCGAAATGGCGGTTATATGTCTTACACCGCCCGAAGGGAGCAACGCGGTAGACAGCTATGTTGAACGAATTCAGCGCCTCGGCAGAAGTTGGGTGTCAAAAGCAATAATGGAAGGGAAACCTGTCTTGCGCATGTGTATAACAAATGGGCGAACGTCGGAGGGCGACGTTGATGAACTTGTAGAGCAATTAACTTCCAACTAGCAAAGGCTCCGCCCTAAAACAGCCGGACACTCTGAGCGTCCGGTTCAAGGCGAACCAGACCGCTCGCTACGTCCCGCTTCGGGTCAAATATTCTGCTGTCGTCTGGACAGTGCAAAATTCGTTGTGGAGA
>JBCBBC010000096.1:0-4561 GCA_038532145.1 Pseudomonadota bacterium | reverse complement strand
GACAATCTTGTCCGGCTGAAACTGCTACATGAACCTGAGGGGGTCAAAATCGGAGATGCCCGCATTTACTCAAATCTTCTTCGACCATTTCGATTGTGTAGGATTTGACTTCGGCGAGCCCCCATATTTTCGCCGACACGGTGCTCAGTGTTTTCGGCAAGGGCTCCACCTTGGATGGCGTGATTTGCGTTTTCGGTCGGCGTCGGAGACTGGTTTTTTGCCCTCCGCTGAGCGACCGAAACTCTGATTGTTTTTCGTCCATGCAAACGTGCCTTCTAGGTCCCCAAGGCGGTCAGTGCATTCGCCAGTCTTTTGTAATGGCATGCCAAAACTATACATGTGGTCTCAAAAATGCTTACGCGTAGCTACGATAGAATTTTGTGCTTGTCACGATTTTGTTGGGTGGACGTAAAGTATGAGATGTTCAATTTGCCTCGCGGAGTTGAAAGAAACGCCGACGGGACTTGTATGTGACGCCTGCGACGCATCGTTTGAGGCAATGGTCGACGAGGACGCTGAGTCGCTCGAAAGCGAACAAAGCCGGTTTGGGCGCTCGACCTGGATTGCGATCGCATCTGGAGCGGTCGTTTCGGCTCTTTTGTTCTTTGTGGGGATTTTCTACTTCGCGCCTGGACAACCGGCCGGGCAGGGGGCGTCGGCGACCCCCGTTCTTGTGGCGAAGCTCTTAAGCGCGGGTGGTTTTGTCTTGTCCGATGATGGCGGGATCGTGCTCGAAGCACTGCGCGTGGGCGAATTGGATGGCGGCGCCGTCTTGATTGCAGACAAGGGGTGCCAGGATCTCTCTGCGACCCCGGTCGAAGCCATACAATGGGTCAATATTTCAGGCGCGCCATTACAGTCTGTGCGTCCGGATTTGCCAGGCAATTGGAGCCTGGACGCCGCGTGCCCGACGCAAGATCGCGACGCAGTCTTGGGAACGTTCTTGCAAGATGGCGTCGCGATCAGCCGCGTCGATACGACCGGCAATCTGATCTGGACGCAGTTAAAAACCGCCAGCGCCCTCAACCCGGAGACGGTGTCCATGCGAATGCTGGACGAGACGATCTATGTCGTTTCCCAGGGCGCGGAGAACGCAGAGGTGAAAATCGCTTCCATCGATGCGCGCGGTGAAGAGAACTGGGCCGTTCCGGTCGCCGCGAGTGGCGGGGTCACGGATCCTAAGATCATTCAAAATAGTTTTGGAGAAATCCTGCTGGCCTGGAATGAGGGCGCGAATGCCGTCCGGCTCGTGACACTCTCAACCTCGGGGATCATTGTTCAGGATACGCTCTTGCCTGAGCGGGCGCTGGCGCTGAAGGCGGTGAGCGATGATGACATTGCGCGAACCTTGATCCTGCAGGGTGGTCTTGAATCTGTGGCCGAGGTTGTCTCGGCCTCCGGCGCGCTGGAATGGCGATGGCAGAGCGCTGACCCGGCGACGCCGCTCGGTGTGCTCCGAGACGCGCAGGGGTTTCTTGTCTTCGCAGCCTCTGGTCCGCGCCTTTTGGTCTGGAAACTCGATGCGTCCGGCAATGCGTCAGAGGCGCTGGAGGTGGTGCTCGCTGAGGAGATCTCATCTGGAAACATCACGCGTCTGAATGCCGTTGAATCTGCCGCGACCCTTGAGCTTAGTGATGGCGGGTCTGTGGACCTCGTACTTGACCTCCGCCGTCTGTCGAATGCCCTCACAATTGAACCGGCAGATCTTCCGTCCATCGCCTTGGCGGTCGCCGACGTCGCAGTCGAAAATAGCGACCAGGCGCTTGCTGACCCGATCACGCTCGCTGAAACGCCAGCAGAGGAGGGGCCGTCTCCCGCGCCGGGCAATGTCGCTGCCGCGCCTATAGAGGTCGAGCCCGAACCGACCTTGCCTGAGGTGCCGCTCGTGGAGGCATCATCCGGCCCGCCGCCGCAGCAGGGCGAGGTCACCGGCCCCGTTGAATTGGACACAGCCGAGGCGGACACAGTTGCGGTGAGTACAGCTGAAGTGACAGGGGCGATCCCCATCCTGGTGCCGGAGACCGATCCGTCGACCGCGCGGTGCACGTTTACCTGTGTCTCTCTCGACGCCGCGGCGGCCCAATACACACTGATGCAATCGGTTGACGTCAATGACGGCGAAACCCTGGCCGATGTTTCGCTTCGCTTGAACGACACACATGAAAACCTGTGCGCGATTAGCGGCGGTGAGCCCGTCCCGGAATATGACCGCCAATGCGGCCGATAGGGTCTGAAGAAAAAGAAGTCTATATTTTTCAAGGATCAACCAAAAGCAGAATCCAAAAGACATGTAATGCCCAGAGGTTGAGCGGCGTGGACAGGATTGAGGCAAAACCCTAAACAGCGCGAAGTCTTTGCGGCTGTGTATTAACTTGGTTGTAAATTTGCATAAGGCCTGTAGGGCTTTGGCTCAAGACGTCGGGATGTGGTCGCAGACTTCACCCTGACTGCGGCAGCTATGAATGAAATGATTGAACGCTCCGAATGCTTTTTGTCCCGATACGAGGCAATCGCGCGCGCTGCAGCGTTTATAGCAGTGGCCGCTAAGGTGCGGGGTAGAGAAGATGTCAGAGGGGAGACGACAGAGTTGAGTAAGTTCAGGGTGAAAATTCGGCGATGCATTTAACCACACGTGTTTTGGTCACCGGCGGCGCCGGGTTTATCGGCAGTCATATTTGCGAGCGTTTGATTGCGAAGGGCTATGAACTCCTTTGCGTCGATAATTTCTTTACCGGCACGCGCTCGAACATTGCGCACCTCCTGGATGAGAAGACGTTTGAACTGATGCGCCACGATGTGACGTTTCCCCTCTTTGTCGAGACCGACCAGATCTACAATATGGCGTGTCCGGCAAGCCCGATCCATTATCAGTTTGATCCGGTCCAGACGACCAAGACCTCGGTCCATGGCGCGATCAATATGCTGGGCCTCGCCAAGCGTACCAAGGCGCGCATCCTCCAGGCCTCGACGTCTGAAGTCTATGGCGATCCGAGCGTGCACCCCCAGGAAGAAAGCTATTGGGGCAATGTGAACCCGATTGGCCCGCGCTCTTGCTATGATGAAGGCAAGAGATGCGCCGAGACGCTGTTCTTTGACTATCACCGCCAGCACAATCTCGACATCAAGGTCGCGCGGATCTTCAACACCTATGGCCCGCGTATGCACCCAAATGATGGCCGCGTGGTCTCGAACTTCATCATGCAGGCTTTGCGCGGCGATGACATCACGCTCTACGGCGACGGTCAGCAGACGCGCAGTTTCTGCTACGTCGATGACCTGGTTGAAGGCCTGATCCGCCTGATGGAAAGTCCGGACGGCGTCACCGGCCCGATCAATCTCGGCAATCCGGGCGAGTTCACGATCAAGGAACTTGCTGAACACGTGATTGATTTGACAGGCTCAGGATCGAAAATGGTGCATGAGCCCTTGCCGCAAGATGACCCCAAACAGCGCCAGCCTAATATCACGCGGGCGAAAGAGCACTTGGATTGGGAGCCGACCATTGCGCTCCGAGACGGGCTCACCAAGACGATCGCGTATTTTGATGGCTTGCTGAAAGAGATGGGTTGAGGGGAATGACAGAGGGTGCGGCTCTGTTGGGTTTAAGAGCTCTTTTTTCACGCGTGCTAACGCCTTCGGCGACACGCGAGGAAGCAGGTTCCCGATCCTCGCTTCGCTCGTCCGATGAACCATGCTCAGGGCTGCGGTCTCTCCAAAACACAGTCTTGAACCTGGTTCATGTGAGGCGCGCAGCGCCGATACGGAACCCGCTTCGTTTCGCGTCGCCGCAGGCGTCAGCGCCAAACAAAAACCACTTCGGCGCCACCCCAACAACTCTTTCCCCACACTCGGTATTATCGGGCGTGATTGATTAGAAATCATGGGCAAATTTCGCATCCAAACGGTTAGTTCTTTGCTGTGGGTAGTGTGTTCCATAGACGGAAACATTTTTGGTGTATAAGAGCTTATTTGTGACTTGTAATTCAATAAGAAAATACGTTTCTTGGGGGCTTCCCGTCTCTTGCCGTATAGGCGCTTATACAGCCGCTTTGTGATCAATTTGATGTTAGAAAAACTTTAAGATTGAGTCCCGAGAAATGTTTGATCGAACAATTCCGATATCCTCCCCATTGCCAGGGCATGACCCAACCTCCCTGACGCATCTTGATCGGCTAGAAGCTGAGTCCATTCACATTGTTCGCGAAGTGGCGGCGGTGGCTGAAAACCCGGTCATGCTCTATTCGGTCGGCAAGGACAGCGCGGTGATGCTGCATCTCGCCATGAAGGCCTTCTATCCGAGCGTGCCGCCTTTTCCGCTGATGCATGTCGATACGACCTGGAAGTTTCGCGAGATGATCGAATTTCGCGACCGCAAGGCGGCCGAAATTGGGATGGATCTGATCGTCCACTCTAACCAGGAAGGTATTGAGGCTGGTGTTGGCCCGTTCACGCATGGTTCGTCGCGCCATACCGACATCATGAAGACGCAAGCTCTGAAACAGGCGCTCGACAAGTACAAGTTCGATGTCGCCTTTGGCGGCGCCCGGCGCGATGAGGAAAA
>JBCBBC010000095.1:0-4758 GCA_038532145.1 Pseudomonadota bacterium | reverse complement strand
GGGAGCGGTTGACTGTGAAACGCTCTTTCCGAGTAGGAAGCGGGATCGGGCCACGTACTTCCGCGCCGGTGCGCTTGGCAGTCGAAACGATTTCACGCGCTGACAAATCGAGCGCGCGGTGATCGAAGGCTTTAAGCCGGATCCTGATATTCTGTTTTTCCATCCTGCGATGTCCGTTCACGATAAAAACCGCATAACCAGGCTGCACTACTTGCGTGAGCGCCCAGATACGAGGTGATTAAATTGTTCGTTTCGATCGCCAGCGTTTGCCTTTCACGGCACAGCCTGACTTGCGAAGGGTGGCCTGTACGGGAATCAGACGCAGACGTCAACAGCGCGGTGTGCAGATTTTGTAGCGGCGGCAGGACGCACGCCAGCGGGGCGCTTACGTGTCCGGTATTTGAAACTCCGGCACGCCTTCCAGCGCCGATTTCAGCGCCGAACTCCAGCCGGACGAAATACCCGCAAAAGATGGGTCTGATTCCTCGATCCGGAACTTTTCTCCCTCAACCAAACTATCACCGTCATAGATATGTACATCGAGCGGCATTCCGACTGATAGATTGGCCCGCAAGGTCGAGTCAAACGACACACAGAGAAGCCGCATCGCCTGTTCCACGCTCATTGCCGGGTCAAAGGCGCGCAGGATGATCGGACGGCCATATTTGGTCTCGCCAATCTGGAAGAAGGGTGTTTCCGCACTGGCCTCGATGAAATTGCCTTCCGGATAGATCAGGAAGAGGCGCGGCGCCATGCCATCGATCTGCCCGCCCATAATCAGAGTCGCCCGAAACGCCGCTTCAGCATCCTGCCCCTCTTCTGCGCGTTCATGCACGACTTCATTGAGCGTATCAGCGATCAAGCGTGCCGCCTGAAACAGGGTCGGCACCTGCAACAGCGTCGGGTCCCGCTCCTCCGGCGCCTTGGAGCGCTCATCGAGTAAGCTGACGACGGCTTGCGTTGTCGCCAGATTACCGGCGGTCATCAGGGTGATCACCCGCTCGCCTGGCACGGACCAGGTAAACATCTTGCGGAATTTGGAGATATTATCGACGCCGGCATTGGTGCGCGTGTCGGACATGAAAATCAAATGCTTGTCCATTTTCAATGCAGCGCAATACGTCATTCCAGGCCCTTCTCCACTCGAATGTCAGGATCTATTGCTGAACCTGGATGGAGACAATCAAATTTTCCCGTCCGGCTCCGACCGTGAGACCTCTGGTTGGGGCGGCTTCAGAATAGTCCGACCCTTGGGCAATCCGGACATAACGCTCATCCGGGCTGATCCCATTGGAGATATCGAAGCCAACCCAACCCAGCCCATCCAGATACACTTCGGTCCAAGCATGGCTGGCATCCTGTGAAGTCCGGTCATCCATTAGCAGATAACCGCTGACATAGCGCGCCGGGAATCCCTTGTGACGAACAATGCTGAGAAAGATGTGACTATGGTCCTGGCAAACCCCCTTGCCATCCAGCAAGGCTTCGCCTGCCGTGGTCGCGACTCCCGTCTCACCGGTCGCATAGGCGACTCTGTCCCGAATGACCTGGCTAAGCGCATGCAAGTCGGAAATCGTATTCTCCGATGGCAGCACGACCGAGTCTGCCAGGCTCAGCAAGCCTTCCGTCATCGCCGTCAAGTGGGTCTGGCGTCGATAATACCAGAGCGGCATGGCCAGTTGATGCAGCCCCAATACGCCGTCACTGGACAATGTGTCGATTTCGCCGGCGACACCGATTTCCAGCATTTGCGCTTCTGGCAGCACTTCGATCAAATCGACGCAATTGCCATGATGATCATTGAACCTAGCCTGTTGCTTAGCCCCTTCCAGCTCGATCTTCCAGTCGATCACGCTCTGCGCTGGTGAGGATTGCGGCGCCGCGCGCAATTGCACCAGACCATAGGAAGGCGGTTCATCATAGTGAAACTGGGTCGTATGATGAATGTGTAGCCGCATCTATTTCGCGAACCTGTAATCTTGTTCGATTTGTTGCGACAAAGCCGCATTTCGGGCGATGAAATCGATCAGGAATTCATGCAAGCCAGATCCGATAATCGCGTCGCTTGTAGAATCGGTAATATGCGCCTCATGGCTCGCCGCCAGATCATGCGCATCGGTCCGGCGACCATATTCCTGCTCCAGACCCGTGAGCGTGGCAATGATCTCATCATAACAATACGCGATCGAACGCGGCAGGCGAACATCATGGATCAGGAATTCGACAATGGCCGCCGGGCTGATCTCGCCGCCATACAACCAGTGAAATGATCGTTCGGCCGACGCGGATCGCAGGATCATTTCCCATTGCACCCGGTCGAGGGATGACCCGACCGACGCGCTGGACGGTAGGAGTACGTAATATTTCGTATCGAGAATACGCGCTGTATTGTCCGCCCGCTCGATCAACGCCCCGAGAACGACAAAGCGGAAAATATCATTGCGGAGCATGGTCCCATTGATGCTGCCGCGCACCAGAGCGACTTGCTGGCGCACCGACGATAACAGGTCCTGCAGATCTGTCTGATGCCGTTGCGCTGTGTGATCACGTTTGAATTGCAGCCAGGTTTCGTTGATCGCTTCCCAGACATCGCGGGTCAGCGCGGTTCTGGTCATGCGTGCATTCTCTCGCGCCGCCTCAATCGAGCGGTAGAGACTACTGGGATTGTCCTTTTCCGCGACCAGGAAGTCGACGGTCTGACGCGTACCGAACCGGTCATGCGCCTCGACATAGAGGTCACGTGTACCGGCCGTGGTAAGCACGGATTCCCATTCGCTCTCTGCCGTGCGGGCGCGGGTCAATGACATCCGGAACCCGGCATCGATCAGGCGCGCTGTATTCTCGAACCGCTCCAGATAGCGCATCATCCAGAATAGGCCAGATGCCGTACGACCGAGCATCTTACTCATCACTGAGTACCCATGTATCCTTAGTGCCACCGCCCTGGCTCGAATTCACCACGAGAGAGCCCTCCCGCATCGCCACGCGCGTCAGACCGCCCGGAACGACATCGACCGCATTTGGAGACACGAGCACAAAGGGGCGCAAGTCCACGTGTCGCGGCGCCAGTCCGGCTTCCGTCAATATCGGAACGGTCGAAAGGGCGAGCGTGGGTTGCGCAATATAGTTTGCGGGATTGGCTTCCAGCTTTTTGCGGAACGTTTCGATTTCAGTCTTGCTCGCGGCCGGACCAACCAGCATGCCATAGCCGCCAGAGCCGTGCACTTCCTTGACCACCAGATCGGCCAGATTCTCCAGCACATATTGCAGCGAGGATGGTTCCGAGCATCGCCAGGTCTCGACATTTTTCAGCAGCGGTTTTTGCCCGGTATAGAATTCGACGATGTCCGGCATGTAGGAGTAAAGCGCCTTGTCATCCGAAATCCCGGTTCCGGGCGCGTTGGTAATGGTGACGCCGCCCGCCCGATAAATATCGAAAATACCAGGCACGCCCAGCAGCGAGTCCGGATTGAAATTCAACGGATCGAGATATTCATCATCGACACGGCGGTAGATGACATCGATCGGCTCAAAACCGCACGTCGTGCGCATACAGATCCGGCCATCCACGACTTTCAGATCATGGCCTTCGACCAGATCAACGCCCATCTGATCGGCCAGGAAAGCGTGCTCATAATAAGCCGAATTGTGAATACCGGGCGTCAGCACGGCAATGGTCGGTTTGCCGCGGCAGGCGGCCGGCGCCGAAGCGGCCAGCGCCTTGCGCAAGAGCGACGGATAATCGCTGATCGTCTCCACCCCGACATTCGAGAAAAGTTCGGGAAACATTTTCAGCATGGTTTCCCGATTTTCCAGCATATAGGAGACACCGGACGGCGTTCGGGCATTGTCCTCCAGCACAAAAAATTCATCCGGTCCGGTCCGCACCAGGTCGGTGCCGACAATGTGCGTATAGATGCCGCCCGGTGGATTCACACCAACCATTTGCGACAGGAAGGCCTCATTCTCCAAGATGAGCGGCGCAGGAATGCGTCCCGCCCGCAGGATTTCCTGGCGATGATAGATGTCATGCAGAAACGCGTTCAGCGCCTTGATCCGCTGCTCGATACCCTTGGTCAGCGTCCGCCATTCGCGGGCACTGATAATCCGCGGCAGAAGGTCGAACGGGATAAGGCGTTCTTCTGCATCGGCTTCGCCATAGACATTGAATGTGATCCCGGTGCGCCGGAAAAAGTCTTCGGCCTTTTTCGATTGGCGTTTCAGGCGCGCAGGATCGATTTCCGACAGAAGGCGCTGATAGGCCTGGTAAGGTTCACGCACGCCCTCACCAAAGCCATGCATTTCATCAAAAAAATCAACTGGCTCTGCCATACGTCAATCGCGCATGGCGAACCGGCAAAGGCAAGCTGGCACACGTGACGAGAGTTGGATTTCGGTTGAGTGCTCGAAGGACGGGCACGCGGTTGGTCGCGCGTCCATCGTCCTGAGCGTTTCACATGGCACGGGCGCCAGGACTCGAACCCGGGACCCTCGGTTTTGGAGACTGCGGCTTTTCCAATGAAAACAACAAAAACCCCTGCAAACTGGCCAAAAACGTTCAAAGAACACGGGCGCAGTCTGCAAACCGTGATTTCCACACCCACAACTTAAACACCCCTAAAGGGGCTGGAACGTCAGAGGAGATAGTAAAATGCAATTAGAGCATCCATCGGAAACAATTGCCGAAGCATTAGGGGCTGCACTGCACCGAGATTTCAGTGAGATCTCTTACAAAGGCTGGACGCCAAAAATGAAGCG
>JBCBBC010000094.1:0-4985 GCA_038532145.1 Pseudomonadota bacterium | reverse complement strand
TGGGCACAAATACCTTGATGTAGCTGATGCTGTTCTGGCGTTTGGTCCTCTCACCGAAGTACAGCCGAGGGGGTGGCTACAGACCGTCGCAGAGATTGCAGATCGGGCAAACGTCGACTCCTATCAGATGGATGAAGAAGACATCGCAAGCCTTTTAACCGGCATTCGTCTGGACCTTAACTACCTGATTTATCAGACCACTGGGGAGCTTCCGGTTCAGGCTGGCCAACCCCCGCGCACAGAGGAAGGGTGACGGGATGGCGGAGAAGAAATACTACGGACACGCAACCCGAACCGACGGAACGCACAAATTGCTTTCAAAGGGTGAGGCTGACGCGCTTTGGAACTCCGTTCTCCATGAGCAGAAGGTGCGCGAGGTTTCGATGCCGAAGACTGAAGATGCTCTCAGCATCATGTTTAAGGCTCGCCAACGGCTGCATGACCTAGGCTGGCGCAGCGGAGTTCACTGCCCAAAAGATGGCACGCCATTCGCTGCCATTCAATACGGCTCGACAGCAATATGCACCGGCTCAATGACCGAAGAATGGCCCTACGGATTCGCGATGATCGAGGACGGGGGCACTCACCCTTATGGCTTCATGTGGAAGCCTATCGAAGACCTGACCGAAGACGAAAACGCGGCTCGCATCAAAACGGGCGAGGAAACGACCGCTTACACCGAGCGCATGTTCAAAGCATTCGCCGCAATGGATGAAGCTGAACGCACAGACGGAGGCGGGAGTGATGGGTGAGCTGATTAAACGCCTGCGCGAAACTGATTTGGGAAGTCGCGAGCTGGACCTTGAAATCGAGCGTCTGATCTATGCCCGTGACTATCGTTGGGTAGATCCCGAAAAGCCGCATTCTGGCATTACGTATGATAAGTACGAGCCCGGCGCCGTGGGAAACCCTGTTTATTGGCTTCCAGAATACACTAATTCTCTAGATGACGCGATAGAGCTGACAATGAGCGTGCTGCCAGAAAGCAAGCTCAAGATTGAATTTGATAGGACTTCTTTCGGCGAACACATTGGGTGGGAAGCCAGGATTTCAGCCGACTATAAGACACCCTGGTTTTCCGCCTCACATCCGTTTCAGCCCAGTATCGCACTGATAATGGCAATGCTGCCGATTGCTGAATCGAGGGGCGAGATCGCCACCCACCCCAAGACGCGCGAGGAGTGGGAATGTCTGAGCGGGTGAGCATTGCCGGTCTAGTCAAAATCGCTGTCGAGAGCGGTTTGCGGGTCACTGAAATCATTCAGGAGCCGGACGGGACCGCTCGCCTATTGACAGAACCTCAAGAAATGAACGTTTCTATCGACCCTTTAGAGGCAGCGAGGAAGCGACGTGAAGCTAAAGGTAAAAGGTATGCGAACGGCCACTAAGAAGCTGGCTGACGGACAGATCGCCTATTACGCCTATGCCTACCAGGGTGGTCCCTTGGTTGCAAAAGGCATAGGCACAACCAAGCGCAAAGCCAGAAACGCCCTAGAGCGCGCCCTGATCGAGCCTGAGGCGCTTGCGAAGATAACTGCGGCACAAGAAGCGAGATCGCTCCACGCGGCGCCCTCTGTCGCTTTTGCAGATGGTGTAGTGCTCGCCTACCTCAAGTCTCGCGAATGGCAGAAACTCGCTGAGCGGACAAAGAAGGACTGGCGGCACCACCTGTCAGACTTTCGAGATGAATTTGGGGATTGGCGCACCAGCATCTTTGAAGATCCACGAATTGCACAAGATATGGCCGACTGGCGCGATGCTCATCCGAGCGTGCGACAGGGTCAAATGCGAATGGAAGTGGTGAGCCGGCTCTTTAGCTGGGCAAGAGCGCGCGGATTCACGCGAGCCAATCCAACCGAGCCACTGGAGCGGATCTATAAAGTCGATCGCTCTGATGTCATCTGGACGGATGATGAGCTGTCAGCAGTGCTGGAGAAGTCCAACCCTGCCCTGCAATTCGCTATCCGGCTTGCTGTCGAGACGGGCCTGCGTCAGGGAGACTTGATCCGCCTGCCCTGGTCTGCCGTATCTGATCTATCTATACAGTACACCACGGCGAAGCGAAAAAAGCCGGTAATTATCCCTGTAACGCCCGCTCTGCGCGATTTGCTGGCCGAGATACCCAAAGCCTCGCCAATCGTGCTGCTAAGCTCCACAGGCCGCGCCTGGACGTCTGACGGCCTCAGAACATCATTTGCCAAAGCAAAGAAGCGTGCAGGCATTGATGGCAAGCGTTGGCATGACTTCCGAGGCACCGCTGTGACACGTCTCGCGAAGACAAATCTGCGTCTAGACGACATTGCGCGCATAATTGGATGGTCTCGTGTCCGTGTGGAAGAGATTATGACCCGTTATGTGAGCGCTGATGAGGTCGCAAAAGACATGCTTTTGAGAATATCAGGAGAACAGGTTTTGCAAACCGAATTGCAAACCGAGCAAAATGAGGGGGAGGAGTAAATGGCGCAAACTGTAGTATTTACACTGGCACGGGCGCCAGGACTCGAACCCGGGACCCTCGGTTTTGGAGACCGATGCTCTACCAACTGAGCTACACCCGTCCAGTGAGGCGCCTAAATGCCCCAAGCCCGCCCCGGATGCAATGGGGCGGGCACAGGAAAATGCGCTTAATCCGCGATCGCCGTCACCGGTCGCGCGACCAGCATGGCGTCCGGCTCATCAAAACAGTCACCCCGAATGGCGACGAAGGTGCCTGGAAAGTCTGGATCGACGAAAATGACCTCCACCCGGCCCCAATTGTTCGAAATCTCTCCGGTTTCCGGCGCCGCGATTTCAATGTCGCAAACGCCGTCTTCGCTGGCCGGCTCCATCCAGATGCCATCATATCCCGTGCGTCCGGTATATTCGCCGGCCAGACCGGCAATGTAAGCAAGTCCTCGCACCTCTCCATCGGTCGGATAGGACAAAACCGCCATGCCATTGGACAAATCCGCCTCGTAAATCACCTCTCCAATATCCGTGCTCCAGACTTCATCCGCATGAGCGACGGCAAGACTTAAAGCTGCGGTGCCGGCGATTGCGGCGATCATGGGTTTCAACATTTAGGTGTCTCCTCTCTTCCCAAGTTCAGCTTAGCCCGCTTTGCGACCAATCAAAGGCGTGATTATGTTCTGAAAAACAAGGAGACCCGCATGGCTCGCATCCCTTATGCAGACCCCGATCAATTCGATGAAGAGACCATACGCCTCATCGATCAACTCGCCCCTCTGAACATATTTCGCATGATGGCGAACGCCCCTGGTCTGTTGCGACCCTTCGTCAATCTGGGCAGCGCCTTTCTCTTTGATGGCAAGCTCGATCCCGTGACGCGCGAATGCGCAATCCTGCGCGTCGGCTATCTTTCAAAGGCCAGTTACGAAACCGCCCAGCACGAAAAGATCGGGCGCGAGGTCGGCATGACCGATGCTCTGATCGAAGCGGTGAAGGTTGGGCCGGGCGATCCATCGCTCAGTGAAGAACATCGTCTGGTTCTGGCCTTTGTCGATGACCTTGTCGCCAATATCCGGGCCGATGATCAGACGTTTCAACCCGTCCTCGCGCATTTTGGCGCCGAGGCCGCGCAGGAGCTCACATTGCTCACGGGTTACTATATGATGGTCTGTCGCTATCTCGAGACATTCGGCGTCGATATCGAAGATGGCGGTGCCGGAGGCTTGAATCTCAGCAATTCCGACGCGCTGATTGATTAAGCCGGTGTGTAGGAATCTATTCCTTCGATGAGGGATTTGATCATCACCCGATCAGCGTCGCTAAGCTCCGGACGCCAGACGAAGAAGATCAACACGAAACGCACTTCGGCGCTGTTGTTCCAGGCCTCGTGATCAATGCTGTCATTGAACATAAGCATCTCACCAGACCGCCAATGGCGGGTTTCGTTGCCGCACCGCAGGCCACATCCCTCTGGAATGATGATCGGCAAATGGCACGTGAGACGGGTATTCAGGTATCCTGTATGCGGCGGGATACGCGCGCCCGGGGCGAGGCGTGACACCAAAACTGTCGGTCCCCGCTGATCAATCTTTTCCAGTGGTACTGCAGAGAGCGCGTCCAGCACGCTCGGCATCAGGGCCGCAACATCCTCATTTACCACACCATTTTTCAGGATATGGACGGCGCTCCAGTCTTCATTATCGAGCAATGGATTGTTGCGATCGACCGGGACATTTCCAGATGCGTGAACATAAGGCGTGAACGCGCCCGGCCGCTGGCGCAATGTCTCGAATTCATGTCGAATCTGATCTTCGGCGGCGATGAGCGTGCGCGTCCAGGCATAGTCCTGTGGCTCATAGAATGCGCGGTCCGGAAGCTCCGGATAGAAGAAACTGCGGGGCTCCTGAGAATAGCGCTGATACTCGCCGAACAACATCGCCTTGGCACGCTCAAGGCGCGCGCGCTCATAGGCGCTGGCACTGTCCATCTGACCGTCCGGAATGTAACGATCCAGATGCTTGCGAATGCTGACATTGTGGGCTTTCAGACGCGCCATCACGCGCTCTACCAATTGCCGCGCGGGACCATTGACCAGGCTGGGATCCGGCACCAGCTTGCGCACATAATTATACAGTGTCGCCGCGTCTGCATGCTGACCACGGTCCCAGATCGCATCGCCTTTCATCAAGAGTGCGCGCAGGTTGGTTGGATCTTCCAGCAGGACCTCGTCCAGCGCCGCGATCATCTCATCGGATCGTGACTGAACCTGACGCGTCA
Source organism: Pseudomonadota bacterium (assembly GCA_038532145.1). Taxonomy (GTDB): domain Bacteria; phylum Pseudomonadota; class Alphaproteobacteria; order Caulobacterales; family Hyphomonadaceae; genus Henriciella. Next base: position 260 of record JBCBBC010000094.1, on the reverse strand, counting down.
GGGCGAGCCCGAGCCAGATGTCCCGGCTCGCGCCGCCGCGCGCGATGATTTGCTCAAATCCGCTCGCGGCCTCATCGGCGCGCCCGGCCTGCAAAGCCGCCATCGCCGCCCCGGCGAGTTGGTTCAGTTCTTGAGGCGTCAAACTCATGCCCTGTTCTATCGCGTGGCGCCTGGAAGACAAAGAAAAACCCCGCAGCGTGCGCTGCGGGGTTTCTTGTTTGATTATGTCAGCGTGTCTTACTTGGAGACAGAGGCCACAA
>JBCBBC010000093.1:0-5500 GCA_038532145.1 Pseudomonadota bacterium | reverse complement strand
CGTTATTAGGCACCTGCGCTGACCATCCACACACGGTCAGCCGCAGGTGCTTTTAACAGGGTCTCTTAACCGGAGACCCTTTTTTTTAACTCAAACCCACCCCTGCAAAACCCTTTAAGGATCAAGATCATGGATACGCAGACCAAGCCTGAGGCCAAGACCGAAGCCGACCAGATGACTGGTGCGGATATCGTCATTACCGCGCTAAAGGAACAGGGTGTGGAAGTGATGTTCGGCTATCCCGGTGGAGCGGTCCTCCCGATTTACGATTCCTTGTTTTCCGAACCGTCCATCTGTCACGTCCTGGTTCGGCATGAGCAAGGCGCCGGGCACGCGGCCGAAGGATATGCCCGATCAACCGGCAAAGCGGGCGTCGCTCTTGTGACCTCCGGGCCCGGAGCAACCAATATGGTCACGCCGATTACGGATGCGATGATGGATTCCATCCCCATGGTAGTGATCACCGGCCAGGTCCCGACCCATCTGATCGGCACAGACGCCTTCCAGGAGTGCGACACGGTCGGCATTACGCGCTGCTGTGCCAAGCATAATTATCTGGTGACGGATGTGGATGATCTGGCGCGAACAATTCACGAAGCCTTTCTGATCGCCACCACCGGCCGTCCTGGACCGGTGGTCATTGATATCCCGAAAGACGTCCAGTTCGCCACCGGCGTCTATGTCGGCAAGGACGGCATCCATAAGGCGACCTACAAGCCGCAAACCGAGCCCAACCCAGAGGCGATCGATCATGCCGTCGCGCTAATGAAAAAAGCCAAGCGGCCAGTTTTCTATACCGGCGGCGGTGTCATTAATTCCGGCCCTGAGGCCAGCGAGGCCTTACGCGAATTGCAGACGTTGACTGGTTTTCCAGTAACGTCGACCCTGATGGGACTTGGTGCCTTCCCGGCGAGTCATGAAGACTGGCTCGGCATGCTGGGCATGCACGGATCGTATGAGGCAAACAATGCGATGCATGATTGCGATTTGATGATCTGTGTCGGGGCGCGATTTGATGACCGCGTGACCGGGCGCATTGATGCCTTTTCGCCAGGTTCCAAGAAGATTCACATCGATATCGATCCGAGTTCGATCAACAAGGTCATCCGTGCGAACGTGCCGATCATTGCCGATAGTGGCAAAGCTTTGAAAGCGATGATCAAGGCCTGGGGCAAGGCCAAGGCTCAGGATCTGTCTGACTGGAAAGCCCAGATCGATCACTGGCGTCAGCGCAATTGTTTCGCCTATGGCGCCAGCGATGCCGAGATCAAACCACAATACGCTGTCGAGCGTCTGTATGAGCTGACCAAGGATCGCGACACCTATATCTCGACTGAGGTCGGTCAGCATCAGATGTGGGCGGCTCAGCATTATCATTTCGAAGCCCCCAATCGCTGGATGACCAGCGGCGGCCTCGGCACGATGGGTTATGGCTTGCCAGCCGCCGTTGGAATTCAGGCGGCACATCCGGAGGCGCTAGTGGTCGATATTGCTGGCGAGGCGTCGGTACAAATGGTGCTGCAGGAAGTATCGACCGCCGTACAGCACAACCTCCCGATCAAGATTTTCATCCTGAACAATGAATGGATGGGCATGGTTCGCCAGTGGCAGGAATTGCTGCATGGCGAGCGCTACTCGCATTCCTATTCCGAGAGCCTGCCGGACTTCGTCAAACTGGCAGAAGCCTATGGCGCCTTGGGTCTGGTCTGTGATGATCCAAAAGAGCTCGACGCGAAAATCCAGGAAATGATCGATTATGATGGCCCGGTCGTTTTCGATTGCCGCGTAACCAAGGCTGAGAATTGCTTGCCTATGATCCCGTCGGGGGCTGCGCATAATGAGATGATCCTGTCCGAAATCACGGGCGAAGAAATCGATGATGCCGGAAGAAAGCTCGTTTGATGACATCTGGTCTCTTTTCCATGGCGGTCGCCTCTGGCAGAACCATCAGCCAAGAGAAGGGGGGCGCCATGGGCCTCGAGACCCCGTTGGTCTGGCTGCAGGATAATTTCGCTGCACTGATCGCTGTTCTGGCGGCGGCGGTGGCGATGATGTCCGCTTATGTCAGTCGCCGCGAGACGCAGAAACAGAAAGCCGTGCAGGCGCAAAATCTACGACACACCCTGGATGCGCAAACCCTCGGCTGGGGCAATACTGGCATCGATGCGCTCAACCGGGCAGCGATGTTTGCGCGCACGCGTCAGCACCACGCCAATGATGCTGGTTTTTTTCAGCAACGCATTAATATGATGATGGCACTGCAATCTCTGCTTGAGCGTGGGCGCTTGCTATTTCCATCCACAGGCGGTGCAGCGCAGGTCCCGATTCTTGACGCGATCCAGTTCGCGACGCTCGAGATCGAAGCCCTGACCCGGCAAGGTGGTCCCACCGCTGCCAATAGTGCCGACTATATTGAAGCATGCCGAGACTTGCTGATGGCGGAGCTTCAGGCGCATATGGATACCGGGCGTCAGGACGTCATCTCTGCGCGGCTCGAAACTCGGCCTGCAGCGCAGCGATCGATTGCACAAGAACGCGCCAGCACATTGAAATCACAGCTAAAATCGAGACGACCCGGAATTAGTCTCAGCGACCGCAAGGAAACCGTCCAGTGAGCGATAGTCCAGCCAGCGCCTATGATATGAGCCATGTAGAAGAAGCGGATGAACGCCGCACGCTGGCGGTGATTGTCGACAATGAACCCGGTGTTCTCGGTCGCGTTGTCGGGCTTTTTTCAGCCCGCGGCTATAATATTGAAAGTCTCACGGTGGCTGAAGTCGACCGGGACCGGCATCGCTCACGGATCACGATCGTGACGGCGGGAACTGCCCACACGCTGGAGCAGATCGAAGCGCAATTGCTGCGGCTTGTGCCGGTCGCGAACGTCACCGATATCACCAAATCCAAACGTGGCCTGGAACGCGAACTGGCGCTAATCAAGGTGGCGGGTGAAGGGGAAAAGCGGGTCGAAGCCTTGCGGATCGCGGAAATTTTCCGCGCCCGGGTTATCGATACGACGAATAAGAGTTTTATCTTCGAGCTGACCGGCGCCAGCGACAAGATTGATCAATTCTGCGCACTGATGGATCCGCTTGGCCTGGTCGAGGTCAGCCGGACTGGCGTCCTGTCGATCAAGCGAGGAGCCGAAAAGGGATGATGACCGCGTTCGACCGCGATGTCTGGGCCATCATGGGGATGCCTCTGGACAATGTCACGCTGGAGGAGGCGGCCCGCCTCGTTGAGCGCGCGGTTGAAACCCGTCAGCGCCTGTCTTTCGTCACGCCGAACGTCAATTGGATGGTGCGCGCGTTGAAGGATGAGCAGGCCATGCGCCAGATCGTCAATGCCGATCTCAGCCTGGCCGACGGCGCGCCGGTGGTCTGGCTGGCGCGGCGGCTTGGCATGCCGCTGAAAGAACGCGTCGCTGGCTCTGATCTGTTTGATCTTCTGCGCAAGGCGGATCCGACTCTGTCGCCGCCGATCCGTGTATTCTTTTTTGGCGGCCGTGAAGGTTCCGCGCAGGCCGCTCATGACAACCTGGTCGAAGAGCAGGGGCGTCTGATCTCGGTTGGCTGGCACAATCCGGGCTTTGGCGATGTTGACAGCATGACGCGCGAGGATATTTGCGCCAAGATCAATGCTGCAAAGCCGGACTTCATTATTGTCTCGCTCGGCGCTGCCAAGGGACAGAGCTGGATCGAGCAGAATCAGGCAAAGCTCGAAGCGCCAGTAATTGCGCATCTCGGTGCGGTGGTTGATTTTGTTGCGGGGTCCATTCGCCGGTCTCCACGCTGGGCCTCCCGGCTTGGTTTGGAATGGGTTGGGCGAATTTTTGCTGAACCCGCTTTATGGCGTCGCTACTGGTCCGATGGGCTGAGCTTGCTTGGCTTTGTGCAAAACCGTCTCGGCAAATTGAAACGCGCCGGCCGCGTCTCTGCATCGATCAAGCCCGTCGAAACCGCGCATGACGCCAACGTGGTAAAGCTTAGCGGCGACCTTGTGCTCTCTAATCGTGAAACGCTCAAGAGCGAACTCAAGTCGATTGCGCAAAAACCCGGCGATTGCGCGCTGGATCTGTCAGAGATTGGCGCAATTGATGCGTCTGCCATGGGGCAAGTCCGAATGCTCGAGCAGTCCCTGATGCGCCGCGGTAACCGCCTCCAGATTTTATCGTCCAACCAAACACGACCGGTTCTACAAGCCGCGAATATGACCCTTTAAGGAGTATTGTAGAGATGAAGATTTATTATGAGCAGGATGCAGACCTTAACCTGATCCAGAGCAAGAAAGTCGGTGTCATTGGTTATGGCAGCCAGGGCCATGCCCATACGCTGAACCTGAAAGACAATGGCGTTGACGTCCGGGTCGGATTGCAAGCGACATCCGGGTCGAAGCCAAAGGCGGAAGCCGAGGGCCTGACCGTGATGAGTCCAAGCGAGATCACGCAATGGGCCGATGTTGTCATGATCCTCGTCCCGGATGAGAAACAGGCGGTGCTCTGGGCCAATGAAATTGAGCCGCATGTGCGCGATGGCCAGCACATCATGTTTGGTCACGGATTTAACGTGCACTATAATCTCATCCGACCACCTGCCGGCGTCGATGTCTCGCTGTCCGCCCCGAAAGGTCCTGGGCACACGCTACGTGCACAATATCAAATGGGCTTTGGCCTGCCGGGACTTGTGGCGATCCATCAGGATGCGACGGGCACGGCCAAGGATATCGCATTGTCTTATTCCAAAGGGATCGGCAACACGCGCGCCGGCGTCATCGAGACCAGTTTCAAGGAAGAGACCGAGACCGATCTTTTCGGCGAACAAGCCGTTCTCTGCGGCGGCATTGTCGAGCTGATCAAGGCCGGTTTCGAGACGCTGGTTGAAGCTGGCTACAGCCCGGAAATGGCGTATTTCGAGTGCCTGCACGAAACCAAGCTGATCGTTGATCTGATCTATGAAGGCGGCATCGCCAACATGAATTACTCAATCTCCAACACGGCTGAGTATGGCGAATATGTCTCTGGTCCTCGCGTCGTGGACAGCGAGAGCAAGAAGGCCATGAAAGCGGTTCTCGAGGACATTCAATCCGGCAAGTTTGCGCGCGATTGGGTGTTGGAAAACCAGGCTGGCGCGCCATCCTTCCTGTCGATGCGTGCGCGCACCAATGACCACCTGATTGAAGAGGTTGGCGAGAAACTGCGCAGCATGATGCATTGGGCGCAAAATGATCGCCTGGTCGACAAGGCCCGCAACTAGTAAAACGCCCTGAGAACGTCGCTCGAACTGGTGGGGCAGGGATGCACTTTCAGGTTGAGCGAAATGTCCTCTGGCCACCGCTGAAGCGTTGACACCGCTGTCACGTCGGCGCATACGAGACCTGACGATTTTGTATCAAAAGGGAGCGGTATGGCGGAGTTTATTCCCGTCGGCTCGTTCGACATTGTTATCTTCGGCGGCACGGGCGATCTGGCCCGACGAAAGCTGCTTCCTGCACTCTACCATCG
>JBCBBC010000092.1:0-5943 GCA_038532145.1 Pseudomonadota bacterium | reverse complement strand
GTCGCAAGACTTTTGAGACGGCCGGTTGGGAGACCCCGAGCAACTCGCCCGCCTTGCTGATCGAGCCGGCCGAATAGACGGCGTAAAAGACTTCTATTTGCCGCAACCTCATAACACTGGGTTATCATGCTGCAGAAAGGAGTAAACCCGATATATGCCATGATGAATTCAATTACTGCTCATTTGCGCGATACAATCATGAGAAGCCTGAGAATGCTATTTGCCGAATTGCACCGTATACTCGGCGGCTGCACGCGCGTGTCTGGCGCGAGTGGGCTTTGCAAAACCGCGAGGCGACCCGCTTTTAAACGCGGATTAGAGGGCGTCTACAATCCGATTTGATTGTTCACCAAGATCAATCGCGCCGTCCGGTGTCGAGATCTTGCAATTGAGCGCGTTTCCCGGTCGCAGATAGTCGGGATCCTTCCGCGCCCGTTTCGCAATGATCTCGCTTCTTTGCACGGGCGACATCAACGCGCCCACAAGCATGGCGAGTTTGCCGGGGACTTTGAGCGCGACCCCACCCGGCGTGCCGGTTGCGATCATATCGCCCGGTTTGAGATCTCTTATCTGGGACAGTTCGGTCAAAGTCTCCGCTGGTTTGTGGATCATATCAGCCGCAACATTCTTCTGGCGTTCCTGCCCGTCCACAGACAAGGTCAGCACCAATTCTCCGTAACGACGTAACTCCTCCGCGCTGAGCAAGACGAGGAATGGCCCCGTTGGACCAAAGGTTCGATACGACTTGGCCTTGCAGAATTGTTCGTGAGAGACTTGCACGTCTCTCGCAGAAATGTCGTTTGTGATGGTCAGCGCGCCGACAAAATCGTGCAAGTTTTCCTCGGTCACATCGACCGGCTCTGTAACGGGGCGCGATACAATCAGCGCGAGCTCTATTTCATAGTCGAGCGCTTGCACATGCGCGGGTCGAACCACGTCGTCTTTAGGACCGCAAATGCTGGACGAGGCCTTATGGAAAAAAATGTTGTGAATGGCGTCTTTGGGGTCACGTCCAATCTCTTTTAAGTGGCTCGCATAGTTCAATCCCTGGCAGATATAGTCTGCATCCTGCGTAACAGGGCTGAGCAGTTCGAGCGTCTCGAACGACAGGTCAAATGATGCAGCATCTCTCGCAGCCTCGACGCCTCCGGCAGAAAGGAAACGACCGGTCGTCGGCCAATCGCCCGTCAGGACAGCGACTTTTCCGTTTGAATGCACGCCCCATTGCGGCCCGGCCTCGGATTGAAATCGTACAACTTGAATCGCCATGATGCGATCTCCCGGAATTAAAACAAATAAGTATCGACGGCATCGCGGGCCTGGTCCGGGGTCGCCCCGAGAAGGCGCAGCATCGCGTCGCATGTATCGCGGCTGATCGACTTTTGACGCCGGCCGACAAGTTGCGCTTCGACCGCGAGCACCATTAAAGCGCCGATCTGGAACAAACGAAAACGGTCCGGCACCTGAAGCGGTTCGCCCTGACGAATGGCCAGCCGAATGTCGGCGAGCAGGTTCTGCGCAAAGTCCAGCTGCATATCAAACGCATTTTTTGAGGCTTCTGACAGCATCTTGCCCCAATCCGGGTTGGCAGCGGCGCGTGAAATAAACATGTCAGTCGATACGACGATCCGACCCAGTCCCGTATCAACGTCTTGCACACGCTCGGCAATGTCTTCCGCCAGAACGATGGCAATGGCTGTCGCGGCTTCGCGGATGAGTTGTTCACGGTCATCAAAATGATTGTAGAACGTGCCGTTAGACAGACCTGCTGCCCGCGTCAGTTCCTGCACCGTCGTGTTCAGCACACCGCGCTCAGCGACAAGCGCAATCGCACTATCAATCAACAAATAGCGGGTCCGCATGCGTTTGCCTTCATTGCGGGCGCGGTCGTGGAAGAAGTGTTGCACAGAGCCATCCTTATCCGAGCTTCGATTGGACGGTCTTAGCACTAATTGTTGACAATGTCAAAAATGAGAGTATGTTTAATTTTGAGTTTATGTTAAATTCTGGAGTGACGGGGCGACGGCCAATACGTCGACAGCCCCCCCCCACAAACAAGGAGATCAGCATGGATCTGGGACTGGCTGGAAAATCTGCCATTATTTGTGCATCATCACGTGGCCTCGGCAAGTCGTGTGCAGCTTCCCTGGTGCGCGAAGGTGTCAATGTCGTGATCAATGGACGGGATGCCGATGCGCTGGCCGGCGCGACAGACGAGCTGATGGCGATTGGTGGCGGCACCGTGACATCGGTTGCTGGCGATATTGAGAATGCGGCAGATCGCGATCGGCTTTTTGAGGCCTGCCCGACACCTGACATTCTCGTGAATAATAATGGCGGCCCACCTCCGGGTCTGTTTCTGACCTGGGGTGAAGATGAATGGAATGGCGCGCTACAGTCCAATCTTCTCGCGCCGCTCATGATGATCAAAGCGGCCCTGCCCGGCATGCAGGAGCGAAAGTTCGGGCGTATCGTCAATATCACCTCAGCCATGGTGAAATCGCCTCATCCCTTTATGGGGCTGTCGACAACTGCCCGCACTGGGCTGACCGCTATGTGCAAGGCATTGTCACTCGACGTCGCCAAGGACAATGTGACCCTCAACAATATGTTGCCTGAACGGTTCGACACCAACCGACAGAAACAAATGGCGCATCTCGCGGCCGCGATGAAGCAAACCACCGTGGAAGAAGAGCGCGCGGCCATCATTGAAGCGATCCCTGCCAAGCGTATGGGGGACCCCGACGAATTTGGCGAGGCGTGCGCTTTCCTGTGCAGTGCGCAGGCTGGCTTCATCACGGGCCAGAACCTTCAACTCGATGGCGGCGCCTATTCCGGACTGATGTAATCCGAGGAGGAAAATCTCATGGACCCTGTTTTACTTGCAAAAATTCTCTTGAGCTTTGTGGCGATGCTTCAATGTATCGGACCGATCCGCGCTGATTTCAATCAGACGCATGCCACCAATCCGCTCTGGACACCGCATGCACGGTTTCATGTAGTTTGGCAGGTGCTGGCACAGTCTGGCGTATCTCTGATCGCTCTGGCGCTCATATGGGTCTTTCCCAGCCCGTTCACGATCTGGTTGGCGGTCATCATCAACTTCAATTGGCTGGTCAGCTTCTTCGCGACGCTCTCGAGCATGTCGCTTTATGACGGCTCGCTGAAAGACGTGAATGGGATCAAGCCGTTCAAATTCAATCTGGGCGGCAGCACGCTTGAAATCGATACGAACCTGTTTGGTGCAGGCTTGCTCACAATCATCAATTCGGCCGCGGTGGTCGTATTGCTGTCTAACCCAGACGCTGTCGCGGCGCTTTAACCCGGAGGGTCATGATGAAACTCGATCCAACAATGATCCAGACCGAAGAAGTTCTGAACTGGCGGGGTCTGCACCTGCTGAACTACTCACAGTCCTCGTGCTCTCAGAAAGTGCGTATTCTGCTCGCGGAGAAAGGCGTTTCCTACGTCTCTCGCGAAGTTGACATCAAAAACGCGGCGCACACCTCGCCGTGGTATCTGGGGATTAATTCACGCGGTGTTGTTCCCGTTCTCGTGCATGACGGCGATATCCATATCGAAAGCAATGATATTTTGCGCTATATCGATGAGACATTCTCTTCCGCCCACAAATGGGTTCCAGCGGAAGGCGCTCACAAGGACATCACGGACAAGCTCCTGGCGCTGGAAGCCGACCTCCACACGCACTTGCGGGTCGTGACCATGGGATACTTGTTACCCCATTCTGTCGCCAAAAAGAGCGATGCCGAACTGGAAGCCTATGCCAGCAATGGCAAGGATGATCCTTATCGTGCGGCACAGATTCAATGGTGGCGTGACTTTGGCGAGCATGGCGTGACGGACGATCAAGCGCGCGCAGCAGTCCTCGCCTTTCACAACGCCTTCAGTCAACTGGAAGATCTTTTGGGGGATCGTCATTGGCTCTTAGGCGACCAGCCCACAGTCATTGATATCGCTTGGTTCATATCACTGCATCGAATTGCATTAGCGGGTTACCCGATCAATGCGCACCCGAAGCTGAACAAGCTCTATCAGCGTATGAAAGCCCGCACTGCGTTTCGAACAGAAATCGCGAAAGGTCCGGCCATTGTCCACATTGCGGGGCCGCTCTATCGCTTCGTGCGGCGCTTGAAAGGCACGTCCTTGAAATCCGTCTTCGAAACAACCGCCCCCGCGCTCGAGCGCGCGTAAACCCGGCGCAAAGGTCACGAGGAGGCCGCGGCAATGACAAGTGTCCCTGAAACAAAAACGCAGGTGCTTATCGTCGGCGCAGGCCCGGCCGGTCTGGTCATGGCCTTATGTCTGGCCAAGTGCGGCGTAAAAAGCGTCATCATCGAGCGCCAGCCTGAGATTAATCCACATCCAAAGGCGCATGAGCTGAACACGCGCTCGCTGGAAATCCTGGCCAGCCTGGGGATCTCGCTCGATGAACTGAGCGCGGAAGCCTCGCCAAAATCTGACGGCTGCCGTATTGCCTTCTGTACGACCATTAATGACGAGTTCGGCGCCATCGATCTTCTCAGGGACATTGAGGACCCAGAAAAGTATGACCGCTATCTTGAGAGTGATGTCCCCTATCTCAACATTTCACAAACCGAAGTCGAACGCATTATCCGCCGACATGTCGCGGCGCATCCGTCCATCGATCTGCGTTTGGGGCATGAGTGGCAAAGTGTGGAGACACAGGCGGAAGGGACCCGTTCTTCAATCAAAGATCGTTCAGACAATCGCCTTTATCAGATCGAAGCCGACTGGCTGATCGCCGCTGACGGCGCCGGTAGCCGCGTGCGCCAAGCGCGCGGTATCGAGATGATCGGACCGGAGAAAATTCAGGACTTCAAGAACGCCTATTTCGAACTGAACCTGCGCGAACACATCGAGCGCCCCGCAAAACTCTACTGGATCTTTGAGCCAGCAGCCGTTGGCACGTTCATCGCGCATCATATTGAGAAGCGCTGGGTCTATAATGTGCCGATCTATGAGCCGTGGGAGAGCCCGGATGATTATACCGATGAGATCTTAGCTGAACGGATCAAATGCGCGCTCGGACTCAAAGACGGAGACGTCGAGATCAAATCGACCAGTGTTTGGCGGATGACCGTTCAAACCGCTGAGAAATGGCGTGATGGTCGGGTGTTTCTCGTTGGCGACGCGGCGCACCGGTTTCCCCCGACGGGCGGCCTCGGCATGAATTCCGGCATTGGTGATGTTCACAATCTCGCCTGGAAGCTCGCTCAAGTTATAAAAACAGGGGCGGATGAAAGTCTGCTCAAAACTTACGAGGTCGAACGCAAGCCTGTGGCGGAACGCAATGCCGCCGAGAGTTTCGAGAACTTTGAGCGAATATTCGATGTTGTGAAGGGCATTGGTCTAGATCCAGATGGCGCCGAAAAAGCGGCGCGCCTTCGCGGATCGGCCTGGCTACGCATGCTCCCCCGTTTTTTGCAGACCGGCTTAATGAACACGCTCAATGGTCTTGTTCGAGGGCGCATTCGAAAGGCGCTCGCGGATGCGTCTCAAGTCTCGAAATTGCGCGCCACCATTCAAGACCAAATCCCCCATTTCGATCGTATCGGTCTTGATCTTGGCTATGTCTATGACAGCGCAGCGATCATCTCTGATGGGACCGTCATGCACCAGACCGAGGTCACAACCTATCGTCCAAATTGCCAACCCGGCGCGCGATTTCCTCACGTCTGGCTTTCGCCTGAAACGCATTCGCACTCTTCTCACGCTTTGCTTGAATATGGATGCTGGACGCTCCTCGAATTTGGCGATGCCTTGGCGTTATTTGATCCAGCCGTGGATCTTACCGATCGCGACTCTCTTCAACGCATCCATGTCGATCAACTGGAGGTTTCCGACGCCGGCAAACGCGCCTTGAAAGACCTTTGCGGGCCGAGGGATCTCGCAAAGGTCTTT
>JBCBBC010000091.1:0-6511 GCA_038532145.1 Pseudomonadota bacterium | reverse complement strand
GGAAGCATGTCAGATACGCGCCTGAAGGTCATTGTCACCCGCCGCCTGCCAGATGCGGTGGAACTGCGCCTGAAGGAACTGTTTGATACTGAGCTCAACCCGTCTGACGCCGCCTTCACCCCTGAGCAATTGATCGATGCGGTGCAGCGCGCCGATGTGCTGGTGCCGACCGTGACCGACCCGGTTGATGGCCGCGTGCTTAGCCAGGCGGGTGACCAGTTCAAGATGATCGCGCAGTTCGGCGCCGGGGTCGACAATATCGATGTTCAGACCGCGAATGAGCATGGCGTCACGGTGACCAATACGCCGGGTGTGCTGACGGATGACACGGCGGATGTGACCATGGCGCTGATCCTGGCTGTGCCGCGTCGTCTGCGGGAAGGCATCGAACTGATGGATGCTGGCACGTTTGATGGCTGGGCGCCGACATGGATGATGGGGCGCCGTTTGTCCGGCAAGCGCCTCGGCATTATCGGCATGGGCCGGATCGGTCAGGCAGTGGCGCGCCGGGCCAAGGCGTTCGGGCTGCAAATCCATTATCACAATCGCCAGAAAGTCTCGCGCCTGATCGAGGAAGAACTGGACGCGACGTATTGGGACAGTCTCGATCAGATGCTGTCGCGCATGGATATCGTCTCGGTCAATTGTCCGCACACGCCCGCAACCTTCCATTTGTTGAATGCTCGCAGACTGGACCTGATGAAGCCCGAAGCCTTCATCGTGAACACTGCGCGCGGCGAGGTGATTGATGAAGCCGCGCTGGCCCAGGCGCTTCAGACGGGCAAACTGGCTGGCGCCGGGTTGGACGTGTTTGAGCGCGAACCGGCGGTCAATCCGGACCTGATGGGCCTACCCAATGTCATTCTCTTACCGCATATGGGCTCGGCCACGGTCGAGGGGCGAATTGAAATGGGCGAGAAGGTGATCATCAACATCAAGACCTTCGCCGATGGGCATCGCCCACCCGACCGTGTGATCCCGGCAATTTTATAAGCGCCTTAGGGCGTGATCAGTGCACGCTCACCGCTTCGAGCTTATAGGCTTCAGCGGCGGCTTCGGCAGCGGCGCGGCCTTCAATAATGGCCAGCTTCTGGCCTTCGCCATTGGTCACAACCACCAGATCTTCGAGATCCTCGACGCCGCGCAAGGCATCTGCGGGCAGCTCAGCGAGCTCCAGCTCGTTAATGTTGCGGAAATAGACAAACCGGCTGAAATCAAGTTCGCCGGCGGTCGGCTTTACAAGGTCGTTCATGGTCTACTCCTTCCGTTCTTAGACAGGACCAGAACACCGGACGCCTCGCGAGACCCCATCATGGCAGCCCCGCCTTTGGAGGTTTGGTGTTACAGTGAATCTAGGAAGCCATGGTGTCACCATCAAGGCGCAGGCGTTCACATTGAGTTGTGAATGGGTGTGGTGCTGGAAAATCAAGCAGCGCGCGCAGCCCGACAAGCGGGCGGTATCGTTCTCGAATTTGCCGTTTGGAACGTCGAAGTCGACTGGCGCGCGGATACTGACACGCCCTTGCCAGATATGAGGCAGAGTCGATGACTTTAAAATTCTTTTGAAGATCTACCGCCGTACCTGTTTTTAACTAAGAGTGTGTGTGACCACAAAATTCAAGATCTCGCTACGTCGAGTCAATAAAAGCGAGATTGTAACTAAACTATTCAGGAGGACTGAGCGTGATATCTATCGGAACCCCTCTTCACTTCGGAGCAATACTCGCTGCGATAATGCTCGCCGCGTGTCAGGCCTCGATACCAGAAACAGGTGATCTCAGTGCGGAAACGGTGAGTGTGCAAACTGTCGTCGATGATGCCCCAGATGGCGAAGCACTCGTGTCCGCCTATCAGAATTGGAAGACATCGATCCTAAACAGCTCCAAGGCTCATAGCATTAAATGGCGAGAAGACATGCGGCTGCTCTGGATCAATGCCAACGCTGAGCCAGAGGGGTTTGCACGAGACGTTGCGCTTCGAGTGATCCACGACCAGTTTCCACGTAATGCGAGCATCTGGGACCCTGTTGAGGTCTCTAAGATAATCGAAGAAATCGACCCACCCATTACCGATGAAAAGCTTAGCTTCATCAGTCGGTATTTATTCCAGCAGATGCAGACAACCGATGCGGAGAACGCTGTTTGGATAGAAGAACAATATGCCTTGAATCAGGGTTGGTTCAAAATTTCGGACTATGGAACGTTCGCTTCAACGAATGCTTGGCTTCTGGTCCAGCACGCGGTGCACCGCCCAGACTTCATGGCTCAGGTGCTGGACGAGATGCAACGCCTCTATCCTGACGATGAGGTTAGGAGCCAAGACTACGCATTGCTATATGACCGGGTCCAGATGATCAGCGAAAAACCACAACGATACGGCAGCCAGTTTACTTGTCAGGCCGGAATTATGGCAGTGTACTCGCTGGAAGATCCTGGCGCTTTAGATGCCTTGAGAGCTTCAGTTCAGCTTGGACCGTTTTCCGAAGTTGCAGATGGGATCGTTGGTCAGCTATGCTAATGCGCGAAATTGAGCTACTGACTAATCCTGGTCTCTCAAAACATATTCGCCCGGTTTCTCACTCAGCGTATTCAACTCATCTAAACGAGCAGATGAATCCGCCCAATCCAGGCCGCTCGAAATATCGGATATGGTCCGCATCCAGTCATCAGCACAGGCCGGGTATGGACATGAATGTTTCAAGGATTATGGCTCTCTCAGCGTGAATTTGAGCTGGAGCCAATTGCCATGGATGTCGATCATACGAACGATCTCGTGCGTCAGCACCATGAGGGCAATGAGGCGTGGTTTTCGCAGTGTGATCACTACCGATATGATTTACGGTGGCGCGCACAGGAAGGGAGCGATTTCGCAGCTGAAGAATGCATCTTCCTGATGTTGAATCCAAGCACAGCGGACGCCTTCAAGCTTGATCCCACAAACCGGCGATGCTTCGACTTTACCAGGCGAGAGCGGGCGAAATATATGTATGTCCTGAATATTTTTGCTTATCGAGCGACAGATCCACGGGATATGAAAGCACAGGATGATCCGGTCGGACCGGAAAACGACCGTCGCATCCGGCGCGGGCTTCAACGTGCGAAAGAAAACGCTGCGACATTCATTTGCGCCTGGGGCAATCACGGCGCTCACAAACAACGATCGGATCAAATCAGGCAAATGATTGGTGACGCAGGCGTTCAGGCCTATTGCTTTGGCTACACCAAATCGGGTGAACCAAAACATCCGCTTTACCTGCGGAAGGACAGTGCGCTGGTGCCCTTTCAATAGCCCTGTTCTTGGCGTCCGGTCCGACGCGAAAGATGGCAGCAGGATCGAACCGGCCTTGGCGGCTTAAACGCGCTCGACTTCAGTCCCTCATCCCTCTGCAGCCAGCCGCTTGAGATTATCAATCGCGTTCTGACCATTCATCATGATCGAGCCGAGCGTCTGACCGACGCTGGGCTCGGCCATATCGGCATTGGCGATCAGGGTGGCGAACCCATCGAGACGACACTTGTTGCGCCATTCCGAAATTTCCGGGGAGGACATCCACATGACGGTGTTTTCCATCGCTGCGGCGAGGACCAGAAGAACATCCTGCGTCGTATCAATGCCGGGCGCCGGGCGACTGTAATTATTCTTCTCGTCTTCTGGAATATGCGCCTCGATACAGGCGATCAGGCCAGCGCTGTAGCAGGGCTGGAATTGCCGAATGACCTGGACATGGATCTCATCCGGCTGGAAGACCGGCACGCGGACGCCGACATAGTTCTTGAACGCGCTGGCGGTGCAATCGACATAGAGCGTATCCGCGGCCATCTCGACCTCGCCCTGATCCATGACCAGGCGGACCGGTTCGATCCGCTGAACATAGCCTTTGCGGATGACATTCCTGATCGTGCGCAAGTGTTCGATCTCTTTCTCGGTGACGATCGAGGCATGGAACATGGTCGGGCGACGGGACGTGTCGACTCGTTGCCACAATCCGGCGGCTTCCATTCTGTCTTCCAGATCGGTGAGGGTTTCGGCGGCGGCATAGATTTCAACCGCGCGGGCCTGCCCACCCACGGTGTCATCGAAGAATTTCTGATCAATGGTCTGGAAATTGACCCGGTTCAGAAACCAGGCATCGCGCGGCACGACCCAACTGATCTTGTCCGGATCAAATCCATGCTTCAACAGCCACATGATGGAATCTGTGCCCGTCTTGCCGCCGCCAATGATGCAGACATTCTGATGCTTGGGTGCGTTTAGCGGCAAATCATTTGGCGGCAGGCAGGCAACCCCGTCGGCGACCTTATAATTGCGCGTATGCGTGGCCGGAATGCTGGTCGTCAAATAATTGGCGAAGACGGTTTTCTTGCGCACCTTGATCGTATGCTCTTCTCCGGACAGCAACGAGCGAATGGTGCCATCCGCTTCATATCGGGTCAGTGGCAGGAATTTGACCCGGCCAGAGGGCAGGAACGTGTCCTCCATCAATTCGTGATAATAATGGGTGATCTCTGGCGCAGAGGACAATTCCTCAAACCCGGCATTCGGGCCGGTCTCTTCAATCTTGCCGCTGCCAAGTTCCTTGGACTCGACGCCATAGGTTGACGCAGACTGGTGCAAACGAACAAAGGGATAAGCTTCATTCCAGTGTCCGCCCGGCACAGCGCGGTCATCAATCATGACAAAATCAGCATCGGTCTCGCGCAGCATTGTATCGACAAAGGCCATCCCCACAGCGCCGCTGCCAATCACCAGATAGTCCGTTTCCAAGTCCATGATCTTCCTTCCAATTTATCCCCTGGCGCCAGGATCGACGCGTGCGCTGGTTTATCTAGAACGCTGTGCGCCAATGCCCAATCGGATTGGCCCGTCTTGCAATAAAACTTGGATATCAGGTCGGCCGCGGAGTGCAATTGGAACCCGCGGGGCCGGTTCGCTTATACTGTCAATATCTCAGTGTTTTTTGTAAGCAAGACATTAACGGCGTGAGACGAAGCGAATAGATCGAATTACCTCCAAACTGTAGCGTTTACAGGGGATTTCGGCGTATTTCTCCTTAAACGTTTCTGAACCGGAATGAAACACTGAGGCAATATAGGTGGCGCATTCGGATAATGACGCGATAGTATAGTTAATCCACTATAACTCTGATTGCAGGCTAGGTGGGTTACCATATGTATAGTATAAATATTGAATTCACGAACGATTCACGCTTTCAAATAAAACCTAAACGAATGAAGCATGGCCTGCTCTGCGCCTCGGCGCTCGGCCTGGTCTTGGCGTTCGGCACGCCAGGCGCGGCGCGCGCACAGGCGACCCATCAATGTGAAGATGGCGCCACTGAAGGCGTTCCGGCTGCGATTCCGACCGCGATCGAGTGCGGGCCCGACGCTGAGGCCAATGCTGATGACTCGATCGCAATAGGCCATAATGCCGATGCGGGCGATGAGGTGAATAATGCCGAACAAGATGCAGGCGCGATCGCCATCGGCGGTGACGTGGACGAAGATGGTACAGGCGCCCAATCGATTGCTGCGGGTGCCATCGCCCTTGGCGCGGACAGCGCCGCCACGGGGGTCGACTCCATTGCCATTGGCCCGGACAGCAGCGCTGCGGCCGTCGGCGCGATTGCCATTGGTCACGATTCCGTCGCCGCAGACGATACAGCGGACACCAATGCCGTCGCGATCGGCAATGCGGCCCAAGCGCTTCACGCTGACGCTGTGGCCATCGGTGCAAGCTCTGTGACGTCCGCTGACAATACGGTTTCTTTCGGTACGGTCGGCGCGGAGCGGCGTTTGATGAATGTTGATGACGGGATCGAAGACACAGATGCGGCAACGGTTGGGCAGGTCAACACGATCGAGAGCGACCTGTCCGCTGACATCACTACGATCAATACTACGCTCCAGTATTTAGACGTAAACAGCACCGGCACCGCAGCATCCGCGACGGGCACTGACGCGATCGCGCTTGGCAATGGTGCGCAAGCGTCCCGCACAAACAGCATTGCGATCGGCGAAGGTGCAACTGTCGACGGCCTGCATGGCGTGGCAATCGGGGAAAACGCCACGGCGTCGGCGACTCGGAGTTTCGCCTTGGGCCGAGGCGCCAGTGCCTCGGGCGGCAATTCGCTTGCGCTCGGCAGCGCGGCAAGTGCTTCGGGCAGCAATTCCTTTGCCCTCGGCAACGCGGCAAGTGCCACCGGGACAGGTGCCTTCGCGTTCGGTAATGATGCCCAAGCGACAAACACCGATGCCGTTGCCATCGGTCGAGATGCCCAAGCGACCAATGGTGATGCCTTTGCCATCGGTCGAGATGCCCAAGCGACCAATGGTGATGCCTTTGCCCTTGGCCGTGACACGCAAGCATCTTCAACGGGTGCGGTCGCGATCGGCGGGCCCGGCGCAGGCTTGGGCGCAACGGGGGCACAAGCCCACGCGGCGAACGCGGTTGCCATCGGGTCTTCGTCCGTGATCGCGAGTGATGCTACAGGTGCCATGGCCTTCGGCGTGCG
>JBCBBC010000090.1:0-7235 GCA_038532145.1 Pseudomonadota bacterium | reverse complement strand
GCGATACATCAGGGGTTCAAATCGCGCTTTGGAAATGGCTCGCTCCGATTCCAAGACGAATGCCTTTGAGGAACAGTCTGCTTTCACGTTGATCGGTATGCCTTCCGTTGAAAGATCGAACCCCTGATGTATCGCGGCAAAGCCTATATTAAGACCGGAATTGTTTACCCGCTGGATTACACGCTCGTCCGGCCCCGATAACCGCGTTTGACTTGCATGAGGGGGCTCATCGTGCCGGCCAATGCCAGCGCGGAATGTCCGTCGCTTCGACGAAAGTCTCCCCTGTATCCTTGGACAGTTCAATCAGTTCCGCATCGGCGTCCAGCAAGCTCGTCACCAGGGTACGATTGTGTGAGACGATCACGATCTGAGCATCTTCACTCGCATTGATGATCAAACTCGCCAAAGCCGGGATAACCGAGCTGTGCAGGCTCGACTCCGGCTCGTTCAGAACGAGGAGTGGAGGTGGGCGGGGCGTTAGGAGCGCCGCCGCAAGCAGGATGAATCTCAGCGTGCCATCCGACAATTCAGACACGTTCAGTGGGCGCAACATACCGCGTTGATGCATAGATAGCTGGAACAATCCACCCGTCGCGGTGACCTCGAGCTGCGCGCCTGCAAAGGCCAGATCAATCGCCGTGTCGAGCACCTCACCATTGCCAATCTCTCGAATGGTCTGGATCGCAGCGGCAATATCGGACCCGTTCGGGGACAGCGTCGTGGTCCGAGTGCCGATTTGCGGCTGGCGGGCTGGTGCCGCCTCATCCGTCCGAATGTGATCATAAAATCGCCAGGCCGCGAGGCGCCGCCGCAGGACCGATAGTTCCCAGGGCGCATCTTCCCCCACCACTTCGCGGATCATCGACTCATGCTTGCTGAGACTGGCTGGAATCTGCACCGTCTTCTGCTGGTTCGTCTTCACGCGCACGCCAGGCCCGCGCCGGTCAGCGATGATCTTGGAAGGGGTCGGCTTGTCGCCAAGCCAGTAGACTTCGCGTTTGATCTCGGGATCATCATTGAACATCGACGTTCCGGCGCGTGGCGGCAGTCCGAGCTCGATGGCATAGCTCAGCGTATCTTCTGTAAATCCAAGCTTGAGGCTGATCGGCTTCTTACGAACGGTCCCCTGGATCGGCACCGAACCATCGCGCATGGATTTTGAGATCTGTTCGGGTCCGGCCCAAAGGACGTTTCTGAACCCGCCCTCTCTTGCGATCGAGGATATGATGCGATCATCAGCAATATCCGCCAGGAGCCGCAGTGACTTGTAGATACTCGATTTTCCGGTCCCGTTGGCACCTGTGACCACAGTCAACTGGCCAAGCGGCAAGACCACGTCGCGCAGCGACCGATACCCGGAAATGGCAACTTTGCTGATCAATCGAGGCGCGCTCCTGAGACAATTGTCAGACCTGACAGTAGGCATCTGACGGGTCGCCGGATTTGATAGCGCAAACCCGTCCATTCACTCAAGGAAGCGATATGCGCAGATTCAAGCCTCGCCTGATAGGATTTGCGTCTTGCGTGATTGGCGGCGCATTGTTCGCCGGTTCGGCTTCGGCAGACGCGGTCAATTTCTGTAGTACGGCGACGGATTGCAAAACGGTCTATGTTCAAAACAATGCCGCGGTGACCGTAAGCAAGGTCAATATCACGCAGCAAAAAGGGGATGAGAGCTGCGCCGGTGGCGACAAGAAATCGGTCTCTCGCGACATGGCAGGTGGGACCGGGATCATTAAAGGCCAGTCCTATAAATTCTCAGCCAATCCGATCTGCAAATACAAAGTCAAATTCAAAACCACGAGCGGATGCGCCGGCGACAAGACAACACATGTCCGCCCGAGCGATTTCGCCGCGGGCAAGAATATCGTGAAGCTCAGCGGCCCGTGCGGCTGGCTGAAAACCAAAGTCGCCACCAAACACAACGTATCTGAATAGGCTCTTCCTCATGTCACACGCCTCCAAATTCTTACTCGCCGCCATGACCGCCGGCGCCGCAGCAGTCTCCGCGCACGCTAGTGAAGTGGATTTCTGTCAGTACGGAGAGGGCGGCTGTACAAAAGTTTGGATCGAGAATGAAAGTTCTGCCCTGGTCAAATCCGTGGACATTACGGAACAGCATGGTGACGATAGCTGCAATGGCGGTTTCAAGCTGACCCAGGAAAGCAATATGGTGGGTGGCGGCGGCCTGTCGGAAGGCGCAAGTTTCGCTGCCTATATTCTGAAAAAGTGCCGCTACAAGTTTAAGTTCAAGACCACCAGTGGCTGCACGGGTGACAAAACTCAGCACCTCGAGCCGGAGGATATGAGCGATGGATATGAAGTTGTCAGGCTAACCAAGGCCTGCGGCACGCTCGACGCGAAAAAAGCGAAAAACCGGTCCAATTATGGGTGAGCGTAAAAGACCCCCGATGTTCATACGATCCACCATCATGGTCATCGCCCTCGGCGCCAGCGTGGGAGTCGCATCTGCTGAGCTGCCAAATTTCTGCACGGATGACGGTAAATGCGTCGAAGTCTTCGTGCAAAACAAGGCCGCGGCAACCGTGACCTCGGTCAAGATCAAACAGCAAAGCGGGCCGAATGACTGCGTCAGCGGCGAAGAGAAAACTATTTCTGGCAATCTCGCCGGGGGCACGCCTGGTTTTCCCGGCGAAGGCGTCTGGTTCAATGTCGATCCCATGTGCAAATACAAAATCGTGTTCAAGACGACGAGTGGCTGTACCGGTGATAAGACCACTCATTTCTATCCGGATGACTTGAAGAAAACGGATACGGGCGCCAAACTCACTGGCGCATGCGGGAGCCTGAAAACGAAAACGACCAGCGGCTAAACCGAACGCCTAATATACAGACGCCGCGCCATATCTCTGAATTTCACCGGCACCTGTCGCGAGATCAATCACGTAGAGACGGTCATTTTCCCCTTTCTCGACGATGGGTGCGCCAGGATCAGCGCCCAGCGCCGCGGCGAGATACGGCGTTGTGTTTGAGTGTCCAACGACGAGCACATTGGCGTCCGGGCTGGCCTTCAATGCCAAAGCAAAGGCGTCTAGATCAGAGGGGTCGTAAATCTGTACGGTGAGCCCTAAGCGCGCGGCCAGCGGCGCCGCTGTGCTCCGCGTGCGGGTCGTATCGGTGGACCAAATCGCCGAGATATCAGCATCCATCAATCGGTCCGCCAGCGCTTCTGCGCGCACCTCACCGACCGGCAGCAATGGCGGATCCATGGGATCGTCCACAATCATCTGATGATCGCTCGTCACTTTTTCCGCGTGCCGAACCAAATATGCCGTGCCCGTATCTGGTATTGGAACCGTCTGGCACGCCGCGAGGAGCGCTCCGAAAGCTGCTGCAAAAAAGAGTTTTAAACGCGACGCCATGTGGCCCCCTCCGCACTGTCCATGATTTCAATACCTTCCGCCGCCAGCGCATCGCGAATGCGGTCCGCTTCGGCCCAGTTTTTATCGGCGCGGGCCTGGATACGCGCCGCCACCAGTTCGTCAATGCGCGCCTTGTCGTCGCTGTCGCCGCCTTGCTCCCACTGCGCCGGCGTTTTCGACAATAAGCCAAGCAATGCGCCGGCGGCCAGCAGGTTTGCGCGCGCCTCAGCCATGCCTGCCTCATCTTTGCGATCGGCAGCGCCATTGGCTTCCCCCGCAAGCCGAGACAATTCGGCCAGAGCAATCGGCGTATTGAGATCGTCGCTCATAGCCTCAAGCACGCCTTGATCGGCGGCGATGCCTCTTTCGGCGTCCCAGACGCGGCGTAGGGCGCCATAAATCCGGTTGAGCGTGACCTTGGCTTGTTCGAGCAGGTCGCGCGTCCAATCCAGCGGTGCGCGATAATGACCGCTCAGCATGGCGAAGCGGATCACCTCACCATCCCAGTCTTTGAGCAAGTCATTCAGCAACACGACATTCCCGAGTGATTTGGACATTTTCTCGCCGGCCATATCCAGGAAGCCATTATGCATCCAGAAATTGGCCATGGTCTGCCCATGCGCACATTCAGATTGCGCGATCTCATTTTCATGATGCGGGAATTGTAAATCGACGCCGCCGCCATGAATGTCGATGGTCTTGCCAAGGTGTTTGGCAATCATGGCTGAACACTCAATATGCCAACCCGGACGCCCGCGGCCCCATTTGCTGTCCCAAATGGCGTCTTCAGGCTCCCCCTCTTTGGCGAACTTCCACAAAGCAAAGTCCGCCGCATCACGTTTGCCAAGGTCGACCCCGACGCGTGCGCCCGCCTGATTATCGTCGAGCTTGCGCTTGGCCAAATTGCCATAATTGTCCATTTGTGGAACGTTGAAAAAGACTCCTGAATCCGTCGCATAAGCATAGCCCTTGCGTTCCAGCGTCTCGATCATACCGAGCATTTCCCCGACATGGTCGGTCGCCCAAGGCATGATGGTCGGCGGCAGGGCATTCACCGCTGATGCGTCTTCAGAATAGATCGCCGCGTATTTCTTGGTGATCTCTTCGATCGACTCGCCGGTATCCTGGCTCGCGGCAATGATTTTATCGTCAATGTCAGTAAAATTCCGCGCATAGAGCACAGCATTTTCGCCATAGACGGTTCGAAGCAATCGAAACAGCGTGTCAAAAACGATGACCGGACGGAAATTGCCAATATGGGCGCGATTATAAACCGTCGGGCCGCAGACATACATGGTCACGCGGGACGGATCCTGGGGTTCAAATACGCGTTTTTCGCGCGATAGCGTGTCGTAAAGTCGAAGGGTCATAAGGCGCTCGGAAATGTCTGTGAATCGAATAGGCGAAACCGGCTAAGGGGGCGTTACCTTAGCCGCTCATACAGACACAACAGATCATCGCAGGGCGCATATTGATTTCCTTTGGAGCGCTGACATAGGCGCTCCCCAGGGATTTGGCAATGCCGTTTAGAGCTCACCGAGCTCAATCAGCGAATTGGTGCTGGCCAGGATGGCCTCCTTGGCCGGGATGAAATCGAGGCCGAGCTGGCTGCGGGCTTTTTCGTTCGAATAGGCGCGTCTCTTGCCGAGCTCCGGGACGATCTGCTTGAGCGTCGGATTAATCACGGTCAGCATCCGCACCAACCAGTTCGGCAGTTCGCCTTTTGGCAGTTTGCGATCCGGATAGGCTTCGCGCAGGACGTCGCCAATCTCTGTAAAGGACAGCACCTTGTCACCGACAATAAATCGCTCGCCCGCCGCCTCCGGCTTCTCCATCGCCGCGACATGAGCCAGCGCCACGTCGCGGACATCGACAATTCCGAACGTCAGCTTTGGGAAAGCCGGGACTTTGTTCTCCATGGGCTGAGTGACGAGTTCGAGTGAAGCGGAGACATCCCCGCTCATGGCAGGCCCGAGCACGGCAACCGGATTGATCGTGGCCAGTTCCAGGCCCTGGCCGTCGCCCTTTACATAATCCCAGGCGGCTTTTTCAGCGATCGCCTTTGAGCGTGTATAGGCCGTATTGTCTTTGAGATTGTCTGGATTGGACCAGTGCGTTTCGTCCAGACTTGCCGGACGCGCATCGCCCCAGCCATAGCCGATCGCAGCAAAGGATGAGGTCATCACAGCGCGTTTGACCCCCGCCGCCTTGGCCGCCTTCAGCGCCCGCAAGGCGCCTTCCTTGGCGGGAATGATCAGCTCATTCGGATCTTTCGGCAGATTGTTCGGGATTGGCGAGGCGAGGTGCTGAAGATAGGTCACGCCCTCCATCGCCTCGGTCCAGCCATCGTCACTGGTCAGGTCCGCACTGACCAGCTCAATCTCGATCGGCTTGCCGGCATAAGCGCTCAAAGTCGCGTTCAGCTTTTCCGCCTTGCTGGCCGAGCGGGCGGTGCCACGCACCTCATAGCCTTTATTGATCAGCGCCAGAATGGTGTGTGAGGCGATGAAGCCGGTCGCTCCGGTCACGAGTACTTTGGTCATGGCGAGCCCTCCTGTTTCGCAAATACTGAACGAAATGTTCTGCGTTCACAAGGGGTGGGCCGTCACGATTTTGATTTGGCGTTCACGCGTTCGCGCCAGCCAATATAGAGAGTCGAGATCACGATCACGGCGGCACCGACCCAGACGCTCACGCCCGGGATCAAACGGAACACCCAGAAATCTGCTACGGCGGACATGGGCAAGCGCAGATAGTCGATCGGCGACAAGAAGGAGGCATCGCCAATGCTCATCGCGTAGATGAAACAGAATTGCGAGACAAACCCGAACGCACTCATCGCGAAAATCAGGCCCCAATCCTGCCAGGACACATCGGTCCAGAACACAATCGCGAAGGGCGCCAGCAGGAGCGTCGAGAACAGATTGGCATAGAGAAGCAACACCATCGCCGGCAATTCGGCGGTGAGGAATTTCACCATAACAATCGCCGAGGCCAAACTGAAGGCGCTGATCAGGGCGACCAGACTACCGAGCTCAAATGACTGGCCCGCAAACGCGCCCGGTTGCCAGAACAGGAATATCCCCGGCATGACCATGATCAGGACGCCGACAAACCCCATGACCAGGGCCGCCCACCTTTGAGGTCCGACGAACTCCCGTAGCACCAGAGCCGCCAGCAAGGTCACGAACAAAGGGCGCGTAAAACTGATCGCATTGAACTGGGCGAGGGTCAGTGTGAAGAAATCTGAGACCGCGACAATGGCCAGCGTGAATCCAAGCGTCCCAAACAAGCTGCGCAGGATGAGCAAGCGCGGACGCCGGGTTTTCATCGCTCCGAAGCCGAGCACGGCAACAAAGGGCAGGGCCATCCACATGCCCAGAAAAGCCCGCCAAAAGGCCAGAAAAACCGGATTGACCTCAGCCGAAAGCAGCTTGTTGAGCAACAGATAGAAGGTGAAGCCGATACTGGCCAAAACCATCAGCGCCGCGCCACGCAGGTTGCCCGACAGCCGCGACGTGTTAACTGGCTCGTAACCCGAAGCTTCCTCCTTATCTGACATGTCTCAATTCTCCGCCGACGATATAGATGCCATAGACCGCTTGTGGCGCTCTATTCCTGCCGACCATGTCTGGACCGGCTGGTCGGCCAGCGGTGAGACCCCGGAAGAAATCACACTTTACCGCACGCGTGCGCACTGGCGCCGCTTTCCGTTACGCAAGTCAAACCAGGATTTCGTCCTGTTCGATGACAAGGGCCATGAAGTCGCGCGATCGGATTCGCTGGAAGCCTTGCTTGAACAGGTCGAGGCGATCCCCGGCCTGTCTGCCTAGGCACACTATTCGCTTAAAC
>JBCBBC010000089.1:0-7373 GCA_038532145.1 Pseudomonadota bacterium | reverse complement strand
CTGGTCGGCCATTCTCATGTTCCTGACTTTTGGGGTAATCCGGCTCCATACTGCGCATTTATGCGCTTGTGAAGTCACTTGGGTGCAGATGCTGCCAAACGCAAGCAATCAAGCCAGTGTCGGGACAAATTCAGCCACCGGCTGGCCTGGTACGTCGACATCGATTGCAAACAGGCTTCCGGCCATTGGCTGGCGATCGAGCGCCGCATCGCTGAGGCCGACGCGGGCGCTGGTAATGTACAAGGTCTTCAGATCCGCACCGCCAAAGGCGCAGCTCGTGGGGCGAGACACGGGCAAACTGACAATGCGATCTATGCTGCCATCTGGCGCATAACGAACAACACGCGATCCTGCCCATTGGGCATTCCAAAGATACCCGTCCTGATCGATGGCAGATCCATCCGGGAAACATCCGGCTTCAAGCGTGGACGCAAAGACGCGCCGATTGGCCAAGGCGCCGGTGTCAGGATCATAATCAAAGTGCAGGATCATCTGTTCCGCGCTGTCACAGGTATAAAAGGACTTTCCATCGGGGGAGAATTGCATCGTATTGGTTACGAGAACTTCCGGAAGACCGATCCGCTCGACCGATAAATCAGGGCACAGACGGTAATACTGCCCTTCGGGCTCGGTTTCTGCGTCATCCATCGTGCCAAACCAGAAGGATCCATCCGGTGCCATACCGCCATCATTCGTGCGAAAGCCATAAGGTTCATTCAAGGCGCAGATGCGCTCATAATGCTCGGTGGCCGTATCATAACGACCGACTTCGAGATCACCGATCATGATCAGACCACCTTCGGCGAGTGCGAGGCTGCTCGCACGCACCGGCAAATCATATCGTCTTGTATTACCGGTACGCGGATTGTGGCGGTGCAATTTGGCGCGTTTGATGTCGACCCACCAAAGGAATCCTTCGGTCGGACTCCACAAAGGCCCTTCTCCCAGCATGCACCCCGTTGGGGCTACGCATCGAACGTCGCTCAAAGTGATTCTCCGCACCGTTTGTCACCGCGATCTGAGCGGACCGGACAAGCTTGTCAATCACGTGGGGCTGCCGCGCAAAGCCCGTTGAGGATCAGATCGACATGCGTATCGAAATAAGAGTCGAGATCAATCGGCTGAAACCGATCGAAGACGAGTTTCCAGATCCCTGCGACCAGCGCCCCGGCGACCACATTATGCATTAAGCCGTGTCCCGCCATATTGCGAAACTCACCCGTTTCGATGCCTTGTTGAATGATCGCATTAATCATTGCCTGTCCGCGCGACAGAACATTAGCGTGATAGAATTCGGCAAGATGCGGAAAATTCGGGCCCTCCGACATGATCAGGCGCATGATTTGTCGGCGATCCGTATCCAGCACCTTGGTGTAGAAAAAGCGCAAATGCTGTTTCAACCGATCCGTGGCGGACTGATCTGGATCGATCGCTAAACTGGCGACATTATTGAGCATGGGTGACATTTTCGACTTCACCATGCCTTCAAAGAGCTGTTCCTTGCTATCGAAATAGAGATAGACGGTGCCTTTCGAGACCCCCGCCTCCTCAGCAACGTCGTCTATTTTCGCAGCGGCATACCCGACGCGTGAAAATACGGCTAAGGCCGCATCTACCAGCGCCAAGCGCCTGGCTTCCTTTTGTTGTTCGCGACGACTCGTCGGCGCTGCTTCGGCGACCTCGCTCACTCGGCTGGCCCTCCTATTTCCTCCCTGCGCGCCATCAGTCGACGCACCTGCTCCGGCAAATTTCTTATATCTTCGATCACAAGCGTGACCGCCGGAGTGACAAACAGGACCATAATCCCAGAAATGACAATACCAAAGCCAAGACTGACGCCCATCGGGATCAGGAATTGGGCTTGCGGGCTGGTTTCCAGCAAGAGTGGGCCAAGACCCAGAGCCGTCGTGAGCGTCGTCAGGAGAATTGGACGGAATCGACGCGCGGACGCGTTGGCGGCCGCGGTGACCGGGTCTTGGCCATCACCACGATACTGGTTGTACAAGTCGACCAGCACCACAGACGCATTCACTGCGACCCCCGCCAGAGCAACAATACCGAAGATAGACACGAAGGAGAGTGGATAACCGAGCACAAAATGTCCAAGCACGGCCCCTGCAACGCCGAGCGGGATCGCAACAATGATGGCCAGAGGTTGGATATAGGAGCGCAACTGTGTCGCGACCAAAGCGAATATAACGAGCAGAACGATAATAAAGGCCTGGCCCAGGCTCGCCAGATCTTCACTCTGTTCTCGACTGGCGCCGGCCTGAGCCCAGTTTAAACCTGGATAGGCGGCGTCAAGTTCTGGGAAAACCCGACTCAGCAATTGTTCATTGGCGATGGAGGGCGTGCTGATGGCTTCGTCAATATCAGCGGTCACCGTTACGACTCGGCGCCCATTAATCCGATTGATCGAAGAATAGGCGCGACTCTCTGATGTTTCAGCAACCGTATACAAGGGCACACTGGATCCGTCCGGTAATCGAATGCGCATTTCATTAAGCGTTTGAAGCGATTGCCGCGCGGTTTCGGGATACCGCACGAAGACGCGAACTTCTTCCCGGCCGCGCTGAATACGCTGGACTTCCTCACCGAAGAAAGTCTGACGCACCTGTCGAGCTACGTCGCTCGGTGTGAGGCCGGCGGCGCGGCCAGCATTGGTCAATTCAAACAGCAATTGGCGTTTGCCCAAGTCGAAACTGTCTTCGATTTGATTGGCTCCGGGTAGGCGCTCGATTTCTGCTTTAAGGCGATCAGACGCCTCTATCAGCGTCGCTTCATCAGCATGTGCAAGCTCAAACTCGACATCTGAACCAAAACCGCCAATCGAGGCCGTAAAGGTCAGGCGTTCTGCGCCTTCAATTCGGCCGACTTCATCACGCCATGCCCGTTCGATTTCGGACGCTGACATGCGCCGTGTGCCGAACGGGATGAGTTCGATCTGGACCTGACCAACATTCTCGGCAGAGCTAAAACCGGCATTGCCAATCGGTCCGCCGCCCTGCGCCGTATTCCCTCCGATCGTCTCCGCGATGGACAGGAACAGGTCTTCACCGCGCTCTTCCTTAACGCGCTCTGCAACATTGAACGCCGCCACGCTGAGTTCCTGAATGGCCGCTTCTGTCCGCTCGAACGGGGTGCCCTCCGGCATGACCAGCGTGGCTGATATGTCATTGCCTTCGATATTAGGAAAAAAGACGAATTTCACCAAACCGCTGCTAACCAGGCTCATGCACAGGATATAAAATGCAGTGGCGGCACCCAACGTCGCGTAGCGCCACTTGCCGACAAATCGCACACCTTTGCGGACAACATGTTCGCTGACCCAGCTAATTCGCCTGGCGACCCGGCTCTGAATCGCCAGAACTGGTCCTCGCGACCAGGGGCGCCCGTGGCTGAGGTGGCTCGGAAGGATCAGAAACGCCTCGACCAACGAGACGATCAAGACACATATGACCACAAGCGGAATCGCACGCGTGATATCGCCAAACGTACCGCCAACAACCAGCAGGGGCGAAAATGCCGCGACGGTCGTCATGACCCCGACCAGAACAGGCGAGAACACGCCTCGGACTCCATCAATCGCCGCACGAGCCCCACTTTTGCCGTTGGCAATTTCGGCATCAATATTTTCGCCAATCACGATCGCATCGTCGACCACAAGACCGAGAACGATGATTAGACCAAAGAGGGATACCATGGTGATTGTGACACCAGCGGCCCCGAACAGCATGAAGCCGCCCATGAAGGCGGTCGCGATGCCAATACAGACCCAAAACGCCAGTTTCAAATCGAGCATCAGCACCAGGAACAAAAAGACCAGAGCAAATCCGAACAGGGCATTTCGCAGCAATAGATTGATGCGTTCTTCCAGAATGCTCGTCTGATTGCGAAACTCTATGACCTCGATGCCTTCAGGCGGCGTGTAGGTTTCCATAAAGGCATCGACAGCGGCTTTGACCGTAATGATATCTTCGGCCTCGGCACGCGAGACCTCGACGAATATGGCGGGTCGACCATTATATGTGTTCTTCAAGGGATCGCGCGTAAATCCGTCGCGGACGGTGGCAATATCCCCGAGCAGGATTTGCGCACCGTCTTCCAAATTGCGGATCACGATAGTCTCGAATCCATCTCCAGTGAGTCTTCGCTGGTTGGTGCGTAACAAATATTCACCGGACTGGGTCTCGATCGAGCCGCCCGCCAGATCGAGAGATCCGGCGCGGACGGCACGAGAGACATCATCGATCGACAGGCCGTATTTCTGAAGATTGTCCTCGCTCACCTCAATCGAGATTTCATAGTCGCGGTCGCCGGCAAGGCTCACCAGGGAAATTCCGTTGCGAGTGAGAAGCTCGCGTTCGAGCTGCTCTGCGGCCTGTCTCAATTCCAGCGGAGTGACATTTCCCACAACGACCAGAGTGACGACGCCACCTGTGGGCTTGGGTGCAGAGACCGTCTCGCGTTCAGCATTTTCTGGCGGGAAATCGGCCAGGCGCTCCACAGCGGATTGCACATCGTCCTTGACCAGGAGCTTATCAGCGAAGTCGGCAAGTTCGATGGTCACAGTTCCGATATTTTCTGAGGCTGTCGATGAGACGCGTTTGACGCCATCAATCCCAAGCACGGCTTCCTCGACGCGGCGCGTGACGCCTTCTTCAACTTCCGCCGGGGTCGCACCAGGATATGGCACGCTGACAGTTACAATTCCGGGCTGGATTGTCGGAAAGACCTGGGTTCGAAGATTTCCCGCCATGAGCAGGCCACCAATCAAAAGAACCACCATCAGCAGATTCGCCGCAACGGGGTTGCGAACAAACCATCCGATCAGGCCACCGCCAATATGACGATCCTCATTCGGCGGCATCAGCAGTGCCCCCATCGGCGACGACGACATCCGCCTGGCCCCGAATACCGACCGCTTGACCTTCAAACGCTTCAAGCGGCGGCAAGGCGACGACACCATTGGCGGTGTCAAAGGGTGCTATAATGATACTGTTTCCCGCGTCCGTTTCGCCGAGCACCTTAATCGTTCGTGGCGCCAAAGCCTGATTCTCGACCACCCAGATGCTAGACTGTCCCGTCAGGGCCGTTGCAGGCAGCACGACCGCGCTTTCGACTGGATCAGCAGCAATGGTGACATCAACAAAATCACCAATACGCAGACCCGATCGATCGGCAGGGATCAGATAAAGATTCGAAAGCCGCGTCCGCGGATCGAGCGTTGCATCAATTCGGCCAATCGTGGCGCTTCGTTCATCCGATGAGATCCCACGCCGTTTGAACGTGGCAGAGCGGTTTTCGATCGGCTCTAGGATCAACAAGTCGTCAAGCGAAACCGGGACAGCGAGTTCGATACTGTTTAGAGATACCAGGCGGCCCAAAACCTGACCTGGAGAGACAATCTGGCCGATATCGAGAGAAGACGCGAGCACACGGGCATCTGTCGGCGCATAGACGCGGGTTCGCGTCAGTGACAATTCGGAGGTTCTTTTGTTCGCTTCAGCGCTGGCCAGCCGAGCTTTCGCCGCCTCTATTTGCGGCACACGTGCGGCGAGATCATTCACCTCGCGCCCCGGATACAATTCCTGCCACTCCTGAATAGCGATCGCGGCCTCGGCTTGAAGCTGCTGAAAATCAGAACTCGCAGCAGCGATTTCTGATTCTGCGCGCTGTACCGCCAGCACATAGTCTGCGCGATCAATTTCAAACAGAAGGTCGCCCTTTTGGACCTCGGATCCCGCCCGGAACGTGGAACTGACGACACGAATTTCGCCGGATACTTGCGGGCTGACGGAAACTTCTGCCGTGGCCTGAACGGTCCCATTGACCCGAAGGGTCGGGGCATAACGTAAAGTCTTTAGATCGGCGATCCTTACAGTGACTTCTGACGCCCCCCGCAATTCGGAAATGCGCGGCGCGCGGTCATTAACCTGGCCCTTCAAGACCTGGGTCAGTCCGATCGCCGTGGCGATTACACCAATGACGAAGGCCAATTGCATAAAACCAAGGGTCCAACCGCTGGATTTGCGAGGTTTAGATTCATAGTTCGAATGATCCATATGGATCTCCAAATTAAATGACTGACCAGTCAGTTATGCTACTATTCTCAATTTTCAACGTCAGTCGAATGAACTTTTTGTCGCAATCGCTTGGCGATAATGCTCAATCGCTATACGCGCGCTAGGACGCATTGGATTGGAGCTGCGAGATGACGCAAGCACCCCTCACCCCTCCGTATGATTTTGCCGATCTGCTGAGCATCATGAAACAGCTCAGAACACCGGTGACGGGCTGTGCCTGGGATCTCGAGCAGACCTTCGAGACGATCGCGCCGTATACGATTGAAGAGGCGTACGAAGTCGCAGACGCTATCGCGCGACAGGATACCGATGATCTATGTGATGAACTCGGTGACTTGCTGCTACAGGTGGTTTTTCACGCTCAAATTGCCTCTGATGAGGGTCATTTTGCGATCTCGGAGGTTACGCAGGCTATTTGCGACAAGATGATCAGGCGCCATCCACACGTCTTCGGCGCACAAACGCAGCATAGTGCAGAACAGCAAACGACGGCCTGGGAAGAAATCAAAGCGGTGGAACGTTCAGCCAAGGATGAAACGGATGCCAGCGCCCTGTCCGGCGTCGCAACCGCCCTGCCCGCCTTGATGCGGTCCGAAAAACTCCAAAAACGCGCCGCCAGAACCGGATTCGATTGGACCGATCCAGCAGACATATTCGACAAGCTCGAAGAAGAAATGGACGAGGTTCGCGAAGCAATCGATGAAAATGACAACGCGCATATTGAAGAGGAAATTGGCGATTTCATCTTTGTTGCGGTCAATCTAGCCCGCCGATTGAAGATCGACCCTGAAGTTGCCCTCCGAAAAGCCAATGACAAGTTTGAGCGCCGGTTTCGCGCCATGGAAAAGCGCGCCGAGGGCGGCGAAGCCGGCTTTGCGGCCCTCGACCTCGACGCACAGGAGGCGCTTTGGCAAGCAGTCAAATCAGACGAACGCTGAATTCAAGCCGAGTCGATTTGTTCAGAATAATGCGTCGCCAACTCAACGATCACGACAGCGAGCGCATGACCGGACACACCAACGGTCCACCAGATCAGCGGCCAAAGCATTGTATTGCTACCCGTCCCAATATTGATTCCGACAAAGATAACGATTCCCATCAAGTAGCTGGCAAAGTGGATCCAGAATGAGAGCCGCAAGCCTGCGCGAGCCTTGGCATTTTGCTTGGCAACGATCTTTGCGGCCTCTTTTTCCTGATCGATGGACAGTGCCAGCGCATCGAAAATGGCGAAGCCGCCTCGCAAGAGAGCATCATGGCTCTGGCGGCTGCCTACAATGTCGACGTCCT
>JBCBBC010000088.1:0-7810 GCA_038532145.1 Pseudomonadota bacterium | reverse complement strand
TGAGGGTCAGCTCTTCGCTGGCGTCGTCTATGATGTCGCCAAGAATGAGATCTTCTGGGGCGAGACCGGGCGCGGCGCCTGGCTCGGCCAACGCAAATTACGTGTCGCAGGTCGGAAGAATCTGGACGAAGCCGTCATCGCGACGGGGACCCCATGGATTGGCAAAGCCGAAGAGCTTCACACCCGGTTTGCGCAAGAGATTGGTCTGATGACGCGCAGCGTCGCCGGCATCCGCCGATACGGTTCGGCGGCGCTCGATCTCGCATGGGTGGCCGCAGGCCGGTTCGATGGCTTTTGGGAAAGTGGACTCAATCCCTGGGATATCGCTGCCGGGATGATCCTCGTGCGGGAAGCGGGGGGGGCGACCACAGAAATCAATGGCGGCGATCCACTCGAGACCGGATCCATTCTTTCCGCTAATGCGGACCTGCATCCGAAGCTTGAAAAAATGCTGCGCAGCGCTGGAAAACGCGCGCCAAATGTCGACTGATCCGATCCCGAGCGAACCCGCGAAAGGCGGTCCGGTCGCGCGTCTGCGCCGCGGCATTCGCTGGCTCAACGCCAATAAGAAACGCTTCTTCTGGTGGTGGGTCGGATATCAGGCCATCAAGGGGATTATCACTCTGTCGCTGATCTGGATCCCGCTTTTGCTGCTCTGGCTGCGCAGCCGCGGCGAGGCCTAGCTGCCGAACACAGCGGCGAAGGCGGCCGAAGCCGCGACCAGGCCCAGCGCCGAACCGATGGCAATCACGACCCGCTTCAAAAGCTTGTTCACCGAGAGCCGTTTGAAGAAGAAAATTCCGACCGCAATAAGCGGCAACAATCCCGTCAGATACGCGACGGTCAACCAGAACCCGATTCCGCTCGCTTCCGCGGCCGGTGGTTCGCCAGCCGCAGACTCAGGTGCTCCGCCGGCAAACATATTCAGTTGCGGCGCCATTTCCGCGCAGGTGCTGCCATAGAATGAGGCGGCATCCCCGGCGGCCGATTGGCACGTATCACCAAACGCGATCAGTTCCGCAATCGGCGTGGCCACCTGCACCGCGATCGCGATTGTGATGACAATCAAAGCATACGGTATGAGCAGGAATCGCCAGATATATTTGGTCGTCATCGCCTCACGCGTCGCCACCGATGATGCCACGATCAGAGTGCCCGAGACCGCGATGCTGACCGCCATGACATCGAGCCCGTTTACGCTCCAGCCAAAGTTGACCTTGAAGAAATTCGCGATCAAAGGAAAAAAGCCCGCAAACAGGCTAGAAATAAATTTGAGCGGCCCGACAACAGCGAACACCATGCCGATCAGCTTGATCAGCTGCATCGCCAAAAAGCCAACACCCAGCGTATCCGAAATCGACCGCAGTATCTGCCACATGAATGATCCCTCTCCGCCCTGATCATGGCAAAGCGGCGCAGGATTAACAAGCGGTAAGACTTAGCTCTGCAGCTCTACATCCCAATAGAGATAGTCCATCCAGGTCTCGTGCAGATGGTTTGGCGGAAATTTTCGCCCCATTTCCTGTAGGAAATAATTGCTCGGCCGTTCCGGTTTGCGTCGCGGATGCATGCCGCAATCCTTCGGCATCCGTCCGCCTTTCTTGAGATTGCAGGGCGAACAGGCGGCGACGATATTGTCCCATGTCGTCTTACCGCCTTTCGAGCGCGGGATGACATGATCAAAAGTCAGATCGTGCGGCGAGCCACAATAGACGCACTGGAAACCGTCACGCAGGAAAACGTTAAAGCGGGTAAAGGCCGGCACCCGGTCCTGACGCACGAATTCGCGCAGCGCGATCACCGATGGCAACCGCATCTCGAAGCTGGGGCTGCGCACATAATGATCATATTCAGCGATAATATCGACGCGATCCAAAAAGACCGCCTTGACCACGTCCTGCCAGGGCCAGAGGGATAGCGGATAATAGGATAATGGGCGGTAATCCGCGTTCAAGACGAGGGCTGGCCGGCCATTAGGTGGGGTGGAAAGGACCTCAGCCATGACGTGAAACCTCCGTCATGAGGGTCTTGGAATGTCGAACCTTCGTCTTGAAAGCGAGCGCTCCTCTTCAAATCACGCACAGAATTACTGATTCGCTGTGTCGAAGTTATGACACTCCCGTTAACCCTTCAGGTCAACTCAAAACTGCCCCGGGGACGTTCGGATCCGGCGGACCTATAGCGCCCGTGCACGATCGAGATGCAGCCAGTCATACAGCAAATGTGCCGCAACGGCGCGGTAAGGCTGCCAGATCGCGGCCTGTTTCGAGAAGTCTTTTGCAGATAATCGCGCCTCCGCGCCGCTTAACCTCTTATAGGATTCCATCAGCCCAACGTCCCCATGTGGAAACGCATCCAGGTGGCCGAGCGCATTCATCAGAAAGGTCTCCGCCGTCCAGGGCCCGATGCCGCGGACCGAGAGGAGCGTCTTGCGAGCCTGCTCAATCGGCGTATTTGCGAGCTGATCAAAGTCCAGAATATGGGTTTCGACCGCGTCGGCGATGGCCAGCAAATGGCCAAGCTTAGGACGCGACAGACCGCAGGCGCGCAGTGCATCATGATCGTCGTCGAGCACGTTGCGCACCGTGAAAGCCGCATACCGGGCCTCGACCCTCGCCCAGATTGCGTCGGCGGCTTTGGTAGATATCAGCTGGTAAACGACAATGCGCGCGAGGGTGCGGTAATTGGCCTCCGTCTCCCGCCATGTCGGCAGATCGACCTCTGCATAGGCTTGCGCCAGTGCGGCATCGCGTTGCGATAACGCTTCGCAGGCCTGTCGCAAGATGCGCTCAGACGGCGCGCTCATATCAGGTCGGCGCGGCTTCGCCCTTGCGCCGAAAGCCCTTCGTTCAGCAAAAGCTCGCTCGCCGTCTCCAAACGGGTTTCCAGCTCGCCCAGCATGACTTTCGGGTTCATATCCTTTGGCAAGGGCGGCAGGACTTCATAGACGACCCGTCCCGGGCGCCGCACCAGGCCTCGCGCGGGCCAGCATAGACCTGAATTGGTCGCAAATGGCACGAGCGGAACACCGAGACTCTTATAGAAGGCGCGGATGCCAGCGGGCTTATAGTCTGGCGCCGCGCCTGGCAGGGTGCGGGTGCCTTCCGGATAGATCAGCATTTGCCGGTTTTCGTCATTTACGCGCCGGTTCGCAGCCGCCAGCATCTGTTTCATCGTCCTGGCGCCGCCGGAGCGATCAATCGCCAGCATGCGCGTCTTGAGCGCATACCAGCCAAGCGCCGGGTACCAGAGCAATTCCCGTTTCATCACCAGAACCGGGTCATCAAACACGAGGAAAGGCAGGAAGATGTCGAGCATGGCCTGGTGTTTCCCGGCAATCAGCACAGGTCCACCCGGAATATGCTCCAGGCCGCGAAACTCGACCTGAATGCCGCAAATCAAGCGCAGGCCGACCAGTACGGTGCGCGCATAGAGGCGAATGAACCAGAGGATCGCCCCCCGCGGCAAGAGCAGGGTTGGCAAGGCGATAATGCCGAGAATGGCCATCCAGCCATACAACCAAATCGCGAACAAAAAAGATCGAATGGCGTTCACAGCGTGTCCTTGAGCGAAGCCAGAACGGTGAGCCGCGCCGCGATCCGGGCGGCCAGTCCCGCGGCAATCGGGGTCACGAGCAGGATCACAATATCCCAGAAATCGAGGCTCAGCCGCGGTAGCAACTGAATCTCGACACTATTCGATCCGCCGCCCGTGAAGACGATCAGCGCCGTGATCATCAGCGCGGCGACGGCCCCGCCGAGGCCAGCCTGCAGCGCGAGCACCCAGAATCGTCGTTCAAACAGGCCGGCTATATAGCGGTCTTCAGCGCCGGATAGATGCAGGACATCGACAATGTCCCGCCGCGCCAGCAAAGCAGCGTGCGTGGCAAAGGCAATCACCGCAATTGCCGTCGCTGAAAGCAAGGCGACAATGGACAAGGCGACCAGACGCAAGACCCCCAAAGCCCCGCGTACATTGTCCGCATAGCCAGCATTGCCTGCGACATCGCCGTCAATCCCGACTTCGCCAAGAATGCGCTCAATATCGGGGCTTGGATCACCCACGCTCGGATCGGCTTGGACCACCATGAGCATGGGCACCGGTAAGCCATCCGGCATGCCGCCCGGTCCAAGGCTCGGTTCCAGCAGGGCTTCGACTTCCTCCCGTGACAGGATGCGCGCTTCAAACACAGTTGCGAGATTGCCGACGCGTTGTGCCGCATCTTCGGCCGTTCGGCGATCGGTGTCCCGCATGACGACAGTAATGTCGCCTTCAATCTGGGCGCCCCAGGCTTCGGCCGCCTTATAGGTGCCACGCGTTGTCAGCGCGGCCAGCGCCGCCAGAAAGCAAAGCGCGCCAATCACGAAAAACAGAGCGGCTTCGCGCGCATCCGTGGTCGGCAGCAAAGGCGTTTCACGACGGCTCATGCGTCCGCTCCGTATTCGACATCGCGCACCAGCAGACCGTTTGACAGGCGCAGAACCGGAGACTCAAACTCGCGCAACAATTCCAGATCATGCGTGGCGATCAGAATGGTTGTGCCAACGCGTTTATTCAGCTCGGCAAACAGCCGCAGGATTTTGCGGGCCATTTCCGGGTCGACATTGCCGGTCGGCTCATCAGCAATCAGCAGGTCCGGCTTGTTGATCAAGGCCCTGGCAATCGCCACGCGTTGCTGTTCCCCGCCCGACAAAGACGGGATCGGCGCGTCGACCCGCTCGCCAAGTCCGACCCAGCGCAGGAGGTCGATCACCTCATTGCTGTACGCATCCTGTTTTTGCCCCGCCACGCGCAGCGGCAAAGCAACATTTTCAAAGGCCGTGAGGTGGTCCAGCAAGCGGAATTCCTGAAACACGACCCCGATGCGACGTCGGATCGCCGCCAATTGCTTGCGCTTCAACTCGAAGGTCTGCCGACCAAATAGACGGATATTCCCGCGTGTCGGCGCATGCGCGAGGTATAAAAGCTTCAAAAGCGACGATTTTCCAGCCCCGGACGGCCCTGTCAGGAAGGTGAAACTGCCCTGGCGCAGGACCAGATCAATTTCACTCAGCACTTCGCCCGTCCGATCATAGGTCAAACTGACGCCATCGAGGCGCACAGAGGGCTCGTCGCTCAAGTCTGGTCGGAATCGCGACATGTAAATCCTTCAGCAATAGGATGTCGGGCATATCGACTATTCCTAAAAATTGAGCGAATGTCCAAGATATGATCCTCACCTGCCCAGAGTGCGAGACTCAGTATTTTGCTGAAGACTCTACCATCGGCGAAAGCGGCCGGACGGTGAAGTGCGCGGCCTGTGGGCATTCCTGGTTTGTCGGACCGGAAGGATCAGGCGGGGAAGCCGACGTCCTGGGCGCGCATGAATCCTATCGCCTGAAGGTAAAAGAGCGGCGTCGCCGCAAGAGCCGCGCGGCTGCGTTGAGCGCGTGGACCACCACAGCCGCCGCCTTCGTCGTGATTCTGGCAGGCTTGCTGTTGTTCCGCGGCGAAGTCGTCAAACGCTGGCCCGAATCGGCGTCGACCTATGCGGCCATTGGCATTCCGGTGAATCGATTTGGGCTTGAGTTTCTTGAGACCGAGGCCGAGCGGTTCTTTGATGGCACAACCCCGATCCTTGAAGTTCGAGGCGCCGTTCAGAACATTTCCGGACGGACCGCGACCGCGCCGATGGTGCGCGTGATTCTATTGGATGATCAGGGCGCTCAAGTCGCCGAGGCCTTTGCCCCGATCACACCGTCTTCGATTCCGGCGAATGCGACGGCGGTTTTTGCCGCACGTGTTGAAAATCCGCCCTTTGAGTCATTTGAACTTGAACTTGATCTGGTTCCAGCCGATACCGCCCTCGCAGCGAATGGGGCCTAGTGCGAATGAGTCTACCAAATTTTGATGTCGTCCTCTCAGAGTCGGATCTGATGGCGCGAATTGACGATCTCGCCAAACGTCTGGCGCCGCGACTGACCGGCGAATGGTCCGCGATCAATATCCTGATCGGCGCAACGCCCTTTACCAGCGATTTGATGAAGGCCCTGGCCCGTCTTGAGATTCATCCGGTGCTCGATGCACTGTGGCTGGAAAGCTATCGCGATGCCCGGGAGAGTTCCGGCCGCGTCGTGGTGCGGGCGGATATTGCGCGGCAGGTCAAGGATCGCGGCGTGCTGATCATTGATGATGTGTTCGATACCGGCCGCACGCTGGAATTTGCCCGTCGTCACCTGCTCGCCAAGGGCGCGCGGGAGGTCATCACCTGTGCGCTGGCTCGCAAGCCCTGGGCGCCGGAAGGCGATGCAAATGTTGATTTCCATGCCTTTGACGCGCCAGGCCGGTATCTGGTCGGCTATGGCATGGATGATGCGGGCCTGTATCGCGGCCTGCCTTATATTGGCGCGCTCGACTAGAGCTTCTCGTCCAGCCATTCCAGAATATCAGCGGAAACCTGTTCGGTGCCGGGTTCGTCGACAATCCAGTGCGCGTGCCGGCCATATTCGATATAATCCCCCGGCCGAGCGGCTTTGGCATATTTCTCCCCGACTTTGCGGACCGCCTTGATCACCGTGGCGCGATCCTTCTTCGCCCCGATGGTCAGCGTCGGGACATTGACCTTGCTTTCATCAATCGCGTCGGGATTGGCAAGATCATGATAGACGCGGCCGCTATCAAACAGGGCCTGCGCATAGATGCTCGCATGACGGTCTTTCGGGACCGCGTTCAGAACGCCCCAGCGAAACCCGTTCGGGCCGACCTTGAAGACCTTGCCGGGGACATTTTTCTGACCGACTTTGACAATATTCCAGAAGGTTCGGACGACGCGCAAATCGGTCACGGTACACCCCTCCGGCTGGGCCGGTGTCAGAAAGATCCCAGCCCGCACAGCGCCTGCTTCGACCAGCTTTTGAGCGATTATGCCGCCCATGGAATGTCCAATGATAACAGGCTTCTGACCGTCCCGCTCCGCCAGGGTTGCAGCCCGCGCGCTGGTTTCATCAACATAGTGTTTCAGGGTCAGGTCAGCCAGTCCGTCAGGGGGATTATCTACGGTCCGCAAGTCGGGAAAAAGTGTCGGCGTTTCACACATCCAGCCGGCCATGGCGAAATCGCGTTTCATCCGATCCCAGACTTCGCCGCCACAGCCAACGCCATGCACCATGAGCAGTGTTTTGGCCATGTTCACCAACCCTCCCGATGATCATCCATGATGGCAGCATAGGGCCAATGGGATCGGCTTGAAAAGGAAAATCCGATGCTAAACGGGGTCGGCCCAAGCCGAAAACCGTTCGGCGACTTGCTCATAGACCGGCCGTTTGAACGGTACAATCAGACCCGGCACGTCATCCAGCTTGGCCCAGCGCCAGGCATCGAATTCCGGCGTATGCTTGTCGAGGCGGACGTCACTGTCTGAGCCCTTGAATCGCAACGCAAACCATTTCTGTCTCTGCCCCAGATAAGGCCCGCCCATGCGCCGGAGCAGGTCGCGCGGGAAATCGTAATAGAGCCAGTCTTCCGTCTCTTCGAGAATATCAACCAGCTTTGCCGCGACGCCGATTTCCTCATCCATCTCGCGCAAGGCGGCCTCTTCAGGCGATTCGCCCTTATCGACGCCGCCTTGTGGCATTTGCCATTGAAAAGCGCCGCGGCCATTGACCCTGCGCTCTATCGCGCCAATGTCGGGCTGGCTTTGTTTTCCAAGGCTGGCCATGTCTTTGTGGGGCGCCGGGTCCCGTTTCGTCTGTGTCACCCTTGCGGATTTAGACTAGCCTGCCGGACCTGGCCAGACGCGCTGGCGCGCTTGGCATAATAAGAGGCCGGTGCC
>JBCBBC010000087.1:0-8514 GCA_038532145.1 Pseudomonadota bacterium | reverse complement strand
ATCAGCGGAGATATGCGCCGCGCTGGTAATTCCGGCTTTCGGCCGCTGGCATCTTCCAGCGCAACCAGTTCCACAACCGCCGCATGGAGTTGATTTTCATCCCGCATCGGCGCCGTGCAGCCTTCCAGGTAAGACACGTAAGCGCCTTTATCGGCGACAATCAACGTCCGTTCAAACTGGCCTGTATTTTCGGCATTCATCCGGAAATAGGTGCTGAGCTCCATCGGGCAGCGCACGCCAGGCGGCACATAGACAAAAGTCCCATCGGAGAAGACAGCACTGTTCAGCGTCGCAAAATAATTATCCGATTGCGGTACGACCGTGCCGAGATACTTCTTCACCAGCTCCGGATGCTCATGCACGGCCTCGGAAATCGACATGAAGATCACGCCGGCCTTTTTCAGCTCTTCCCGGAACGTCGTTGCGACAGAAACGGAGTCGAAGACCGCATCCACGGCGACTTTCGGACGATCCGGTTCGGTCCGCGCATCGATGGCCGTTGCCGCTGCCCCTTCAACGCCCAGCAAGACCTCGGCTTCGCGCAATGGAATGCCGAGCTTCTCATAGGTTTCCAGGATTTCCTTCGGGACGTCGTCAATCGACTCATATTTCGCGCCCGCTTTCGGGGCGGCGTAATAATAGATGTCCTGATAATCGATCGGCTCATAACGCACCATGGCCCAGTCGGGCTCTTCCATGGTGAGCCAGCGCTCATAAGCCTTCATCCGCCATTCGAGCAGCCATTCCGGCTCGCCCTTTTTGTCGGAAATGAATTTGACGATGTCCGGATTGAGCCCCTTGGGCGCATATTCGGTCTCGATCTCGGTCGAGAAGCCGGCTGAATAATTCTCGGATTCCAGCGCTCTCGCAGCCGCGACTGTGCTCTCGTCAATGCTGTCCTTGACCTTGACTTCCACGCCCGGATCCTTGTGCTTTCGATGCAGACGTGCGCCTCCACGTCCTTATTTCATCAACTCGCGCCTAATATGGATCATTTTGTGCGACTTTTCACCCCTAATCGGCAGGAAACGGTCCGATTGTCGCGCCGTGGTCAGCGATCCGTTGCCTGGACGGGGATCATCACCTCATTTCGACGAAATGGACCCGGCACCCAGGGCGCATCATAACCGGCATATCGCGGGGCACCTGTGGCCTCATAGCCCTGGTCCACGAGCCAGGATTCCAGCGATGTCTGCTTCTGCGCAAAGGTCCGCTCGCGTCCGGCGCCGGAGAATTGCACCGTGGCCATCAGTTCGCCGGGAACCTCGCGGATCGAGACGTCCGGATTGTTCGGGACCGGCAGCGTTTCAAGCGTCCACTCGGACGGCATGACAAAAGCAACCGTCCAGGCATCATCGTCCGACGGGGTCCGGGTGACGGGCGCCGTCATTTCTATTTTCTCGGACTTCACGCGGGTGACCGGAGCGGTCATATCGATTTTCGACCGCGATGTATTATTGCCAAATATGAAATCTGCCAGCGGCCGAAAGCCGGAATTACCAGCGCGGCGCATATCTCCGCTGATTTCCACCTCTGCAACAATGACGGGCTCATATTGTCGAAGCTCGAACTTGCCGTCTTTGACCAGTGTCTGGTGCGGCGGTTCTTCGGTCGCGGTCGCACTCATGGACAGCCCCAGGGCCAGCAGGGCAAACAAAACAAAGCGCATGGGAAGATCTCCTTCTTCATGCGCTTTGTACGTTTTCAATCAGGGTTTGGTTCAGCC
Source organism: Pseudomonadota bacterium (assembly GCA_038532145.1). Lineage (GTDB taxonomy): Bacteria > Pseudomonadota > Alphaproteobacteria > Caulobacterales > Hyphomonadaceae > Henriciella. Next base: position 6,788 of record JBCBBC010000087.1, on the reverse strand, counting down.
GCGATGCAGCGCACACAGCTTGTTGCCATCGGGATCCCGCAAATAGGCGAGATACATTTTCCCGGACGGCTGCTCACGCCAGCCCGGCGGATCTTCAATCGAGGTGCCCCCTGCAGCAAGGCCAGCATCATGCCACGCTTTGGCCTGTTCGGGACTCTCCATGGCGAGGCCGATCGTCATGCCATTGCCATGCGTACAGGGCTCGCCATCGATTGGCTTGGTCACCATGAACACGCCGCCATTGTGCAAATAGATGAGCCGCCCCTTCGGATCGGTAATCCCCGGATTGCCGCCCAGGGCTTCGAATGTGGCGTCGTAAAACGCCTTGGCTTTGTCGATATCATCGGATCCGACCATCATATGACTATACATGGGTTCCTCGCTTCTGTTGGACTGTTTGGCTGGTAATAAGCACGTTCATCCGCCCTTGCCTATTCACAGTCCGGAATCCGAGTCGTGTCATCGACGTTAAGCGCGCACTCGCTTCGCCGCTTCGAGCCATGCGGCCGCGACCCCATCAAAATCTGCCGCGGTTGAGCGCCAGCCAAAACTGACTCGTACGGCGCTGTCCGAGAGCGTATCCTCCACGCCCATCGCTCCCAGAACGACAGAGCGTTTTACCTTGCCGCTGGAGCAGGCCGATCCGGAAGACACGGCCACGCCGGCAAGATCCATCGCCATCACTTGAGTCTCGGCACGGAACCCTTCAATGGCAAAATTCGAGGTCTGTGGCAGTCGATCCACGCCAGCGCCGAATATCGTGATGCCGGCCTCTGACGCCAGTCGAGATTCCAGACCATCCCGCAGAGAGGACATCTCCTGCAGGCTCGGCATATCCCGAATGGACGCCTCGGTGGCAGCGCCAAACCCGGCAATGCCGCTCAGATTCTCCGTCCCGGAGCGCAGAGACCGCTCCTGACCGCCGCCAAACAGCACCGGCTTGAGCGGCGCGCCGGAGCGCACCCACAGCGCCCCTACGCCTTGCGGCCCGCCGACCTTGTGCGCCGAAAGCGCGAGATAATCGACGCCAAGCAGATTGACGTTGACCATGACCTTGCCGAGCCCCTGGACCGCATCGCAATGAATGAGGCCGCCCGCTTCGCGCACCAGTGCGGCCGCTTCCGAGACAGGCTGAATCACGCCGGTTTCATTATTTGCCAGCATCAGCGCCAGAATCGGCGTCCCGTCCCGGTCTGTATTCCAGTCCTGCAAACGCGTCCGGAGCCGCTCCAGATCAATCACGCCATCGGCCGTGACATAAGCCGTTTCGACCGCAACGCCGGCAAACCCGGCATTCTTGATCACCGCTTCATGCTCAATCGCCGACACGAGGAGCGTGCACTGCCCTTCCAGTTGCGCCACCACACCATTCAGCGCGAGCGCGCTGGCTTCTGTACCGCCGCTGGTAAAAATGACATCCTGGGCGCGGGCGCCGATGGCAAGACTGACCTGACTGCGAGCAGTCTCCAGCAGTTTGCGAGCCGCCCGCCCGGGTCCATGCACGCTGGATGGATTGGCACCAACTTCCAACGCCGCGAGCATCGCATCGCGGGCTTCAGGGCGCAGAGGCGCCGTGGCGTTGTAATCAGCATAGATCATTGGCCGGGTGATATAATCATTCTCGTGCGGATCAACCCTTCATAGGTGTCTGGTTTTTCGTCCGCAAATCTTGACTTTTTCGAAAATTTATCGATATTCAATAATAAGCAAAAAGGAGAATGAAAATGGGCGACAATGCATGGATCTTGTGGATGGTCATCCCGTTTATGTTCTTCATGTTTGCCGGTCGTGGCGGCCAGTGGAACTGCGCACCGCGGTCAAGACGCCGTTCTCACAGTCGCAAGTCGGAAGAGATTTCGCGGTTGAAGCAAGAGCTTGAAGAGTCCCAGGCGCAGATCAATGCCCTGAAATCCCGTCTGGAAGCGGTCGAGACCATCGTGACGGATGAAGAAGCCGAGCTTCGCCGGGAATTCTACAAGCTTCAGAATAGCTAGACTACTCAGCCCGGTTGGGTGAAACCGGATCTCCGGCGGGCCATTCCGTACTTGATGTCCGCGTCAGATTCATCTGGAACGTCTGGCGTGGGTCGCCCTCTTCCGGTGTGTAATGGCCCGTCTGTTGCCAAACGTCGCCGTCAAAATGCGCCGTGTAAATCATGCGAGCATTCGGGCCAGCGGGAACACTCCAGACATAGCCTGTCTCGGTCAGCTCAAATGGAAATGTTCCAGCGCGCCCCTGGGCATAGCTCCGCATCTCCCAGCCGCCATCCGATGCGGTTTTCGACACTACGGCAAATGCATTGAACATGGTTTCCCCAGCTTCCGAATAGCCGCGGCCCTCAATCACCACGGCGTCGCCCCCCAGGATCGGTCCCACGCGCTCGGTCTGCGTGATCGCATATGGACCTGTCTGGGAGAAGCCAGACGCTTCCCCCACCCATTCCCCGAACATGAAGGCGAGCGGATGCTCCGCGCCCACTGCCGGCTCAGCAGACGCCATTCCGCTGAAAGCGATGGCAAGGACAGAAAATGAACTGGCAATCAATGAGCTGGCAATTCGAACGGGCATGTTGGAGTCCCCTTAACTTTGTATTTCAAAGTTATTTGCATATGCCCCAGAAACAAGCAAGTCAGAATTCGTATGCAGAAAAATTTGCATTTGCAGGTTGAGATTCGCTATAGCCCCGGCTCGACTGTTTTTTACCGCCAGAAAGCGAGACCTACCGCATGGCTGAAATGCTCATTCAAGGCCCTCAGGGCCGTATCGAAGCCCGCTATACACCGCCGCCCTATGAAGGCGCCTCTATCGCCTTGATCCTGCACCCGCACCCCCGTGCCGGCGGCAGCATGCAGGACCCGATAACCATCCGCCTGTATCAGATGTTTGAGCAGAAAGGCTTCGGCGTCCTTCGATTCAACACGCGCGGTGTTGGTCGGTCGCAGGGCGTTTATGACCAGGGCGTCGGCGAGCTTGAAGATGCTGCGTTCGTGCTCGACTATATGGAAAACCTGACCGAGAGCCCGCGCTATGTCTGGTGCGCCGGCTATTCCTTCGGGGCCTGGATTACATTGCAGCTGTTGATGCGGCGTCCGGAGATTGATGGTTTCCTGGCCATTGCGCCGCCAGCCAATCATTATGATTTGAGCTTCCTCGCCCCCTGCCCGGCATCGGGCCTGATCCTTTCGGGTGACGCCGATGCCATTTCCAAACCGTCTGATGTCGAACGCGCCTTGACCAAGGTCCGCATCCAGAAAGGAGAAAGTATTGAACGCGCAAGTATTCCAGGCGCCAATCACTTCTTCCAGGACAAGCAGGACGAATTGATCGAGCTTTGCTCGGCCTATGTCGACCGCCGCCTGATCGATGATGAGGAAAAACTGCGCCGGGAAGCTGAAGCTGCCGCGGCAAAAGCAGGTAGCCGCAAGCCGCCTATCCCGCGGGCCTTGCCGCTCAAGCCGGAAGACAACACTCCCCAGGGCTAAACCCGGCTCTACAAAAAGCATTGAATCAGCTAGCTAGAAACGCGCTTCTGGCAATGAGGACTCATGTCGACCGAGCTGACGCATCTCTATCACCATCCCAATACCCCCTGTCCCTGGGCGGACGCGCTGACCGTCGCGTGGGATCGCAATCCGCAGGGCTTCACGATAACCTATCATCTGAGCGGTGATCTATCGAACCTGGTCTGGCCAATGCACGACGGTGGACAGCGCCGCGACAATCTCTGGAAAACAACCTGCTTCGAAGCCTTTTTTCGATCGCAGGACAGCGACCAATATATCGAGTTCAATTTCGCACCGAATGGCGACTGGGCGGCCTATCAATTCACCGGATACAGATCCGATCCAACCCGGCTCGCCTGCGCCGCGCCCGTGATCATATCCACCCGGGATCAGACCGCCGCGATGGTTCGTGTGACCTTGATCGAGGATTTGCCCTTACAAGGCGATACCGCCACCCTGTTCGGCCCAACCGCGGTCCTCGACGACACTGAAGGGGCACACTCTTTCTGGGCTCTTCACCACGCCTTAATCAAACCCGATTTTCATCATATCGAGACGTTTGGAATCACATTGGATTAGAGCATGAGCTTTCAGTTTGGGATTGACCGTTTGCTGCAGGACGATGATCTGCGCCGCCGCCTCGCAGGCCGCCGCGTCGGGGTCGTTGGCCACCCGGCCTCCGTCACCGCCGCGCTGGATCATTCCCTTTACGCGCTGGCGCGTTTGGATGATGTAAACGTCACCTGCGCCCTCGGCCCGCAGCATGGCATGCGCGGCGACAAACAGGATAATATGATCGAGACGGAAGACTATCGCGATCCCGATCTCGGCATTCCGATTTTCTCGCTGTATGGCGAACACCGCCGCCCGACCGCGCGCATGTTGGAGCCCCTCGATGTGGTGCTCTACGATCTGCAGGACCTGGGTTGCCGGGTCTATACCTATCTCACGACGCTGGTTTACGTCCTCGAAGAAGCGGCCCGTCATGACAAGGCGGTCTGGGTGCTGGATCGGCCGAACCCGGCCGGGCGGCCGATTGATGGCCTGACGCTTCGCACGGGTTGGGAGAGCTTTGTCGGCGCCGCCGAATTTCCAATGGTGCATGGCATGACCATGGGCGAACTCGGCGCCTGGTATGTGCAGCACAAGAAGCTGGATGTCGACTATCACGTGGTCGAGATGAAGGGCTATGCCCCGTCCGATGGTCCTGGCTTTGGCTGGCCGGTGGCGGAGCGGCCCTGGGTCAATCCCAGCCCCAATGCCGCGAGCTTGAACATGGCGCGCGCATATGGCGGTTCGGTCATGTTGGAGGGGACCACCCTGTCAGAAGGCCGCGGCACGACGCGGGCCCTCGAAGTGATCGGCGCCCCGGATCTCAACGCCAATGATGTGATTGCCGAGATGCAGCGCCTGGCGCCGCATTGGTTGCGCGGCTGCAAACTACGTCCTGCATGGTTTGAACCAACTTTCCACAAGCATGCGCATACTTTGTGCGAAGGGTTTCAGATCCATGCGGAGCTTGGATTCTTTGACCCGGATGCATTCAAGTCGTGGCGGGTCACAGCGCTCGCTTTCAAGGCCATTCGCAACCTGTATCCGGATTATCCCTTATGGCGCGGGCTCGACTTCAAGTATGAGTATACCGAAGGCCACCCGGCGATTGATATCATCAATGGCTCCGACGAAGTTCGGCTGTGGGTGGACGATGCGACCGCCACAACAGACGATCTCGACCGTCAGCTTACCAAAGACCTTGCCGCCTGGCGCGACGTGTCCACACCCTACCATCTCTATCCATAGCGCCGATTTGCGGCCGGGAAAAAATCCGACTTTTCTGTCCTCTATCGGTTCTATCAGAGCGCCAGTCATGCTAACCGCGCCGCTTCACCAAGGATGAATGTGATGAGCGATTTCAAATCCGATTTCCTGCGCACGCTCGACCAGCGCGGCTTTATCAAGCAGACGACCCATACAGCGGAGCTGGATGAGTATTGCTCAGCGGGCGTCCCCGCCTGTTATTATGGCTGCGACGCGACGGCCGACAGTCTGCATGTCGGGTCGCTGGTCGGCATCATGACTCTGCGCCACTTTCAGCAAGCCGGTGGGAAGCCGATCGTCCTGATCGGCGGCGGCACCACGAAAGTGGGCGATCCGACCGACAAGGAAAAATCGCGACCCATCTTAACCGAAGCCGAAATCGAGAAAAACGCGGCCGGCATTCGCAAGGCGTTTGAACCCTTTCTGACCTTTGGCGACGGCCCGACGGATGCCGTGATGGTCAATAATGACGACTGGTTGAGCGCGATTGGCTATATCCAGTTCCTGCGTGACATCGGCAAATTGTTCACCATCAACACGATGGTGAAACAGGAAACTGTCGCGCGCCGCCTGAAGAATGAAGAGCCGTATACGTTCCTGGAATTCAACTACACGCTGTTACAGGCCTATGATTTCCTTGAGCTGTATCGCCGTATGGGCTGCCAGATGCAGATTGGTGGCTCTGACCAATGGGGCAATATCGTTGCGGGCGCCGACTTGATCCACAAGGCCGATGGTGGGCAAGGATTCGGTCTGACCTGGCCCCTCATCACGACGGCGTCTGGGGCAAAAATGGGAAAGACCGCGGATGGTGCCGTCTGGCTGAATGCCGACAAGCGGAGCCCTTACGAATATTGGCAATTCTGGCGCAACACCGAAGACGCAGACGTTGGTCGATTCATGAAGCTGTTCACCGAGTTCACGCTTGATGAGATCGCGCACTATGAGGGCTTACAAGGGGCTGACATCAACCAGGCCAAGATCGCACTCGCCAATGCCGCGACTACGCTGTTGCATGGCGAACAGGCCGCGAAAGAGGCCGAGGCCGCCGCGAGCAAAGCCTTTACCGGCGGCGGCGTTTCGATGGACTTGCCGACATTTGAAATCGCCACGGCCGATTTCACGGACGGACCGACCACGACGGCCCTGCTGCGCGCAGGCGACCTCGTCGCGTCGAATGGCGAGGCTCGTCGGAAGATGGGAGAAGGCGCCGTGCGCGTGAATGATGAAAAGATTGCGGCTGACCAGACCCATGCCTGGACCGATATCCTGGCGGAAGTGGATGCCTTCAAGGTTCAGGTCGGCAAGAAGCGGATCGCGCTGGTCAAACCCGTCTAGCCACCACTGCCAGGCGTCGGCGACAGGATTTCCTCATCCGGCAAATCCGGCAGTTTCGCCGTTGGTGGCTTCAGATCCGGATCCACGGGCAGCGATTCCGGAATGCTGGTATCTGAAGGGTTTTCAAAT
>JBCBBC010000086.1:0-8882 GCA_038532145.1 Pseudomonadota bacterium | reverse complement strand
CCTAAATGCACGGAGCACTCCTCGCATTTAGGGAGGTAGGGCAAATATGACCCTTTGGTTCTGGATAGCCTTAGTCGCGGCTGTGCTCGCGATTGGCTTTGGCTGGCTTCAAAGTCAGTCCATCATGAAAGCAGATGCGGGCAATGACCGCATGAAAGAGATCGCAGAAGCGATTCAGGAAGGCGCGAATGCCTATTTGAAACGCCAATACACAACCATTGCCTATGTTGGCGTCGGGGTTGTTGTGGTTCTGGCCATCCTGTTCCGGAATTGGGAAGTTCCGCTTGGATTTGTCATTGGCGCGGTCTTGTCCGGTGCAGCCGGCTTTATCGGCATGAAAGTTTCGGTTCAGGCAAACGTCCGGACCACACAGGCAGCCAGCACCTCGCTGCAAGGCGGCCTGTCCATGGCGTTCAAATCAGGCGCTGTGACGGGTTTGCTCGTGGTTGGCCTGGCTCTGCTCGGCGTCGTTGCTTATTACGGCCTGCTCGTGGGCGCCGTTGGCTATGATGAAGGCAGCCGCAAAGTCGTTGATGGCCTGGTGGCCCTTGGCTTTGGCGCCTCATTGATCTCGATCTTTGCCCGTCTTGGTGGCGGTATTTTCACCAAGGGCGCAGACGTCGGCGGCGATATGGTCGGCAAGGTGGAAGCCGGTATCCCTGAGGATGATCCTCGCAACGCTGCGACCATTGCCGATAATGTTGGTGATAATGTCGGCGACTGTGCGGGCATGGCGGCTGATTTGTTCGAAACCTATGCGGTGACAATTGTTGCGACCATGGTGCTCAGCGCGATTTACTTCGCCGGTACAGACTATCTTGGCAGTATCCTGTTATTCCCGCTGGCGATTTGTGCAGTTTGTATTGTCGCCTCGGTCATCGGCACCTTTTTTGTTCGCCTGGGCGAAGGCTCCACGAATATCATGTGGGCGCTTTACAAGGGCCTGATTGTGACCGGTGTGCTGACCATTGGCGGTCTGGCCATCGCCGTCCAGTACGCTTTGCCCAATGGGTTTGGTGAACTTGCGGGTGCAGGCGCTGCGCTCGGCTTGCTGAATTCTGCCGGGACCGGCGCAGCTGTGGTGACGGGACTCGACCTGTTCTATTGCGGCGTCGCTGGCCTGGTGGTGACTGCGCTCATCGTGGTCGTTACGGAATATTATACCGGCGTTGATTATCGGCCCGTGAAATCAGTCGCAGAAGCCTCGGCCTCTGGCCACGGCACGAACGTGATTCAGGGTCTGGCTGTGTCGTTGGAATCGACTGCGCTGCCAGCCATTACGATCATGGCCGGCATCATCCTGACCTTCAATCTGGCAGGTCTGTTCGGCATTGCGATCGCAACCACAACCATGCTGGCGCTGGCCGGGATGATTGTTGCGCTCGATGCGTTTGGTCCGGTGACCGACAATGCCGGCGGCATCGCGGAAATGGCGGAACTGCCAAGCTCTGTCCGCGATACGACAGACGCACTCGACGCGGTCGGTAACACGACCAAGGCGGTGACCAAAGGCTATGCCATCGGCTCTGCCGGTCTCGGCGCCCTGGTTCTGTTCGCAGCCTATAATGAAGACCTGAAATACTTCGCAGCGAATGCGGCGGAAGGCAGCTTCTTTGACGGCATTGGCGTGGTGAATTTCTCGATTGCCAATCCGTATGTTGTGGTCGGACTCCTGTTCGGCGGGCTTCTACCCTTCCTGTTCGGCGGTATGTCGATGATGGCCGTTGGCCGCGCGGCACAGGCCGTGGTCGAAGAAGTGCGCAGCCAGTTCAAGAACGATCCTGGCATTATGGAAGGCACGTCCAAGCCGAACTATGGCAAGGCCGTCGACATTCTGACCTCGGCCGCGATCAAGGAAATGATCGTACCGTCGCTTCTGCCGGTCCTGTCACCGATTGTCCTCTTCCTGCTGATCTGGTGGATCGCTGGACCTTCTGCAGCTCTGGCAGCCGTAGGGGCGATGCTCCTCGGGGTGATCGTAACCGGTCTCTTCGTGGCCATTTCCATGACCTCCGGTGGCGGCGCATGGGATAATGCCAAGAAATATATCGAAGATGGCAACCATGGCGGCAAAGGCTCCGAAGCCCACAAGGCGGCGGTGACCGGGGACACGGTTGGGGATCCTTACAAGGATACCGCTGGTCCGGCCGTGAACCCGATGATCAAGATCACCAATATTGTGGCGCTCTTGATGCTGGCTGTATTGGCGGGCGGTCACTAGACCCAACCCGTTTGTCGAAACCGGGAAACCCGCGCCAATTCAGGCGCGGGTTTTTCTATGTCTGCGCTTCACGGCGACGCGCAATGCGCTATCTCTTTGATTAGGGTAGATTATGGGTGGACGTTTAGAATGAATGTCTCGAAGCATATCGCGGGGCTTGTGGCTGGACTAACGCTCACAGCCTGCACCTCCACATCAACGACATCTCAAGCGCTCGATGGCTGCGACCTGGTGCCGGTCATGCTGGAAGAGTTTGACAGGTTGAGCGTGTCACCCAATCGGATCGGTCTTGCGCGCTGGACGGCGCACACGCCCTGGTGGGGGGATTTTGGCGACGCCCAATTCACCAATCCCGGGCGCGACGGCCCGTTTTCGGTGGATCAAGGGATTCTATCGATCAAGGCCTGGCGCGACCAAACAGGCAAATGGCGATCCGGATTGCTCGCCGCGGCCGACCGGCGCGGGCGCGGCTGGGGGACGCAATATGGCTATTTCGAAACCCGCATGAAATTTCCGGAGGGCCCCGGAACCTGGCCGGCCTTCTGGTTGATGCCCCTGCGCGCGGTGGGCAGTGTCGACCCTCGGCTCGAGATCGATGTGGTTGAATATTACGGGCATCGGACCGATCGGTTCCATACCGTCCTGCATCTGCACTATGAAGCGCCAGGCAAAAAGTGGTCGGAAGGCATACGGACGAGCGTTGAGTCGGACATTCTGGTCAATGAGTTCAACACGTATGGTGTCGACATCTCGCCAGACTGGCTCGTCTTTTTTCGCAATGGCGAGGAATTCTGGCGCCACCCGACGCCGGACGAGATGGATTACCCGATGTATCCGATCGTCAATCTTGCCCTCGGAAGTGGCTGGCCCATCGATGATACACCGGATCCCTCAATCCTTCAGGTCGATTATGTCCATGTCTATGCGCGCAGCGATGCGACCACCTGTGCGCCCGGTCTGGATGGGTATGTTTCGAGCGACAGAACCGCTCAGTGATCTGGACTAGTTCCGGCGCCCTGTCGGGTTGCCCGGTGTCCGTTCGTCGGTTTGCGGCAGCGCGACCGCGCCGACAGTTCCGAAGATCTGTTCCAGCAGACCCAGCTCGCGTCCACGCGTCGGTGTTTCGCGCGACGCGTAATTGATCACCTGACCGTCTTCTTCGTCATAGGTCAGCAATTCATCGACCACATCGTCTTCACCAAAGCGAATCGCAGTGATGCTGCGCTGCTTGGTCCGCGGCGTCAGGAAGGCAACGCGCTCGCGCCGGATCGTGATGTAGAACCAGGTATTCTCATCGAATACGCTTTCCGTAGACGCCGAGCCAAGCTGTGCCAGGACGCTGGCGCGGGTGTCTTCCCCAACCTTGATATTCTGGGGCAGAACCTCATCCGCGGTATAGCCATGATAGTCCTGAATCGGGCTAATACAGGCCGTGGTGAGCGCCGCGAGCGCTATGGATGCTAGAATGACACGTCGCGCCATGAGGAAACTCCTGATAGTTGCGCTGGAGATAAAGGTGAAAACCTGCCATTGGCAACCACCAGGTAACACCCGTGAGACGTCAAAAATAGGGCAAACATGTTCAACTGGTTCAATCGAAAAATAGCGGACAAGGATGTTGCACGGCGCTGGCGAGATGCCGTCAACGCAACTGCTCGCGCACCAGAGCCGTTTCTGCGCGAGTGGGTGACCGATACCGTCTATGGTCGGTTCAACATGGTCACTCTGGTCGCCACCCTGGCCATGCGACGCATGCGGGCGCTTGGCGGTGAGGGAAAGGCCTTGTCGGAAGCCTTCTCTGAATTGCTCTTTTCCGACTTCGATCACGCCTTACGCGAACATGGCGTCGGTGATTCGTCGATTGCGCGGCGCATTCGTAAAATGGGCGAGGAATTTTTCGGCCTCGCCAAAGCGGTCGACCAGGCACTCTCTGCATCGTCACCCAAGCAGGCCGTTACCGAGGCTTTGCAGCGCAATGTCCAAAAAGACGCGGAGAAAGCTGAAGCGCTGGCGGACTATTTGATCGATCTCAACGTGGATGTTGAAGATCTCTCCGATGCCCAAGTCCGCGCGGGTCCAGATGCATTGTGAATCTGCAGTCCTGCCAAGCTGTTATGTTGGTAAAGAGATGCGTTGCCTTTCCGATCGGGCGCGCATAGGTTGCGCCGATCTTACACGGCAATGCGGAGTCTTGATCCGATGGCCAGCTTGATACTGTCAATTGACGCAATGGGGGGCGATGCGGCTCCGACCGTTGTGCTTGATGGTTTGAAACACTTTTCCGACCGGCGCAGCAATGTGCTATTCGAGATTCATGGCCGCGCGGAAGACATCACGCCCGGGCTCGAATCGCGCGGTCTGATGGATCGCTGCACCATCATGCACCATGATGATGTCGTCAGCATGAGCGAGAAGCCGTCTGTTGCACTCCGCCGGGCAAAAACCACCAGCATGTGGGGCGCGGTTCAGGCGGTGAAGGCCGGGCGCGCTGGCGCCGCCGTGTCCGCCGGAAATACCGGCGCGCTAATGGCGTTCGCGATGATGGCCTTGCGCAAGATGGACGGCGTGCATCGCCCGGCCATGACCGCGATCTGGCCGACCATTGAAGGGCGCTCCATTGTCCTGGATGTGGGCGCCAATCTCGATGCCGACTCTGACCAACTTGTCACTTTTGCGATTATGGGAGAGGCCTATGCTCGCGCTGTGACAGGAAAACTGAAACCGACCATCGGCCTGCTGAATATCGGGTCGGAGGAAGACAAGGGCCGCGACACGCTGAAACTCGCGGCGGAACGTCTGCGCGAGCCCGAGCTGGGCCTGGATTTTCGCGGCTATGTCGAAGGCAATGATATCGCCATGGGCGCGGTCGACGTCGTGGTCACCGATGGATTTACAGGAAATGTGGCCCTGAAGACCGCGGAGGGGACGGCGCGCCTGGTCGCATCTTATGTCCGCGAAGCGCTGACCTCCGGCGTGATCTCCAAAATGGGGGCGGCGCTTGCCAGTTCCGGCCTGAAGCGATTGCGCGAGAAAATGGATCCGTCAAATGTGAATGGCGGGGTATTGCTGGGCCTCAACGGTGTGGTCGTCAAAAGCCATGGCGGCACCGATGCTGAAGGTTATTCGACCGCGGTCAGTCTCGCGGCTGACCTCGCGGCGAGTCGCTATATGGAAGAGGTGGCGTCCGGCCTGCGCCGTGACAGTGTCGAAGTCAGCTTGAGCGAGGCGTCAGAATGACGGCGATCAGGAGCGTTATCCGCGGCACCGGGGGCTATCTCCCCGAACGCATCATGACCAATGATGAGATGTCGACCATTGTCGAAACCTCGGATCAATGGATTCAGGAACGAACCGGCATTCGCCAGCGTCATATTGCGGCGGATGGCGAGCTCACCTCTGACCTGGCGACGCAGGCGGCAACTCGCATTCTGAAAGATGCCGGCATCGCGGCCGAAACGGTCGATCTCATCGTCCTGGCGACCACCACGCCAGACAAGACTTTCCCGGCCACGGCGACCGCGGTTCAGGCCAAGCTCGGCACGGGGCCGGGGGCTGCATTTGATGTTCAGGCCGTTTGCTCGGGCTTCCTGTTCGCGCTGGCCACAGCCGATTCCATGCTCAAGACCGGGCTGTTCAAGACGGCCCTGGTGATTGGCGCCGAAACCTTTACGCGCATTCTCGACTGGTCCGATCGCGGCACATGCGTGTTGTTCGGCGACGGGGCGGGCGGTGTCGTGCTGACCGCGGAAACCGAAGCCGATGCCGGCGACCGGGGCATTCTCACGCATCATATCCGCACCGATGGCACCAAGAGTGAATTGCTGCATGTCGATGGCGGGGTCTCTTCAACCGGAACGATCGGGCATGTCCGCATGCTCGGCAATCAGGTTTTCCGCCATGCCGTGACCAATATTTCAAGCGCGATTGATGCCGTCTATGCGGAAGCCGGGATTTCGTCCGATGATGTCGACTGGTTCGTGCCGCATCAGGCCAATCAGCGCATCCTGAACGGCGTCGCCAAGAAAATGAAACTGGATGAGAGCAAAGTGATCTCGACCGTCGGCGATCATGGCAACACGTCTGCCGCTTCGATTCCACTTGCTTTACACACCGCGGTCAGCGATGGTCGCATTCAACCCGGGCATTTGGTGCTCAGCGAAGCCATGGGCGGCGGATTTTCTTGGGGCGCGAGCCTCTTTCGTCTCTGATTTTTGGTAATTCGTTAATATATCAGCCCGTATTGTTAACTTAGAGGAGTTGATCCCGTGACGACCACAACGCTCACCCGTGTAGAATTGACTGACGCGATTGTTCGCGAAATCGGTCTGACACGTCAGGAATCCTCGCACTTGCTTGACCGCGTGCTCGAAATGATCAGTGAAAGCCTGGAAGACGAAGGGGCGGTGAAACTGTCCCGTTTCGGAAACTTCAATGTTCGCCGCAAAGCGGCCCGTGAGGGACGCAATCCCAAAACCGGCATTCAGGCAACGATCTCGGCGCGAAAGGTTGTGACCTTTAAACCTTCTCCGATGCTCAAAGATCGCGTCGGAGGTTAATCACGAGACCCAAATCGCATGTCTACATCTGCTGCCCGTAAGATTGAAAAATCCGCTGACGCATATCGATCGATCGGAGAAGCCGCAGATGAGTTAGGCTTGCAGCCACATGTGCTGCGTTATTGGGAAACCAAGTTCAAGAAATTCGTCAAACCGCTCAAGCGGCGTGATGGTCGCCGTATGTTCCGACCAGAGGACATGGCCGCGCTGCGCGCGATCCAGACGCTCGTGCATGATCAGGGCATGACCCTGAAAGGCGCCGGCAAGCTGCTCAAAGAGCAGGGCGTTGCAACTGTGCTTGGCGGTCAGGCAAGGATTGTCGCGCCGGCAGACTCAGTCGAGGCTGAACCACAATCCAGCCCTGCCCGAGAGATGCAAGAAACCGTGCGCCAAGCCTTTGAAGCCAAACCCGCCGCCATGCCGGCCACCGGCACAGAAGAGCGTCTGGAATCGATCCTGTCGGATCTGACGGATCTCAAATCCCGTCTGGATGAAGCGCGGGCGCGTAAGGCGGCTTAAACCGCGTCTTCCCCATTGCCAAATCTGATCATCCGCCTATACCTCCGGCCCTGGTTCGGAGCGTAGCGCAGCCAGGTAGCGCACTTGACTGGGGGTCAAGGGGTCGCAGGTTCGAATCCTGCCGTTCCGACCATTGTTTTTTAAGGACTTTTTGCATTTTTTCTGTATCATATTGATATGGAAAGAACGTCCGGTTTGTGAGGGTTTGTGAACCGGTTTTTTTGTTCCCGATTGATTCTCAGGCAAGTTAAATAAAAAAACCAACAAAAATAACGCACATAGCGGATTCTGTGGAATACGCCGATCAAGTGCACTGTGGATTAATTGCGCTCTCAAGACGTTTTTCATCGACAAACCGCCGTGAAAAGGAGGAGTTTGGTGCGTTCTCAAACGCCTTCTGCTGCCTCAGTTTCGTTAGATGATCGGTTGCGCCGGGTATCTTTGCCCACTCATCTTATGGGTAGTTATTCAAAACATCGATGGACCAATTGTCGATTTCTTGGATTCGATGAAATCCGGGTTTTATAGTCAACCAATTTTGCAGGAGCGTTCCACTAACATGCAAATCAATCTGCGAGTTAACGACGCTTTTCGCCCTGACCTTCACCTCGACTGCGACGCTTTTGATAACCTTATGAACGCCGGGCTTAGTCTGTTCGATGTATGCTGTCCGAGCATCACGCAAAAATGTGTGAGCGTCGAATGGGAAGTTAATAACCTGATCCCGCGTTTGGGCGATGACATCCGGCAGTATGATGGATCGATGAGGCGCGTTGGTTCCCGCAGTCAATCTAGCAGTCTTACTCTGTTTGGTTTCCAAATCGTCGAAATGAAAATCAATCGTGGCATCTCCTTCAAGATCAATGGCGGGAGTTTGGCCACTGTTCGACACGACGATTTGAACCAACAGGGGTTCAAAGTAACTTTCAGGGAGAACGATCCCGAAGTTGGATATCGACAAGTAGGCCGTTACCTGAGCGCTACCTATTTTCCGCGCCTCTTCCAGCTGGATTCGCGTCAGTTTGAGCGCCTCGTTGTCAGCCTTCGCGGAAGCATCCGTCGCCTTCCAAGCTTGCCGTGCAAAATGAACAGTGAGTCCGAGTCCAATCAGCGCAAAAGAGCTGACTACAACAGCGGCCCAAGTGGCAAAAACTATGCTTTGTTGGGTGCGAAGACTGGCGTCTTGATAGGAGCTTGCTGCTTCGGGTTCGGATACTTGCTCGGCTATTTGTTTCGGATCATCGACGCATAGAGTTGTCGGAGCATACCCCTGCTGTGAGGTTACTCCTTGAGACATCAATAGCATTAAAAACACCAGAATTAGAGTTCCCGTGACTGGATGAAATAGACGGTCTCGTATTGGCATTGCCTATCGCTATCATGAGAGAAGTATATTTCAATTGGCGTTGAAAGTTCTTTCTTCGTTAGCCTCTTCAGATGCGACCTCGATCTGAGCTTCAAGTTTTGGAGTATTTGGTTTGTTCGGCAAAACTAAGTTATTGAAAGATAAAGCGCAAAAAACTGCCCGGTTTGTTGCATCAGGCGTAAAGCGCTTTGTATTTATTGAGAAAAATACGATAATGTGG
>JBCBBC010000085.1:0-9129 GCA_038532145.1 Pseudomonadota bacterium | reverse complement strand
GTCCATGTCATTCAGGAAGAGAATACTGAAGACCTGCTGGCGCTCGCCAACGTGTCCTCGGCGGACGGTTCGGACACGGTCTGGGAATCGGTCAAGGCGCGCGCCCCGTGGTTGGGAATCAATCTGATTACCGCTTTCATCGCCTCTGCGATTATTGCGCTGTTCGAAGGTACGCTGGATCGGTTGGTACAGCTCGCCATCCTGATGCCGGTCGTAGCGGCGCTGGCCGGCAATGCTGGCAGTCAGGGGCTTGCGGTTGCCGTGCGCGCGATTGCCGAGCGCGAAATGGAAGGCAAAGCCGGGCGACGGGCGGTTGTGCGTGAGACGCTCACTGGTCTGGTTAACGGTGTGATTTTCGCGATCGGCGTCGGCCTGGTCGCCTTTTTCTGGTTCCAGGACATCAATTTGGCCATGGTTCTGGGCGTCGCCATGCTGGCCAGCTTCCTGTGGGCAGGTGTATCAGGCATTCTGGTCCCTTTAACCTTAAAACGTATGGGCGCCGATCCGGCAGTCGCTTCATCGGTATTTGTTCTAACCTTGACCGACACAATGGCCTTTTTCAGTTTTCTGGGGCTTGCGACCTTGTTTTTATTATAGATTGCGGTGGATTTGAGCGCGGCGCACAGCTTGCATTTTGTCTCAGACTGGACAGATAATCTGTCCCAAACCGGAGCAGGTGATGGCATTGAATATGCGCACATCTCAAGCGGGATTGGACGTCATCAAGGCGTTTGAGGGATTCCGCGCACGCTCAGAACTATTGCCCAATGATCGCTGGATCATTGGCTACGGTCACGTGCGTCGCGCAAAAAAAGGCGTCCGGGTCAACGAATCCGAAGCCGAAGCGATCCTTCGTGAATATGATTTGCCGCCTGTGGAACGTTTTGTCATGCGGTGCGTCCTCGCGCCCATGACGCAGAATGAATTTGATGCCCTGGTATCGCTCGCCTTCAATATCGGGCCAAAAGCGTTTGCCAGCAGTGATGTTGTCGCCAGCATGAATGGCGGCAATCGTCTGGAGGCGGCACAGGCCTTTGATTCCTGGCGGCAAGCCAAGATTGGTGGTCGCATCCAGATTGTTGATGCGCTGGTCCGCCGCCGGGCAGCAGAAAAGGCGCTCTTCCTGAATATGCCGGGTCGGATGCCGGTGGCATCGTCGCGGCTTTATCGCGCCATGCATGATTCTGACGCCTTGCCGGCACCACCGCCGCCGCGCGAAATCTTAGTCGAGCACAGCTCGATTCCGGTCTCGGAGCTCGAGGACCTTTTGGAAGAACCAGAGACCGAGGAATTGTTGCAGGCAGCGCCGCCAAAGTCTGCCACAGAGGCGGCAGCGGAATCTGTGCGCGAGCAAATGGTGCGCATCCTGGGCGAGAATGGCAACAAGGTCTCACCCGCACCGCCGCCGGCCTCGACCGATGGCGCAACGCCCGAAGAAATCACTGCCGCAATTTCAGAGCTGGCGGGAGATATGAGCGCCGTCCCGGTTCAGAAATCGGTCTGGCCGGCGCATGAGGACTTGCCTGAGCCGCCGGAACTGGATCCTGAAATTGATTCAGTCGATCACGATGAAGGCGAATTGCTGCGACCGCTGGCCGAAACCGACGTGATTGATGATTTAGAGGAAGTGGACATTTCGCCAGAGAGCATCGAACGGGCGGTCGAACGCAATCACACGATCGATACGTCGTCTGGATCGGGGAATTTGATCGCCGCCTTACCGTTCGGAATTCTGGCTTTGATTGGCGCGGCGCTTAGCGGATATGGTCTCGCCAGTCAGTTTGGTCTGATACAATCCGGGCGAACGATCGAGAACACAATGGCGATTTATATGCCGCCTTTCCTGATCCTGTTGGGCGTCTTCCTGTTCGTTGCGATGGGGTATTATTTCTTTCGCAGCCTGAATGCAGACGAATAGCGTCACAATCAGACGTTGGCAGCCGGGGAACATAAGGCTAAACCTCGGCGATGATTCCGAATAGATATCCCAGTTTAAACTTCGACCTTGGTGAAACCGCGGACATGATCCGCGATTCCGTGCAAGGATTTGCCCAAAATGAGATCGCGCCCCTGGCTGCTGAAATCGACCGCACCGACGTGTTTCCGCGTCAATTGCTGCCCAAAATGGGAGCGCTGGGACTGCTTGGCATCACGGTCGAAGAAGAATGGGGCGGCACCGGCCTTGGCTATCTTGAGCATGTCGTAGCGATGGAAGAAATCTCGCGTGCGTCTGCCTCCGTTGGCCTGTCATATGGCGCGCATTCCAATCTCTGCGTGAACCAGCTGCGCCGTTGGGGCAGTGACAATCAGAAGTCGCGCTATCTTGAGAAACTGGTCACAGGCGAACACCTCGGTGCCCTTGCCATGTCGGAAAGCGGCGCCGGCTCAGATGTTGTCGGGATGAAATTACGGGCCGAGAAAAAGGGCGATCGCTATGTCCTGAATGGCTCGAAAATGTGGATTACCAATTCGCCGGACGCAGACACGCTGATCGTCTATGCCAAGACCGAGCCGGAGCAGAAATCGCGCGGCATCACCGCCTTCATCATCGAGCGGGACTTCAAGGGTTTTTCTGTAGCGCAAAAGCTCGACAAGCTTGGCATGCGTGGGTCGGAAACCGGAGAATTGGTATTCGAGGATTGCGAAGTCCCTGAGGAAAACATCATGGGCCCGCTCAATGGCGGCGTTGAAGTCTTGATGAGCGGGCTCGACTATGAGCGCGCGGTGCTCTCGGCCGGTCCAACCGGAATCATGCAGGCCTGTATGGATGTTGTTGTGCCGTATGTGCATGACCGCAAACAGTTCGGAAAATCGATTGGGGAGTTCCAATTGGTCCAGGGCAAACTAGCCGATATGTATGTACAAATGAATGCCGCCAAAGCCTATGTCTATGCGGTAGCAAAAGCCTGTGATCGCGGCGAAACCACCCGCAAGGATGCGGCCGGCGCTATTCTGTATGCCGCGGAGACCGCGACGAAGCTGGCGCTGGATGCGATCCAGCTGCTCGGGGGCAATGGCTACATCAATGAATATCCAACCGGGCGTTTGCTCCGCGATGCCAAGCTCTATGAGATTGGCGCCGGGACGAGCGAGATTCGCCGCTTTCTTATTGGCCGGGAACTGTTTGGCGAAACGGGTTAATCTGAGCAGGTCAATTTAGAGGGCCGTAAGGTCTGTCTGACTATGATGAAGGCTTGGGGACTTTCTGTCAGCCGGGCGTTTGCGCTGACCTGTACTTGAAAGGTCATCCCATGCTCCGATCGACTTGTGTTCCAATGGTTCTCAGTGTGTCGCTCGCAATCAATGTCGCGCACGCTGCGCCGCCCAGCCCTGATGTTTACCCGAATTCTGAGTTCCAGAAGGAAAGATTTACGTGGGACGAGTTTTACGCTGAGAATGCTTCGGAGCGGTTCAAACAGAACCTCGATGATTGCATTGCGTTCGATGCCGCCGACTACGGAATAGGGGAGCGCTGTATTCAAATACCATATAATTATTGTCCTGAAACAGCGCCCGATGACTTAAAGAACCCACGCGGCGGAGATGCCTTTATGGCTTGTATTTCCCACCTTACTCATTTTTGGGAAAAACGATTGCAGGCTGCTCATTCGGATTTGGTCCTTCATTACGAATCTGTGGATCGCAAAAAACCTGAGGCGCAGCATAGAGCGCCGCAATTGATCGCCACGCAAAGTATCTGGCGCGACTGGCGCCAAGCCAAATGTGATTTCCTCGTTGAGGGGCAGAACCATTATCCTTGGATTGGTGTTTCGTATGAAACGTGTCGTTACAACCTCACAGCAATCAGGGCTTTAGAACTCGAGGACCTCTATGTGATGTCGCGTTGATCAGGCGACGCTCACCGTGCAGCATTTCTCTTTCAAATCGCTCTGCTTCAGCGCGGTCATCGCGGCCGAATAGCCTGCCTCGACGGCTTCATCATAGGCTTTCCAGTCGCGCAATTCGACGTCTTTCAACTCCGGCAGGACAAGAACATCAACCAGTTCACGCCCTGCGTTCGGGTTGACGCTGACCGTGCCGGATCGCATCAACAGACCGGCAATGGGCGGTGCCGCAGAGAAACCATGTCGGGCGACCCAGCCGAAAAAGCCGGGCGGATTGACGAAGTCTTCGGCCTTCAACCCTTCTGGCGCTCGCGCGACATCACAGCCCACTACAAAGCCACGTTGCAATTCGCGCATCACATCCGCCGGGAAATTGTTGAGGACGGCGCCATCCACCAGTACCTCGCCTTCATCAACCACCGGCGGCAGAATCCCGGGCAGGGCGATGGTTGCGCGCAAGGCTTTGCGCAGCAGACCCTGACGATGCACGCGATAGGCGCCATCGGTGAGATTGGTAGAGACGGCAAAGAAGGGCATTTCCAGATCGCCAATCTCGGCCTCGCCAAAATGCTCTCTCAGACGATTATCGACCCGATGGCCCTTGACCATTCCGACGACGGGAATGTTCCAGTCGCCGAGCGGATTCGTCTCTACAAAGCCTTTCCGAATGCGTTGTTCGATCTGGTCATCATCCCAGCCCATGGCGACACAGCCCGCGACCACGGCGCCCATTGAGGCACCACCGGCAAAGTCGATCGGTATACCCAGCTCGCGCAGCGCACGAACCACGCCAATATGGGCATAGGCGCGGGCGCCGCCACCAGAAAATACAACGCCCACGCTGCGCCCTGCAATTGTGCGTGCGAGTCGGTCACAGCTTTCGCCTCTAATGCCTTGCCAGTGAAAGATGCGCGCCGCGCCAGCAGCGTTTAGCCAATCTGCCGGCCGACACGCCTCGCGCTCCTCACCATGGTGTAGCAATAAGACATCGACCAGTTTGAGAGATTGTGCTGGCGAATTTTCTTCCGGGAAAAGTGGATAAGACGGCTTGGCATCCGCGCGCGCGACGACCCAGATCCGATCGGCTTGCCGCATAGACAATCGATACCAGGCATTGTCGCGCATGGTCGATGTCAGGATGACAATATCATTTTCTGCTTCCAGCTCATCGAAAAAAGCCGAGGGCTTTTCATTGCCTTCGCTGCCGGTGACGATGCGGGATGTGATCCCCAGTCGCGACAGAGCTTTCTGCAAAGCCTCCGCGCGCAATTCCAGGTCGATGCTGGGCGATGTGGCAACCATCGTGAAGACTTTTGGCGCGGTCCGGCGATTGCGCTGATTGCCTTCGCGTAGGCGCGACAGGATCAGTCGGATCATCGCATTGAGGATTTCCGGTTCAGCCGAACTCAGTTTCTCAAAACCCTTGCGAGAAATCTCGAGAACCTCGCTGTCGCGCAAGGCATAGACGGAAGAGGTATGCGGCACATTGTCGGGCGTACCATCGCCATCAATGTCGATGCCACCCTGGAACATTGCCATTTCACCAACCGGCTCGCCAGCGCGAACATGGCCCATGAATTCGCTACGCCCGTCGCGCATGGCCTTGAACGCACCGAAAGAGCCGGACAGGACGAAAAAGATCGAATCTGACAACTCGCCGGCACGAAACAGTGGCCAGCCAGCAGGGACGGAAAACCAACGGGCCTCTTTGCCGGCCGCCCGCAGCGCCCGACGCGGCACGTCTTCGAGGAATTTGATCGAGGCAAGGGCAGGAACAACGTCCAGACTCATGCCACCAAATATACCCATTTCCGCGTTCTCCGTCACTTTCGAACGATCACATGCAAAATATGGGGCAATTTCATGAAGGATTTGATGACATCGCTTCACAAGCCCGGGATGACAGGGCGCCCGGGGCTCGTTATGGCAAAAGAAAAAGGGTTCGGGGAGAGCAATTTATGCCCGTTTTGAAGTCAAAACTCGATGTCGCCGGGGCGGCCTATTCCGCCAATCGCCGCAACATGGAAGCACTGGTTGAGGAATTGCACGATCGCACCGCCACAGCGGCGCAGGGCGGATCCGAACGGGCGCGCGAGCGGCATGTCTCTCGTGGAAAATTGTTACCGAGGGACCGGGTTGAGAAATTGCTGGATCCAGGCACGCCTTTCCTCGAAATCGGGGCGCTCGCGGCCTTTGACATGTATGAAGGTGAAGCACCGGGCGCTGGGATCATTACCGGGATTGGCCGAGTCGAGGGACGGGAATGCGTCATCATCTGCAATGACGCCACGGTTAAAGGCGGTACCTATTATCCGATGACGGTGAAAAAGCATCTCCGGGCGCAGGAGATCGCGCTCGAGAATCATCTGCCTTGCATCTATCTGGTCGATAGTGGCGGGGCCAATCTGCCACACCAATCTGAAATCTTCCCGGATCGCGAACACTTCGGACGCATCTTCTACAATCAGGCCAATATGAGCGCCAAGGGTATCCCGCAAATCGCTGCGGTGATGGGCTCATGTACCGCTGGTGGCGCGTATGTGCCGGCCATGTCAGACGAGACGATTATTGTCCGCAAGCAAGGTACGATCTTCCTTGGGGGTCCACCCTTGGTCAAAGCCGCCACTGGTGAAGTGATTTCTGCCGAAGATCTGGGCGGCGCCGACGTCCATGCCCGCCAGTCCGGCGTTGCAGACCATTATGCCGCGAGCGATGATCATGCGCTGGCGATCGTCCGGTCTATTGTTCGCACCCTGCACGTGCCCAAGCCCGTGGCCGTCGGCCTGTCCGATCCGGCTGACCCGCTTTACGATCCTATAGAATTACGCGGCCTCATCCCGCAGGATCTGCGCGAGCCTTATGATGCGCGAGAGATTATAGCGCGTACGGTGGATGAATCGGAGTTTCACGAGTTCAAGAAACTTTATGGTGAGACCCTGGTCTGCGGTTTCGCCAGAATATACGGCATGCCGGTCGCGATTCTGGCCAATAATGGCATTCTGTTTTCGGAAAGTGCGCAGAAAGCGGCGCACTTTATTGAACTTGCCGACCAGCGCCGTATTCCGCTGCTCTTCCTGCAGAATATTACCGGCTTCATGGTCGGATCGAAATATGAAGCAGGCGGCATTGCTAAGGATGGCGCCAAAATGGTGACAGCTGTGGCCACGGCTTCGGTGCCTAAGCTGACCCTGGTGACCGGCGGCTCGTTCGGTGCTGGCAATTATGGCATGTGTGGCCGGTCCTATAGTCCGCGGTTCATGTTCATGTGGCCGAACGCGCGGATATCTGTGATGGGCGGTGAGCAGGCGGCGTCCGTCCTCGCCACCGTCAAGCGCGACGGCATGGATCGCCGCGGCGAAGACTGGCCGAAAGAGGACGAAGAAGCATTCAAACAGCCGATTCGAGACTTGTATGAGAAAGAAGGTTCGCCTTACTTCTCGACGGCCCGGATGTGGGATGATGGCATTATCGACCCAGCTGACACGCGCCGCGTACTCGGCCTGGCTCTGTCCGCGACCCTGAACGCCCCCTTCGCCGACCGCGGATTCGGTGTGTTCCGAATGTAAGCGAATGCGTGGTTGGAAAACCCGCTAAATTACAAGTGCTTCAGTCTGCTCAGGCGCGTGAAGCCGGGATTCTGCCTGGTGCTGTAGTCAGAGTGGGCGAGTCCGCACTCTGTCGGTTTTGTCGTGAACTGCGATTTAGCCAGCTTTCTGAAAAGTCACGGGTTTTTTGTCTCAAGCTTAGGCAGCCTTGTCCCTGCCACATGGTGTGGCGAGCAACGAGGGAGACCTTCAAATGATTCGAACGATTATCCTGGGCACCATTTCGGTTTTTGCGATTGGTGCGACCGCCAACGCTGGCGCAGACTTTGCCGCGGTGGACGTGAACGCGGACGGCTTCGTCTCGGAAACCGAATTCGTGACCTGGAAAACGGCTTCTGGCGAAATGACGGCTGCGGATGCCTTGATCAAGTTCATCGAGATTGACGCTGATGCGAGCGGCATGATTTCGGAAGCCGAAATGGAAGCGGCCATGGAGGCTAAAGAGGAAGAGGCCAGCAAAGACACCGAGATGTAGCCCCATCGGGGCAGCCTTTTCCTGTTCTGATCGGGCCCGCTTCGGCGGGCCCCTTTTTTGGGAATCGAGCGGCGGGCGCCAGAGCGAGCGCCACCAAAACACTCGCTATCGGCGTCAAGCGAGACAAAAGTGAACATCTCAAACGAAAAAGCGACATCGTTCGCGTCAAGGCCACGATAGTTTAAATCGGCGCCGCAGCCTCTGACGCACAGGCTGAACCTATCGCATGAATGCGAGATCACTTTGGTTGAAATTGCCAAGATTGGGCAAGGCGGTCGCCAATTCTGAGTTGGAGAGCCCAAACCAACGCCCTAAGGTGGCGGCATACTGCTCGACCGACGTTGTCGGAATCAAGCGCCCACGGCTTGGCGTGTAAGAGCCAGACTCAGGTTCCGCCGCTGGGAATTCGCCGTAAAGGCGATTGCCATTGACCTGTCCGCCAGCGATGAAGTGATGTCCGCCCCATCCATGGTCGGTGCCATCACCATTGTCGATCAATGTCCGACCGAAATCAGACATCGTAAATACAGCGACATTGTTCCACTGTCCGATTTCTTGCATGGCCGCTTTGAATGACGCGATGGCATTGGCAAATCCAGCATGCGGACCGCCAATCATATTGGCTTGATTATTATGTGTATCAAAGTTGCCGCTGCTGACATAAAAAATCTGACGCGGGGCGTTGAGATAGGTTTGAATCTTGATCGTTTCAGCGACAGACTTCATCTGTCGTCCGAAATTATCGTTTTCAAATTCCGTCGCAAATGGACCTTCATTCTCGCGCGCAGTGAGCAGTCGCTCTGATGTGTCGATCGCCCTTCCGGATGAATCGCGAACATCCTGCGCAAAAATGTTTCCATCGCCAAAGTTCGTGCGGGCGAGATGTTCGCGAATTCTAGCGCGCGCCTCATCATCCTCACTCGCGAAGCCAAGATAGTTACGTTGATTTACAAGCGTCGGGCTAGCAGCACCATTAGAGCTAACGCGGAATGGCGTGGCGACATTGCCCGACAGAAAGACATCATTTGATGTCGCAGAGATGCTGGTGAATGCCGGATCCGCGCTCGGCGATGATGCCAGTACAGCGTCAGCGAACAGGCCGCCCCAGCCAATACCGCTATACTACCAGCGCGTTTGTTCTCTCACAACGACCAGCAGTCGACATGGATGGCGTTTGGCGTCGAAGGTCAGCGTCGTGGCTGGG
>JBCBBC010000084.1:0-10374 GCA_038532145.1 Pseudomonadota bacterium | reverse complement strand
TCTCACGGATGAGCTGAGAGCTATTTCTGGTTGAAATGACATAACATAAGGTTATGCCCCTACTTGTTTAAAGACATTGCTCCACGAAAAATCCCCAGCAATCGTAGCTTTGATGAATTGTATCGGGAGGAATTGGACATGATCGTCAAGACATCACTCAAAGCCGCTTTATTGGGAAGCAGCGTTTTTGCCACGGGACTTCTTGCACTGGCGCAAGACGCGCCAAGCGATGACGACGACGCGCGCGAGCTCGATAAAGTTGTGATCGTCGGGTCTCAGATCGTGGGGTCTAACATTGCCGGTGCATTGCCAGTCACGGTTCTCGATGTCGATGATATTGATGTCACAGGCGCGGGCAGTGGCGATGAATTGCTGCGCGCTATTCCGCAGGTTGGGGACATCATTTTCTCAGAAGCAGAATTTACTGGGGTCAATGGTGCACGCGGCGACATTGGCTCGATCAATTTACGCGGCATCGGCACGGGCAACACATTGGTTCTGTTGAACGGGCGGCGTCTCGTCTTGCACCCCGGAACGCAGGTTGAGGATTTTGTGCCCGTTAATACGGTCAACTCTCAGTCTCTGCCCGTGACCGGCATTCAACGTCTGGAAGTTCTGCGCGACGGCGCCGCTGCGATCTATGGCACCGATGCGGTCGCCGGTGTGATCAACACGATCACACAAGATGATTTTGAAGGGTTTGATGTCAGCCTGCGTTATGGTGGCGCCGAGAATAACGATCTGCGAGAACTGACCGGCACGGTCAAATGGGGCAAGAATTTCAATGATGACCGGACCAATGTCTCGGTTTTCGCCAATTTCCTGGATCGCGAAGGCTTTTCAGCGCTGGACCTGCGCAATTCAAGCACCGAGGATTTGCGGACCTTCTTCGAAGGCACACCGTTTGAAGGGGATACCCAGTTGCGCAACCTCTCCACGCAGACCCAATGGGCGGAGTTTCGGTCGCTCGATGGCACGATTGCGGCGCTTGGCGATGACGATTTTCACATTCAGCCAGCCTCTTTGGAGGCCTGTGACGGCATGGGAACCATCGACCTCGGCAATGGCGTATGTGCGGATGCCGGCGCTTCCATCGACACCTCGCTTCGCCTCGATCGCGCGCGGTATCGCGAGCTGGTTGGCAATACCGAACGCCAAAACATCATGGCTTTCGTCAACCATGAATTCTTGAACGGAACCGAGTTCTTTGGTGAAGCCACTTATTATCACGCCGACTATAATCGCGAGCGCGAAGCAGCCCAAATTCTGTCCAGTGGTCGTTTGGTGGTTTCGGCGGACGCCTTCTACAACCCGTTTGGCGTCGATCTCGAAATCCGCGACTACCGTCCTCTGGATATCGGTCCAAGGCGCGTTGATGTCGAGAATGAAAGCTTCAGATTGCTGGGGGGGTTGAGAGGCGACTGGGGTGATTGGAATTGGGAAACGGCCTTGCTGCACTCTGAAGCCGAGACGACCGACATCACCAATCGCGTCAGCAACACATTGTTTCAGCAAGCCATCAACGGCACCACCGCAGACGCTTACAACATTTTCGCGGGCGGTGACATAAACGACACAAATGCGCCCGGCACGTTTAATAGCCAAGCATCGATTGACAGCTTTGTTGTGCCGGTGTCTCGCGTCGGCGAAACGTCTCTCACGCTTGCGGATTTCAAACTCTCCAGCGGGTCGATCTATGATTTGCCAGCCGGCGGTCTCGGTGTCGCCCTCGGGGTAGAGTATCGCCGCGAAGAGTTCACGGATGATCGCGACGACCGCCTGGATGGAACGATTTTCTTCACAGATTCTGTGACGGGCAACGTTATTCCGAGTGACGTTATGGGCTCCAGCCCGACGCCCGATACGGACGGTGATCGCGATGTGTTCTCAGCATTTGCTGAACTCGCGGTGCCGTTGGTGAGCGAGGATATGAATATTCCGCTGGTGCACCGCTTGGATGCGCAGCTTGCCATTCGGGCAGAGGATTATTCCGATGTCGGTAGCGTCGCGAAGCCCAAAGTCGCGCTGTCCTGGTATCTCCACCCGGACTTCCAAATCCGCGGGGCCTATTCGCAAGGCTTCCGTGCGCCAAATCTAGAGCAAATCAATGCGACGGGCATCCGTCGGGTTAATGGTGGACGTGAAGACTGGATCCTGTGTGAAGCGACCGCCCGCGCAAATGGCACAGATTTCGACACAGGCGACTGCGACAGTGTCTCTGTTGAAAGTGTGCGGTCAGGCGGGCCAGATCTACAGCCTGAGGAGAATGACAATATCTCGATCGGAATGGTCTATCAGCCATCCTTCGTCGACGACCTCACCTTCACGCTCGACTGGTGGCGGATCGAACAAGAAGACGTGGTTGGCATCTTTGGTGACCAAAACCAGATTTCGCTGGACTACGTTCTTCGGCTGAATGGCGGCTCGAACCCGAACGTGGTGCGAGCTGATCCCACGGCAGATGAAATCGCACTCTACACTGCCGCAGGTCTGACCCCGGCGGGTGAAATTATCGAAGTGGCCGATCAATATGTGAACCTCAACCCTCGAGAATTCGAAGGTATTGATTTTGGTGTCAATTGGGGACTGGATACCGATCAGCTCGGCACCTTCGATTTCAAGGTCAATGCCGCTTATCTGCGCGAGGCTTTCCAGGCCCCATCCGCTGAGGCAAACCAGATCCTGGCCGCCGTCGAAGCCGGTACGGCGGATGAAGCGGTGGATGTGCCTGGCTCTGAAGACCGCGTGCAGCAGAATGGGCGCCCGGAATGGCGCAGCAATGCCAGCGTCACCTGGCGCCATGAGGGGTGGGGCGCGGGCCTCTCCTACAATTATGTCGGAGAAGTGATTGATACCTCGGTGACAGGTCCTGACGGGGAAATCTTCGTCGTTGACTCATTTGAGACGATCAATCTCTATGGTGAGTATACGTTCGCCGAATGGCTGGGCGGTGATACCCGTGTTCGGATCGGGGCCCGCAATTTGACGGATGAAGAACCGCCAATTGCGGATGAATTCGCAAGCGGCTATTTCCCCAGCCTGCACTCCAATCGCGGTCGCTATTGGTACTTGGATCTCCGCAAGGAATTCTAATCGGTGCCATAGCAGGTGAGCTCTATCCTCTGGGGCTCACCTGCAAGCTTGGGTGCATGTCATGAAAATCGCCATCATTGGGGCAGGCGTTGTCGGGGTCACTACGGCGTACATGCTCGCTAAAACCGGTCACGAGGTTAGCGTTTTTGACCGCGAACCGCGTGCGGCCATGGAAAGCAGTTTCGCCAATGGCGGTCAGCTGTCATATGGCTTTGCATCGCCGATGGGAACGCCGGGACTGCTGGCAAAAATGCCTGGCATTTTACTTGGCAGTGACCCCGCCTTTCGGATGCCCTCGGTCATATCCCTGGATTTTATCAAATGGTCCATGCAGTTTCTCGCGCATTGCCGGTCAGAACAATCCAGACAAGATGCGACAGCGCTCGCATCGCTGGCACGGCGGTCGGGTGATGTGCTCGCGCAAATTCTGTCAGAGGTCAGCTTCGACTTTGGTCACCGCAAAGCCGATAAGCTGATATTGTTGAAGCGTGAGAAGGACCTTCGTCAGGCGAAAACCTCCTTAGGGGCGCCCAATCGCAGTGTCCTGTCCTGGGAGGCCTGTCTCGAACGAGAGCCGGCGCTAAACGGATATAGGGGCAATGCCTCTGGCGGCGTTTTAATTGAAGGCGATGAGGTCGGCGATGCGGCGCGCTTCACCGAGCAGATGGTCGTCTATTGCGAGCGCGCCTTTGGGGTTCGGTTTGCGTTCAACGCAGATGTGACGGACATTTCCGGAGTGGCTGACGGGCAACGTCAGCTGACATTGGCCAGCGGGGAGATGCGAGCATTCGACGCGATCGTGATTTGCACGGGTGTTGCGGGCACGCGGATTTTACGCGACCTGGATATTAGACTGCCTATCTATCCCGTCATGGGCTATTCGCTTACCGCCCCTTTGGGCGCTCAGCCCCCTGAAGTCGCGGTTACGGATGCAGGCTCCAAAATCGTCTTCTCTAGAATTGGCGATCAAATCCGGATTGCCGGCTTTGCGGATTTCGGGATCGCAAGCGAAGAGCGACGCCGTCAGCGGGTTCAGGATCTGATTCAGACGGTCCGGACACTTATTCCTGACGTTGCTGATTATGCGAGTATTGCCTCCACCTGGATTGGTGCCCGGCCCGCGACCCCCAGCAGTTTGCCGATTGTTCGGCCGTCGAAAGTTCCGGGCATTTACTTAAACATGGGGCACGGCATGTTCGGTTGGACACTCTCGGCCGGTGCCGCTCAAGACCTCGCAGATATTATTGGACCGGCGACGCATGCAAGTCGCGCCGCCTAAGGAGTAAAAGAAATGATCAGAACTCTCACCGTCTTGGCACTCTTTCTTGGTGCGGCCTGTACGCAGATTCCGACGGAAGCGCCTTCGGCAGTGGAGGTGCTTGAAGGCGATGTCTGCCAGACGCAGGTCTTTCGAGTCGATGCCGATTTTTCGGCAGCGAACATGGCGTCCTGCAGTATTCTCGATGAGCGCGGGATCGAAATCCTGCTCCAACCCGAAGATACGCCGATCAATCCCAGTCCCTGGTATGCGGTGCGCTTGACGCCTAATCAGCCGGGAAAGGTTCGCCTGGTCCTTCGATACGAAGAGCATCCGCATCGATACAAGCCGAAAGTCAGTTTGGACGGGGCCACATGGACACGGCTTCCTGATGACAGAGTGGATGTGAAAGCCGAAGGGTATCGCGTCACGCTTGATCTGGATCTCGATACGCAGCCCTTATTCGTTTCCGCGCAAGAACTCTACACCAATGCGGCGCATGACGCCTGGACCCGTGCGCAAGCTGAAAAACCATTTGTCACTATGTCCGAGGTCGGCTTGTCGATTGAAGGGCGTCCAATTTCGATGATCCGAACGGAAGCCGCTGTCGACGCGCCGAAAACCGTGATGATCACCGGACGGCAACATCCGCCTGAAATTCCTGGCGCACTCGCCCTGGACCGTTTCGCCGAGGAAGTGCTGAGCGACACGGATCTCGCTAAAAGTTTTCGCAACGAATTCGACGTGGTTATCATTCCCAACATCAATCCCGATGGCGTCGAGCATGGGCATTGGCGGCATAATAAGGGCGGGCTCGATTTGAATCGAGATTGGGGCCCATTCACGCAACCGGAAACGCAGGCGGTAAAGTCGGTCATTGACGGCCTTGAGTCGCCGGGTCTGGCACTGTTTCTCGATTTCCATTCGACCAGCAAGAATGTTTATTACACTCAACCGCTCGAAAGTGATGGAACGGAGTATGACTTTACTCAGTCCTGGCTAGATCGCGGGCAGGCGCGCCTCCCGGAATACGGGTTCGAACGTCAGGGCTCGCACAACCTCGCCCTTCCGACGTCGAAAACCTACATTTTTGAAACCTACGGAATCCCCGCGATCACATATGAGGTCGGCGACGAAACCGATCGCACAGAAGCGATAGAAACGGCCCGGGTCCTGGCGCAGGAAATGATGCGTCTGATGCTGGAACACGAGTAGAGGCCATGCGCGTCCCGGCCGGTCTTGTCAGCGCGATGGTTGCTCTGGCGGCGTGCCAGGGGGCGGGTGAGCCGCCGACCATGTATGACGTCCAGATCTCGGGCGGCCTTGTCTTTGACGGCATATCGGCGGAAGGACGTTCGGCAGACGTCTTTCTTGAAGGCGACAAGATCGTCTTTATCGGTGACGGCGATGAAGCGAACATAAGCGGCGAGACGATGGTCGATGCGACCGGCCTGGTCGTTGCGCCGGGCTTTATCGATCCGCACACGCATACAACTTCGGACGTCTTGTTCAGCAATACCAAGAAACGACTCGATGGCTACCTGACCCAGGGCGTGACCACTGTCGTCTCAGGCAATGACGGACAAGGGCCAACAGATATTGGCAGAACATTGGGCGCGGTCGAGGCCCGCGGCGTCGGACCCAATTTCGCGCTTTTCACCGGACATGGGTCTATTCGCGGAAAAGTGCTCGGTCGCGAAAACAGAGCGCCGACAGAAGACGAGCTTGATCAAATGCGGGCACTTACGCGAACCGCTCTAATAGAGGGCGCATTAGGCCTTTCCTCAGGACTTTATTATGCGCCGGCCTCGTATGCGAGCACGGAAGAAATCATCGAGCTGGCGAAAATCGCAGGTGAGTATGGCGCGCCTTATGACACCCACATTCGCGATGAAAGCACCTATTCAGTCGGACTTCTGAACGCGATCAATGAGGCAATTGAAATCAGCCGTCAGAGCGGCGCGCCGCTTCATCTGGCACACATAAAAGCCCTGGGTGTTGATGTCTGGGGATACAGCGACGCCGTCATCGCCGCCGTGGAAGCCGCGCATGCCGAGGGCATCAAGGTCACCGCCGACCAATACCCATGGTCGGCATCAGGCACGCGTATATCCAATGCCCTTATCCCAAACTGGGCCAAGGCTGATTCGGATGAAGCGATGTTTGCGCGCTTGCGTGATCCGGACAATCAGGACCGGCTCATGGATGAGATTACCGAGAATCTCAGAAAGCGGGGCGGCTCCGACGCGATATTGCTGGTCGCGAGAGCGAATGGGCGGCCAAGCGAAACGCTGACAGCCGAAGCCGAGCGTCGCGGCAGTGACCCGGTGCGGACCGCGATTGAAATTGTCCTGGAAGGCGATTCCCGGATAGCATCTTTCAATATGGAAGCCAGTGATATCGAGAAGTTCATGGTTCAGCCATGGGTCATGACAAGCTCGGACGGAACCAATGGCCATCCAAGAAAATATGCGAGTTTTCCGAGAAAGTATCAAACCTACGTGACCGAAAAACGGGTCATCTCAATCGCGGACTTTATCAATCGCAGCACCCGTCTGACCGCTGAGACACTTTCATTATGTGATCGCGGGCGTCTTCAGCCTGGCCTGATCGCTGACATTGTCGTCTTCGACCCGGACCGTTTCAGGCCCGTGGCTGATTTTTCAGATCCGGCACTTTTGTCTGAAGGCGTGGTCCATCTCTTCGTGAATGGAAAGGCCGCCATCCTTGATGGTGAACTGAGCGAAAAATTGTACGGGCAACCCTTGCGTCGCGGGACGTGTGAGCAAACTGAGGAGAACATCCGATGAGCCTGGAAAACTACAAAGCCCTGTCTTCATGGATCGGGAGGTATTCTCAAGATCGCGCTTGCGTCTCGCCGGACGTCACCATGACACCGGAAGGCCGCGCGGCGCTTTCTGCGCTGAACGAGTTGGCAGAGCTTCTCAAACGGGGGGATCAAACCGCGCTCGAAGAGCTGATGAAGCTGCGGCAGCGCGACGAATGGCTGCGCAACCGCCACTGCGCCGACGATGAGACGGATGAATTCTACGACATCCCACAAACCGACTGAACCACAAGAAGAATGGGAGGCGCGCATGCTTGCGGGCTGGTTTAAAATTACGCTCTGGAAGCGCATTCTGGGTGCGCTGGTTCTGGGGCTCATTGTCGGATTGATCTGGGGCGAAGGGGCAAATTCCATCCGTTGGATGGGCGACATTTTTGTGCGCTCCATCCGGATGCTGGTCGTGCCCTTGATTTTTACAACCCTGGTGGCTGGCGTCGTCGCGATGGGAGACGCCCGGAGGCTGGGCTCGATCGGCTTGAAAGCGTTCGCGCTTTATCTCGGCACGACGGCCCTCGCGATTACCATCGGACTGTTGATTGGCACGCTGATGCAACCCGGCGTCGGCGTCGATCTGTCAGGCGCCGAAGCACAGACCCTGACATCCGCGACAACCCTGAGCGAACGTTTGATCAATATGATCCCGATCAATCCGATTGCAGCCCTCGCCGAAGGCAACATCCTCGCCGTCATCATTTTCGCCATTCTGATCGGGATTGGCATCATTATGGTGGGCGATGAGGCCAAGGTGCTGCGAGACCTGTTTAATGCCGGCGCCGAAGTCATGCTGAAGCTGACCTTCATCGTTATGGAGCTAGCGCCCTTTGGGGTCTTCGCCCTGATTGCCTGGGTAGCCGGGACACAGGGGGCGACCACGCTGCTGAAAGTCGTGACCTTGGCGATCGCCGTTTATCTGGCCTGCATTGCCCATATCGTGATCGTTCAGTTCGGCATGGTGAAATTCCTGGCGCGGATGCGCATCCTGCCCTTCGCGCGGGGGGCGGTGGATCCACAACTTCTCGCTTATTCAACCTCGTCCAGTGCGGCCACTTTGCCAGCGACCATGGCCGCCGCAGAAGAGAATATGGGCATTGGCGTACCGGTCCGGTCTTCCGTCCTTCCCCTGGGCGCGACGGTGAATATGGATGGCACTGCGCTCTATGTCGGCATTGTCGCGCTGTTCTCGGCGCAGGCATTCGGGGTGCCGCTAGATCTCAGCGATTACTTGATCATCGGCCTGACCACGACGCTGGTCTCAATAGGCACCGCGTCGGTGCCTTCGGCCTCGCTCTTTCTCTTGGCGGCTGTATTGACTTCAATTGGCATCTCCGCCGAGCAGACCGCCATTATTGTCGGCTTCATTCTGCCTTTTGATCGCGTGCTCGACATGATGCGGACCGTCGTCAATGTAACAGGCGATCTCGCGGTTGCGACGGTGGTAGCAAAATCAGAAGGTGAATTGGACGAGGAGACTTACAATGCTGCGCCTGATCTTTAGCGCACTGGCGCTTGTCGCAATTCCATTGGTTGCCGCGTGCCAGTCGATCTCTGAAGAGGACGAAGCCGGCTGGATATCGGGGCGCGTGGTAGACCCTAACGGTGCGCCTTTGACGGCTGATATCCAGTTTGGCGAAGAGCAGTTTGCAACCGACCCGCAAGGGTATTTTTCAATCTCGCCAGCGACGGCTCCAGTATATCGAATGGAGATCAACGCTGAGGGTTTTTATTCCATGCGCCAGACATTTAGTCATGCCGAATTGGCCCAGGATCCGAGACTGGATGATGTTGTTTTGGTCGGTCAAAAGCCGGGCCGAACGCTGTTTGTGTTTGGCGGTGACGCGATGATCGGTCGGCGGTTTTACCAGCCATTTGAGGGCGAACCTGTTCTGGTTTCACCGGAAACCGACCTGGAAGACTCCAAATCGCTTTTGGCAGAAATGAAGCCATATCTGGAAGCCGCCGACTATGCTTCAATCAATTTAGAGACACCGATTTTCGAAGCCCCGCCCGGTGAGCCGGCGCCGAAATTCGTCACGTTTTACTCCGCCCCGGAGACGCTGGACGCGCTCGAATGGGCGGGCGTGGACTATGTCGCATTGGGCAATAATCATGTATATGACTTTCTCGAGCCAGGCCTCGACGTCACGATGGCGTATTTGCGAGACAGTCGACTCGATTTCTCAGGCGCCGGGAAAGATGAAGCCGAAGCCCTCGAAGCGTTTCGACTAGCGCGCGGATCCGATACGTTCGACTTCTTGAGCTATGTGGGCTGGGCCGCCGGCCCGCCCACGCAGTCTGCGGAAAGCGACAAAGGCGGAGCTGCGCTCGGCACGACCCAAAATGTCCTCTCTTCAACCCGAACCAGCAAACAGGCTGACGGGATTGCCATTCTCCAATTCCATGGGGGTCTGGAATATGTCGAAGAGCCGACCCTGGCGATTGAAACCCGTCTGAGGCAAGCCGTAGATGCTGGCGCCGCCCTGATCATCGGTCACCACCCACATGTTGTCCAGGGTTTGGAATTGTACCAGGGAAAGCTCATCGCCTGGTCGCTCGGCAACTTCTTGTTTGATCAGTACTTCTACTCAGCCCAATCCGCGGCTTTGCTGTACGTTTGGATGGATGGCGATACGTTTTACCATGCTGAATCTGTCCCGATTTACATCAAAGGGTATCACCCGACGCCGGCAGTCGGTCCGATGCGAAATGCGATCAATCGGCGTTTGACCCGGCTCTCGGCGAAACGGGGCACACAGCTTTTGCGGTCCGGTGGGCATATGATTTTGTCAAAAACGCCCGGCGCGAATGCGACCCAACCGGAATTCGATGTCGCGAAGGCGTGTCGCGACGGGCAGGCGCGCATGGGCCACGATCTGCTCGCAAGAGGAGATTTCGACGCTCACGATCTGTTTGGCGCACCTGACAGATCCTGGCTGGATATAGACGAGCGCGTCCGCATCATAAGTTCGCGCGATGACGCGGCAAACAAAGTCATGCAAATTGATCTTGGTGCGGACGAAACTGTTTTGACGGGCATGCGAAAATTCCAACGCGTTTTTACGCCTGCCACACCAATGTCCGTCCGGGCTGAACTCTCTGCCACTGCTGCGACCCAGATAGACGTTTACCTCCAGATCAGAGCCACGGGTCAAAGCCTGCAAGACGGGCTGGAGAATGG
>JBCBBC010000083.1:0-10690 GCA_038532145.1 Pseudomonadota bacterium | reverse complement strand
CGTACGATCGGCGAATACGAGGATGATCAATAGGGCGACGATATCGACTCTCAAACCACGGTCGATATGCGATATACGCTCTCTCTGGAAGATTACTTAGGGACCGGCACTGACCTGACGATTGGCGCGGTGAATGTCTTCGATGAGGATCCACCACGCATTGAAAGCCGCCCCCTGTTTGATACCGAAACGCACGACCCACGCGGACGGCAAATCTATGTTGGGTTCAGACAGGCGTTCTAGGTCTCTAAATCGCAAACACAAATCGATTAGGGCTCCCTCGCGGAGCCCTTTTTGAAAGCACTTTTGAGCTGGCATGCGATCTTTTCATTTGCGAGATATTGGCATAGCTCAGACTGGTCTCGCGGAGTAGCGTAGCAAATGTCTGAATCTTATCTCATTCTCGGTGGGGCCCGGTCCGGCAAGAGCGGAAGAGCGCTTGCACTCGCGGAGCAACTTGGCGAGACCCGCGCCTATATCGCGACTGCCGAAGCTTTGGACCCGGAAATGGCCGCCCGCATTGCTCATCATCAACAGGAGCGAAACGCTGGTTGGGTAACGATTGAGGCTCCTTTGAATCTGGTCGAGGCGATCGATGCGAAGCCTGCAGAAATCGAAGTCTGTCTGATTGATTGCCTAACGCTCTGGCTCTCTAATCTCATGCATCATCAGGAAGATGCAGACCACGCAACGGATGCGCTTTGCCAGGCCGTTCAGGCGGCTTCGGTCCCAATCATCATGGTGTCCAATGAGGTCGGCATGGGACTGGTGCCGGACACGTCCCTGGGGCGCCAATTCCGTGACGCGCAAGGCCGCCTGAACCAGGCCATGGCTGCGACATGCGACCGGGTCGAATTTGTAGCTGCCGGCCTGTCGCTCAAGCTAAAAGGCTGAGCGCCGCCGTTAGTCGTGTTTCTGACTCGGCATCTTGGGGCAACCCGATGCGGAGATGCTTGGATGACCAGTTAAACCGGCGAACATATACACCTTGCCGCGCCAGGGTCCGCCAGGCCGCATTCGCATTTTCGACTCGGGCAAAGCCGAACAATGACGTACCGCCGGTCATTTTCTGACCAGCCCGTATCCAGAGATCGTCGAGACGCTGCCTCGCCAAACGCAGCCGCGCCCGATTGGTCGCCTGCCATTCCAGGTTTCGATAAGCTCTGGCCCCTATGTCCAGCGCCACCCCCGAAACGGGCCAGACGCCGAGCCGGTCTGCCATGGTCTGGCGGATAGCGTCTGGCGCGATCAGGGCGCCGAGCCGCAGGCCTGGAAGGCCGAAAAACTTGCCAAATGAGCGCAGCAGGATCAGTCCATCTACGCCGCCATCCGCAGCGAGGCTCAGACCAGGGGCAAGATCCGCGTACGCCTCGTCGATGACCAACCAGCCGCCGCGTCGTGAGAGATGTGAGTGTGCTTCGCGCAGCGCCTCTGGCGCGAAAACGCGACCATCTGGATTGTTGGGATTGCAGACCAGCACGACATCTGCGGTTTCAGCAAAGCCAAGCGGGTCGTTGGTTTCAATGACTTCCGCACCGCTATCGCGCCAAGCATGGGCATGGTCGGCATAAGTTGGTGAGAGAATGGCGACGCGTTGCGCCCGGATCAAGGATGGCAAGAGACGGATAAGAAGCTCACTCCCCGGCGCCAGCAGGATTGAAGCGGACGCAGCGCCCCAGGCCGCCGCCATCGCCTCTCGACAAGCATCATCATCTGATCGCAAGGGCAACCGGGTCAATCCAGCAGGCTCAAATCTCAGGGGTTCATATGGCCAGGGGTTCACACCGGTGGATAAATCAACCCAGGGCAAACGAGCATCGGGAAACTGCCGTCGCATCACATCGAGCGCGCCGCCATGTTGCAGATCGTCGCTCATGACATCACCGCCCATCCGATCGCGACCAAGATAAGTGCGCCAAGGATCAAAGCGCGCCGATAAAGGACCAGGCCAGCCCATATCGAATCCGCGTCAGGATCTTTGCCGTCCGCATTTAGCCACGGCTCTGGATGGACCTGACCGCTATAGATTCGAGGCCCCGACAAGCGGACATTCAGGGCGCCTGCCATTGCCGATTCCGGCCAACCGGCATTTGGTGACCGATGCGCTCGTGCGTCGCGCAAGGCAACTGAGAAAGACTGAAGTCGCAAACTGGCCACCGCGATCAACATGGCCGTGAGACGCGCAGGTACAAGGTTCGCGATATCATCCAGTCGCGCAGCAAAGCCACCAAAGGCTTCATATGTGTCCGATCGATGCCCAACCATTGAATCCAGCGTATTTACAGCCTTATAAGCGACCAATCCTGGCAGGCCCAAACACGCGCCCCAGAACAATGGCGCAATCACACCATCGGACATGTTTTCCGCAAGACTCTCGAGACTGGCGCGCGCGATCGCGGGCGCGTCAAGCTGATTGGGATCTCGGCCAACAATCATCGACACGGCGCGTCTCGCCCCCGACAGATCGTCGTGGCTTAGCGGGCGCGCCACGTTTGCCACATGTCCGTACAGGCTACGTGACGCGATCAGACTCGCCGCAAATGTGATTTCAATGATGATACCCCACCAAATTCCTGCGAGCAGGCGCGTCAGCCCCCATGCCAGACCAGTGAGCGCAACAATAATTATGAGGGTGCTGACCGCTCCCAATGCGTAGCGTGCGCCATGCGCCCAGTCTGTTCTGTTCAGCGATCGATCGCAAAGATCAATCAACGCGCCCATCCAGACGACGGGATGGCGAATGCGTGCATAAAGCCAGGCTGGCCAACCGAAAGCGACTTCTACGCCCCAGGCAGCCAGCATGAATAAAGGCAGACTTAACAACCGCCTGGACCGGCTAGCCGAGCGGCCGCGACGCGTATCATACCGGGCCTGCCATCTCGACACGTAATCCGTCGACCCTGGCCCGGACATTATAAATGTCTTCAATCCGTTCTTGCGTCAGCGTCTCCCCTGGCGGGCCGTCGGCAACAATTCGGCCTCGATTCATCCAGATCAGTCGCGACGCATAGCGCGCGGCGAGTCCAATGTCGTGTAACACGACCAACGCCCCGCCACCCTGTTCCACATAGTCTGCAATCAAATCGAGAATGCGGAACTGATGGCGTGGGTCCAGCGCCGCAATGGGTTCGTCTGCGACCAGCAAAGGCGCTTCGGTCGCGAAGACGCGTGCACAGTGCATCCGTACCAACTCCCCGCCTGACAAAGTGTCAGACTGCCGATCTGCCAGGTGAGCAAGGTCGCATGCCTGAATGGCGCGATCTACGGCCTCGGCGTCTGCTCCGCGCAAGTGTCCCAGCGCCGCGCCGTGGCTGAACCGTCCCAGCGCAACCACATCGCGGACAATATTTGGCCAGGCCAACTGCCGGATCTGTGGCAAATAAGCCAGGCTCCGCGCACGCTCCATAGGGCGCAGTTGCTTGGTATCCTGTCCCGATAATGTGGCACGGCCAGATGCTGGTCGGGTCAGGCCAAGACAAGCCCGCAGCAAACTCGTTTTCCCTGCCCCGTTCGGACCAATGAGGACAACCAGTTCACCCGGACGAAGGCTGAGGCTCGCATCGGAGACCAGAACCGCGTCCCTGGCTGTGATGGTCAGATTTTCTGCGATCAACTCAGTCACGAACCGTCCGCCTCTGTATCGCAATCCAGATGAAGACAGGCGCACCGATCAAGGCCGCGACGACGCCAAGCTTCAGCTCGTTTGTGGTGGGTATGACCCGCACGCCAATGTCCGCAATGACCAGGATCAAACCCGCCAGGAGCGCCGATGGAATGAGGGATCGTGCTGGATCATGTCCCACAAATGGGCGGACCAGATGCGGCGCGACAATGCCCACAAAGCCGATGGCCCCGGCTAGGGCGACAGATGCACCCGTCGCGAGCCCCGCCCCCAGCACGGTGAAGATGCGTTGATGCCGGAGGTTCAAACCGACCCCATCAGCGGCCTCCTCGCCAAGGGTAAGGGCAGACAAGCCGCGACGCGTGAACAAGAGGATCGCACTGCCCGCGACAAGGAAGGGTGCTGCAAGCAGGATTTCGTCAAAACTGCGATTGGCGACGGATCCGAGCATCCAGTTGATCATGTCCGCCAGGGAGAATGGGTTGGGCGCAAGGTTCATCAGCAGGCTCATCGCCGCGCCTGCAAAGCTAGACAAGCCAACCCCGATAAGGATCAGCGTCACGACCGAGCGCGTCTGAATGGCGGCCAGCGCCAGCAGGGCGGTTGCCAGGAGCGCGCCAGCGATGGCAGCCAATGGCAGAATCCAGGGATTAATGGCGACCAGGCCATAATAGAGCGCAAACGTCGCGGCCAGGGACGCCGACGCCGAGACGCCGAGGACGCCTGGTTCTGCCAAAGGATTCCGCAGCAGACCTTGCAAGGCTGCGCCGCTCAAACCGAGTGCAGCACCGACCAGGAACGCCGCGAGCGCTCGCGGCAAACGTATCGACCAGACGACGAGTTGATCGCCTGGGTCACCTGCCCCAAAGAATGCGGACAGCACGCGGTCGATCGGCAAGGGAGTCGACCCGAGCAGACAGGCCGCAACAATTGCGACCAGGTTGAAAAGCATCAAACCGGGCGTAAGCGCACGCGTCATCATTCTATTGCGGCACCCTCTGCGAGCGCTTCCACGGCTTCGACAATGTACCAACCGCCACAAGACAGCCAGGCGCTGTCCAGTGCGACCAGATCCGTTTCGCTCAGCTCACGCTTGGCCACGGGGTGACGGGCAGCGCTCCAGCCATGCTGGTGATTGGTGCGCACGCCGAAAAAGGCCGCTGTGACCAGATCCGGTCGCTCATATGCAAGCCGCTCGAGCGGCAAACTGTGCCAGCCATTGCGATTTGCGAAATTCTTCAGTCCCGCGGCCATCATGGCTTCGTGTATCATTGAGTTTCCGCCTGATGTGAGGCCAGAAGGCGTCATGTAAAGCGTCGACTTTTCGCGGGTCGTGGCCTGTACTGTCGCGAGCCGCTCGAGATAAGACTGAACCAGAGCTTCGCCTCGATCTCTGTGACCAAGTCCAGTGGCCACCTCTCGCGTGATCTTCGGAATGGAACTGATATCGTCGCCATGAATAGACGACGCCCAACCAACTTGCAGGACGGGGATGCCCGCCTGTTCAAAAAAAGCCGCAGCGTTGGGACCACCGCCATAAGAGCGAACCACCAGATCTGGTTTTAGCAGGATTACATCCTCCGCCAGTGGCCGTACCGTCGGGACTCCTGCCGCCTTTGCGCGCATGAATGAGAAATCTCGCACCGCATCCGGCGAGACGGCAAGGATCTGATCAGGATCTGCGAATTGGAGCAGATATTGATCCGCGCAGAAATCCAGGCTGACAATCCGCGACGGGCGCTCCCCGTCCGGGGCATCGGCCAAAATCGCTTTACCGCAAGCCGCAAGCGTGAGCGCCAGAACGAAGACTGTCAGCCTGATCATCAGATCAATACCTTAAACGAATACCGAAATAGCCGGATAGATCCGGTGTGCCATATCCGAGAATTTGCTGATACTCTTCATCAAACAGGTTTTCGATGCGGCCGAACAATTCGACCGTTTCGTTGAGATCGTAGCTGCCCGCCAGATCTACACGCGTCCAGCCATCGACCGTGGTTATGGCGCTGTTCGGCTCATCATCATTGTAGCGCACGAGAACCGATCCCGAGAACGGTCCGTCCGGATCAATAGACAGAGTCACATCACCGGAATGTTCGGGGATACGTCGCAGGGGATCACCATCCGTATCCGTGGCATCCACATAGCCATAACTCACATTCACGCTAGCCCAGTCGGTGAGTTGGACGCGTCCCGAGACTTCAACGCCCTGCGTATCGACCTCCGCTTCGTTGAAATAGCCCGTTGAGGCAAAGCTGATCAGATCCTCGATGTCGGATTGAAACACCGTCAAACTGGCCTCAAACCGCCCATCCGGTGAACGCCAGTCGACGCCGGCATCGAACGCTTCAGACGTCTCTGGCTGCAAATCGGGGTTTGGGGCCGCAAAACCGCCACCCGACAATTGAAACAGAGTGGGTGCCTTGAAACCCTGTCCCCAACTGGCACGCAGCGTCCATTCTGGATTAGGGTTGTAAGCAACGGCAACGCGGCCGGTGGTTTCAGATCCGAAAGTACTGTGATCATCGACGCGAAGGCCACCGGTGAGGGTCAGGGCGTCGGTCGCCTGCCATTCATACAAGCCAAACAGACCGTCAATTGAGCTGTCGTCTGAATCGACCGAGGTCTCTTCTCTTTCCACCCCGAAAGCAAGCGTATTCGCATCATTCACCGTCAGCGTGCCCTGATACCGGAAGATCTGGCGATCCCCACCCGTATCCAGCGGAAACGCGTCGGCGCCGGAGTTCACGCGAGAGATGTCGGAATATCCGGCAAGCAAGAGATTATCGAGACGGCCGTCAAACAATGATCGCGTGAGCGAGAGATTGCCAGAAAACTCCTCTGTCTCTGACAGATTGTCGCCGTCTCCGACATTTCCCTGTCGTCCGAAGACGAAACTGTCGAACTCCGCTTCGGCGTCGGTCCAGAGAACGTTTGCCGACAGGCGCGCGTCGCCGGAGAGGTTCAACCCGGCTTTCGCCGACGCCGTCAACGATTCGTACAGATCGTCCTGGGTATTGCCATTGTTTTCATCGGCTTTTGAAATACCGTCAGAACTGGTTCCGGACACTGCCAGACGGAAATCGCCCATCTCCGCACCATTCTCGATTGCGACGCCGCCACGGAATGTATTGAAGCTGCCATACTCGCCAAAGGCGGTGCCACCGAAGCCCTCCTCAGGGGACTTGGTGGTGATCGATACGACTCCACCAATCGCATCTGTCCCCCACAATGTGGACTGAGGTCCCTTGAGTACCTCGATCCGCTCGATATTCTCTGTGTCCACACGTGCGAAGTTGAAGCCACCGCCAGGCGATGACGGGTCATTGACGGGAATTCCGTCGATCAGGACGAGCGTCTGTTCGCTCGCGGCGCCGCGGATCCGGACGCTCGCCTGGCCACCAAAGGCCCCGTTCTGGTTGATGGTCACGCCCGGCGCGCTGGCCACGGCATCCAGTGCAAAATCGAAGCCCAAGGCGTCAATATCGTCTGCGGTAATGACGGAAACGCTGGAGCCGACTTCGGTGGCCGTCTGGTTCAGGCGCGAGCCTTCAATGATGACTGTATCCATCACGGTTTCATCGGCATTGTCCTGCGCAAACACAGGTAAAATGAGAGACAGGGAAACAGCACTGAGAAGTGCGGATTTATAAGACATGGGGTTACCCCTCAGCGCCGCGCCGCCCGAACTGGCGCACTGATACGACATACAGGCCTCACAGAGAATCTGCCCGGACGGCCCGGCCTTCAAGTTAGA
Organism: Pseudomonadota bacterium; assembly: GCA_038532145.1. Lineage (GTDB taxonomy): Bacteria > Pseudomonadota > Alphaproteobacteria > Caulobacterales > Hyphomonadaceae > Henriciella. The sequence goes on along the minus strand of JBCBBC010000083.1, from coordinate 3,311 downwards.
TGTCGTTGCAAAGGAGAGGCATCGGCCTTCCCGCCCGCTGAGAACTCTTCCCGGCCTCCGGACGAACGACGCGATGGCAGGTCTCCTGGCTCACCAATCATTGCTTCAGACCGCCTTCCCAGAGTCGAAACCCCAGTGACATATTGGCCTGTCGCTCCTGGCTGACAGTTGCGGGTACAGCGCCGGATTCTCACCGACTTCCCTCTTAGCCCCCGTTAAAGGAGCACCATCTGGCGCTGCTCTTGCTGCGTCTGCGAAGAAAAGTCAATTCACCAATGGTGGCGATTTGCCTGATCCGTACGCCTAGAAATCAATCCCGCGCTGCGCCTTGATCCCTGCCTTAAACGGGTGTTTCACCTCGCGCATTTCACTGACCAGGTCGGCATAATCGCAAAGCTCGGGCTTGGCATCACGCCCGGTCAGAACAACGCTGGTGCGCGTCGACCGTGTCTCCAGTCCTTCGAGAAGGGCATCAACGGTGAGATAGTCATAGCGGAGTGCGATATTGATCTCATCCAGCACGATCAGATCGTACTCGCCGGAGGTCATCATGTCCCGCGCCTTCGCGAAGGCGGACTCCGCGGCGGCGATATCGCGGTCCTGATCCTGCGTATCCCATGTGAATCCCTCACCCATTGTGTGCCAGTCGACTGTGCCAAGCTTATCAAAGAATTGCCGTTCACCAGTGATCCATTTGCCTTTGATGAATTGCACAACACCGACTTTATGGCCCCAGCCGAGCGCCCGGATGATGACGCCAAACGCGGAGCTGGATTTGCCCTTGCCATCGCCCGTATGGACCAGGACGAGACCGCGGCCCGGATCGCCGGCGGACGCGGTTTTGCGTTTCTGTTCTTCCTGCAGTTTTTGCATCTTGGCTTTGTGCGAGTCAGCATCACTCATGAGGTGGGTCCTTGTTGCGGCGGCAGGTGGATCATACCGCCAAAATCGATCCGCGTGTTAAAATCATCCGCGGTATTGCCCGTCGCCAATGCCGCGCGGATAACACCGGCATGCGTCACGCAAAGTGTCATCGCGTCGCCGATATGCAAGGGCTCAATTGCCTGCAAGACGCGCGCCCGTAGACCGGCAACCGTTTCACCCCCATGCGGGCGCGCGTGCAGGAAATCCGCCGCCCATGCATCAAGTTCATGCCGCGGAATCGCATTCCAGGGCTCGCCCTCCCAGGCGCCAAAATCCATCTCTTGCAGCCGAGCGTCTATGTCGATTTTCAAGCCGCGTGCTTGCCCTACATATTCCGCCAATTGCCTGCATCGCTGCAATGGACTGGTGACAATCTGGGTGACGTTTGGCAGCGCCGCGAGCACCTGACTCGCCTCAATCTCAAAGCTGTCGACAAGGGGTAAATCTGTCCGGCCATAGCAGGTTCCGGGCGCCACGCGCGGCGTTGTGTGGCGGACCAGGATCACAGCCATGCCAGCAATCCCAGATAGAAGCCCAGCTCACTAACCTGTTGAACCGCGCCGAGCGTGTCCCCCGTATATCCGCCCAGCTTGGGCTCAAAAAACAGGCGCATGGCGCCGTGACCTACGACCAGACCAAAGACCGCACAAGCGAGCGCCATGGGTGGCAGCAGCCAGCACCACGCTGCCACGATCGCAGCACCGGTCAGGGCAAGCATGATGAGGGAAACTGGCGAGACCCCTTCGGCCACTGGCTTGCCTGTGCCTTCGGCGCGCACATAGGTGCTGGTGGCGATCACCAGCACGCTGGACAGGCGCGACAGACCATGCGCTGCCATCAGCGTTACAACAATGAATCCGACGGGTAACAGCGCCAGCGACACGGCCTTTGTGGACAAGACCATGACCAGCGCCAGGGTGCCATAGGTGCCCAGTCGGGAGTCCCGCATAACCTCCAATGCCCGATCGCGATCAAGGCCGCCGCCAATGCCATCAAACGTGTCGGCCAGGCCGTCTTCGTGAAACCCTCCGGTCAATAAAAGGCTTGCGGCAATTGCGAGGAGAATGGCGATAACTTGCGGAAACACTGCAAGGCTTAGTGCAAACACCGCAGCACACATGCATCCCACGAGCAGACCGACCATTGGATAATAGCGCACAGATGCGGCCATTCGTTCTGGCGTATAGAGCCCCCCCGACGGGATCGGGATGCGCGTCAGAAATTGCACGGCCAGCAAAAAGGAAGCGCCTTCCTGCTTCACGCCGGACCACTCACGCCGGCATCTGCAAAACTGCTCATGTCGCGCAGCATGGCGGCCGCGGCCCGGATCAGTGGCACCGCCAACAAAGCGCCGGTGCCCTCTCCCAGCCGAAGATCCAGGTGGAGCAAGGGTTTGGCCTGCAAGGCATCGAGCAGGACGTGGTGACCCGCTTCTGCAGACCGGTGGGCAAACACAAAAGCAGCGCGGCTGGATGGCGCGATGCGGGTCGCGCAGAGCGCTGACGCGGTCGCGATAAAGCCATCAATGACCACGACCTTGCCGGTCTCCGCGCCGCCGATCATGGCGCCGGCCATCATCGCGATTTCAAAGCCGCCATATTCTTTCAGGGCCGCTTCAGCGGTCAGTTCAGGTCCTGTCCGCGCCGCGGCGCGCGTGAGCAAGTCTGTCTTTCGCGCCAGTCCCTGATCATCCAGACCCGTGCCGCGTCCGGTCAGGGATTCCACACCCAGTCCGAGGATTTTTGCACCGGTCAATGCAGCTGCAGACGTATTGCCAATGCCCATCTCACCACAACAGAGCAGATCAGCCTCGCTCGCGTTTGCGAGCGCGCGTCCCGCCGCCATCGCGCCCTGAACCTGCGCGTCCGACATAGCGGGCTGTTCGATCGCGTTGGCGGTGCCGGCACCCTGTCGACGGTTCAACAGCGCAGCATGGTCGATGGGCGCGCCGACAATGCCGGCATCCACGACATGAACCTCTGCGCCGACCGAACGGGCGAAGACATTCGCCGCGGCGCCGCCATTCAGAAAATTCTCGACCATTTGCCGTGTCACGGCTTGCGGATAGGCCGAGACCCCCGCCGTCGCGATGCCATGATCGCCTGCAAAAATGAAATGATCGCAGCGATCGACTCGCGGGGTCAGCGTGTTCTGGACGGTCGCAATCGTCGCGGCGAGGGATTCGATCTGTCCCAACGCCCCGACTGGCTTGGTTTTCGTATCGATCGCCGTTTTCAGGCGCGTCTCGAAGTCAGCAGTATGCGATGTCATGCGCCTCGCACATAAAGACGCTATCTGATTTGACAAGGAAATGGTGCCCTCGGCCGGACTTGAACCGGCAAGCCCAATAATAGGCGGCGGATTTTAAGTCCGCTGTGTTTACCAAT
>JBCBBC010000082.1:0-11411 GCA_038532145.1 Pseudomonadota bacterium | reverse complement strand
GGCGACCTGTCCACCATCTGCATTACCGACATTTTGCGGATTGTAGCCAACCAGCTCCATGTCCTCGACCTGGATGACAACCGGGTCTTCCGACGGAGGCGGCGGAGGAGGAGGTGGAGGTGGTGGCGGAGGTGGTGGCAGACCGATAAAGTCGGCTTCGGTGAAAGCGGCTGCGCTCTGATATGGGAAATAGATGATGTCATCGTTTCCAAAATCGAGGATCGTTCCAGACCGGGGGCCACTGGCCTGTTGCGCGAGCGCCACCGCTTCATTTGCAGTCAGACCCAAACCAGTGACATCGATTCTGTCTCGACCTATCTCAAAAGAATACACCGTATCAGCGCCATCGCCGGTTTCAAAAATTACCGTGTCTGTTTCTGTGCCCAAGAAGATAAGGTCATTGCCTTCTTGCGGATCAAAAGTGTTCCTACCAGACGTCGATCCAAGAATGTCATTTCCTGCCGTGCCTGAAAGCGCATCATTTCCATTCAATCCTAGTAGAACAGTTGAGGGAGCAGTGAGCGTGAGGTTATCTTCCCCATCGCTCCCAAGTTGAATTGACGCGCCCTCTACTGTATTCGACGGTGGCGTATCAATACCGATAAAATTCGATTCAGTTAAGTCGCCCGGCAGAGTATTGAGAATGAGCAGCGTATCCCCACCGGGCATAAACAGGGCTGATACATTCCTTCCCGGTTGAACGAGGAGGTTCAACGCAGCGCTGGCGGTTAGTCCAAATGCGGATACATCGATTTGATCGTTGAGTAGATCGAAATTGATGATCGCATCTATATCATTCCCAGGTTCGAAAATAATTATATCTGAGCCGTAACTGGCGTTGATTTCGTCGTCGCCCGAGCCTGCATTTATAACATCATTCCCGAAAGAGCCTACAAGACTGTCATCGCCCTCGCCGCCGAAAAGTGTGTCATTTCCGCTTTCTCCATTAATAAAGTCATTGCCAGACAAACCGAGGATTGTTTCACCGTCTGGGGTCCCGAAAATCAAATCATCTCCTGTCGTTCCCAATATCTCACTCGGCGGCGGCGGAGGTGGTGGAGATGCGGTTACTGTGACGCTGACATCAGCACTGTCGGTGCCGCCATTACCGTCAGAGACGATGTAGTTGAAGGTATCGATACCAACAAAGCCATCGTCTGCGGTGTACTCCAGGCGTCCATCTGGAAGCTGCGTGACCGTCCCGTTGGTGCCTGAGCCAAAGCTCTCGATGGTGAGGTCATCGCCATCGCTATCCGTATCGTTTGCTAAGACATCGATCGCGACCGGAGTCACACCTTCTGTCTCTGCAATGTCGTCCACTCCGACCGGATCCTCGTTCACCGGAGGCGGCGGAGGTGGGGGCGGAGGCGACACAGATCCGGTTGGTGTGATCTCGACGACATCGAGGCGGGCACGTTCGCCATCATCTGCTGTGGCGACGATGGAGAGGGTGGCCCCGTCCGGGATATCGACCCCGTCAAAGGTGACCGTGCGCAGGTTCTCAGCCTGTGTACCGCCGCCGCCGCCATCCTGGTCCATGATGACGGTTCCAATAACAGTATCATTGATCAGAAGATCGAAGACACTCTCGCCATCACTCTCATCGAAGAAGGTGACAGAGATCGAGTACTCTCCGGCGCCGATGCCGAGAGCAGCGAGATCCTGAGACGCTGAGCCCGAAGCTTCGCGTCCGAGGAAGGCGACCTGTCCACCATCTGCATTACCGACATTTTGCGGATTGTAGCCAACCAGCTCCATGTCCTCGACCTGGATGATGACCGGGTCTTCCGACGGAGGAGGAGGTACATCACCAAGGAATATCAGTTCCTCAATATTCGTGAGCGTATCTGTGCCGTCTCGACCCGCTATCGTGTCTACGACCACAAATCCGTTTGCAGTTTCGGTAATGTTGTATTCCGTTTCTTTGCCTCTGAACTGAGCTTGATCGATTCCATCGCCGCCGGTGATCTGATCGCCTATCGCAGGGCCAAAAACCATGTTGCCGCCGCTGGCGCCAGGCGAGACGTTGCCAATCTGAGTCGAGTCATCGGAATGGTCCGGATCGCCAGGAGTAATCGCCTCCTTTGAAGGCTGACCAAGAAAAGCAAGAAATACAGGATTCATCATTCGACCCACCACAATAACTGAACTGAGCTAAGGCGAGATCTATTCAAAAGTAAATGAAATACCGAAAAATATTCCTATTAACCAATACATTGGCGCCGGTAGTTGCAGGTTTGAGGGCGCTCGAGCCCATTTTCAGATTTTCATAATGAGGAAGTATCGAACGTTGGGGCATTTCAAACGCCCGTTTCGCGAGCAAACGCAGACATAGATCTGAGTTAGTCCGTGGCTGCAGGATCGCAATTCAAGTTCGTCGGGTCGCTTGAAGTGGCGATTGTCAGCCAACCTGTTCCCGAGAGCGGTCCATACGTCTCGATGTTGGCTTTGACGCCATCGAACTGTCTTTCAGCCGGCAATCCACTTGCAATCCACGCGTCCAGGATCGGCTCAACGGGCAATGTCCCCTTTTTTCGATAATCTTGTCGCACGGACCAGAATTGCCACCAATCATGAAATCGAATTTTATAGTTGCGATAGGTCGACCCGGACAAAACGAGCGGCGGCAGCTCTTCAGCTTTGAAATAGTCTCCCGTAAAGAGGTCATGCAACGCTTGTGGGGTCGAACTGGCGATTTCGACAATGTAATTCTCGTACCAGTCATCGCCATTCTGTTTGGCCGATTCTTCGCCTTGCCAGTTGACGCTGATCTTTGGTCCCGCCCACCATCGCCCAGGTCCAACGAGGTTCGTGGAATAAGCGGAACAAACATATAGACCTGACTTCGCATTCGAAACGGAGACTGGAACAAAGTCGAGATGCGAAACGCCGACATCCAGTCCGCCTTCATCAGCAGTCTGTTCCACCTCGAAATGAAGCATATCGCCAATAAATTGGCGGCTCTTGAAGCCATCGAAGCTGTCACTCACCCACGCTGAAGAAGACCGATCTCCAAATTCAAAATGCTCCAACCCGAGATTCGGTTCGCTTATGTTTAAGCTGTTTTCCGCTCCGATCGTATCAGTCACGTCAGTCGAGGGTGTCACGCAGCCGGTCAGCGCGAATGCAGCGACGACTCCGACCCTTTCAACAATTCTGTTTATCGTGCCGATCATTCTATGCATCCTCTTGCTCCGGGTGACGCACACATAGTCGTAAGCCCAGATTAACCTTAGAACAAACGTGCGTCTGAGCAGCGAGCAAAGGGAGACATTCGCTGAGAGGCTTCAATCGCCCTAAGAAGGACGCCCACGATGCTTTTTTTGTGGGCGTATCGGACACAATCAAGCAATACGAACACTTTCTTAGGATGCAAAGATCTGTGCAATCTTTTAGAAAGTGTAGAATGGCTGATTGAGGAGGGTAAAAATTTGTTCGATACCGCAGACTGCTCCTGGATCGAGAAGTCCATCGAAGCATCGGTTGCGGAAGCAGATGCCTTCTTTCATTTATCTGACGAATTTTATCCCGATCCCAATAATCTTGATGAGGCAACAGTTATTCCGCTCAGAATTCCATCCACTGTGATGGAGGGCACTTGTCAGCTTTTTTCCAGAGATGCCATTTCTGGATTTTCAGAATTAGTGAGCCATTATCATGACGTGCTAAATGCCGCCGCTGAGAATGGTCAAACGTACAATGATTTTTCTCATCATATGTGGCTGAGATTAGTAATCTCGTCTGATGATTCCGCAATTTTCTTTGAGTACGACACTTGGAAGCGAATGAAGACACTGTTTGAAGTTTTGAAAACCATGGAGGACGGTCAACAGCATTCGGATGTGACGCAAGGGTGGGAGATAGTCATTTTGCGGGTCGGATCACGTCTTCACTTTAGACAGGGCGGATTCGATCAAAGCGATGAATTTGCGAACTTATCTTTTCCGCGAAAGCTACTTCTGGATTCATTCGCAGATTTGGAGGACCGTATCGTTGGTCTCATCGAGCGTCTAACAGCCGAAGTTGGCGATGATTATTGGAGTGAGTTCCGCTACGATCTCATCGATTACAGCTAATCGCGGTCGCAAACAGCATCATTGGAAATCTTATCGGAACATTTTCGTCCATGTCTGTAATGCAGAGCTCAAACAGATACTGGGCGATTCAAAATCGTCCTAAAAGGGACGCTCAGTCGAACCGTCTCCGGCAAACCTCGTCTTGATCACCAACCAAGGCGGACGCCGGCGCGCGCGCCAACCGTACCTTCTTTTGGGGATAGGCCTACCGCCCAATTCATCGACAAATTGTGATCCGCGCGCGCTGCCATAGCAAAGGCAAGCGCCGTCTCACCATCATAATATCCCCAATTGCCGGTCACAGCGACGGTTTCGTTTGACTGAAGCCAAGTCGATCCGGCCATCGCATTGGCAATCGCAATGCCCGCGACATTACTTTTGACCTGGTCATTGGTTTCACCAAGCGCCATTTGAAGCGAGTCTACCCGAAGCTCCAGCGTTTCGAAGTCAGAGTTTAGCAAGCTAACCGCATCGATTGTGGACGACAAAGATGTCTCCATATTTTGAATCCGAGTCTGTTGCTCCGCAACTGTGCTTTCGACATCGGCAAAACGTTCACCGTCGCCCGCGACGCCCGCTTGCAAGAGCGCAATCGCCCCCGAGTTTGATCCGATATCGGTCGCATTGTCGGCAATTGCCGTCGTCACTGTCGAGATCTGGGCGTTGAGCTGACCGACATTCACGGCATCATTGTCTTGCGTACCGTCAGCGACATTGGTGATCTGCCGGCGCGATGTGCTCGTCCCGACGGAGACGGTGTTTTCACGATCTGCGAGTGAGCCCGCGCCAAGCGCAACGGAATTTGCAGCCGACGCCGTAGCGCTGGTGCCGAATGCGGACGCGCCAACCGCGTTCGCAGTCGAGAATTCGCCAATCGCCGAGGCGGACGCGGCCGTGGCCACGGCGTCTCGACCAAAGGCACCTGTGCCTTCGCCGATCGCCTGTGCATTGCTGCCAACCGCCGTGGATCCATTGGCAATCGCTCCATCGCCAATGGCGAGCGCGCCTTCGCTCAAGGCTTGCGAGTCGTCACCGAGCGCAATCGCACCGGTTTCTGTGGCGGCTGAATTGTCACCGGCCTCATAGGAACCGCTGGCGCCGCCTTGCCCGAAGGCTCCGCCACCAGAGCCTGTCGTCTCAAGTGTTTCGACCCGGTCGGTGAGGTCATCGAGATCGCCCATGACGTTGGAGAGATTGGTGTCCAGCGTGGTGATCGCATTGGTATTGCCAGAAACGGTCATGTTCAGACTGGTAACTGCATCTGTATTAGCTGTGACCAATACTTCGAGCGCGCTGAGCTGGCCATAATTAACCGCGTCTGTATCTTCCTCACCATCGGCGACGTTCATAAGGCGTCGCTCAAATCCAGTCGAACCAAAGGAAACAGTTCTTGCAGCGGACGTTTGGGAGCCCGCACCGATCGCCACAGACTGAACATAGCCGGCTTCGGAATCACCACCAATTGCCGTTGAACCGTCTGCAGTGGCCTCGGCCTGCGCCCCGATTGCCACGGCATGGAAGTCATTCGCGCTGTTACCACCGATCGCATCGCGACCGATCGCAACAGCATCTGTGCCGATCGATGTCGCCGCACTGAGCGTGCTGTTCACCTGAACATAGTCGAGTGTGCTGTTGATCGCCCCCAAATCACCGCTTAGGGTTGTCGACAGATCCGAAATCGCATCGGCATTGTCGCTGATATCGGCCGTCAACGATGTCTCCAAGTCTTCCAGCTGACCATGATTGACCGCATCAAACTCGCTATCGCCGGCGGCGACATTGGTGATCTGACGTTGAAAGCTTTCATCTGTCCCGCTGGTCAGCGGATCGTCTATGCTGCCGACAGAGATTGTGTTGGCCTCATCCGCCCAGCTATTGGCGCCAAGCGCAACGCTATCTTCTCCGTCGGCGATCGCGCGGGATCCCAAAGCAACGGCTCCGGATGCAAGGCTGTGGGTTTGAGCGTCAAAACCCAGCGCGATTGACTGTTCGCCAGCAGCCGCGGATCCCATACCAACCGCCGTTGATCGATATCCGCTCGCGGCGGCGTAGTTTCCGATCGCAGTCGCGCGATGGTCATCCGCAGTCGCATTCGCGCCAAAAGCGACGCTGCCATCTCCGTTGGAGGCCGCCTCAGCTCCGATCGCAATTGCGTCGGTCCCGGTCACCGACGCGCCTGTGCCGGTGCTGTTTACAGCGATATAGTCCAGCGTCTGATTGATCGATGTGACGTCACCGGAAAGTGTGTTTGAGAGGTCCGTGATCGCGTCACTATTGTCAGCGATATCCGTCGCATTGGTTGCTATACTGGCGGTGTTCGTGTCAGCCTTGCCGTCAACCGCGCCGATGCTGCTGGTGAGCGTGCTCTCCACCGTATTGAGATTGCCTTGAACCGCGTCGACCTGACCCTTGGTGGCGGCGTCTGTCGCGGCAGTGCCGTCCACCAGATCCGTGATCCGGCGAGTGCCGACCGCAACCGTATCGTCTTCATCCGCGATAGAGTTTGTCCCAAGCGCGACGCTGTTCAGCGCGGTCGCTTGTGCATTCACACCGAGCGCCACACCGTCCGTGCCTGGGGTGACCGAAGCGGCAGTGCCGGTCCCATCAATCGCGACATAGTCCAGTGTCTGATTGATTGTGCTGATCGCCGTGGTGTTGGTCGTGATATCCGCCACATTACTGGCGATATCCGTTTCATTGGTGTCTATATCTGACGCGTTGGTCGCAATATTGGTCGCGTTGTCGTCGGCCTTGGCATCGACGGTGCTTATGCTGCTATTGAGGGCGGTCTGAGCCGCATCGAGATTGGTTTGCACCGTATCGACTTGGCCGACTGTGGCCGCATCTGTTGCGGCGGTGCCGTCGACCAGATCCGTGATCCGGCGATTGCCGACCGCGACGGTGTTGGCTTCATCGGCGATAGAGTTCGCGCCAAGCGCGACACTATTGGACTGGGAGGCGTTCGCGTTCAGTCCCAAAGCAACTGCGTCAGCGCCGGTCGCGCTGGCGCTCATACCTGTCGAATTGATCTCCAGATAGGGATTCGCTGTACCCGCGGTGACGCTGGCAATCTCATCCATCAACTGGCCATAGGTCGCGGCATCGGTTGCGGCCGTTCCATCGACCAGGTCCGTGATCCGGCGATCGCCGACCGCCACCGTGTTGGCTTCATCGGCGATAGAGTTTGCGCCGAGCGCGACTGCACCGCCCGCCCCCGTCGCAACTTCGGCGTCCGTACCAATTGCGACTGAATTTGCCGCCTGTGCGTGAGCGCCGTACGTGTTGTTATCGTCATCTGATCCGATTGCGATTGAGCCGACCCCAGACGCTTGCGCAAGGGTTCCAATGGCGGTTGCCCGCTGTGACTCTGCGGTGGCGCCACTGCCAATCGCGGCGGCGAAAACGGCATCAGCATATGCGCCATTGCCTATCGCGGTGGCGTTATTTGAAGTCGCGGCGGCGCTTCCGCCAATAGCAATGGCGCGGGCGCCCGACACCGAAGCGGCCGACTGACCCATTCCGTCAATGGCAACATAGTCCAGCGTCTGATTGATCGTGGCGATATCATTGGTGTTGTCACCAATATCACTACTCAGCGTCGTGTTCAGATTGGTGATCGCATCCGCGTTCGTCCCGATATCCGTCGCATTTGTCGCGATGTTCGTTTCATTTGTGTCGATATCCGTCGTGTTGGTTCCAACCGTTGTGTTTAATGAGCTGATCGCCGTGGTGTTGGCGCCGATATCCGTCACATTGCTGGCGATGTCCGTTTCATTGGTGTCGATATCTGACGCGTTGGTCGCGATATTGGTTGCGTTATCGTCGGCCTTTGTGTCGACCGCGCTGATGCTGCTATTGAGCGTGGTCTGGGCCGTAGTCAGCTGCCCCATGGTGGCGGCATCTGTTGCGGCGGTGCCATCGACCAAATCCGTGATCCGGCGATTGCCGACCGCGACGGTGTCCGCTTCATCGGCGACAGAGTTTGCGCCAAGCGCGACGCCATTATTCGCTGAGACGATGGCATTCACGCCAATGGCCACACCATCTGTGCCTGGGGTCGCCGAAGTGGGGGTCGCCCCGATTCCATCAATCGCAACAAAGTCCAGCGTCTGATTGATCGTAGCGATTTCGGTCGTATTTGTGCCAACTGTTGTGTTCAATGAGCTGATCGCCGTGGTGTTGGTCGTGATATCCGTCGCATTGCTGGCGATATCCGTTTCGTTGGTGTCGATATCCGCCACATTGGTCGCAATATTGGTGGCGTTTGTATCGGCCTTGGCATCGACCGCGCTGATGCTGCTATTGAGGGCAGTCTGAGCTGCATCAAGATTGGTTTGCACCGTATCGACCTGGCCCTTGGTCGCGGCATCTGTTGCGTTCTCACCATCAGCGATATGGGTCAATCGGCGTTCCGAACCAGACGAGCCGAACGAGACTGTGTTCGCGGCGCTGGTGGATGAATTCTGGCCAATGGCGATTGCCCCATCATGCGTGCTCAACACTGTTGCACCGTCACCTATGGCCACACCTCCCTCAGCGTTGGCGGTGGAATCATAGCCTATAGCGGTGGCGCCCGTTTTGTCTGCTACAGCGCCGGAACCCATTGCGAGCGCCCCCTCTTCACTGGCAAATGTTTCGTGGCCGAATGCTATGGCTGCATCCCCATTTGTGACCGCGCCATTGCCAACGGCGATGGCATTCGCCCCCGACACCGAAGCGGCGGTCGCCCCGGTTCCATCGATCGCGACATAGTCCAGCGTCTGATTGATCGTGGCGATGTCGCTCGTATTGTCGCCAATATTCCCACCCAGCGCCGTGTTCAGATTGGCGATCGCCGTCGCATTGCTGGCGATATCCGTTTCGTTGGTATCGATATCCGCTGCATTGGTTGCAATATTGGTCGCGTTGTCGTCGGCTTTTGTGTCGACCAGAGCGATGCTGCTATTGAGCGCGGTCTCAGCCGCATCAAGATTGGTTTGCACCGTATCGACTTGGCCCTTAGTCGCTGCATCTGTGTCTTCCACGCCAGCGGCGACATTGGTGAGGCGGCGCGTGAGCGATTCATCTGTGCCTATCGTCGCTGGATCATCTTCGCGCCCGAAGGAGACGATATCTGGCTCGTCGGCAACTGAGTTTGTCCCGAGGGCAATCGCGCGGATCCCGCTTGAGGTAACTTCTGCGTCGGAGCCGATTGCAATTGAATTTGCACCGCTTGCGATAGCCCTGTTGCCTATCGCAACTGAATCTGTACCGCTGGCCGAGGCGGCTGTTGAAGATACACTCGGATTAACGTCGAAATACTCCAGCTTATCATTGATTGTGGCGATGTCGCTTGTGTTGTCACCAATACCCCCACTCAGCGTCGTGTTCAGGTTGGTGATCGCCGTCGCATTGCTGGCAATGTCCGTTGCGTTCGTCGCGATATTCGTCGTATTCGTCCCGATGTCGGTCGTGTTTGTCCCAACCGCTGTGTTCAATGAGCTGATCGCTGTTGTGTTGGTTCCGATATCCGTCGCGTTGGTGTCGATATCCGCCACATTGGTCGCAATACTGGTCGTGTTCGTATCGGCCTTGCCATCGACCGTGTTGATACTGCTATTGAGCGCGGTCTGAGCCGCATCAAGATTGGTTTGCACTGTAGCGACTTGGCCAACCGTGGCGGCATCTGTCGCTGCGGTGCCGTCCACCAGGTCCGTGATCCGGCGATTGCCGACCGCGACGGTGTCCGCTTCATCAGCCACCGAGTTCGCGCCAAGCGCAACACTATTATTTGCCGAGGCATTCGCATTCACGCCAAGCGCAACTCCGTCCGTGCCAGGGGTGACCGAGGCGGCAGTGCCTGTCCCATCAATCGCGACATAGTCCAGTGTCTGATTGATCGTGGCGATGTCGCTCGTATTGTCACCAATATCCCCACTCAGCGTCGTGTTCAGATTGGTGATCGCATCCGCGTTCGTCCCGATATCGGTCGCATTTGTCGCGATATCCGTTTCGTTGGTATCGATATCTGACGCGTTGGTCGCGATATTGGACGTGTTGGTGTCAGCCTTCGTATCGACCGCGCCGATGCTGCTGGTAAGCGCCGTTTGAGCCGCATCAAGATTCGTCTGCACCATATCAACCTGACCTTTGGTGGCGGCATCTGTTGCGGCGGTTCCATCCACCAGGTCTGTGATCCGGCGATTGCCGACCGCGACCGTATCGTCTTCATCAGCGATAGAGTTTGCGCCAAGCGCGACGCTGTTCAGCGCGGTCGCTTGCGCATTGCTGCCAATGGCGATGGCATCCATCCCCGTCGCAGATGCTGCGAGACTGGTGCTGTTGATATCGACAAATTGAAGCGTGCTGTTGATTGTAGCGATGTCGCTGCTGTTATCGCCAATATCCCCACTCAGCGTCGTATTCAGATTGGTGATCGCCGTGGTGTTGCTGGCGATGTCCGTCGTGTTCGTTGCGATGTTCGTTTCATTGGTGTCAATATCGGTCGTATTTGTCCCAACCGTTGTGTTTAATGAGCTGATCGCCGTGCTGTTGGCGCCGATATCCGTTTCGTTGGTGTCGATATCCGCCACATTGGTTGCAATGTTGGTTGCGTTATCGTCGGCTTTTGTGTCGACCATAGCGATGCCGCTATTGAGCGCAGTCTGAGCCGTATCCAGATTGGTTTGCACCGTAGCGACTTGGCCGACCGTAGCGGCATCTGTCGCGGCGGTGCCGTCGACCAGATCCGTGATCCGGCGATTGCCGACCGCAACCGTATCGTCTTCATCAGCTACAGAGTTTGCGCCAAGCGCGACACTATTGTTTGCCGAGGCGTTTGCATTCACACCGAGCGCCACGCCGTCCGTACCGGGAGAGACCGAGGCGGTAGTGCCTGACCCATCAATGGCGACATAGCCCAACGTTTGATTGATCGTGGCGATGTCATTGGTGTTGTCACCAATATCCCCACTCAGCGTCGTGCTCAGATTGGTGATCGCTGTGGCATTCGTCGCGATGTCCGTTTCGTTAGTATCGATATCCGCCACATTGGTCGCTATCATCGTGGCATTGTCGCTGATATTCGTGGTGTTCGTGCCAATCGCCCCGTTGAGCGTGTCAAACTGATCATCCAGTTGCTGCTTGTTCACCGCATCGGTGGCATTCGTCCCGGTGAGAACATCCGTGATCCGACGATTGCCGACCGCAACCGTGTTGGCTTCATCAGCGATAGAGTTGTTGCCCAAAGCGACACTGTTGTTGGTGGACGCCTGCGCGTTTCTGCCAATGGCGATGGCATCCATCCCCGTCGCAGATGCTGCGAGACTGGTGCTGTTAATATCGACAAATTGAAGC
>JBCBBC010000081.1:0-11528 GCA_038532145.1 Pseudomonadota bacterium | reverse complement strand
CCGAAAAAATTCTTGTGGGTTTAATTTTGTCATCAAGTTGGAAAAATTTTCGACTATTTTCAAAATCACACTGCTAGGATGATTTTTTGAAAAGAAGGCTCAGTTTCAATCTTGATCGGGAGTGCCGTGTCGCCCTGTGATCTGTAGCGCACCCACAAGGTCGCTATTTCGTCAGCTTCCATTGAGAACCTTGTGACAAGATTGGGGTGTGGAATTGGCCGCGTGGAGAAGCGACTATTCCGATCTTGAAACAAGAGGATCTCGTTATCGCTTGACCGTTCTAGGATAACTTCAATTTCGTACATGAAGTTGGTTTCGATCAACAATATACGCTGGATCTCACTCGCCGCCGAGTTCTTGATCGGCAATCGAAGCCATATCGTATCTTTCGTGTGTAAAAATGTAGGTTCGCGGGTTTCTACAGTCTGAAACTCCTCTGCCGCTTTGGTTTGCATTTGGCTGAGGGTCAGCTTTCCGGTGGGATCAAAATGGTACTGAAGATGAGGGCGCAGATCACGCACGGGCGCTTCAGCAGGTATTGAGAGTGGATCAGAATTCGCGGCCTGAAAATTTGGCATGATCAGCAAAACGCACAAAAAAGCGAGCGCGAGCAGCTTGCATCGAGCTAGTGATTTGGTGTTCACTCCGATTTTTAGAAACGCTCTGCGCTGACTCATGACCCATTCTGTTTTAATCGCTGATGACCATGCCTTAATTCGACAAGGGGTTAAAGGCGCTATGGAATCAGACGGTCGCTTTATTGTGCTGGGAGAAGCGGAAGATGGTATCAAAACGATTGTTGCGGTTAGGAAGCAACAACCAGATATCCTGGTGCTCGATATCGCGATGCCACACTCAAATGGGATTGAAGTTATCGGCGAGGTCGGGCGCTGGAGCTCCAATACCAAAATCCTAATCCTGACGGGATTAACAACAGGCAGTATCTTGCGCCAAGCCCGTGAGGCAGGCGCGCAGGCTATTTTTCTAAAGTCAGACCCCATGACGGATATCATCGAGGCGGCCGCAACCATTGCTGAGGGACGAACGACATATTCATCGCGTGTCGCCGAGGTTCTAGACCAGCCACCCGTTGGAAGCGATCTTACATCGCGAGAACGCCAGGTCCTTCAGGGTCTGCTGCGCGGCGAAACGATTATGGCCATCGCCGACAGGTTCGCGATCAGCGTGAATACAGTCGATAAACACCGCGCCAGCATCATGCGCAAACTAAGTGTTCACTCCGCCGGTGAGTTGATGGCTCTGGCTCATCGTGAGGGCTTACTTGAGGCTGCGAAGTTTACCTGATCATCGCCTCGTGCGCGGCGCTTAAGTCTTCATCCCAAGCTTAGGAATAAACGCTTAATCGGGCAAAAATGGTGTGATCACACCATAGTCTAACATCTCCCGTTTTCCGACAAACGAACCTGCAAACGAGTCCCACTTCTGTGGCTCGCAAATGTGGGGTCTAAGATGATCAGAAAGTCCGCCAAGTTTCGAAGCTCGATTATGTCGAGCGCATCTCTGGTCACACTCCTAACCACTGGCGCAGCATTCGCTCAACCCATCAGCCAGACTGAAGTGCGCGGTACCAATAGTGATGACACGATTGCGGTGAGCGCTATCGATCTCATACTAATCGGCGACGAGGATGTCAGAGCAACCGGCGTAAATGCGCGTGGCGGCGACGACATGGTTCAGGTGGATGATTTTCAATCCGTAAGAGCAGATGCCTTCAAATTCGGGATTGATGTGCTCACAATTGATATTGCTGAGCCGGCCGAGCTTGTTAATGCGGTCTCGACGGGAATAGTCGGCGGCTCTGGCAATGATGTACTGAGCACAGGCGGTGGCAATATCGGCGCCACATCGACCGGTGGACTGATAGACTTCAATATAATTGACGGGTTTGGGGACACCGCCAATCTCGGGATGCAATTTCGGTCTAGTGCAATCGGACTGAATGGTGGCAGCGGTTCTGATACGCTCACCAATACGGGTGATTTCAACATAAACGCCATCTCGCTGGGGACGCAAAGCAACATCAATCTGGGCGGGCTCGATTTGATCGATTTTTCGTCGAACCTTACCACCCATGCAACGGCGCGCGGGCTGGTTGGGGGGAGTGGAGAGAACACTTTCACATCCACCGGTCTGCTTTCTGTTGGCGCCCTTTCGAGTATCGATCTCGACAATACAGATATTGGCGTGTTGTCCATCAGTACAGGAACCGGAAACCTCAATTCAAGCGCGCGTGCGACTGGGGTGCAGGGCGGCGCCAATCGCGATGTCATCAATTCAAGTGGCGGAATGGACATCGCGAGTTTGGCAGCAATCGACCAGGTTGATTTCACGTTTTCCTTTAGTGATATCAGTGATTATAGCGGCGCTGGAATTGCAAATGCGACCTCAACCGGGTTCCAGACAGGCTCTGGCGACGATCTCGTCGTATTAAGCGATGGTGAGCACCGCGTCAGATCCGAGATTGACCTCGATTCAACCAGTGTCTCCTTTGCGGCTGTCGGACTAAACGGACGCGAAAATACGTTTTCTGGAACAGCACGATCCACCGGAATTTCAAGCGGCGACGGAATTGATGAGATCCAGATTCTATCCGCGCCAAGTCTCGCCTCCGCAGAAGAAGGCGTATTTGAACTGGACGTCAGCGCTAATGCCGACCGCACAGTTTTTGGTCTTGCTGTCACCGCGCTCGATCTTGGACCGACGGCGACCTATGATCCTGAAGCAGATGCGCGTGATGGTTCTAAGAACAAGAGCGAAATAAAAGCGATTGCGTCCGGCGTTTCTGCTGGCAATGGCGCCGATCTAATTGATCTCCAAGGTGATGTAAGAGCTAGCGCGAGTTCTTCGGTCAAATCGACCGGTATTTCGATGACTATCGAAGCCGCTCCGGTAAATCCATGGCAAGACAATCAGGTCGATGTCGACATGATTTCCATTGCGCGATCAGATGGAGTCATAGCCGGCGCTGGAGAAGACACCATCTCGGTGTTTGGTGATCTGAATTCATTTTCTGCAGCATCATCTCAAAACAGCGTTTCGAGTGTGAGCTTTCCGGTTGATATTCCTATTCCATTAGTTGGCGCCGCTGGAGCTGCGAGCGTGTTTCTTTCCGCAGGTTCAGAAGCGTCATCGACAGCCCGCGGCTTAAATGGCGGCGCCGATGCAGATCTTGTTCAGTACTTTGGATCAAATCTCGATGTCAGGAGCGATGCGAGCGCGACATCGACTCTGGTTCTGCTCGATGCGGGTGTCTCGATTTTTGAACCGTCCTCATCCGCACTCGCCGCCTTACCCAGCCTGGAAAGCTCGGTTCTCACCGCAACAGCTGATTCGACATCGCGGGCAGAGGGATTTCTCGGCGGAGATGGAAACGACACGCTATTTCTCGCTTCCGACGCCATAGGAAATGTACAAGCAAATGCGTCTTCTGAGAACATCGCTGTCGCGATCGAGTTGAGCATTGATGCAACCGGCGAAGAAGGCCCCCCTTCGACCTCTTTCAATCTGGGCGGTTTTGACACTCAATCGGCCAGTCTAAGTACAGCGATCGGGTTTTCTGGCGGCGATGGGGCTGACATCCTGAACAATGCCGGATTGATGAGTGTGCTGGCGATCTCGAGCGCGAAAAGTGGGTCGTATCGCGGCGGCGCGCGGCTGGATTCCGAAACGATTGGGCTGGACGTGGTGCGCATGTTAAACATGGCCGACGCACGAGCGACTTCGCGTGGCATGTTTAGTGGCGAGGGCGCCGACCTGCTGATTAATACAGGCACGCTCGATACGGGCGCGATCTCAAACGTGACCCTGGAAGCGGTGAGTGCGTCATTAAACTATGGTGCGGATTTCAGTGCAGGCATCGTATCCTTCGATACCAGCGCAGATTCCAGATCGACCGCCTTGGGTATGGATGCTCGCGCAGAAACCCTCGCGACCGACAATCGTAGCATGCTGATCACAACAGCGACCGCCAATGCCAGCAATCTCGGAATCGTTACGTCCGTCGACTATGTTGAGACGGGTGCATCGTTGAATGGTTCAATGATGCAGACCGATGTCGAAAGCAGCGCGGTCGCGCGCGGGATCCAATCGCAAAGCTCCGCTACGATTGCCAATAGCGGCCGTATTGAAACAACAGCAAACGCATTCGCTGACTCGATCAGTGTCGATGCGGCAATTGCGCTTGCGAAAGATGCAGGTGTCGTCGGCGGCGTGAGCATTCAAAGTTCAACACTCCAGGCAACATCAAACGCAGCGGGGCTTTGGGGGACGAATGTCAACCTCTTCTTCCTCAATACCGGAGACCTCGCCACGGTTTCGAACGCAAGAACGGATGCATCCTTGGTCGATGTTGACGTCCAAGCTACGACGACCGGATTGGCGTTCGATATTGGCGCTCTTGATGCTGAGACGGTGGCCACAGCAATCGGCACCGGTCTGCGGGGACGCGGCGAGCTGGCGAGGGTCGATAATATGGGTTCGATCAGTGTCGTCGCTGACGCCGATAGCGATGCGACGAGCGTGACGGCCGGACTAAACGTCGTGCCGTCAGTCGGCTTCACACTGTCGGGCGCACTTACCAACGCTGAAACGACTGCGAAGTCTTCTGGTTATGGTATGCAGCTAATTACTGACTCTGCCGAAATCTTAAACGCAGGCTTCGTGGAGGTAAGGTCTTCAGCAAAGTCCAATGCGGACGCAGTCAATGTGTCTGCCGGTTTTGTTGGCACCGGATTGATTTTTAACGCATCGGCAATCGAAGCCAGCAGCCTGGCCAAGGCGGACGCCCACGGAATTTTTGCAAGAAACCTCAATGGAGAAGCGATCGGGAACGATACCATTCGCCTGGGCGCAGGACTTAACACGCGCGCCGAAGCAAACGCAGACTCCGATGCGATTACGGTCAATCTGGATCTCGTCAAAGCAGGGGTGAATCTCGGCGCGGCTGTCATTGATGCAGGATCGACGGCCCAATCGCTCGCCAGAGGCGTACATAGCGGAGATGGATTTGATCTGATCGAGTTCACACCGCTTGCGGCAGATGACCCAATGTTTGCCGGCGATGTATTTAATGTCGAAGCGATTTCAAACGTGAACTCGACAGCCTTCGGCCTTGAGATTGATATTGCATTAGGCGGGGGCGTGGCGACCAGCAACGCGATCATCGAAGCAGCCTCCATCGCCGATGCGGACGCATTCGGGTTCGATGCTGGCAATGGCAATGACAATGTGATCATCAATGGTGCATCAAATATTGGTGCAGAGGCGAAGATTCGCGGCGCAGCGATTGGCGTTACCCTTTCAGGGTCCGGCGGCGGTGTTGCGGGCGGGGCAGCTTTGACCAACCTGACCCAATCGGCAGACGCCCGAGCAGAAGGCGTGCGGGGCGGGCTCGGCGCTGACAATCTAATCAACAATTCGACGATAACGACCCAGGCGATTGCGGACGCACGCGGCGTTGGGGTGTCGATTGGCGGGAGCTTTGCAGTAGGCGCGGCTGGAGGCGTCGCCATTGCTGATGTGACGACGAAGTCAGCTTCAAAAGCGATCGGCATGGGCGGAAACTCTTTCTCCACTGGCGGCGACGCCTTTACAAACGTTCTGACCAATACCGGTTTGCTGACCACAAACGCCGTGAGTGTTGGAGCGGCTGACGCAATTTCTATTCGAGGCGATGTCGCCCTATTGCCGGTAAGTGTTGCGATTGCTGACGCAAGTTCGAGCGCTGACGCCCGGGCGACCGGCCTGGCTGGCGCGACAGGCAATGATCAGTTTTTCAATACCGGCATAATCGAAACATATAGCCGTGCGACGACAAGAGGCGTGTCCGCCAGTGTCGGTCTGGCAGGTGGTGGATTAGGCGACGTATCCACCAATGCCAGTTCGGTGTCTCGCGGCATAGATGCTGGGCGCGGTATCGACCTGATTGAAATTGGCGGATCCATCGATACGCGCGCGATTACGACGACTGGCGCACAATCGATTAGTATCTCGGGATTGGGGCTTGCTGGTTCTAAGACCGATACGAACGCCTCAGCCGCATCCACTGGCATATACGCCGGCTCTGGCGCTGACATTGTCAATCTCACAGGCGATTTGTTTGTCGAAGCCACAACTAAGAACCATGCCGCCTCAGATGAAGATGGATTAGCAGACGCCATTGGTGCAGGCACGCTGAACTTTAATCTGTCGTTTGTGGGAGCCGCACTTGAGGATGCGGGTTCTAGCTTTAGCGCTTCGGCCATCGGGATTGATGGCGGCGCCGATAATGACCAGATCTCTATTTCTGGTCCTTCAGCCGATATCAGCGCAATATCGAGCTTGCGCCAAACATCTATTGCCCTACAGGGCGTAGGGGCGATTATTGGTGACGTCGGCCTGACATCAAACGCGTCTTCTTTGGGTGTTTTGGGTGGTGGCGGTCTAGATACGATTGCCAACAATACAATTCTCACCAGTCGCGCTGATGCGAGAGCGATTGCCGATCAAGTCTCAATTCAAGGATTGGGGTTTGAAGCCGACTTCGGGTCGCTGAGCGCTAATGCGATTGCGTCCGGCGTCGTCGGCGGCAACGGAAACGATGTGCTCACCAATTTGCTCGCTGTGAGCGTGGAGTCTCTTGCAACGGCGCAAAACAACGATCTGGACATTCGCTTGGTTGGTGGAGGAATTGGAAGCAGCAATTCAATCGCCAATGCTAGAGGTATCGGCATGGATGGCGGCGTCGGCGACGACACGATTATCAATAACCTTGTTGTTAATGTGTTGTCGCAAGCGCGAACGAGCACGTCGAATACGCAAGTTTCTGTGGCGGATGTGTCCTTCTTAGATTCAACACGCTTCTCCATCTCCGATGCTATCGGGATCAGCGGCGATCGAGGTGCTGATGCAATAGACAATTTTGGGCTTGTTCGCGCCATTGCAGACGCGACCCTTTCGAACAGCTCTGTTTCGGTAAATCTCATTGGCGGTGGGGCAACTGATGCTTCACTCAATGCATCAGCGGCAGCAACAGGTATCGACGGCGGCGCTGGTCTTGATGTCGTCACCCTTCATGAAAACTCGAAAACCTTCGCGATCGCCTGTGCCGCGGCCGAATATGATACAGGCTCACAAGTTTGCAGCCCGGGGGAAAGCAATTCGGTCACGATCAATCTGGTCGGCGGCACTCAGACCGATGGCGACTTAGTCTTTCGCTCCTCAGCCTATGGGCTTGATCTTGGAAGGGGCGCGGATGTGCTGACGTCCCTTGGAGAGATTTTTGCGTCTGCGACTACTGACTTTCGAAGCAGCTCCCTTGCTGTAACCGGCGTGGGTTATACGGGCGAAGCAACCGATAGCGCTGCGACCGCAGTCGCAGTTGGCGTAGTGGCTGGCGATGGAAATGATACGCTTTCGCTCGGTGGATCGATTTCATCGAATTCCCTAGCTAATCTTGCCGGAAGCTCGATGGACGTCACGCTTGTAGGTTATAGCGCAGCAAATTCTGTCTTCGGAGCGAATGCAAATGCCATCGGTGTGGATGGCGGTGCAGGTGACGATACGGTTCTCTTTGATGGGTCTTTGTTGACGTCATCATCGACAGCCTTGGTGGAGACTTCATCGGATCGCTTCAATTTCGCTGGCGGCATTTCGGTAGACTCAATTCTAGCCGCCGATAGCGAAGCCACAGGCTTGTTTGGCGGCGATGGGAATGACTTGATCACGCTCAGCACCGTCTCTGATGTTGAAGCTCAAGCAGATGTTCGCATGAGCAGTGGATTTGCGCAATTTGCGGGTGGGGCGGTGAGCAAAAGCGGTGTAATCGCTGAAAGTCTGGCTGTTGGAGCCGCCGGTGGCGCCGGAAACAATACGCTAGTGTTCACAGCCGACAGCGATCAAACTGTATTCTCGCGAGCGGGTGTCGTTGCCAGCAATGGCGCGGTCATCGGCTATGGCGCCTCGACAACTTCTTCTGGTTCGAGTGCGAATGCAGAAGCTTTTGGTGCTTTGGGGGGTGATCAAAACGATATCATTCGCAATGCGGGGTCCCTATCCGTCATAAGTGATACCGGCTCCACGGCGCGCTCGGTCAGTTATGTTTTGACAGGTGCCAGCGCCGCAGATCTTACAGCGAATGCGGAATCAGAAGCGACGGGCATTGCAGGTGGCGAGGGGTTTAATGACATTCTGAATGGCGGAAACTTGATTGTCTCTGCAAACTCTCGCGCCGTTGGGAACGATGCGACGTTCGTGGGCGCCGGGGTTGGATCAGCATCGAGATCCGGCGCGGATACGGTTTCTCGCGCAACCGCCTCTGGGATTGTCGGCGGAAATAATCAAGACATAATCACCAATACTGGTAACATCGATGTCGATGCGCGCGCTGGGTCGTTCATTAACAATTCCGCGTCTGCTGGCGGTGTTTGGGTCAACTCCCAAACCAATTCGCATGTCTTCAGCTTTATGACGGCAAAGGGGATTGCGTCAGGCGCATCTGAAAATGACCTCGTAAGCAATCAGGGTGTGATTGCTGTCGATCTGAGCTCAGGTGCCGGAAATGAACGAACCCGCGCAGAAAGTTATTCTGGGTACGGCTCACCGATAAGCGTGAATTCCGACGCTGGCGCTTATGCAGTCGCATCGATGAATGACCTTCGAGCCTTTGGAATAGAAATGGGGGCGGGTGACGGCGAGATTCGCAACTCAGGAACAGTATCGGTAATGATGTCGACGGTAGCTTCCTCCGTTGCAGAAACAAATCCAAATGGCCTTTCTGGTGCAGACGGCTCTTCAACGACCATAGTTGGCGTGAGTGGTGGTCTGCTATCCGCGATTGAGGCCGTTGGTGGCGGCGACAAAGTCGTTATCAATGACGGTTCAATCATCGCGATTATGTCGCCCAGAGCAGGCGCCACTTCAATTGCGGATGCCGATGGCGTAAATATCGGGTCTGAGCCAGATGCAAAATCCTATTCATCGATCGCAATGAACAATAATCGCGCCTACGGGATTCATGTGGGTGATGGCAATGATGAAGTCATCAACAATGGTGACATCACAGTTGAAAACCGTGTGAACTTAAATCGTTCGCGCGCCATTTCTCGCCCCGGCCAAGGTCTGGAGGCCATTGACGCCTTCGCGGAGGCTTTCGCTCGCATCAATGGCGTTTACGGATACGGTGTTCGTGCCGACGGCGGCGATAACTTCTTGGTCAATGACGGGCTAATTGATGTGATTGTGTCGCCCTACGCTGAAGCGAGCACAAACTCCACTGGAAGAGGGTTCGATGGCGACGCTGAGGCGCGCTCAACTGCGACAATTACAAACCTCTTTGCTGTCGGCATTGAGACAGGTGATGGTATGGACAGTATCATCAATTCCGGAACCATCAACGTTTTGGCGAACCCTGTCATGAACGCCAACGCAGTAGCAAATGCAGGATCGGGTTTTTTGGGCATTGGTCCGGGTGAGGAGGTTCGCCAGGAAACGGAGTCGGCCACCTCGATTTTCTCATACGGCATCCGCAGCAATGGCGGTGATGATTATATTCTAAACGAAGGAACTATTTCGGTCGCTCGAACTCGCGGCAGCGGCGGCGTAGAAGCAGTTTCATCAGGGACTGGAAACGATATTGTAGAGCTTGGCGCGTCATCAACGACCATCGGCGCGATTTCCATGAGCAGTGGCGATGACCGTCTTATTGTGAACGGCGGTGCGGTCTTTTCTGGCGCCGTGCTGGGCAGCAGCGGCATCGACACGCTTGAGTTCGTTGGCGAAGGAATCTTCTCCAATACAGATATTCGCACGCTCGATATTCTCGAGAAGAGTGGCGCCGGCCACTATCGTATCGAAAGCCCTTACTCAACCTGGAGCAATATCCTCATCAATGAGGGTACGCTCACGGCGACGGCCGTTCCAATCGCGGGGGCGGGTCTTGAAACGTTCGTAGATGGCAGCGGCCGCGTGGGCACGTTCGAAACGGGTGCCGGCTACCGGCTCGGAGGCACTTTCACTCTGAATACCGGACCCAATCCATTCACGAATGGTCAGCGCTTCCGCGTCATCAATGCAAACAATCTGACCTATGCGCCAAGCGCTGAAAACCTTCCGGTCGCAACGCCTTTGCTGAGCTTTGACATGGATGTGGCGCTCTCCACAGTTGATGCCGTCGCCAATGTCGCTGACTTTTCGAGCGCTGCAACAACAAGCGATCAGCTGTCTCTCGCTCAGTCTTTTGACGCCACGCTCGCATCCGATGATCCAGCATTTTACGATACGGACTTGGCTTATACTTTGGGCGGTATTCAAAAACTATCGACCGTAGGCGAGATACAAGCAGCCTATGACGCGCTGATCCCATCGGTTGCCACGCCAAATGCGCTGACGATCAATGCCGCTTCTGCTGGAGCAGGGAATGCCGTACAGGACACACTCAGTTTTGCGCGCAGCAATTTGTTGATGGCGCATGGAACCACGTCCAAACGCCTTGGCCATATGGGTATCGACTATACCGATCAGCCTGGCGGTATGGTTTGGATTGCAGATCTAAGTGAAGATCTTGGCGTCAACCCTATCGAAGCCCAGTCACTCCATGACGACGAATCTCGTGCGTTCATGGCCGGCGTAAATGTACCTGTGAGTAAGCGAAGCATGGTTGGCATTAGTTTCGGGATTAGTGAACGAGCGTCGCAAGACGCTTTTATCGGCCGAGACGGGGAAGATGAGGATTTTTTCGCTTCGGTTTATGGAACACAATTATTTGGCGAAAGCGTGTTCGTCGAGGGCGTCGCTGGCTACTCGGCACTGTATTCGCGCGGCAATGAGATCGGGTCGCAGACAAATGCTCTCAATCTTGCGAACGAAGCGCCGAAAGTTGTCTCCGGCGACGTGCGGCTCGGAAAGATGTTCGTAAATGCGCCAGGCGCTAACCTGGAACTCTACGCAAATGTCGCCTATTCAGACGCAGACTTTAGCGGCGAGGGTCAAACGACCAGCTTGGGCTTTGCACAAAACGTCTCGCTTCTTGATCGCTCCTTTATCGAGACCGGCCTTGGCATGCGTTTGGACGGCGTGTTCGACACATTTATCGGTCCGGTCACCGGATCGGTCGATGTGCAATACTCTAGAGACCTTAGCTACAGCGCCGGCGGAGCCCTGGTACAATTCGAACAGTCGCCGGATCATGCATTTGCGATCGGAGGCTTCAACCGAACACCTGATGCATTGAAAGCGCGCTGGGGCGCGAAGTGGGTCGTCTCCGAGCGCACCCATTTTGACGTTATCGGAAGTGGTGAGCTTCGCGAGGAGGGATCCGCCGGATCATTAAGACTAGGGGTTACAACCAAGTTTTAGAGCGTTGGTTATTTTATTGATGTCTAGTCAACCGCATCAACAAAATAACCAACGCTCTAAAACTTGGTTGTAACCCCTAGTCTTAATGATCCGGCGGATCCCTGGTACAATTCGAACAGTCGCCGGATCATGCATTTGCGATCGGAGGCTTCAACCGAACACCTGATGCATTGAAA
>JBCBBC010000080.1:0-12604 GCA_038532145.1 Pseudomonadota bacterium | reverse complement strand
GTCGCCTGGGATCATTGTGGCTGACGATTTGATCGCGATTGTATAGCCCGCTTCCTCTTCGATCACGGAGAGCAGGTCGCGCTTCGAGTTTAGCAGATAGAGCGCGACATCTGTCGGCGCCGTCACCGTCATGCCGCGCAAACCACCGCCGGCTGCGCGGGCTTCGATGGCACGCAGCAATTGCAGGGCCGAAGACGGAATGGACCGACGACGCCCCGTGCCGTCACAGGCCTCACACTTTTCGGATGTAGCTTGCAGAACGCCAGCGCGACGGCGTTGACGCGAGATTTCCATCAGACCGAATTGCGAGATGCGATTGTTCTGAACCCTCGCTCGGTCAAGCTTGAGCGCGTCCTTCATTTTGCGTTCGACGGCGCGATTATTCTTGTTCTCGTCCATGTCGATAAAGTCGATGACGACGAGACCCGCCAGGTCCCGCAGACGCATTTGCCGGCAAGCTTCCTCGGCTGCTTCGAGATTGGTGTGCAGCGCGGTCTGTTCGATATTGCGCTCTCGGGTCGACTTACCGGAGTTCACGTCGATCGCGACCAGAGCCTCGGTCTGGTTGATGACGAGATAGCCGCCGGATTTCATGCTCACCACGGGCGAGAAGATCGAGTCGAGTTGATCCTCGACCCCTTCCTTGACGAAAAGCGGGGCCTGGGCAGTCCAGCGTTTCACCTTTCGCGCCTGGGTCGGCATCAGGGTTTTGGCGAGGTCCTTGGCTTCGCGATAGGCGCGGTCGCCCTGAACCACGACTTCTTCAATCTCGCGATCGAACATGTCGCGCATGGCCCGATGCACCAGGCCGCCTTCTTCATGAATGCGCTGCGGGGCTGTCGATTCCAGAGTTTTGTTGCGGATCTTGCTCCAAAGCTTCTGGAGGTAATCATAATCACGGCGAATTTCGGACTTGGTCCGCTTGGCGCCAGCGGTGCGAACGATCAGACCCATGCCTTTGGGCACAGACAGATCGTCCATTATGACTTTCAGCCGTTTGCGGTCATTGCCGTTCGGGATCTTGCGTGAAATGCCGCCACCGCGTGGTGTATTCGGCATCAAAACAGAATAGCGCCCGGCGAGCGAGAGATATGTGGTCAGCGCTGCGCCTTTGTTGCCGCGCTCTTCCTTGACGACTTGAACCAGCAGCACCTGACGGCGGCGAATGACTTCCTGAATTTTGTAACGACGGGTGATCGAGGTTCCGCGCGACTTGCGGGCGCCGCGGCGGCGGCGTTCCGGCTTGGCTGACTTTTTCTTCGGCGCCTCGTCTTCGCCCTCGGCTTCATCGTCGGAAGCGTCGGCATTATCTTCCATCTTCGCTTCTGCAGCCTCGGTTTCATCCGCCTCAGCATCCGCGGTGTCGTCGTCGCTGGCGGCTGCTAGCTCATCGTCTTCGGCGTCGATCGTATCTTCATCGGAATCATCATCCGACTCCTCGTCATCATCGACTTCCGAATCAATTTCATCGTCTTCGTCATCCTCAGGATCATCGTCAGCGGCCCGTTCGGCTTCACGCGCGGCTTCTTCAAGCAGCTTCTCGCGATCTGCCTGTGGCAATTGGTAATAGTCCGGATGGATTTCGCTGAAGGCGAGGAATCCGTGGCGATTGCCGCCATATTCCACGAAACAGGCCTGAAGAGAGGGCTCCACTCGCGTCACTTTCGCGAGATAGATGTTGCCTCTTAATTGTTCGCTGCCTGTGGTTTCGAAATCAAAGTCTTCAACTCGACCTTTGTTGACGAGTGCGACACGGGTCTCTTCCGGGTGGACCGCGTCGATCAGCATGAGTTTGCTCATAGTAAACTGCCTTATAGGCTGGCGGCGCTAATACCCTGTTTGTTCGAGGATATTTGCGGATCACACCAGCAAATGTGTTATTAGGGACAGGCAACGCGACGGTCCGGCCTGCTCTGTCTGTAGAGCGGCGCGCAGTTCCGATTTTGTAGGCCTGTAAGCTCATATTATCCGTTCCGGTATCGACGATAGTGCAGGGGGTTAGGCCTGTTCACCCGCCGTTCGGGGATTCTGTTTTTCGCCCCGTTTTCGAGGTTCTCCTTACATGCCCTTTCTGATTGTGAATTGAAAGACCCAAAATGCGGGGATGAGGATGAATATTCTCAATATGTTGATAAATCTATGATTAAGACTGATTGGATTAGAGACAGCAATCAGATAAAAAAGGCGCGTGGGGCGCCTGATTAGCGGATCTTTGCATGCGTGTGGTGACGGTTTTCATTTTGGCAGTCCTGTCGGCCTTGTCCGCCGCAATGGCGGCTGCACAGGTTCAGTCCGTCGGCGTTGCCGGCGACGGCGAATTCACCCGAATCACGATCACCTCGCAGGATGCGTTCAAACCCGATGTGTTTCTGCGCGATACGGAAGATGGCCTCGTCATAGAAATGGTGCCGGCCCAGTTTCGACTCGGTCAGGATCCGTTTTTTGCTGAACCCACGGGCGGCGTGTTTGCCTATACGCTCGACACGGATCGGATTGTTTTCGAGCTGGAACAGCCGATGATGGTGATGCGGGAGATCGACTTACCCCCAACAGGAAGCGAGACTCTGTATCGGTACATTCTGGACCTTTCAGGGGTTTCGGCGACGCGGTTCCAGGCCGCTGCGAAGCGGGATGCGCCGAGATTTGCGCGGTTTGAGGCCGCGCGGTTCGCGGATGCTGAAGCGGCGCAATTGTCGCCGACGGTGACCGCGGATATCCCTGTACTGGACACGCCGCAGCCTGAATCGCCCTCCACGAAACCGGCGGGTTTTGGGGCCATGATGCAAATGGCAGCGCGGCAGCGGCGGGTCATTGTCATTGACCCTGGCCATGGTGGCCGTGATCCAGGTGCCTTGGCCGTGATCGGTGGAAAAGAGAGCGAGATCGTTCTCGATACCTCCCTGAAGCTCAAAGCCTTGATCGAGAAAGACCCGCGTTATGTCGTTCGTTTGACACGAGAGACAGATGTCTATGTCGAACATGAAGACCGGGTCACTATGGCGCGCGACTGGGGCGCAGACCTGTTTATTTCCGTGCATGCGGATGCGGCGTTGAAACCGCATGTCGCCGGAGCGTCTGTTTACACGCTTTCAACGCGAGGCGAGGCGCGGATTGAGCGCACCGCTGAGAAATATGGCTGGGATATGCCGTTCGAAGATGGCAGCACATCCGGTGAAGTCACCGATATTCTGCAAGACCTGACGGTGCGGGAGACCAAATCCAATTCGGCGATTTTTGCTGAATTTCTGGTTCCGGAGCTCGATCAAGCTGGGCCGCTCTTGCGCAACACGCACAGACAGCAGAATTTCTTCGTCCTCCTAGCGCCGGATGTCCCCGCCGTCCTGGTTGAGATCGGGTTTTTAACCAATCGGGACGATGCGCGCCGGCTCAAATCGGAACGCGGACGCCGCAAATCGGCCGAAGCCATCAAGCGCGCAATCGACGCCTATTTCGATCGCCAAGATTTATTATTTGCAAGTAACTGAGGCGCCGCCTTTTCGTAGGTGCAGAACCGCCTTAGTCTCGCCGTGAAAGCGTGGAATCAGCACGCTCAAGACCTTGTGTGAGAGAGACTGACAATGTGGGCAGCGATCAAACAGCGCGTTTTTACGTGGAAGTTCCTACTATTCACCTTTTTGACCGGTCTGGTACTCGCCATTCTGGTCCTGATCGCATTTTGGATCTGGATGGCCTCGCTGGCGCGCACGGTGCCGTCCGTGGAGAAGCTGGCAGAGTATAATCCCCCCATCACATCACGGGTTCATGCGGGTGACGGCACACTGATTCATGAGTTTGCTGATGAGCATCGGGTCTTCATTCCGTACGAAGCCATCCCGGATCATGTCATCCACGCCTTTGTATCAGCTGAGGACAAAAATTTCTTCACGCATCGCGGGCTCGACTATCGCGGCATGACGCGCGGTGTGTTGAACACGCTGCGCAACAAACTGGTCGGCAGCGGCGGCATGGAAGGTGGTTCGACCATTACCCAGCAGGTCGCGAAGAACATGTTGCTGACCCGTGACCAGACCGTTGTCCGCAAGGCGAAAGAGGCGATCGTTGCGCGTCGGATGGAAAATGCGTTCAGCAAGGAACACATTATCGAGCTATACCTGAACGAGATTTATCTCGGTGGCAGGTCATACGGGGTGGGTTCGGCGGCGTTGAACTATTTCAACAAGTCCCTGCCAGAACTCGATCTGTCGGAAGCCGCTGTGCTGGCCTCACTGCCGAAATTTCCAGGCCGCGTGAACCCTTACACCAATCCAGAACGTGTTCTCTTGCGCCGGAATTACGTCCTCAATCGGATGGTCGACGATGGCTATATCTCACAAGAGGATGCGGACGAAGCCAAAGCCAAACCGCTGAACACGACGAAACGTCTCTACGGACCGGAATATGCTGCCGCGACCTATTTCGTGCAGGAGTTGAGACGGCAGCTGATCGATCAATATGGCGAGGATGAGCTGGAAAAAGGCGGGCTATCGATCCGCACGACGATTGATACCAAACTTCAACTCGCGGCCCAGGAAGCCCTGCAGATCGGGCTCGAAACCTATGACCGCCGCTACGATTATCGCGGCCCTTTGACCGCTATCGATCCGGCGGCTGAAGATATGCTGGAACAGTTGAATGGCGTTACTCTGCCAGGTGGATACGGATCCTGGGAACGCGCCATGGTGCGCTCGGTTTCAGACGGCGGGGCCGACCTGGTCCTGCATGATGGCCGGACCGTGTCGATTCCCGCCGAAGACGTTGAATGGGCCCGAACCTATGTCCGGTCGAGTTCTCAAACCGGCTTGCGCGCCGGGGATGTCGTGCTGGCCGAAGTGAGCCGGCAAATCCTGAGCCCGGAGGAAAGCGCGTCGACCCGTGAAGGCGTCAGCGCCGAGGATGACCAGACCAGCGTGCCGATCGAGCCCATCATGGTGCCGGTTGGCCAAGCTCAGCTAAAACAGATCCCGGAGCTGGAAGGCGCGATTGTCGCGCTGGATCCGCATACCGGACGCGTGCTGGCGATGATGGGCGGGTATTCCTTCTTCAAGAGCCCGTTCAACAGGGTCACACAGGCCCGCCGCCAGCCAGGGTCGTCCTTCAAGCCCTTCGTCTATGGCGCAGCGCTGGAGCGGGGCTATACGCCATCGGTCCGAATCCTGGACTCGCCTTATGTCTATTACGACGAGAATACGGGTGAGGAATGGAAGCCGGAAAACTATGCTGAAGGGCTGAGCTATGGCGAAGTCACGATGCGTGTGGCGCTGGAAAAATCCTATAACCAGGTGACCGCCCGCGTCGCGACGGATATCGGTATGGAAGCCGTATCCGAATTTGCGGAACGCTTTGGCGTCTATGACCGCTTGCCGCCTTATCCGGCCATGTCGCTTGGCTCGGGTGAAACGTCGCCCTGGCGTCTGTCCAAGGCCTATGCGGCTTTCGTGAATGGCGGCAAGGAAGTTACACCGACTTTGCTGGACCGCGTCCAGGATCGCCGCGGAGTCACGCTCTACAAGCATGACCAACGCGTCTGCGAAGGCTGTGAAGCGACGGAATGGGATGGATTGGCCCCGCCAATTCTGCCCGATGATCGCGCGCAACTGGTGGACCCGATTATCGCTTACCAGGTCGTCCATATGCTGGAAGGCGTGGTCGAACGCGGAACGGGGCGCCGGGCGCGCCGGATCGGCAAGCCGCTCGCTGGCAAAACGGGTACAACGAATGACTATGTCGATGCGCTGTTCTTTGGCTTCTCACCTGACCTGGTGGTTGGCATCTGGACGGGTTTCGATACCCCACGCACGCTGGGCGAGGGCGAAGGCGGCGGCGCGGTTGCGGGCGTCATCTTTACCGAGTTCATGGAGCGCGCTCTGGCCGACGAGCCAGCCATTCCATTCCGAATTCCGCCGGGCGTCCGTCTGGTCTCTGTCGATGCGACGACAGGCGGATTGCCGACCTTCGACTCTCAGGAAATCATTCTGGAAGCCTTCCGACCGGGTACTGAGCCCGGCCGGGTCTTTGCCGACAATTCCAATCTCAGCCTGTCGGGCGTCGGCGACAGCTCCATCTTCCAGAACTCGATTCCAGTCGAGCCACAGATTGATCCGGAGACGGGCGAGCCGATTATTTCGGACGTGATCGAAGATAATATTGATGAGGACATTTATTGACCTGAACTCGAAACGCCTGCATCTCCACCGCTGTTTCAAGTTTCAGGAAATCAAATGTCAGCTGAAATTCTCGCCCTCGCCGATCAAATCAAGCAGTCCTCGGAACTGCTGAGGAGGCGTCTTTGACTGGGATGTCGCCAGCAAACGCCTTGATGAACTGAACGCGCTCTCCGAGCGCCCTGACTTTTGGGACGACCCGGAAGCGGCGCGGAAACTGATGGCCGAACGCCAGAAACTCGAAACGGGCATGCAAACAGTTGAAGAGCTCGAGCGAGAGGCTGCAGACGGTCTCGAATTGCTTGAGCTTGCGGAAGGCGATGAGGATATGCTGTCCGACATCACGTCGACTCTGCGACGGGCGGCTGAAAAGGCCGAGAAGGCCGAATTGGAGGCCTTGCTATGCGGTGAGGCCGACGGGAATGATTGCTACCTGAACATAAATTCGGGCGCGGGCGGTACGGAAAGCCAGGACTGGGCGTCGATGATCCGGCGCATGTATGTCCGCTGGGCCGAGCAGTCTGGCTATAAGGTTGAAGAAGTCGAAAGCCATGAAGGCGATGAAGCGGGCATCAAGTCCGCAACGCTGTTGGTCAAAGGTGAAAATGCCTATGGCTGGCTGAAATCGGAGCAGGGGGTCCATCGCCTGGTCCGGATCTCGCCCTTTGACAGTTCCGCCCGAAGGCATACCAGTTTCGCGTCAGTTGCCGTTTCACCGGTGATTGATGACTCGATCGATGTAGAGATCAATCCTTCCGATGTTCGCACCGATACTTATCGGGCGTCAGGCAAGGGCGGTCAGCACGTCAATAAGACGGATTCAGCGGTACGTCTGACCCACGAGCCGACCGGCATCGCCGTGGCGTGCCAGTCCGGACGCTCGCAGCACCAGAACCGGGCGTCAGCCTGGGAGATGTTGCGGTCACGCCTTTACGAACTGGAATTGCAGAAGCGCCAGCAGGCGGCGCAGGACAGTCACGATTCCAAGACTGAGATTGGCTGGGGCCATCAGATCCGTTCCTACGTTCTTCAGCCCTATCAACTGGTCAAGGACTTGCGCACCCATCACGAGACCTCTGATACAGGCGGCGTGCTGGATGGCGATTTGACGCCCTTCCTGAGCGCAGCATTGTCCAACGCCCTCGGAGACAGCCAGAGCGAAGCGGCGGAATAGAAAAGCCGGACCCGAAGGTCCGGCTTGAATTCACTTGCAGCGTTTGGAACCGGGGCTAGGCGTTCCCGGCCGTGTCCGTTGTCGGTGTAACAGGCGAGAAGCCTGCGGGTGCGCTGGACTGCTGTTGGGCAGCCGCAGGCTTTGGAGCGCTTTCTTTCAGAGGGTTCTCCTCGCGCTTAACCTGGCCTTCAAAGCTCGCATCCGGCTGGATGATTAGAGCGGCGTGGAAAATATCGCCCTGGACACTCGCACCGGTCTCAAGCTCGACCTTGCGGGCGCGGATAGAGCCAACAATCTTGCCTTTCACGCGGAGAGTTTCAGCTTTGACTTCGCCCATGATCTGGCCGCTAGAGCCAATTGTGACGTCACCGGCTGAGATGTCGCCTTCGACCTTACCGTCAATTTGCAGAGCGCCTTGAGACTTGATCGAGCCTTTAATCTCGACGTCAGAGCAAAGAATGGATGCGCCGACACGGGCTGCGGGTTTCGACGAAGCGCCTCGAACAGCGTCTTGCGCTGGAGTGAAGCCGGGTTGTTGGCCATCGCCTTTAGTCTTCGTGAACATGTTTACCTGCCTTAATGAACTCTACTGGATTATACTGTTTTCCATGGAACAGCACTTCATAATGAAGGTGCGGACCCGTGCTGCGCCCGGTCGATCCCATGGTACCGAGCTTGTCTCCGATCACGACCTCTTGACCCTTCTTTGCCACAATACGTTTAAGATGGGCATAACGAGAAACGAAACCTCCGCCATGATCAACGTCTACAACGCGACCATAGCCTGATTTCGTTCCCGCATAAATCACTTTTCCCGGACCTGCCGCCACGATCGGCGCATTCCAGCCAGCGCCCATGTCGATTCCGCCATGCCAGCTGGGGCGTTTGCGGAAGGGGTCGATCCGCATACCAAATGGTGACGTCACGCGGGATGGGATGCCGATTGGTGTCGCCAGAGGCAAATTGTTGACCAGGTCTTCAAAATATCGGGCTTCTTCCATACGGGCCGCCACCTGAGCCACGCGGACGGCGAAACGTTCTTCTTCCGGCGTGGCGAACTGGCCAGACATCAGGCTTGAAAAGCTGACGGCGGGACCGCCCATATTCTCGCCGCTGGAAATGCGACCGGCGCCAACCTTGGTCAGCTGGAGAATGCCGCGGGCCGCTTCGGCTCGTTCCACCGCGATATCTTCGATTTCGTCGAGGAAGACGTCCTGTTCGTCGCGGATCTTGCTGACATCGCCGCGCAGTCCGACTTGCGGCAAACGGCTTTCGACCTGAGCCAGACGCTGCGATTGCCGAGTGTCTGCCTCATCGATCGAGGCGGTCACCAGGAGGGATGCTGAGTTTCCCCTTAGCGCTGAAGCCTCTAATTCGCCGCCCGTCTGAAGGGCCTCTAACATGGTCGCCAGTGTCTCGTGGCGGCGTTGAAATTCTAACGTGGCGTCCTGGAAGGCCTCAGTCCGTTGGGCCAGTTGCGAGCTGGAAAGCGCTTCTTTGGCGCGCAGATCCTGGACCCAGCGCTCCAGGCGGTTGACCTCACTTGCGGCGGATCCAACGGTCACGGACTTCTGCCCAAACACAACGGTGGCCGACGCAAAGAGCGACCAGCCAACCAGTGCGGCGGCCGCACCAGCAAGAATAATCTGTTGCAGCGGAGAAATGGTAAAATAACGAACCGTACCACCGCTTCGGTGGTAGATTTGCCGCTCTGGGAAAACGCGGCGTACAAAGTCAGAGACTTTTGTCGTCGATTTCATTCTACGCACCTATCCGCAGGTAAGACGCCGTCTTGGGTTGGGGCGCAACAACGTCTTGATTGGTGATGAGCCACAGTAACCTCATTGTGATCCGGACGAAAAGCCCCCTTTTGCGGTTTTCTGACCTTCAAATAGCCCGTTTCGGTAAAATTCGCCTTAAAGAGTTTTCATTTGACGAATCAGGCCTCCAAAATTTCCCGAGTCGCAGCAAAAACAGCGTCCGCATGCCCTTTTACTTTAACTTTTCGCCACGTTGCAGCGATCGTGCCATCTGCCTGGACGAGGAAGGTTGAGCGTTCGATCCCCATATATTTCTTCCCATACATGTTCTTCTCGACCCAGACTCCGAATTGTTCACACGCATCTGACTCTTCATCGCTGGCCAGGATTACCGTGAGCTCTTTCTTTGTCTTGAAATTGGCGTGGCTTTTCAAGCTGTCCTTGGACACTCCGATGATTTGCACGCCGAGCGCTTCAAATTTGGGCAAAAGGCTTGAGAAATCGATCGATTCCGTCGTACAGCCCGGCGTATTGTCTCGCGGGTAGAAATAGACGACATGAGCGGTACCCTCCGGGGCACCCAAATTGACGCTTTCTTCATCGCTGACAGGGATGGTGACTTTTGGTGCTTTGTCGCCTTTTTCTGGTCGGTTTGTCATGGCATGTCTTTCATGTCTGGTGGGACGTGACCCGTTATGTGTGCCGCGAGGCGGTGAGTTGAATACATGGAGCAAATGGCTTGGTTCGCCAGACCACAAAAGTCATATTTTTAGAAGCGCTTGGCGTGCTCTCGCTGGTTTTGATGGCCGCGGTCGGGGTTTTGGCGTTCATGCTGGCCAGCGGGCCGGTCGAACTCGGGATCTTTCGTGACGATGTCGAGCAGGCAATTACCCGCTCTCGCGATGGCCGTCCGGTCAGCGTCGAACGGCTGACATTGCAATGGTCGCCTTCTGACAGACGGATCTTTGTCGTTGCGGACGGACTGTCCCTGATGGACGGCAATGGCCGCCAGGCTGGCTTTGCCCAAACCGCGGAACTGACACTGGATGCTGGCGCGATTATTCTTGGCCGGGTTGAATTGCTTGCGGCGGATCTGGAAGACGGATGGATCGAAGTCCAGAACACAGCCCCCAATAAATGGACTTTTGCCGGCGATCCCTTGCCAGAGATCCGCGCGGCGGCCTTGCCGCAGACACCGCAAGAATGGCTGGAAAGAGTCAATGCCGTTCTCGGGGATGTCCTTATCGGACTGCAGGCCTTCGATACGACCTTTGATCTCGAAACCCTGGAATTTTCCAATCTGGATTTGCGGTTCCTGGATGCCGACCGCGGTGCGATCGGTGCGATCGAAGCCGCGGCGGGACAGATCAGTCATCCCGACCAGGACGTTTCACTCCAATTGTCGGGCGACGGACAGGGCGTTGGATTGCCGGAAATCTTCAGCATTTCGCTGGATACGTTTGACTCTTATCAGACCATGCGCGCCGTGCTGGATGTCGGGGTTCTTCCGGTCACGGATCTGGCGCAGCGGTTTGGCCTTCCCGGGGTGGAGCAGAGCAATCTGAACCTCGGCACGTCGTTCAGCGCGGAGGTTGATCGCACAGACGGTTTGGAACAAGTCGGACTGGTCGTCGCACGCGAAAGCGGCGTGCTGCGCATTGATGCGCTGGACGAAACGGTTGATGAATTCAGCGCGTCGCTGGCTTACATTCCCGCCCAAGACCAGATTCGTATCGATTTTCTTCAATTGCAGTCTTCGCGGCTCAGCGGCCGGTTCGAAGGCGCATTGACCAATGTGCTGGCTCAGAATGCGCTCCGACGGATAGAGCTAGAATCGGAAGCGATGACGCTCGATATCAGCAATATTTTTGAAGCGGCCTGGAACGTCGAGAATGTCGTGCTCGAGGCCGACGTATCGGATGACTTCACGGTTTATGCCGTGGAGACGCTCGAAGCAGATATTGATACCGCGCGTTTGCAAGCGAATGGCGAGATCGATTTCAGCGTGCCGCATGAAGATGGTGAGCTGCCGTTGACGCTCGATGTGACCGCCGAACTTGTTGGCGATATCAGCAAGGAGACCATTCTCGCCTATTGGCCGGTTCGGCTGGGCCGAGGTGCGCGTAATTTCGTCACGCAGCGCCTGATCAATGGCAATGCGACCGGAGCCACTGCAGTCCTGACCCTAAAGCCGGACAGTATGGCCGAAGGGTTTCTGCGCGACGAGGATCTGCTGGTGACCTTCGGGTTTGAGGGCGGCGAGGTCGAGTTTCTTAGCGACATGCCGCATGTCGAGAACGCTGTTGGCACTGGCCGGGTCTCCGGAAATGCGCTCGATATATCATTGATCAGCGGCACTTATGATGACTGGGTCCTACAATCCGGGGCGTTCGATATGCCGGCTTTCAATCCGGGCGGGCAAGATTTCATTGTCACCGCATATGGCTCGGGTCCCGCCGTGACGATCCTGCGCCAACTTTCGGACTCGCGTCTTCGCTTGCAAGAGCAGACCGGGTTTGATCCGGAACGTGTGACGGGTGAGGCGACGGCATCGTTCAAGCTGACGCGGCCGTCCCGCGACAATGTCCCCTTGTCCGATCACATCATGGAGGTGCGTGGACAGATCCGGGATGGCGGACTACTCGCAGCGG
This sequence comes from Pseudomonadota bacterium, assembly GCA_038532145.1. Lineage (GTDB taxonomy): Bacteria > Pseudomonadota > Alphaproteobacteria > Caulobacterales > Hyphomonadaceae > Henriciella. The sequence goes on along the minus strand of JBCBBC010000080.1, from coordinate 858 downwards.
CAGGTCCGTTCGATCTGACGGAAGGCAGTGTCAATGTCGATGTCACACTCGACCGCATGATCCTGACCGGGTTCGGAAACATGGGCAGTGCGCCGGTGCAATTTACCTGGCGCGATGCATTCGATGACGATGATCAACCTGCCGACTTGTCGGCCACTGCGGTGCTGACCTCAGATGTTCTCAACGTATTCGGCCTGGTCGGGCGGGCGTTTCTGACCGGCGAAGTACCAGTCGAGATGCAGGGCAAAGTCGGTGCCGCGGGGTTGCAGTCTGGAACCTTTGCCTTTGACCTGAGTGAGGCGCGACTGGATCTCGATGAAGTTGATTGGGTCAAACCCGCTGGCGAGAACGCGCGTGCAACATTGAACTATCGGGGTGACCTGCGTGAACAGGCCGCCGCCTTGCGGTTCACGGCCGATGACGCGTCCCTCGACGGCGACTTGCGGCTTGGCAATGACGGGCGCCTGCAATCCCTGCAATTGCGGCGTTTGTTCATTGACCGCTCACTGGATGTGTCCGGCAGTATCAATCGGACTGAGCAGAATGGCTTCCGGATTGAACTGGATGGCGCCTATCTCGACATATCTGGCCTTCTGGCAGAGCTGGGCGCGGTTGGCGGGCTGGAAAGCGGCGATGCCGGCGTCGACCTTTCCTTTACGGCCAATGTCGAACGTTTGCGGTTGCGCCGCAATCTGGATCTGATCGGATCGTCGCTTTTGCTTGAGACATCTAAACAGGCGGGCTTTCAGTCCTTGCGTGCGAGCGGCAACACGCTCGCTGGCGCGACCTTCATCGCCAATCTCGATAATGAGGGGCCAGGGCAACCGCTGGCGCTGGAATTGAAAACCAGCGACGCGG
>JBCBBC010000079.1:0-12619 GCA_038532145.1 Pseudomonadota bacterium | reverse complement strand
GAACAGATGCGCCGCCTAGTGTTTCATGGGTCACCTCTTCATTGGTCACGGTCTTCACCACGTCCGGGCCGGTGACATACATGTAGGACGTGTCCTTCACCATGAAGATGAAATCGGTCAGCGCTGGCGAGTAAACATCGCCGCCCGCGCAAGGTCCCATGATGACTGAGATTTGCGGAATGACGCCAGAGGACAACACGTTTTCCATAAAGATGTCGGCATAACCCGCGAGGCTGTCGACGCCTTCCTGGATGCGCGCGCCGCCAGCATCAAAAATTCCGATGACAGGGGCGCCGACCTTGGCGGCGGCTTTCTGGACTTTGACGATCTTTTCCGATTGCGCCAGAGACAACGAACCGCCGAAAACGGTGAAATCCTTCGAAAAGACATAGACCAGACGACCATTGATCGTACCGGACCCGGTGACCACGCCGTCACCCGGAATGCGCTGCTTTTCCATGCCGAAATCATGACTGCGATGTTCGACAAACATGTCCGTCTCTTCGAAACTGTTCTCATCGAGCAGCAGGGCCACACGTTCGCGCGCCGTCAGCTTGCCTTTTTCGTGCTGGCGTTCAATCCGGGCCTTGCCGCCCCCCAGTCGCGCTTTTTCCCGCCGCGCCTCAAGGGCTTCGATCACATCTTGCATAGGCTCCAACCTCCACTCATCCACAGGACTTGTGGCTGGGTTTTATCGCGCCCGCGCGCAAGGGCAAGCCTGCCACCTAAGCAAAACGGGCCTCCCCAAGGGGAAGCCCGTCCAACCTTTCATTCTGAAAGTTAAAGCTATTTCGTTCTAATAGCCGTAATGACCCCGTCTGTGGCCACGCTGTCCGCGCTGCGGGATGCCATAAATCTCGCGAACCTGATCGCCGCGTCGGACGATACAGGTGACAGGACGCTCAATGTCACGCCGGCGCGTTTCAAATTCGACCTCATTAAAGGTCACACGAAAACCGCGCGGCCCGATTTGTTCGGCATATCGGCCATCGTCGAAATCGACATCTCGAAAACCAAGATAGTCAGCTTCTGCTCGGATTGCGCGTCGGCAGGCGCGAATGGCTTGACGTTTTGCCTGTCGGTTTGACTGGTAGCGATTGTAGCTATGGTGACGGTGCCCCGAATAGCCGATCGTGCCATGGCCGCGATTGGTATAGCCGAAATGCAACGCACCATTTCCGGTTTGCACCGAAATGCTGCCAGTCACGCGTTTGCCAGACTTGCCATGGTCGGCAAGGGCTGGTGCAGCGAAGAGCAGAGGCGCCGCAAGGGCAAGCGCGGCTGCTCGAGGTTTCATGATACGATTTATCATGGCTGCAGGAATACACAGACCACCGCAACCCAGCGTGAGTGGCGTATTCGGGTGACATTCATCTGCTCAACCGCTGCCCGAACATTGCCATTTTGTCAGATCAGGGTCAGGCTGACGCAGATTTCTTGGCGTAAGAAATCACGATACATGAAGATGGGGATCGACATGAAGCTATTTACAATCAGCGCACTAACCTTGGGGTTGGCGTTTTCCGCAACTGCCGAGGACACCAGTCGCGACAACCATTTGATCACGACCGTCACCCAGGCAGACATCCAGTTTGTCGCTGAATCGCTCGATCATACCGTGCGCAGAGATCTTGAGGATACGGTCGGAGTTCTGGCCTATTATCAAAAGGACGGCGACGGCGCTGAGCTTGTCTATGCGATGCAGGGCAAAGCATGTCAGGAGGCCTCAGATTGCCTCGGCCTGGAGATCTTCATCATTTTTGAGGGCGCGTTCACCGCGGAACAGGCCAATGAGATCAATCAACGCTGGTCTGCGATTAAAGCCACAGCGACGGATGGAAGTCTCTATCTGACCCGCTATCTGATCCTCGATGATGGACAGACAATCGGCAATATCCGCACCAATGTTCGAAACGCGCTTGCCATTTCTGAGCAGATTCAAGCCGAGCAGAGCGCAGATGACACGCCATCTGAACCTGTTCGCGTCGCCACCGCCGATATCGACTTTGGGGAAGATGCCGGCGATTACGCCAATGATAGTGCGTGCGATGATGCCAGGTTCCAGGAGGATGGCGATGAATGGACGTATCAGCGCAATCATGTGCTGCGGGATGCCACAGATTGTCGAACGCTGTACGATGCCGGGCAGCTGACGCTTTATCTCGATTTCGGCGACAATTCTGGCGAGTATGCCAATGATGACACATGCGACGATAACCGATTTACGGGCGAAGGCCGCTCAATTCTGCAAACGGACAGCCATGTAAAACGCGATGCCGTCGACTGCATTGTCGCCTACCGGGCCGGAACGATTAATCGCCCTTAATCCGGTCGCTTTGCCCTAATTAATCATCGTCGCGAATTTTTCCGCGCAGCGCTTTGACATTGCCGCGTTGTTTCTTGCTATCCAGACGACGACGAATGGAGGCCCGCGTCGGCTTGGTTTTGATCCGTCGGCGCGGTGGTTCGGCCACGCTTCGCACCATGTCGGCGAGGCGTTTTCGCGCGGCTTCGCGGTTCAATCCCTGGCTGCGATGATCCTTAGACTCGAGCATAAGGTCCCCGTCCTGCGTTAATCGCGCGCCATAACGCCGCCGAAACCGGGCCTTGACCGCAGCTGGGATGGAACTGGACAGAACATTCCAGCGCAATTGCACCGCCGTCGAAACCTTGTTGACGTTCTGACCGCCCGGCCCGGATGCACGGATGAATCGCTCCGTCAGCTCCCATTCCGGGATCTGTATCGTCTCGGTCACAAAGACGTGATCGCGGTGGGACATGAAAGCTCCGTTCAGGGTCAATTCAGGCAGCAGTCCTAGTGTTACAGGCAAGGCTTGTCACGAACAGCCGAAATTGTGGGTGCCTAGGGGGCGCCTGAAGAGAGAAAGGGAGGCGACACATGTCCATCCTCTCAAGACTGACATCTACGGTTGCGGCCATCGCCTTGACGGCTGGCACGCTCGCACCTGTGGCTTACGCAGATCGTAATGATCGCGAACGACGACCACAATTCTCGTCACAGGACCGTGTTGAAAACCGGCGCGACAATGCCCGCGCCGAGCGCAATCGCCAGGCGCGCATCGAGCGCCGGGATGGACGCAGCAATGTGCGCACCAATGACAATCGCGTACGCGGCGAACGCAGCATGACCGGGCGCGAGTTCCGGCGAGACACGAGTGACCGTCGCGGCGAGCGCCGACAGGAACGCCGCACGGAGCGTCGCGACAATCGCCAGTTCGAGCAGCGACAGGAAAGACGCACGGAACGGCGCGACAACCGCCAGTTCGACCAAAGACAGGAACGCCGCGTTGAACGCCGCGACAACCGACAGTTCGATCAGCGACAGGAACGCCGCACGGAGCGTCGCGACAATCGCCAGTTCGAACAAAGGCAGGATCGCAGAGCCGAGCGGCGCGCTGATCGACGGGCCGATAATCGGCGCGAAAATCGCCAGATCCGTCGCAATTCCTATGATCGTGGTTACTCACAGGCGCGCCGGGATATTCGGACGCGTCAGCATGATCGCTATCACAATCACCGTAACCGGGCTGGCGATCGGCACTATAATAACCGGCATTACAATCACCGGAATTATAGCAACCGCCATTATAATAACCGACACTATCGCCACGATCGGCATTATCGCCATCACCGCAATTTCAACCGGTATTATCGCCGTCACAATAATGGCTATCACTATCGCCATCATTATCGTCGGCACAATTTCCGGCACTATTCGCCGCGCGCCTTTTACTGGGGCGGCCATCGTCCCTTCTATTATTACTCGCGGCCAACCTTCAGCTTTGTTTATGACAGTCGCTATGTTCCGCGCTATCGGATCGGTGGGCATTACGGCTACCACACCAATACGATCATTATCGGAGATTATGACTATTGGGGTTTGTATGATCCGCCGCACGGCTATCACTGGGTACATGACTATGATAGCGGCGACGCCATTCTCGCCTCGATCGCCACAGGCGCCATTATTGGCCTCGTCATCGGCGCCCTGGCAGACTGATCCCCCCGGGCGCGTCCTTCTCGCGCCTAAAGAACACCCACTGCGTGCGCGCGGTGGGTGTTTTCCTGGGCACAGATCATTTTTTTATGTCGCTTCCCTTACGTTCATCTTTCATTAGGCATGACTCATGCTTAATTCGAACTGTCCGGAGCAAATGATTCAGTCCGGACATAGTCGTTCAACAGCTGAAAGGAGGTGATCCAATGTCGAGTGAGAAACCAGGAACGGTGATTGGATCCGTTTGTGTTAAGGGTTTCATGGAGCAGCCTCTGAGTCCCCGATAACACAGTCTTGAGGCTGCCTGTCTTGGGAAACCAAATACAGAGTTGAACGCAGCCAAGGATTCAAGAGCCATCCGGCTCACGGACCCCAGCCGAGACCCGGCTGGGGTTTTCCTTTTATGGTAAACCGGCCGAAATTCCTGACAATCAATCGCGAACCGCCCGATATTCCCGAATATTCATCTGGTATTCCCGATATTCCAGATCATTCATGGCGTCACATTCGGCCTTGAACAGGCCCACGGAATAAGGAAACAAGGCTTATGCGGTTTGGCGATTACATTCGGGACCGGCGGCGCAATCTGCAATGGACGCAGCCAGAAGCGGCGCAACAGATCGGGATTGAACAATCCTATCTTTCAAAACTGGAATCGGGAAAGTCCTTCCCGTCCGAAGACGTGTTTGCGTCGATCAAGGCCGCGTACAAGATTGATGTCGATGACCTGAACAATCGCCTTTTTCCGGGTGAGCTCGATCAGTTGCGCGAAATTGGTGACGTCCGCTCCGCGATTATGAGACGCACCAAGGATTTCGAACAGCGCGTCCAGTCCTGGCTCATTTCGGGTATTGTCAGCTTGATGCTTGGAGGCGCAGCACTTGGCGTAAGTCTGCTAGCGGAGGAATCCATTTCGGCAAAATATCAATATCGATCACCTGGTGTGATCTTGGAAGGAGAGAGCCTCGATGTATTTGAGATCGCTTATGATCGGATTTCCGATCAACCGGAACACGCAAAATATCGAGAAACTCAGCAAGCGATGATCGCCCGTCTCGATGAGCAATATAAATTCATCGATACTGATCGTGGCAGCTCCTTCGTTGAATCAGTGCCAGGGGGCCTCAGATTTTGGAGGTCGAATGGGTCATCACTCGAAGCTGTAGACTCACCTCTTCGCTGGATGATTGCCCCGGCTTTGATGCTGTTGTTCGGTGCATTAGGGTGTTTTTATGCAAGCTATCGATGGCGTTCCAACTAGCCAAGACTCCGCCATCTCACCACACTGTCTTTAAATACAATCAGGTTTTGAAGTAGTCCGAGCGCTGCTGTTGTCGTTCATTGTGAACATGGAAGGAATTGAACCGACAAAAACTCGCCCAACTTGTGGTTAATAATCAAACTGGGCTTCCCCCCCCCCCCCGAGATCAGCGATGGAGATTGAATATGCGACACCTTGCAGCCACACTCGCCCTTGCCGGATTGACGTTCTCGCTGGTCGAGACAGCGTCCGCCGCCGCCCTGGTCCGGGACACGGCTATATTTGAAACCGCCGAAATTGAAGGCATCAGTCTATCCACCCTCCCCGAAGACGCGTTCAACACGCTCGTCGCAGACGGCTATCAGGCCGGCGACATCACCCGCTACGAGGATTGGCACCATGGATCGATTGAATTCGTCCGCGGCAGCTATGGCGGACCAAACGGATTGTCCTCCATTTCGCTCGGACGCTCGGATGGCACCCTCGCCTTTATCAGCCAATCCCTGAACAAGCCGGGCATCGATGTCGGCGCCGAAATCGGTGCGATGCAGACTCATTTCGGAATTGAAAGCGACGAAACCGATTGCCGGGTCAATCGATCTGGAACAGGTGGCAGTTGCGCGGTGCGTAACGCGGAGGTGCCGGATGACGTGACCATGAAATTCACGATGACGGCGCAATCCATGATGATTTTGCGCTCCGTGTCGCGTCCTAAAGCGATCATTGATACTTTGAAATAAGGGCCGACCCTGTTGAAACCACGAAACGCCTCAGCCGGTCATCGGCTGGGGTCTTTATTTACGTGGAAGCGCGTTGCAGATCACCCGTATTTGTATTTGCCCGTTTCGCCCCATGTGCCATATCACTTAACAAAATTGTTAACCAAAGAGTGAGTTCCGGATGAGCAAACCAAATTCGTGCAGTCGACGATTGACCAGCAGCGCGGTGAGTATATTCGCATTGGCCTTGAGCGGCTGTATCGCCACCGCGACGGCAGAGGATGTTGCCATCATCCAGCCGGGCGCGCCGGGTGAGCCGACCAAGACGCTGAGCGCGGATGAAGCGGCGACGATTGCAGATACGAGTTACTCGCTCGATGATGTGCGTTTCATGCAGGACATGATCCCGCATCACCAACAGGCTGTCGAAATGGCTGCGCTCGTCGCTGAGCGCACGAACAACCAGTCCATCATCGATATTTCCGGACGGATTGATGCATCCCAGGCGGACGAAATCGCATTCATGCAAGACTGGCTAGCGTCACGCGGTGAAGCGGCCCCGACGGCGCATCAACATCATGCCACGCATATGTCGCATGAGATGATGGGCATGGCGACGCCTGAGCAGATGAGTCAATTGGCGGCGGCGCAAGGTGCGGGTTTTGACGAACTGTTTCTGACCTTGATGGTCACCCATCATGACGGCGCGGTGACCATGGTCAGGGATTTACTGGAACAGCCGGGCTCGGCCTACGACCCGGTCCTGTTTGAATTCGTCAATGATATTGTGAATGATCAAACCGCTGAAATCGAGCGAATGAACGACCTTCTGGCCGGACTCTCGACAGATCCTCGTGGCGGATTGAAGGCCGGTTTTGCAGATGCCGGCGAAGCGATCTCCAATCTGAAATTGATCGCAACCTTGCCAAAGCCTCCAGGCTTCTTTGATCCAGGCAATCCATCCGGTCTGCCGCCGATTATCCCGCCAAAGGATGAAGCCGAAGCTGCCGATAAAGACATGGCTGAAATGGATCATGGCAGTCATGAAGGTCATGGAGACCATGCGGGGCACATGGATATGGCAGAGGCCGCACCCGTGGATCCGGAACGCGGCGATGATCAGTCAAATGAGGAAACCGAATGGGGCGAACGCTCGCCGCTTCTAAGTTTCTCGAACACCGATATGGCCTTCTCCGGCGATATGATGATCGTTGGCAATTATCACGGATTCAACATCTATACGCTGACGGATGCCGCCGAACCAACGCTGATCAGCTCCGTCGTCTGCCCTGGCGGACAAGGCGATGTTTCCGTGGTCGGCGATTTGTTGATCATGTCCGTCGAACAAACGCGTGGACGCGTCGATTGCGGTCGGCAGGGCATCGCGAACGATGTCAGCGAAGAGCGTTTCCGCGGCTTGCGCATTTTCGATATTTCAGACCCGAGACAACCTCGCCAGGTTGGTCAGGTGCAAACCTGCCGCGGATCGCACACGCATTCGGTCGTGTCGGGCCCGGATGCGAACGGCAAGATCATCGTTTATAATTCCGGTACGGCCTCCATACGCGAAGAAGACGAACTGGCCGGCTGCGTCGGGGACGTCCCGGGCGATGACCGCACCGCCCTGTTCCGCATTGACGTGATTGAGATCCCGGTCGCTAACCCGGCGCAATCCCGCATCGTCGATAGCCCGACGGTCTTCATGGATACCGAGTCCGGGCAAATTGCCGGCCTCTGGCAAGGCGGCGATCATGGCGATGACACACAACGCACCAATCGTACGGATCATTGCCACGACATTACCGTGTTCCCCGAGCAGAATGTTGCCGCGGGCGCCTGTTCCGGCAATGGCGTGATCTTCGATATTTCTGATCCCTACAAGCCGGTCCGGATCGATGCTGTGCTGGATCAGAAATTCGCCTATTGGCATTCCGCGACCTTCAACAATGATGGCACCAAAGTCTTGTTCACGGACGAATGGGGCGGCGGCAGCCGACCGCGCTGCCGGGCCTCCGATCCGATGGATTGGGGCGCCAATGCGATCTATGACATTGTCGATGGCAAGCTGGAATTCCGCAGCTATTTCAAACTTCCTGCACCACAGACCGAGCAGGAAAACTGTGTTGCGCATAACGGCTCCATCGTGCCCGTGCCCGGCCGCGATATTTTCGTCCAGGCCTGGTATCAGGGCGGCATGTCTCTGATCGACTTCACCGATAGCGCCAATCCTCAGGAAATTGCTTATTTTGACCGTGGCCCCATCCATGAAGAGCGTCTGGTGCTCGGCGGATACTGGTCGACCTATTGGTATGATGGCCGCATTTACGGCACCGAAATCCAGCGCGGCCTGGACGTGTTTGAACTCGAAGCCAGCGACGCCATGAGCGCTCATGAAATCGCTGCCGCTGCCGTGGCAGACCAGGGCGAGCTGTTCAATCCACAACAGCAATTCGCTGTCACCTGGCCGACCGGCCATCCAGCGGTTGCAATGGCCTATGTCGACCAGCTCGAACGCAGTGCCGCCCTGCCCGCGGAACAAATCGAAGCGCTCACCTTTGCGCTTGAAACGGCCTCCGGCTCGCTCGCCGCCGATCGCGGGGATCGCGCAACAGCGATGGAGTTGAATGAGCTGGCAGCCGCGCTCAGCGGGAACTCTGATGATCCGCGCATCGCAGCCTTGAAGGATGCGCTCACAGCGGTAAGTGATCGCCTCTGATCTGAGAAATGGAGCGCCCTGCCGGTATTCTCGGCCGGGCGTCTCGACACTTGACCGCTTCGTCCGCGACGGACACATTCAGGCATGCGGATTTTTCCTGTCTTCGCGGCTCTGAGCCTCGCGGGATGCGGCGCCAGCAACCTGTCCAAGAAACCGGCCAATCTGTGCAAACAGGCCAATGCAAGATGCGTCACCGCCCCAGTTCGAGACGTGGTCGCAGTCGATGGCGACACGTTCGAGCTGCAACGGCTCGGGGATCGCGGCGTTGAACGGATCAGACTGCGATTGATCGGCTGGGATAGCCCCGAGACCGGTAACAGTGCCGGTTGCCCAGCCGAAGACGCGCTCGGTCAAAAAGTGGAAGCCCGCGCCAAGATCCTGTTTGAACAGGGCCAGACCCTGACCTTCAAACCAGAGGGCACAGACCGTTTCGGGCGCACGCGCGCTCACGTCTATCTCGATGGCACACACATTGGCTGGCTCCTGGCTCAGGACGGACTGTCAAAACCCTGGCTGACCGAAACGGTTAAGCCAACCTGGTGCGATTGAACCGATACCTGGCACCTAAGCCCTGTATTTAAATGAAAAATTCGCAACTTGCGAAAGCGGCCCAGGCTTTGCTTGTATGGTGAACATGCGCGCGCACGAGTCTCAATTCCACCCAGGGCGGACCTGGTTCTTCACGCTGAACCTGGCGGACAGGAACAGTACGCTGTTGACCAAGCACGCCAATCTGCTGGCTGAAAGCTCGCGGGATGTTGAGGGCCTGTATCCGTTTGAGGCAATCGCTGTCGTCATCCTGCCGAATCATATGCATCTGATCTGGACCCTGCCGGAAGACGATCTCGATTATGATCGCCGGATCGCATATCTTCAGTCTGGCTTCACCAAGCGCATCCTCGACAATGGGATCCTATCCGAGAAACAGCGCAGCGCCGCCCTTTGGCAACAGCGATACTGGGATTACAAGATTCGCGATCTGGTCGATCTTGAACGTCATATTGGCTACTTGCATGGCAATCCGGTCAAGCATGGTCTGGTCAGTCATCCTGACAAATGGCGCTACTCCACCTGGCATCGATTCCGCGAAGATGGCTTCCTGTTATGGACGAACAAATCCATGGGCAGCGCAGGCGAGCCATAGGCACCGACCTGATTTTCACTTCGTCTCAGTTCAAGAATGCAGTTTGAGACAATTTTGGTGCTTGACGCGCGCGCGAATTCCGTAATTTCTATCTGAAGTGAGAGAATAAACGAGGGTAGTCATATGAGAGTTGCGCGAGCGTTCGCGGCTGCAACCGCTGTTTTGTTTTTCGGCTTCGGGGCACAGGCCGAAGATCCAATTCGTGTGTTAGACACAATCATCACAACCGAAGATAATGTTCCATCGGTCCGCGATTATGTGGCCGAGCCCACCTTCACCGGGTTGGAATTATCGCCTGACGGAAAATACGTCGCCGGCGTTCGGCGCGATGGACTCGATTATTACCTGGTCGTTGCCGACCTGGAAGCGCCAGAATTGCAGTTCACCGGAACGTTTTTCGACGACATCATCATTAGCGACATCAACTGGGTTAATAATGATAAGCTGGTCATCGAAGCTTTTGTTGTGTTCTCCGGTGACACCCTTAGCATTCTGGATCCCGAAGACTGGGCCGATCCAGACATTCGGCGGACGCGCATCGACACGCTCTATCTCATGGATCGCGATGGCAGCAATATTGTGCGCATCTTTGAAGGGGATGAGCAGCTGGACAATTACCTGTCCGATAATCAGCTTCTGGATGTTTCCCCGAACGATCCGGACCATATTCTGGTACAGACGCGGCGAGTCGAAATCACCAACCGCCTGTCCGGAAATTTCGAATATGGCGGAGCCGATGTTTACAAGGTCAATGTTAATACTGGCGAGTTCGATCAATATGTACGCGGTCAGGCCCGCACGAATGGGTATGAAACTGACTCGCAAGGCAATCTTAAATATCGCATTGATGTGAACGCAGCCGGCAATCGAAACGTATATTTCGTTGCAGACCAGCAAGAGAATGGCCGGGTAAAGTGGAAAAAAGGGGCATCCATCAAGACGGATGATGTCATCTCTGAACTGGATCAACCGTTCAAGATGACCATTCTCGCACCCTCTGAAACCGCTCCGCTCTTCTATGTACGAGATGTTCCTCAAGGCGAGGATCGCCACGGCATCTATCTGTATGATCTCTCCTCTGGTGAGCATGTCGAGATGATCGCCGCGCACCCAGACTATGATATGGGAGGCGATCGCGGCGCCTCGGGCATTATTCTCGACCCGAATACGCGAGAGCTGATTGGCGTCTCCTGGGCCGGTCGCAAGGCTGAAATGCTGTTATTCGACCCGAACCAGCAGCGTCACGTCGATGCCCTCGTCTCCTATTTCGGAGACCAGGTGAATTTTGAAATTACTGACATGTCGGTCGATGGCAAGAAATGGCTCCTGGATGTATCCGGCCCCGGGCATCCCGGCTTTTTCGCGCTTTATGAGCTTGATGAAGTCAAGATCACGGAACTTGGAGACCAATACGCGTCCTTATCCGGCAAGGCCGCCTATCAAACCAAAATTGTCAGCTACAAGGCCCGCGACGGTAAAGAGTTGTTTGGCTATCTGACGCTGCCCTTTGGTGAAGAGAAAGGCCAGCATCCCTTTGTCTTATATCCTCATGGCGGTCCGCAAGCGCGCGATAATTTTGTTTGGGATGACACGGCGCAACTGCTTGCTTCGCGCGGTTATGCGGTGTTCCAACCGCAATTCCGCGGATCTGCCGGATTTGGCAAACGGTTCGCACATGCCGGCTATCGAGAATGGGGCGGCTTGATGCAAACTGATGTCGAAGACGGTCTGACCCACCTCATCAATGAAGGCTATGTCGACCCGACTCGCGGATGTATCAAAGGTTTCTCCTATGGCGCATATGCAGCAATGCAGGGCGCCGTCGCAACGCCGGATGCATTCCGCTGTGTGTTGGCCGGTGGCGGCGTTTATGACTTGTTCGAAATGCAACGCTGGTCTCGTGCTGTTCGCGGCAAGAATTCGAGCACTTTCGAGTATTGGACCACACAGCTGGGTGATCCGAACGCCAATTATGATGATCTCATCGCCCGCTCACCAGCGCGCAATCTGGACAAGCTCAAAATCCCGGTCTTCCTGTTTCATGGGTCAAAGGACAATATTGTACCGATTGAACAGGCAGAGATGCTCGAGAACAGATTGAAGAGCGCCGATGCGGACTTTGAATATGTCATCATGCGCAAAGCCGGTCACTCCTACGGTGCCTTCCGAACCGAGGAACCGCGGACCATTCGTGAGGAAATCCTCAAATTCCTGGCCGAGCATAATCCGACGGACCGGAACAAACTCGTTCAGAATTAGGCGCGCAAACAACACTTGAACTCAGCCATTTCAATGAAATGGCTGAGTTTTTCAATTGCGTTTCAAATGGCAGCCGCGACGGAAACCATGGTCGTCGCTTTTCAATCCATGTTTCGGCGCGGTATGGTCTGGTTCTCATCAAACACCTGACCATCGAAAAGGCGTTCCATGCCCGCTATCTCCATGACCCCGCAAGAAGTTTCAGATTATATCGCCCAGGCTGGCCGTGATGCCTGGGTCGTTCCGGATGTGCCAGCCGACACGCCGCGTCGCACGATTGAAAAAGTCGGCGTCATCGGGGCCGGAACGATGGGCGGGGGTATCTCGATGAACTTTGCCACGGTCGGCATCCCGGTCACCATTCTGGAACGCCAGCAAGACGCGCTTGATCGTGGTCTGGGCGTCGTCCGTGGGCATTATCAGCGCAGCGCCGACAAAGGCCGGTTCCCGGTCGAGGAAGTCGATGAGCGCATGGCGCGCCTCAATGGCACGCTAACCATGG
>JBCBBC010000078.1:0-12756 GCA_038532145.1 Pseudomonadota bacterium | reverse complement strand
ATCAATTCCGACGTTTCGTTCGGGGCCTTGCGAACTTCGTTGGATCAAACGCCGGGCGAAGCGGAATTTAATCCGTCCCACCCGATGGCGAATGCGGAAGGCTAAACCCGTGCTCGAAGGGCTGATCAAAATCGATCTGCTCGACTGTCGGCCCTGTCCGCTTCATGAAATCGGAAAAGGATTCGAGCTCGACCGCCTTGTAGCCGGGCTCATTGGCCCGAGATAGATTTTCAGCGCTAACTCTCTGGGATTCTGCCGCGTGGCGCGCCATCGCCCCATAGATCTGAAACAGAGACATGTCTGACAGCATTCGCAGTTCCCCTGAAAGTTAATCTTTCGACAAAATTTGCGACTATAAGTTGAAGAAAGGATTAATGATTACCCTGGGTTTAATTAACTTTTTGCCGCAATCGCGTCGGATCATCTTAAGATTCGCTTGCGCCTGTTAAGCGCAGTTTGCCGAGCCCCTGATGATTGTCTGCCCGGATGGCTCCGGCAGAGAATCCAAGGAACCCGGCAACCGAATTCGGATTTCGTCTGTATACTGAAACTCCAGTCGCGACCCTGAATCGGCTGCCCTTAAGCTGCAAGCACCGTGTCTGACTCTTCGCCGAGCAATTGGCTTTCGAGTTTCACAATTTGCTTGAGATAGCAGAGCGCCGAGAAATAATTCCGACGACGGATCATTTCTTGAAGCACCGGAATCAGATCCGGATCCGCTGGAGCAAATGCATCGGCAAGATCTGCGCAGGCGCGCTCCAAAGCCGGCAAGGTTTCTTCTTCTTCCAAGTCCCGCGTGATGAGGAGCTGGATGGCGTAATATACCCGCTTCACCGGGGTGGTTACTTCATGCGGCTTCAAAGCGTCGCGGTGGCGCAGGACCAAGACGTCAGGACCTGGAACCCGGATGCCACCTGGCTTGTCACCGTTCACGAGAACTGTGCCATTGATGTAAAAGCGCTCTTCGGGCGCGAGTTTGAGCATTAATCCGGACATTCCTAGTCCCTCCTAGTTCTCACTATCGATTAACCTGCGATTGAGTGTCTGAAGCGTGCCAAACCCACGCTCCAGACGAATGAGCTTACTGGAACAGTGACAAGAGTGACTGTGGCGACTGATTGGCGATCGACAGCGCCTGGGTGCCAAGCTGTTGCTGAACCTGCAGGGCCTGCAAACGCGCTGAGGCCGCTTCCAGATCGGCGTCAACCAGCGTCCCGATACCGGAGCGCAGAGAGTCCGAAAGCTGCGTCACAAATTCCGACTGCGATTCAATTCGCGCCTGGTCAGAGCCGAACGCAGCTGCGGCAGAAATCACATTGTTCAACAGAGTTTCTATATTTCCGAGGGCGGCCACCGCATCTTCGGCGGTGCTGACATCAACCTGGTCGAGCCCGAACAGACCGCCCGACGCTGTACCCGCGCCATCATTCGCAGCGACTGTCAGGGTCTGACCGCCTGCCGCATCATCCACAGCAAGGCTCCATGCCTCTGTGGTTGAGTCGAACTGCACTTGTGCGGTAACCCCATCAATGGATGCTGAACCAATCGCGGTTGCTAGTCCGCGGGCGACATCCTGAGCGGTTTCGCCCTTGCCCGCGATATATTCAAAACTGTCGCTCCCCAGCGTGACCCGAAATCCCTGACCCTCGCTGAATGCAGCAGTCGTTGAAAGCTCGATACTCGTCGCGCGTTGCCTCAGCGTCTGCAGCGTGTTCGCACCGGGGGACGTATCGCCATCATTGTCAGCGGCAACAAAATTTGCCGGCGTATCGGCCGTGGACAGAGCGGAAACGTCGGTAAACGAACTGGTGTTAAGCAGAGTCAACTCGCCCGAAACTGTCGTGTCGACGCTCAAGCCCTCAATGCCCAACGCGTTGACCTGGGCCGCCAACGCATCGCGGATTGTATCCGCTGTATCGCCGGACGCCGCTGTCGTATAGGATAGCTGAGTTCCGTTCACTGTCAGAGAGTAAGACGCGCTGTTCGCCGCCGTAATATCAAACTGCAGCGCCTTACCGGTCGCCGCATCCATGGTCGTCGTATTCGTTCCAGTCGCATCCACGTCCACAAACCCGGCCGATAAACCGGCGCTGATGGCCGTGCCAAACACGCCTGCAGAGGTGGTCAGATCTTGTCGGCTGACAATAATGTCAGAGGTGGCGACGGTACCATCCGCCTGCCGGTCAAGCGAGGCCAAGAAGGTAACGTCCTCTGTCCCCTTTACCAGGTTTACGCCATTGAACTGAGCCGCGTTCACCGTGGTGGCGATCTGGTCTCGCTTGGCGTCGATATCGGCCTGGATCCGCGCGCGGTCATCGGCGTTGAGATCGTCCTGGGCAGATACGATGAGTTCCTTCATTTCCTGGATCAACGTTGTCGCAGACTCAGCCGCGCTTCGCGCCACACCAACCGTTGCGGAGCCCTTGTTCAAAGAATCGCTGATCTGTTTGAAACTATCGACATCGGTCGACATGACCGTGGAGATCGCCCAGATCGCTGCGTTGTCGCGCGCATTGGCGACCGATTTACCGGTCGAGATTTCAGCCTGAACCATGGCCAGGTCTTTGTTGATGCCGCGCAGGGTTTCCAGCGCAACCATCGCACTATTGTTTGTGAGAAGAGTATTATTCATTGCTGCATATCCTATGCTATTTGAGCCCGTCCTGGGGCACGTGTTGCGATGTTAGACCCACGCCTTTTCTGTAATGAAGGTTGCCAGTTAGATGGAGATCGTCCGAAATCACGCGGCCGGTTTTCCGTTATGGACCACGCCTTGAGACCGACCGAATCACATGTTTTGATTCGCTGTCGCCGAGAGAAATTAGCAATTGATTCGGAATTTCGACTCCCGAAACCCGACCTTAATTCGCCGTTTCGAGCCCGAACGAAATTGACTGAAAGCCCCGTCAGCATTGGCGGTCGACCGCCATGGCGCTGATTGAGATTAAGCCCCGAATACATCAAAAAATCCCCTAAGGTTAACGATTCTGCAAAAATTGCGACCATAAGTTGAATAAAGGATTAATGAGTACCCAGGGTTTATTAAGTTTCTGCCGATGCCTCACACCATGCCAACACCCTTTCGCCTATGGGGCGCAATCACCGAGATCCTGCCTGGTATGATTGAAATTTCAGGCGTCGGCCACGCGGTCGGTATCGGCGATAGTGTCACCATAGAGAAACCAGGTCAGTCCTTAATTGGCGAAGTCATGTCGGTAAGCGACACCCGCGTGCGTGTCTTGATGTTCAGCTCAACCGAAGCCGCGCGTATTGGGGATCGGGCCTATGTCACGCAACAGGATCAGGTCGAAATTGGCGAACACTGGTTAGGCGCACTGGTCAACTATCGCGGCGAGGTGCAAATGCGCCGTACGCCCACTGGTACGCCCAAGCAAAGCATCGCCGTGCCCTTGCAACGGGCCGCCCCGCCGCCCGCTGAACGCAAGCCTCTGGGCAAAAGACTATCAACCGGATTGAATGTTACGGATACATTGCTGCCGGTTTGCCGTGGTCAGCGGATTGGTCTTTTCGCAGGATCCGGCGTCGGTAAGTCGACACTTCTCGGCATGCTCGCAGGCGGCATGAATGCCGACCGGATCGTGATCGCATTGATCGGTGAGCGCAGCCGCGAGGTTCAGGAATTTATCGACGAAGTGCTGCCCGCGGATGTGTTGCACAAAACCACAATTGTCGCGGCCACGGCCAGTGAACCGCCCGGGGCCAAGAAGCGCGCCGCATTTTGCGCGATCGCCGCCGCCGAATATTATCGAGACCAGGGGCATTCGGTTCTGTTTCTGTTTGACTCCCTCACCCGGTTCGCCGAGGCGCACCGGGAAACCGCGCTCATGGCGGGTGAAACGCCGGCCCTCAATGCCTTTCCACCGTCAACCGTGCGGGTCGTTTCGGAATTGGCTGAGCGGACGGGGCCAGGCCCAAAAGCCAGCGGCGATATTACGGCGATCTTTTCGGTTCTGGTGGCCGGGTCGGATTTTGAAGAACCCGTCGCAGACATGGTTCGCGGCATCCTCGACGGTCATATTGTTCTCTCGCGCAAAATCGCCGAGCGTGGACGCTATCCAGCAATTGATATCTTGCGCAGTGTCTCGCGCAGCCTGCCTAAAGCCGCGACCGAGTCACAAAACCAATCGCTGCATCTCTTCCGCGCCTTGATGACGACATATGACGAAATCGCGCCCATGGTGCGCGCGGGTTTGTATGAATTTGGCAAAGATCCGAAAGCCGATATCGCTTACACGCTTTTCCCGGACCTGGACCGTTATCTGACAGAGTCCAGCGACGGGATTGAAACCGCGTACGCATATCTCGACGGGTTGCTGCAGCCTGCGCGCGCCGCGCCCACAGGCGATGCGCCTTTAGAAGCTGCTTAGAAACAGATTTTGACTTGCGACAGCACCGAACCCTGCAGCCGCATTGCCCAGAAGAACCAATGCAGTCGAGGCCGAACTGTTAGCCGCGAAGTTTTGATCGATGCCCGCGAGAATTTGGAACCGCCTCAGCACCTGGTCGACCACTTCTGGCGACTTCAGATCCTGAACGGAGCTGATCCCAAACTGACTCTTTAGACGGTCCTCAAGATATTCCGCCTGGCGATCAATATCCAATTGGCCGAGATCGGCAGGAATGCCCAAAGCCGTATTCAGCACGGCGCGAATGGGCTCACTGCCGAGCAGTTTGAACAGGACAGCCTCGTCCGTCGACTCCTCGGTCACGACGTCAGAAATGCCATCGCGATAGTTCAATGCCAGGCGCATATCATCATTTTGGTTGCCGACGGCGAGTTCAAAAGATTCGGCGAGATAGCGCGATGCGATGGTGTCGATTTCGGACGAGAGTAGATTGATTTGCCCGTTTGCGGGTTCGAGCGATTCCGCAAAATTAGTGTATTGCGGGTTATTCAAACGCTGCAAGAAGGTGCTCTCTGGGTCCTGAACCTCGTCCAGGACGTTCCGGATATACCCTGTCTTCCACTCTTCCCCGGACAGACCAAATGCCGTCAATGAAATGCGTCGCAAACGCGGATCGCTGAGAAAATCCTCCACGGCGAGCGGCTGCGCGAACTTCTCTTTGAAATAGTCGATATCTCGGTCGATCTGCGGCGACTTGGAAAAGGTATCCAATTGCGAGTCGTAGGTTTCTTGCAGGAAATTCCATCCTGCAAGGCCTGCCAAAGGGATGACCGGTTGAAACGTCATTAAGCTGCCAAAGCTCCCGAAGAGTCTTGTCCCAATAATTGCGCCTCGAGCTCTATGATCTGTTTCATGTAACAAAGCGCAGAATAGTAGTTCCCGCGGCGGATCATTTCCTGCAACAACGGAATTAACTCGGGTTGAGCGGGCGCGAAGGCCGCGTTCAATTCTTCACAGGCGCGATGCAGAGCTGGCAATGTGTCTTCCTCTTCCAAATCGCGCGTGATTAGCAATTGAATGGCATAATAGACTTGTTTGACCGGTGTATCGACTTCGCTCGGTTTCAGCGCATCGCGGCAACGAAGCACCATAACATCGGGGCCTGGCACACGAATTCGACCCGGCTTATCGCCATTTTCCAGAAGCGTCCCATTGATAAAAAAACGCTCGCCCGGGGCCAGTTTCAACATTAATCCGGACATTCCTAGTCCCTCCTGAATTACTCTTACCCTAGCCTGAGTTTTCAAGTCCTTTGATGATGGACTCATTAATATCGATGAGGTCCACAAGTCCGTCTGACCCGCCTAGGATTTCGGTACTGGTGCGACGTACAAATATGGACAATTCCAGCAGCGACTTTCGCAAGCCGTCATTCAACTGATTTTCTGGATGCATAAGATCCGTGGCCAGGAGGGTCCACAGATCCAGGTTTCGGTTGATCGCATTGGCCCATTTTTCGGGGTCGCTCTGCTTTAAATCTCGGGCTTCGATCATGGTGTCTGTGATCTGTCTGAACAGGGCACGTTCTATGGATCGGTTATCCGCGGTTCGGTTACGTACTTCGCCGTAAGCTTTGTGAGCTAGAGCCTGCAATCAATCCTCCTAAGGCGTTAAAAGAGACCCGGAGCGTCCGAAGACGCTCCGGGCATTTGATATTATCTGAACAGTGACAGCAGTGACTGCGATCCCTGGTTGGCGATAGACAGCGCCTGAGTACCGAGTTGCTGCTGAACCTGCAGGGCTTGCAGACGGGCAGACGCGGCTTCCAGGTCAGAGTCGACCAAAGTACCGATGCCGGACTTCAGTGAGTCAGACAGCGAGGTAATGAACTCAGACTGCGATTCGATACGGCTCTGGTCGGAACCAAAGGCGGCAGCGGCAGAGATTGAGTTCCCCAGCAGCGTTTCGATGCTGTCGAGTGCAGCTGCGGCGTCTGCAGCTGTGCTAACATCGACTTGATCCAGACCGAAGAGACCGCCGGACGCTGTACCTGCACCGTCATTGGCGACGACTGTCAGAGACTGAGCTCCTGTCGCGTCATCAACAGCCAGGCTCCAAACTTCCGTCGTAGCGTCGTACTGAACTTGCGCTGTTACGCCGTCGACGGAACCTGAAGCGATCGCTGTCGCCAGGCCACGAGCTACGTCTTCAGCCGTTTCGTTCTTACCAGCAACATAAGTGAAGCTGTCGCCACCGAGCGTAACACGCAGGCCTTGGCCTTCAGCGAAAGACGCGGTGTTCGACAGATCAATGCTGGTTGCGCGCTGTGCAAGTGTTTGCAGCGCGTTACCGTCGGCTGGTGTCGCACCATCATTATCAGCTGCTTCGAAAGCAGTTATCGTATCAGCGGTCGCCAGTGCGGTGATATCCGTGAAAGAGTTAGTGTTCGACAGGGACAGCTCAGCCGTTGTGCTCGCATCAACCGTCAGCCCTTCGATGCCCAACGCGTTCACTTGAGCAGCAAGTGCGTCACGGATCGTGTCGGCTGTGTCACCGGATGCAGCCGTCGTATAAGACAATACAGTGCCGTTCACAGTCAGCGAGTACGTTTCACTCGCAACAGCCGTGATGTCGAACTGGAGCACCTTACCAGTTGCGGCGTCGGTTGTAGACGAGTTTGTCCCGGACGCGTCAACGTCTGCAAATGCAGCTGAAGGCGTTGCACCAAGTGCAGTTCCGAACACACCAGCGTCTGTCGACAGGTCCTGACGACCAACCGTGATGTTTGATGTGCTTACAGTACCGTCAGACTGGCGGTCCAAAGAAGCCAAGAAAGTCGAATCCGCGGTGCCCTGAACCAGGTTGACGCCGTTAAACTGTGCGGCGCCGACAATGGTCGTGATCTGGTCACGTTTCGCAGCGATGTCGGCTTGGATTTTAGCGCGGTCGTCTGCGTTCAGATCGTCCTGAGCAGAGACAACAAGTGTCTTCATTTCAGTGATCAGGTCGGTCACAGACTCGGCAGCGTTCCGAGCAACGCCAACAGTCGCGGATCCTTTGTTCAAAGAATCGCTGATTTGCTTGAAGCTCTCTACATCAGTCGACATGACCGTAGAGATCGCCCAAACAGCAGCGTTGTCGCGCGCGTTGGCTACAGATTTACCGGTTGAAATCTCGGCCTGGACCATGGCCAGGTCTTTATTGATTCCGCGAAGGGTTTCCAGCGCCACCATCGCGCTGTTATTCGTCAAGAGAGTATTGTTCATGGATGCATGTCCCGTATTCGTTTTAGCTCCTTTTGGAGCGTTTGTTTGATGTCATCCTGACAGCCCAAAAAAGGGTAACCACTCATGGTTGCATTTACTCGAATACTACTCTTAGATGAAAAAAGATTTAACTGTGTTAAGCCTTGCTTTCGAAGCGGCCACGGGCGTCTGTGAATTGTACGCGCGTTCCTTGTTGATCATACGAACCTACATTTGCGTCCGACTGTATTCGATCGAGCCGCTCAAGCGTTCGCGATAAGCCGTGTCGAACGGCTTGCAGGTGGCGATCATGTTCAGCGGCGGTCGATTGAAGCTTTTGGATGCGCGCAATCACCGATGCTGGCTGGTTGCGCAGCGCCCCGCCCTCGATCGCATCAGACAGCGCACTGAGATGCTGCACTTTTGCTTGTGCAATGTCACCGAGCGCCGACAAGTCACCACTGACAATGCTCTCTGCCTCTCGCTCGAATGTCTGCTCAATCACCTCCAGACAGGCTTCAATATTGATCTTATCCATTGTCTGTCGCTTTCTCTTCAAGCGTTAGGGTCTCAACGCTAGGCAGCTCCTTGTCGAGCAGTCCAAGCGGATGTTGCTTGGCAATATCCTCGGCAATCGCTTCGACAAAGTAGCGCGCGAACATGGACGCGCCATCACCGCCGCCCAGGGTAAGCGCGTCTTCCAATCCAGTATGGGTCAATAGCTCGGCCCATAAGAGTTGCTCAAATTTCGCTTTCGATTCCTCGGAGACATCCGGCGTCGGCACCGCGTTCGATGGTGCGGCCGGACCAGGTGTCCCCTCAATGGATGTTGTCGGCAGCATGAGATCCTCCTGAATCAGTTAACCGAGATTAAACTTTAAGTTGTTAATTCACTCTTTACGCCCTGGTGTTGTACTCGTCTCATGTAGCAAAGAGACCATTATGAACGCAGGACTGCTAGGAGAGCATCTGGCGTCGCCGAGGACGGCAACAAAGACGAACCAGAGCACAGCCCTCGACCCCAAGACCGCCAAAGGCGGCAACGCGTCCGGTAAAGACGATTTCGCATCTCACGTGGCGAAAGATCCAGCCTCTTCACGCGAGGACGCACCAGCGACAGAATCCGCCCTCGCCGCGATTCAGACGTCGGAAGACGTCAAACCCCAACCGGATATTCAAGCGTTGCCACTCGACGCAGCATTGGCGTCTGAAGACGCAGCGCTGGCAGACGATGCAAGCGTCGAGACCGTGAAGCTGGTCGTGGCTGAGGCTGCCGATGCGCCGAACACGGCCCTGCAACAAGCCCCGGATGCTGAGCTTGGAACAGCCAGGCGCGATGCTCAGAGCCTGCCATTGCAATCTGTCAGAACGGAAGAGATCACCGCTCAAGACGCCCGAATCCGACCCCAAGGCGATCTGCGCGACGGCGGACGCGACTCACGCCGCCCTTCAGACACCGACCTTATTCGTACGACAGCGACCGCCATTGATGATGTCGCGGTCGCGCCTGACGCCGATCAACCTGAACTGGCCATCGATACATTGGAACCGGGTCGGTCGGCTGCCCGATCAAGCGATGCAGATGTGTTGCGGGCGCCGCCTGCGGCGACTGCAGCCGACACACTTGCAACGAACGCCTCAGAGACCTCATTTCGGCAGACCGTATCGACTGATATTACCGCCATTGATCGATTGGCATCCGGCGGGATCACGCGAGATGCCTCGACCGTGATGGCCGACACAATTCCAACCGTTGCACCAACGCCATCAAGCGGCACGGGCAGCGCGCCCGTAACCGGCCTGACGCCAACGGTTCCGACCATTCCCCTCGCGTCGCCAGGGGACCTAACCAGCGTTATACTGAATGCCATCAATAATGGCATTGATCCGCAAGAGCAGCTGGTGGTTCAACTTGATCCGCCTGAACTGGGCCGTGTCATGATCGACTTCAAATTTGACGCCCAGGGCCTGCAGCAAATCGTCGTCACGTCAGAAAACCCCGAAGCCCTGAAACGCCTGCGCGAAATGCACTTTGAATTGACACAAGCCCTGCGCGAGCACGGCCTGTCTGAACAAAACATGACGTTCCGCGAGCAGGCGGATGGGGACGACTGGAATTCGAATGAACCTTTGCGCCATGAGGCGCAATTCTATGCGGCAGAGGAACGCCGCGCCTCACCGTCGGCCCTTCCAACCGAGTCTCGCACGCAGGCCCGGGATCGGCTCGACCTGTTGCTTTAGGAGTAAGCCATGAGTGAGATCAATCCAGTCACATCGACCGGGACAACAACGACAACATCTTCGTCTGCGATCGACACGGATACATTCTCCGAAGACTTTGACGCATTCCTTCAACTGCTAACCGCGCAGATCCAGAATCAGGACCCGCTACAGCCGCTGGAATCGACACAATTCGTTGAGCAACTCGCGACGTTCTCCTCTCTGGAACAACAAGTCAAAACCAATGGCACGCTCGAAAATATCGCGTCCATGATCAGCGACCTCCATTCTGCTCAAGCCAATGAGTGGCTCGGTCAGGAAGTTGCCGTGTCGTCCCAATACGTTGCCTATGAAGGCGAGCCGGTCGAGTTTGAGATCAATCCGGCCTTCAATTACGATGAAGCGATCCTGACCGTAACGGACAGCTCAAACCAGGTTATCTGGCAGGAAGCGTTGGATGCTAGCGCGGATCGGTATACCTGGAATGGTGAAACCTCGGACTCGACCCAGCCGGCCGGTCAAGGCGTGTATGAATTCCAGATCGACCTGTTTGCAAACGGCCAGCCCCTAGCTTCAACGCAAGCCGAGATCATAAGCAAGGTCACAACGCTCGCGAATGAAGGCGGGCAGTTGAAACTGGGAACGAACAATTACCTCACGACGGATCTGGACGGCGTTCGCAAGACCAGCTCAGAATGAGAGGATATCGCGCCGCCTGTTAGAGATCTTGTTTGGCCACATCAACGATCAGCACATTCCTGATGCGTTCTGAAATGGCATCATTCAGGTTCATCAGGATCATCGCGCGAATGGTCTCGTAATTGTTGACATTGGTCAGCTCTTCAAGCGTTCGACCATCATTGCTCAACTCAATCAGTGTCGTCATGATATTATCCCGGAGCTTTGGTTCTTCCGAGAACAGACTTTCCGCAGTGCTATTGTCCGTTTCCAGACTGATGTGCAAGATGACCAAGCTCTTGACCTGTCCACCACGCATAATCGGAACCACGAATTCACGGCTGAATTTGTAATAGGCACTATCGCCAGAGCTGGCGGGTTTGTCGTATTTTTCGCTTGTCGCCGCTGCCTTGTCGCCGCCATATCCGTCTTTCTTGTCACCCTCATAATCGTCCGAGTCGACCGCGACGCTCGCGGCCGCTGGTGCGGCGGGTTTCAACACGACGCCGGCAAAGCTGCCCAGGGCAACAAAGATAACGGCGACAACACTGGTAATGACGAGTTTCATGGGACTTTCCTTAAAAGGGCAGCACTTGTTCTAGAACCTTAGGAACCATACCGCGCTTTATTCCGGCCTGGGTTTCCCCGCGGCTAAGATAAGACAAGCTGGCATCTGCGATTTTCTCATAAGTGACAGTGTTGGTGCGCGTAATATCCTGTGCGCGAATAACCCCCGACACGGTCAGATAGCGAATTTCATCACTGACTTGCGTTTGCTGATAGCCGGCAATCACGAGATTGCCGTTCGGCTCGACACCGACCACCCGCGCTGACAATTGGAACGTGACCTGTTCGGCCCGATTGACTGCCCCGTCACCCGTTAGGGCTGAGGTGCGATCATAATCGATCGCCGGCGAAACCGTTGCACCACCTGGCAGCACACCATTGGCCCATTGGGGCAGGCCCAACAAAGCGCCAAGATTGAGCTGTTCATTCGTCGAACGGTTTCGGGAGAGCGACGTCTGCAAGCTCGCCTGATCGTTCATATCGACAACGACGGTCAGCAAATCGCCGACATCTTTGGCGCGGCGCATCCCCAACAAGGCATTCGGCGCGGTTGTCCATAATGATGCGGAAGCCTCGACTTTCGGAGGCCCATAGGATGCTTCCGTCTGTCCCCAGAACGGGGATTGCTGAACTTCGATGGTTGTTGGCCCCGCATCTGTCCCGCCTGACGCGCACGCCGTAAGCGCCGCAGCCAACACTCCGGTTGCCAGCACATTTCCTATTGCACCCATATCCAGCCTCCTGCCTGAACGGTTCCTTCGACAACCTGGCGCGACTCCAGATTGAGTACGGTCACGGATTCATTCTCTCCCGCCTCCCCGAGGGCGCGACCCGTGAGCGAGATTTCCAGGGGACCTTTCATGTATTTGAGCGTGACCAATTGATTGCGCTTCACCAGGCGCGCAGAGCGTGTGTCCTGCGGGCGGATGGATTGACCGGCATAAACCGTCCGGCGCACTTCGCGGCCTAACAGGTCTGCATGTTCCTGCTGCCAGACATCATCTGGTGGCGAGGTATTGTCGATGGTGATGATGTCGCCGGAGCGCATCACATCATTCGCGGTGAGCGACACTGGAGTGGCCAGGCTGAGGCCAAGGCTGAAACAAAGAATATCAATCATGATCTTATCTCAACCGCGTCGTCGCTGCCAACATTTCGTCGGAGGCGGTGATCACTTTGGAGTTTAGTTCATAGCCGCGCTGCGCCTCGATCAGATCGGAAATTTCCTTCACGACATCGACGCTGGAATCTTCAAGAAATCCTTGGCGAACTGTGCCATAGCCCTGGCTGCCCGGGACACCACGATTGGCCTGACCGGAGGCTTCGGTCTCACGGAACATATTGTCTCCGATCGCCTCAAGCCCTTTTTCATTGACGAAGGTGGCCAGCGAGATCACGCCAATCGACTGCCCGTCGGCCAGATTATCGAAATAGGCGACGACATCGCCATCGCGACTGATTGAGATGCGGCGCGCATCAGCCGGCAGCGTTATGCCGTCTGCAAGCGGGTAACCTTCCATCGTGACGATCTCGCCATTCTGACTGCGATTCAGTTTGCCATCTCGGGTGAAGGCCGTTTCGCCATCGGGTAAGGTGATTTCCAAAAAGCCCGGCCCATCAATGCCGAGATCCAGCTCGCCGCCGGACTGACGCATGGACCCTTGCGTAATCTCCATCGA
>JBCBBC010000077.1:0-13271 GCA_038532145.1 Pseudomonadota bacterium | reverse complement strand
CGCAACCCAGGTGCGGGGAATAGGCGGCAATCGCGTCTTGCCCGTGACGACGGTCTCAACGCTGAGCGCCGGCGCGCAAGCCTGGCAGCATCTTCGCGTTGCGGTGAATACAGTGGACGCGTTTCCGATACAGGACAATATTCTACCCGTCTCGCTGTTCCAGAGTGGCGTGATTGATTTCGATTTTTCGGGTCGGACCGTGACGCTTTATGACGGCTATCCGAAGCGCGTCCGCGGGGCAGCGCGCAATGCGATCAAATATTCCGTTCATGACGGGCTGATCTTCATCCCGGTCAGTATCAATGGCGTCAGCGGTCATGCGCTGATTGATACCGGCTCGACGGTAACCTTTATCAACGCGCACTTTGCCGAAGATGCCGAAGGTGTCTACCGGGCGCAGGCAGTACAGGAGATTCGTGGCAGCGATCTCAGCCGAAACGAGCTGGAAGTGTTCAAGTTTCGGCGGATGCAGCTCGGCAATAAGAAGATTTCCGATTTCAGTATTCCGGTCCTGGACACGGAGCTGTTTGCCGCGCTTGGATTTGAGGATGCCCCGATGATGGTGATCGGCATGGATCTGCTGTCGCACTATAGATTGCAGATCGACCGCAAGCGACAACGCATCATATTGCAGCGCTGATCATTTCGACCTGAGACAACATGTTTTCGCAATTCGTGACATTTGTGGCATACTACCAGAATGGCCCTGAATAAGTTGCCAAGTGAGTATACAATGAAAGCCATTCTGGCGGGTCTGAGCCTGTTGCTTCTGACCGCTGCATTCGATCCGGCTCAGGCGACCGAACGCGAAACACTCTGGTTGCAACAGAATGAGCATAATTGGCCGATTACGACCGTGACGATCAATGGTCAGCAAACACCGGCTTTGCTCGATACTGGGGCGACTATCGCGCTGATTGATGATGATTTTCTGACCTCGGAATTACAGCCAGACGAGTCGGTCGAGACTCGCGTGCTGGGGATTGGTGGTCAGCGCCTGTTTCCAGTGACCAAGATCGGCTCGCTCAGCGCCGGCGCGCGATCCTGGTATGGATTGCGGGTGGCGGTGAACACGGTTGACGCGTTTCCGGTGCAGCAGAATATCCTACCCACGTCTATGTTCGATAATTCAGTGATCGACTTCGATTTTCAAAATGACCGGGTTGAGCTTTATTCCGGCTATCCCAAATTTGTGCGCGACGCGCGGCGCAGCACGATCAGCTATATCGATCATGAAGGCCTGATTTTCATTCCTGTGCGGATCAATGGCGTTCGCGGCAAGGCGCTGGTGGATACGGGCGCCAGTGTGAGTTTCGTCAATCGGCGATTTGCCGAGCGCGCGCGGGGCGTGCCGCGCATACAGGAAGAACAGGATCTTCTGGGCAGCGATCTCGAGCGCAACAGTGTCCGACTTTACAATTTCCGAAGACTGCACTTCGGCGAGAATCATATTTCGAAATTCACCATTCCGGTCTTCGAAACCGAAATGTTCAAGACGCTGGGTTTTGAAGAAGAGCCAATGATGGTCATGGGCATGGATCTGCTGGAGCATTTTCGGGTCCAGCTGGATCAGAAACGCAAGCGCATCGTGCTGTTGCACTAGACCAACCTGGCCTCGCCGTCCGCGCCTCTACGAGCAATTGCGAATAAGCGTTTGCTTTCCCTATGGTTACGCCCACGACTGAAGGGGCAGGTAAATCATGGAGAACCAGCCAATGGCATATGCGCCTTTTGATCTGAGCGGCAAAGTCGCCCTCGTTACCGGGGGGAATCGCGGAATTGGTCTTGGCATGGCCGAAGCGCTGGCTGCCTCGAATGCGAGCATCGCGGTCTGGGGTCGAAAGTCGGCCGCGAATGAAGCGGCGGTCGAGAAACTGTCCGGCCTCGGCACGGGCGAAGTGAAAGCCTGGACCGTAGACGTTGCTGACGAGCAGGCGGTGGTCGATGCGACGGCAGACGTGGTATCCTCCATGGGCCGGATTGATAGCTGTTTCGCCAATGCCGGTGTCGGCTTTGGCGCGCCGAGCTTCATCGAAATGACGACCGAGACCTGGCGCAAGAATATGGCGGTGAATCTGGAGGGGGCCTTCTGGACACTGCGCGAAAGCGTCAAACACATGACCGAACGCGCCAAGGCAGGTGATCCGGGTGGGTCCGTCGTTGGTGTCGCGTCCCTGGCAGGCATTGAAGGGGCCGCGCGAAATCAGGCCTATGCGGCGACCAAAGGCGGCTTGCCCTCCATGCTTCGCGGCATCGCGGTCGAGTGCGGGCGGTATGGTATTCGTGCCAATTCGATCCTGCCGGGCTGGATCGCCACCGACATGACCGCCGGCGCGCAGGACAATGATGTGTTCACAACCAAGGTCATTACCCGCGTGCCAATCCGACGCTGGGGCGAGCCGGAAGACTTTGGCGGTATGGCCGTGTATCTGGCCAGCGATGCATCACGCTATCATTCCGGCACCACGTTGATCATTGATGGTGGTTATGCGGTTTTCTAGGTCTGGTGCTTGAGGTCGCGCACCTCATCCACTTGGATCGAACGTGACGATCGCGCTTTCCTTGAAGCCGTAACGAATGGCTTTCGCCTGCACGCGGGACCCAGATGGCACGTCAAAAGGTCCCGTATACAGGGTCCAGTCTTCAGAACTGGTATTGAGCCTGAAACCAATCGACGCGCCGTCCGTGGTTGAACGGAGTTCAACGCGCCGGGCCCCTGCATGATCAACATATGTGAGTGTTGGCGCCGCCGTGACCGGCTGGACACCATCCGGCCACATCGCCTGGATCATGTCCGCTTCCGGCACGCGGGACATATCAGGATGGGCAAGCATCCAATCATCGAGGACGGTTTTCAGGCGCGTGACCGTCGCCGCATGTTCGGGGGCGTCCGACAGGTTTCTGATTTCGTGAGGATCGGACGCGAGATCATAGAGCTGAAACTCCGGCATCGGCTCAAACAGGTGCTGTGCCGCTTTTGACAGCGTGCCCGCCTCCAGACCGTTCCAGAGCTCGCGCATGGTTGGTTGCACATCCCGAAAGGCCAGGGGAACAAAATACCGGTCTCCGGGTGAAAAGTTCTGGATCAGTTTGAAGCGCCGATCGCGTACGGCCCGCCGGTGGTTCGGATCAAAATCCATACGGTCCTGGGCCGCGAAAATATATTCCCGGGATGGGTCCCGATCATCGCCTTCAAAATCAAACCCGGCGAGATGGTCCGGGTTTGGCGCATCCGCCCAGGACAGGATGGTTGGGGCCAGATCGACAAAGCTGATCAATTCGTCATTCACGGTCCCCGCTTCTCGACCGTCCGGGTAACGGATGACCATCGGGACATGCAAGCCGCTATCATAAAGCGAGCGTTTCATCCGCGGCAGACCATCGCCATGATCGCTGCTGACAATGACAATTGTATTGGCCAGCAATCCCTCGGCAGCAAGTCGGTCATACAGGGCGCCGAGCGCCCTATCCGTATGCGCAATATTGTCATAATGCGTGGCGATATCGCGCCGAACAATCGGGGTGTCGGGCAGATAAGGCGGGACGCTCACCGCATCGGGGTCGGTGCGTGCTACGCGATCCTTGAAGGCCTGACGGTTTCGGGACACCAGACCATAAAAATCCTGATTGGCCGGCGTTTTCTCCATATCGACCGGCCAGATGGCGCTTTCATGCGTGTTGAACAGTGAAACCATATGGAAGAAAGGCTGGCCTGCGGCTCTTTGTGACCAATCCGCGCCTGGCTCGGACCTGTTCCAGATCGTGAAGGGCTGGCCGAACTGATAATCCGTCTTGGAATTGTTTGAGGTGTAATAGCCGACGGCCCGCAAACGCTCCGGGAAGGCTTTGATATGTGGTGGCGGAACCGCGAAATACCCTTGCGGACCACCGCCCGTCCCGCCGGCCGGGGCCATGGTCCGCATATGCTGAGCGCCGATTGTTTGCTGGTATTGCCCGGTGATCAGGGCGGCGCGACTTGGGGCGCACACGCCGGATGTGGTGAAGACGTTTGTGTAACGGACGCCTTCAGCTGCGAGTCTGTCAAAGTTCGGTGTGTGTGCAAGGCGATCGCCAAAACTCCCGACTCTGGGGCTCATGTCTTCAAACAGAATGAGCACTATGTTTGGCCGTGCGGCCGCATCAGACTCTGATACGGAGCGGACAGGATCGGTCGCATCATTTGCACAAGCGCTCAGGCCGAGGGCGATGATCCATACGGCAACCCACCGCGAAAACCTGGCATGTAAATTCAGTTTCGAACGCACCCTCATATGGCGGGCCTAGCATGCCGAGGCGCGAATGTCCTGTTTTGCAATTGGTCGACGGCGGTGTGGGCGAGACGGCCGGTTGATCGCATAAGGAAAAGGCCCGCAGATATTTCTGCGGGCCTCAACACTTATTGCTTCAGATCGCACTGGTGCTCCGTTTTTCTAACGGAGCAAAGACCGCAATCCAAGCTGACCTTACTGGTCAGTCACCTCTTCGGCGGCTTCTTCGACGTCGTCCATGGCGTCAGTGACGGCATCCATCGCATCATCTGCCATGTCTTCCGCCGCATCTGCAACGTCGCCAGCTGTGTCTTCAGCCGCGTCAACGGCATCCGAGACCATGTCTTCTGCTGTATCGGCTGCGTCTGAAGCGGCGTCGACCGTATCTTCAGCCACATCCTCGGCAGCATCCGCCGCATCAGAAGCTGCTTCGACGGTCGCGTCGGTGGCATCTTCAGCCGCATCCACAGTTGCTTCAATCGCGTCTGAAGCCGCATCTGTGGTCGCATCGGCAGCTTCTTCAGCTGCATTACACGCAGCCAGACCAGCAGCCGCAAGCGCGGCAATCCATAGTTTTGTGCTCATTTTTTCTTCCCCTCTAGAAGATAAGCCTTCATCGGCACCGCGCATAATACTGGAATCGTCGCCAAAAGTCAGAGATTAACTGTAAAAGTCTGGAAACCGTCCGATTTCCGCGCGGGAATGCCTTGTCTTACCGCAAGGTTGCGCTCCTATCAGGCACTGGAAATGGAGGATTTCATGGGCATTCATACCCCGCTTTGCGACTTTCTGAGCATAAAACACCCCATCATGTTAGCCGGCATGGGAGGCGTTTCCTACGCTGAACTGGCCGCCGCGATGAGCAATGCGGGTGGCTATGGCGTCTTGGGCATGGCCGGCACCTCGCCAGATTTTATCGCCGCGCAAATGGCCCGGGTGAAAGACCTGACCGATAAACCTTTTGGCGTCGACCTGCTGGCGGCCGACCCGGGCAGCCTGGAAAAAAGCGTCGATGTCATCATCGAAGGCGGCGCTGACAGTTTCGTCGCCGGGCTGGGTGTGCCGATGCCGATCATGAAACGGCTCAAGGATGCAGGCGTGAAGGTCATGGTCGTGGGTGGCGCGGTGAAGCATGCGGTCAAAGCCGAACAAGCGGGCTGTGACGCGGTCATCCTGCAAGGCGGGGAAGGCGGTGGGCATACCGGCCTGGTCGGGACGCTGCCTTTGGTCGCGCAGGCGGTCGAGGCTGTGAACATCCCGGTCGTCGCTGCAGGCGGGATTTACGATGGCCGTGGGCTTGCGGCGGCCTTGTCGCTGGGCGCGGTCGGGGTCTGGATGGGCACGCGATTCATTGCGTCGGCCGAAGCGCATGCGGCGCAGTCCTACAAAGAGACGGTCGTCGGTGCCGGCGATACGGATACAACTCGGACACGCTGCTATTCGGGCAAGCCGATGCGGTGCCGGACCAATGACTATATCCTCGACTGGGAAAGACGCCCGGACGAGATTCAGGCCTTCCCGATGCAGGCCGCCTTGTCGGTGCAGACGGATGTGATTGGCGGCATTGGCGGGGTCACGGATGAGGCCCGTCTCGACGCCGCAAAATCATGTTTCGCCATGGGTCAATCAGCGGGTGGGGTGAAGGATATCCTGCCGGTTAAGGACATTGTCGACCGTATTATGAGCGAGGCAGATGCGGCGATTGGCCGGGTCGCTGGCATGCGTATGAGCGAGTCGGTTTAGGCTCGCCAAGCCCTCCCTCGACTGCTACGGTTAACCATAATTAAAATTTGAGGGAACTTCAAAAATGTGGAAATTCATGATGGGCGCATCCGCGTTGGCCCTGTCAGCTGCATGCGTGAATACCGGCGATATCGTTACAGATCCGGTGGTCGCAGACGCCCCGCCAGTGGTCGAGGAAACCGTGGTCACCGAAGTCGAAGCGGTGATGGAGAAGGTTGCCTTCGAGACCTATTCTGCTGAAGCCTTTTTCCAGACCACCAGTTTCGGGCTAGCCAATGGCGGCGGCTTTGCCTGGTCCAGCGATGACAGCAAGGTGCTTGGCCATTCCGATGGCAGCGGCGTGTTCAATGCGATTGCGCTGAGCGGTGATGGATCCGTGACCCAGCTGACCTCATCTGAAACAGACGCGCATTTTGCTCAATCCTTCTTCCCAGGCGATGACCGCATTATTGTTTCTGCCGACCAGGGTGGGAATGAGCTGAACCATATTTATGTCGTCGAACTGGATGGCACGTTGGTCGATGTCACGCCTGGGGATGAGGTGAAAGCCTTTTTCGGCGGCTGGCGCGGCGACAATGAAGTCTTCTATGTCTGGCACAATGGCCGCGACTCCGCGAGCTTCGATCTCTATTCGGTCGACCCGGCCGATTACAGCACCACAATGGTGTTCGAGAATCCGGGCTTCCAACCTGGCGCGCTCAGCGATAGCGGGCGCTATCTGGCGCTCGACAAACCGCGCACCAGTGCGGATTCCGATGTCTATGTGGTCGACCTGTCTGCCGACTCGCCTGAACCGGTTCTGGTCACCGCGCATGAAGGCAATGTCGCCCATGCCACGTATGATTTCACGCCAGATGAAAGCAAGCTGATTTACAGCACGAATGAGTTTGGCGAGTTCAATCAGGCCTGGACGCATGATCTGGAAACCGGTGAGAAAGCCCCGCTGATCGAAGCCGATTGGGATGTCAGCTTTGTTTTCTACTCGCCAAGCGGCAAGTATCGCGTGCATGCGATCAATGCGGACGGTCTCACCGACCTGACCATTCGCAATACCGAAACGGGCGAAGACGTTGTGCTGAATGGCGTGCCCGAAGGCGAGCTGGGCCAGATTCGGTTCTCACGCGATGAGTCGAAAATCGCCTTTGGTGTGAACACGGACACATCGCCATACAACCTGTACATGACAGAGCTGGGCGGCGAAGCCGTGCGGCTGACCGATGCGATCAATCCGGATATCGATGAAGCAAATCTGGTGACGGCGACGGTCGAGCGCTTTGAAGCCTCGGATGGTGTTGTAGTCCCCGGCATTATGTACAGACCGAAACAGGCCTCTGCGGAAAACCCGGTCCCCGCCATTGTCTTTGTGCATGGTGGTCCTGGCGGTCAGACCACGCGCGGTTATAGCGCGCTGGTTCAGCACCTGGTGAACCACGGCTATGCCGTGTATGGCGCCAATAATCGCGGGTCTTCCGGTTATGGCAAAACCTTCTTCCATATGGATGACAAACGCCATGGCGAAGAAGACCTGCGCGACATCGTTGAAGCCGGGCATTATTTGCGCAGCCTCGATTGGGTCGATGGCGACAAGGTTGGCGTCATGGGCGGGTCCTATGGTGGGTTCATGACCGCAGCGGCTCTGACCTTCCACCCGGAAGAGTTTGAAGTTGGTGTGAATATCTTTGGCGTCACCAATTGGGTCCGCACCCTGCAAAGCATTCCGGACTGGTGGGCCGCGTTCCGCGAAGCGCTGTATGACGAGATGGGGGATCCAGCGACCGACGCTGATCGGCACCGCGCAATCTCACCGCTCTTCCATGCGGAGAATGTGACCAAGCCAATGCTGGTCGTGCAGGGCGCCAATGATCCGCGCGTTCTGCAGGTCGAGAGTGACGAACTGGTTGCCGCCATTCGCGACAATGGTGTCCATGTCGAATACGTCCTGTTCCCGGATGAGGGCCATGGCTTCCTGCGCAAGGAGAACCGGATCACGGCCTCTGAAGCCTATGTCACGTTCCTGGACACTTATCTGAAAGGTGAGGGCGAAGACAGCGCCGCAATGGAAACGGCTGAAACAGAAGGCTGATTCAACTTCCTTCAATAGAAAAAGCCGCGACGGCCCGACTCTGTCGGAGACTGTCGCGGCCTTTTTCTTTGATCCGTTGGGCCGGGCTTTAGTCCGTGCGCAGAGAGTATCCGGCCGAGCGAACCGTGCGGATCGGATTGGGACCGCCCTGGCTCATCAGCGCCTTGCGCAAGCGTCCAATGTGCACGTCAACCGTACGGGCCTCGACATAGACATCCGAGCCCCAGACGCCATCCAGCAATTGTTCGCGCGAAAAGACACGGCCCGGATGCTGGGCGAAATATTCCAGCAAGCGGAATTCCGTTGGGCCGAGATGAATGTCCTTGGCGGCGCGGGTGACGCGGTGCGTGGTGCGATCAATCTCGATATCGCCGACGCGGATCTTGTCATCCATCAGGGCTGGTCGAATGCGGCGCAGAACAGCCTTGACCCGGGCCATTAACTCATTGGTCGAGAATGGCTTGGTGACATAATCGTCCGCGCCGGTTTCCAGGCCACGAATGCGATCCGCTTCCTCGGTCCGGGCGGTCAGCATGATGATCGGCAGATTGGCGGTTTCTTGCCGGGTGCGGACGCGGCGGCAAATCTCGATGCCAGAAATCTTGGGCAACATCCAGTCGAGCAGCATCAAGTCCGGGATGCGCTCATCTAACAGCAGCATGGCCTCGTCGCCATCATTCGCAATGGCGGTTTCGTAGCCTTCTGACTCGAGATTGTATCGCAGCAATTCAGAGACCGATGTTTCGTCTTCCGCAATGACAATAAAGGGTTTCATGATCCAGCATCCTTACTCTGGCTGAGGGCTTGGGGTGCGTTCTGCATCACCAACGCGCTGTCCCGTCGCAATGAAGTGCACGACTTTGGCAATATTGGTGCAATGGTCACCAATGCGTTCGAGATTTTTGACGATAAAAATGAAGTTTGATCGCGCATCGATCTGATCCGGCTCTTCAGCCATGAATCGCAGCATGGCGCGGAGCAGGCTGTTATAGTGGCTGTCTATGTCATCATCCTGATCGAGGACGCCGAGCGCCGCGATGGGGTCCCGACGCGCATAAGCATCGAGGGAGACTTGCAACATGCGCGACACGGCCTGACCCAGGCGTTCAATGCCGCGCAGCGCGGTGCGATTGTCTTCGTTGGCAACGGCAATGCTGCGCCGGGCAATATTCTTGGCGAGATCGCCAATCCGCTCAATGCCGCCCGACAGTTTGATCGCCGCGATAACATTGCGCAGGTCGGCTGCCATGGGCTGGCGCAGGGCCAGCATGCGCACCGCCTTGCCTTCGACTTCGCGTTCCAGCCGATCCATTTCCAGATCGCGCTCGATCACGGTTTCAGCCAGGGCAATGTCGCGCGTCACGACCGCGCGCGAGGCGTCCCGGATCATGGCTTCCGCCAGTCCGCCCATGCGCAGCAGGTCCGCCGAGAGCTGATCCAGCTCTTCCGAAAATGCACTGACAATATGTTGAGGTCCTGTCACCATGCGTCCTATCCAAATCGACCGGTAATATAATCCTGCGTGCGTTGCTGCGCTGGATTGGTGAAGATCATTTCTGTGTCGCCGAACTCGATCATTTCGCCGAGATTGAAAAAGGCGGTGCGTTGCGAGACCCGCGCCGCCTGTTGCATCGAATGGGTGACGATGATGATGCAATAGCGCATCCGCAATTCATCAATCAGCTCCTCGATCCGCGCCGTCGCAATTGGATCCAGCGCCGAGCACGGCTCGTCCATCAGGATGACTTCGGGACTGATCGCAATCGCGCGTGCGATACACAGACGTTGCTGCTGACCGCCCGACAGACTGGTCCCGATGGCGGAGAGGCGATCCTTGACCTCATCCCACAAGCCGGCCTTGCGCAGGGAGACTTCGACAATCTCGTCCAGCTCGGCCTTGCTCGCGGCGAGCCCGTGAATGCGCGGTCCATAAGCGACATTGTCATAGACCGATTTCGGAAACGGATTGGGTTTCTGAAACACCATGCCGACTTTTGATCGGATCAGCACAGGGTCCATCTTACCCGCATTGATATCGACCCCATCCATCAGGATCTGGCCATCGACCCGGGCGTCTTCAATCGTGTCATTCATCCGGTTGAGACAACGCAGGAATGTGGACTTGCCGCACCCGGACGGACCGATCAGGGCAGTCACGGCCTTGTCCTGTATCTTCATAGAGATGTTTTGAATGGCGGGTTTGTCGCCATAATGAACATTGATATTGCGGCACTCGATCTTGGCCCCGCCAATGGCGCCGCCACTGTCGGCAAATCCGTCCTGATTGTGGGCTGTGTCGGCCATTTCTACCATCTCCGCTCAAACCTCCGCCGCAAGAGCACGGCGATCAGGTTCATTGCCACCAGGACGGTCAGCAGGATCAGGATCACGGCTGACGTCATCGGCTCCCAAGCACGTTCGGCGCCAGAAAACCACTTGTAAATGAGCACCGGTAACACCGTCGCCTCGTCATTGGGCGAGGAGGGGACCTCGCTGATAAAGGCGACCATGCCGATGAGCAGCAAAGGTGCCGTCTCGCCCAGCGCGCGGGCCATCGCGATGATGGCGCCCGTCAGAATGCCGGGCGCGGCCAATGGCAGGACATGATGGAACACAGCCTGGGTCGGCGAGGCGCCCAGCCCCAAAGCTGCATCGCGCACCGAAGGTGGCACCGCCCGCAGCGCCGCGCGGGACGCGATAATGATGGTGGGCAGGACCAGAAGGCCAAGGACCAGGCCGCCAACAAAGGGAACCGATCGCGGCAAGCCGAATGTATTCAGAAAGACTGACGCGCCGAGCAGCCCGAAAATGATGGAAGGCACCGCCGCGAGATTATTGATATTGACCTCGATCGCGCTGGTCAGGCGCGATTTGCGGGCAAATTCCTCAAGATAGACCGCCGCCAATACGCCGACGGGCAAGGCAAACAAGGCGGTGACGAGCATGGTGAACAGGGATCCGATCAAGGCCGCAGCCACGCCAGCCAGTTCGGGATAGGTGCTGTCCGCATTTGTAAACAGGCTGCCATTGAACCGCCGTGAAATGTCGCCGCGCTCCTTAAGATGCAGCATGATTGCAATCTGGCGCAGCGAAACGCGTCGATTGTCACTGATTGAGTTCAAATAGGTGGCCCGGATCGGGGCGCTCGCCTGTTCGCCAAGCTCCGGCAGCGGACCGGCCAGATGCGACAGGACCAGGACGGCGCCGGACACACGTTCCAGCTCGAACCAGGCGCCGCCCAGCGAGATCAGAATATCCTGCGGGTCAGCGGCAATGGCCTGGACCTGGTCCTGAAATATGACGAAACCATCGGGACCGGCATCGGTCAGGCGGAACAGGCCGGAATCGGTACGGGATAGCCGCCCGGCTTCCCCGACGCGGACACTGCGATGTCGACCGATCTCGTTCTTCAGATAGAGGTCGACATCGTCCGACAAAGCCAACCGGGCGCGAATGGGCTGGCTGGCAAGGCTCGGATCGTTGCTGAGGCGCTCGCGCAAAGGCAAGACAGCGAGCCGCGTGGTAATGCTGAACAGATCGGCACGGGTGCTGCGTTCGGCGCCGGCTTCCGGGAACATGGCCAGCAGCTGGTCGCGGACAGCCAGATTGACCTCGGTCACGGTGAACTCTGATTTCTCGGCAAAGTCCGGCCGGTCGAGGGTGATATCTACCATATGCTGGGTAAAGGCCGAGCTGGCCTTGAAGATGATTGAGACCAGCAGGATGACCAGGAAGCTGATCGCAATACCGATCGCGGCCTGGCCATAAAGTTTGAATCGGCGCTCGGCATTGCGGCGCTCGCGCAGACGCGCCGCCGGCGCGACGGCAGGAGAGGGGCGTCGCTCACTCATAAGCTTCTCGGTAGCGCTGGACGACGCGCAAGGCGATGATGTTGAACAGGAGCGTGATGCCGAACAGGACGAAGCCCAGCGCAAAGGCAGAGACAGTCCGCGCACTATCAAACGCGGTGTCGCCGGTCAGCAGAGACACGATCTGATACGTGACCGTCGTAATGTCCGAGGTCGGGTCGAGTGTGATCAGGGCGCGCCCACCGGCAGCCATGACGACAATCATGGTTTCGCCAATGGCGCGCGATACGGCCAGCAGGATCGCCGCGATAATACCTGGAAAGGCGGCGGGCAGAACCACTTGCTTGATCATCTCGGATCGCGTCGCGCCCATGGCGAGGGCGCCATCGCGCAGGGAATGCGGGACCGCGCTGATCACGTCGTCTGACAGAGAGCTGACAAAAGGAATAATCATCACGCCCATGACCAGCCCCGCGGCCAGGGCACTCGTCGGTTGCGCCGCCAACAACGTGTCTGGCGTGAAGGGCAAGGCGTTCACCCAT
The DNA here is from genome assembly GCA_038532145.1 of Pseudomonadota bacterium. Lineage (GTDB taxonomy): Bacteria > Pseudomonadota > Alphaproteobacteria > Caulobacterales > Hyphomonadaceae > Henriciella. Next base: position 826 of record JBCBBC010000077.1, on the reverse strand, counting down.
TGGGCAAAGCCGCGCACCAGTGGCGCGATCAAGGTGGCGGCGAAGAAGCCATAAACAACGGTTGGAATCCCAGCCAGCAATTCCAGCGCCGGCTTGGCCCAGTTGCGAAAACGCGGGTTGGCATATTCAGCCAGATAGATGGCGGAGAACAGTCCGATCGGAACCGCCACAATCATGGCCAGAAGGGCAATCATCAGTGTGCCGAAGAAGAGCGGGACCGCGCCGAAATTCTGTCCCGTCTGGGCGTTCCAATTGGTGCCGAACAGAAACTCGAATATGCCGGGGCCATCCGGCAGGCTGAAGAAGCGGATGGTTTCATAGATCAGCGACAGGACGATCCCGATCGTGGTGAAGATCGCAATCGCTGCGCAGATGAAGAGCAGGGCCTTGACGGTTTGCTCGACATAGGTGCGCGCGGCAAAGTCGCGGGTCAGCTGAGTTTGTCCCCATCTGAACCCGAGCGCGCCGACCAGCAAGGCGAGTCCGAAGGCGATCGCGCGGGCGCCGCCCTTGATGGTGGCAAAGCGTTCGACGCTGGCATCAAATAGAAGATTGCCGGTCAGGGCAGACGTTCGTTGGCGAGCATGTTCCGACACCCGATCGACAAAGAAACTCACTTCTACGTCGCCCCGATCGGTGAGGTAGGTTGGCAATTCATCGATCAGCGTGCCGCGCGCATGGGATTCAACATACAGCAAATAGGCGATAAAGATCAGCGCCAGGCTGCATTCGCAACCTAACTATCACGGTTATTTCCTGACCTTCTGCACGATCCTGCCAGCGGCGCTGATCTTTATCGCCTATTTGCTGTATGTTGAATCCCATG
>JBCBBC010000076.1:0-13802 GCA_038532145.1 Pseudomonadota bacterium | reverse complement strand
TTTTCAAGGAAGCCGATCGCCGGCTCGGAAAACACGCTTATTAAGTATTTCAAGCTTCGGCCAAGCGTCCGGACTGGGGTTTAAACACCCGATTTCAATCAACTTTCGAGGGTCCACCTGCGCTAAAAACGCGCGGGACGGTTGAGAGACTCACGATTTTGTCAAAAATGAACTATATGTTGACGCGACCGTCAGGTTTTTCAGCGTGTTTTTTCCGTATGGAAATCATTCGTTGGTATGGCGGTTAACTATAATAAAAGTGGCGAAAACGCCCGTGCATTCCAGAAAGGCAGCCTCCCGAATGCCCTCCTTTCCGACCTCCGTCCGCACAGCCGGATTCATCTTATTGGCGTTGCTTGCCTATTTTGTGTTTCGTGGCGTGACACGCGCGCCAGCCGAACAACCTGCGAATTCGGCAAGCGATGCGTCTGCGACAGCAAATACAGCACTGCCCGAAGTGATTGTGCAGCCCGCCACACTCGTTCCGCATCAAGTCAATGTTTCCCTGAAAGGCAGCTCCGAACCTGATCGGGAAGTCACCGTCCGCGCAGAGACCATGGGCACCGTGACCAATGCGTCAGTTCAGGAAGGTCAGACCGTCCGAAAAGGTGCTCTACTTTGCGGTCTCGACGTCGAAAGCCGCACCGCCCGGATTGCCGAGGCTGAAGCCGCGGTCGCGTCTGCCCGGCTCGATCATGACGCACAGAGCCAGCTGGAAGAAAAAGGCTGGACCACATCCAATCGCGCCGCCGCGACCAAAGCCGCCCTCGATGGCGCTGAAGCGGCCCTGGCCGCTGCCCGAATTGAACTGGCCAAGACGCGGATCACAGCACCCTTCAACGGCGTTTTCGAGGCGCGTTCAGCCGAGCTGGGCGATTTTCTCTCGATTGGAGCCCCCTGCGGCCGCCTGGTCGATCTCGATCCGATCATTGTCGCGGTCGATGCGACTGAGGACCAGCTGAGTACAATTGATCCGGAGCAACCGGTCAATGTCGAATTCGCCACCGGTCGAACAGCCGTAGGCAAAGTCCGGTTCGTCGCCCGCACCGCCAATCAACAGACTCGCACCTTCCGCATCGAAGTCGAAATCCCGAATGCTGATGCCAGCATCGCGGCCGGCCTCACCGCTTCAGTCAGACTTGGCCTGGGCGAAGTGCCAGCTGTCCTGACCACGCCGGCAACCCTCGTATTGCATGATGATGGCCGGATTGGAGTCCGTTATGTCGACACGTCGAATACGGTCCAGTTCGCCGAGGTGAATGTTGTCGATGATGCACCGAATGGTATTTGGGTCAGCGGCATTCCTTCCGGCGTGAACCTTTTGACCGCTGGACAGGACTATCTCAAAGAAGGGGTGGAAGTTTCGCCCATAACGATCGAGTTCAGCCGATGAATGGTCTAATCGATGGCGCAATTGGCCGGGCCCGTATGGTCCTAGCAATTCTGGTGGTCGCGCTGATCGCCGGAACGATGACTTACATCAATCTGCCGAAAGAAGCGGATCCGGACGTGCCGATCCCGTTTGTCGGCATCACCATACCGCTTGAGGGTGTCTCACCTGAGGACGCTGAACGACTGCTGGTTCGGCCGGTTGAAAGCGAGCTGCAAGGCATTGAAGGAGTCAAGCAAATCGACTCCTTTGCCCTGGAGGGTGCGGGACAGATTATTGTCGAGTTTGACGTCTCCTTCGACCAGGACCAGGCCGTTTTGGACGTGCAGGAGAAAGTTGATCTGGCCCAGCGCGATTTTCCAGAAGAGGCGCGCGAACCGATCATTACAGAAATTAATGCGGCGCTGTTCCCGATCCTTGCCATCAATCTCTATGGCGACGCGCCAGAGCGGAGCCTGTACAAGATTGGCCTGGAACTTTCAGACGAGCTGGAAGGTCTGGAAGGCGTGCTCGAAGCCAATCTGAATGGTGACCGGGAAGAAGTTCTCGAAATCGAAGTCGATCCGGCGAAGCTCGAAGCCTATAATCTTTCTTACCAGGAAATCTTCGCCGCCGTCGCCAACAATAACCGCCTGGTGCCCGCTGGACGGATCGATATGGGCGAAGGCCGATTCCCGGTCAAAGTGCCTGGCCTGATCAAGACCGCGCAAGACGCTTTCGATCTGCCAATCAAATCCGCGGGCGATGCGTCCATCACCCTGTCTGACGTGTCCACGGTTCGGCGAACCTTCAAGGACAGAAACCAGTATGCCAAGTTTGACGGCCAGCCAGCTGTCTCGATCCAGATCGTCAAACGGACCGGCGCAAACATTCTCGACACGGTCGCTGAGGTTCAGGAAATCGTGGAACGCTCGCAGGAAAAATGGCCCTCCACCGTTAATGTGACTCTGACCTCCGATATGTCTGAAATGATCGACGAGCAGCTCGGTCAACTCCAGGCTTCAATTGCTGTCGCGGTCGTTCTGGTCATGATCATCGTGGTTGCGGCCCTGGGCCTGCGCTCCGCCGGCATGGTTGGGCTCGCCATTCCCGGGTCCTTCGTGATGGCCTTCCTGATGCTTGGCATGTTCGGATACACCATCAACATGATGGTCATGTTCGGCATGGTGATCGCCGTCGGAATTCTGGTCGATGGCGCCATTGTCGTGGTCGAATATGCTGACCGAAAAATGGCCGAAGGCCTGGACCGAAAGCAGGCCTATGGCATGGCTGCAAAACGGATGTTCTGGCCCATCGTTGCCTCATCGGCGACGACGCTGGCGGCCTTCTTCCCGTTCCTGTTCTGGGACAGCCTGGTCGGCAAATTCATGTCCTACCTGCCGATCACCTTGATCTTTGTTCTGGTCGCCTCTCTGGTCATGGCGCTCATCTTCCTGCCAGTACTGGGTTCCGTAATCGGTGGTCGCGGCGTCGATGAGGATGACAATAATGGTCTGGTCGAAGTCTCCGGCGTCGCTGGTGATCCGCTCAAGGCATCAGGCTGGTTCGGCCGATATGCGCGCACCACATCGGCTCTGATCAAAAGGCCTTTCCTGGTCACCGCCGGCGCCAGCGCCCTGATCGTCGCGATCTTTGTCTGGTTCGACTCAACGACGCACAAGTCTGAACTCTTCCTCGATGTCGAACCCGAACAGCTCTATGTTTTTGTCCAGGCGCAAGGCAATCTTTCCGCCGACGAAGAATATGAAATCGTCGATCGCGCCATGAATCGCATTCTGCCTTTGGAAGGCATTGAATCTATGGCCTCGACCTCTGGCAGCGAAGGCTCTGGCTCTTTCAACTTTGATGGTGTCAGTTCACCGCCGCAAGATACGATCGGCCGGATCCTGATCAATCTGACGGATCGTGAAGCTGGCTTTGATGGTCGTGTGACAGAACAGAATATTCGCGACGCCCTGGTCGGCGTTCCCGGCTTGAGAACCGAAGTGCGCAAGCTGGAACAGGGCCCGCCGGTCGGCAAGGATATTCAGGTCGCCGTTCGGTCGAATGATGGCGCAGCCCTGATGATCGCCGCTGCGCAAGTCCGTGGTCTGGTTGATTCTATGGACGGCCTTCGCGAGGTCGAAGACAGCCGTCCCCTGCCGGGCATTGAATATCAGCTGGAAGTCGACCGCGCCCAGGCCGGCAAGTTTGGCGTTGATGTGGCCCAGGTTGGCGCCGCCGTTCAGCTGGTCACAAACGGTATTCTTGTCGGGCGCTATCGTCCCGACGATGCGCTGGACGAAATCGATATTCGGGTCCGGTTGCCTGAGAGCGAGCGGAGCGTTCAGGCCCTCGATCGCCTACGGATCGCAACGCCCAATGGCCAGGTCCCGCTATCCCAATTTGTCGAGCGCAAACCGGCTCAAAAAGTCACCAAGATTGAACGCCGAGACGGCAAGCGGATCGTACTGGTCCGGGCCAATGCGATCGTCCAAGGCGAAGGCGCCGCCAAGGTTGAAGAGCTGAAAGGCGTGATCGCAGCTGCGGATATCGACCCTGCTGTCGACATTCGGTTCGAAGGCGCTGATGAGGATGCGGCAGAAGCCGAAGCCTTCTTTGGAGTTGCGGCGCTCTCCGCGCTTTTCCTGATGGGTATTATCCTGCTCTGGGAGTTCAACAATTTCTATCACGTGGTGCTGACGCTTTCAGCTGTGATCCTCTCCACGGCAGGCGTGTTGATCGGCATTCAACTGGTCCTGCCTTATATTTCCATCTTGATGATCGGCACGGGGGTGGTCGCACTCGCCGGCATTGTCGTGAACAATAATATTGTGCTCATCGATACGTTCCAGCGTTTGAAGCGTGACGGACGAACCGGTGAAGAAGCCGCCATCGCGGCGGCGGCCCAGCGCATTCGACCGATCCTGCTCACCACGCTGACAACGATTTGTGGCCTGTTGCCGATGGTCTTCATGATGAATGTGAATTTCCGCGAAGGCGCGATCAGCTTTGGCGGCGTTACGGCGGAATGGTGGGTGCCTTTGGCCACAGCGGTCGTGTTCGGACTTGGCTTCTCAACCATGCTGACCCTGATCGTCACGCCGGTCTGGCTGGCAGCGCCGGAAAAGATGGGTCGCTGGCGCAAACGCATGGTCGCGCGTTTGCGTGGACAGTCGGTTGAGCCGATTGCACCGGCACCGCGAGAGTTTGACTGGGCCGAGCCTGAACGGGACGTTCGCCCTGCGGCGGAGTAATCCCGCGCCTCAATGAAAGTCACGGCTATAGAACAGCTTCTTGGCCTGTTCGCGCGGATGCCGGACGCCAGCGGCAATGCGGGCCCGGTGCGCTTCTTGGAGCTCGGCCGTAATCGCGTCCGTTACAGCACGGCGTTTCTCGCTTCTCGGACCGGACCGCATGTCCTGTACCGGGCGCCTGGCTTCGTCCGCATTGTCGCGTGACGGATCGATACTGTCGCCAGCAAATTCCGGATATCCAAGCCCGTCCAGAAGGTAGGAATAATCGACAATCTGGGTGGCAATCACATGCGTCACCGTGCCTTCGCGCTGCAGCTTGCCGCGGACATGTAGCAAGCGTCCGGCCATCACCTCCTTGCGAAACTTGGCGAAGACTTTCGGCCAGACCACAACATTCGACACGGATGTATCATCTTCCAGCGTCAGAAAGATCACCCCGCTCGCCGTGCCCGGCCGCTGACGCGTGATGACCAGACCTGTCACCGCCAGCCAGGCGCCATCCGTCGTGGTCCGGTGATACTCGGCTGGTGAGAAGCGGGGCAGCTTGTCCCGCAACAGATTGACGGGATGATCGCGCAAGGTCAGGCGGGTCGCGACATAATCCTCAAACACACTCTCATGCAGGCTGAGCAGAGGCAGATTGGCACTGTCCTCCGGCAGGCCTTCGCCGGTCTTCTCAAACAGCGGCAGCGGGCGGTCCGCGCCGAGCCCCTTGACCGACCAGAGCGCATCCCGGCGCGCCAGACCATAGACCGCAAACGCATCCGCCCCTGCCAGCCTGGTCAGCGCCCCGCGCCCGACCCCGGCACGGCGCCATATGGCCTCGACATCGCCATAGCCCGCGCCGCGTGCTGCGGCGATCCAATGGCCATCATCCTCGGCAAAGCCCTTGATCTGACGAAAGCCAAGCCGGACGGCAAAGCCGCCATTCGGCAGGGGCTCCAGGACATTGTCCCAGAAACTGTGTTCGGTGCAGACCGGCAGAACCGTCACGCCATGCTGGCGTGCATCCCGAACAATCTGGGCCGGCGCATAGAACCCCATGGGCTGGGCATTCAGCAGGCCGCAACAGAACACGTCCGGATGATGGCACTTGATCCAGGACGAGACATAGACCAGCAAGGCAAAGCTTGCGGCATGGCTTTCCGGGAAGCCATAGCTGGAAAAGCCCTCCAGCTGTTTGAAACAATTCTCGGCAAACTCCTTTTCATAGCCCCGCTCAAGGCAGCCCGCCAGGAACCGTTCCTTGAAATCCTCAACCGCCCCCTGGCGGCGAAAGCCATTCAGGGCCCGGCGCAAGGCATCGGCCTCGGTCGGGGTAAATCCCGCTGCCACAATGGCAATCTGCATCGCCTGTTCCTGGAAGAGCGGCACGCCATAAGTCCGTTCCAGCACCTCGCGCAATTCCTCTGACGGATAGATGATCTGTTCCTCACCGCGCCGGCGACGCAGATAGGGATGAACCATATTGCCCTGGATCGGCCCGGGTCGAATGATCGCGACTTCGGCGATCAGATCCTGATAGGTGCGCGGGCGCATGCGGGGCAGGAAATTCATCTGAGCCCGGGACTCAACCTGAAAGACGCCAATCGTATCGGCCTCGCACAGCATGTCATAAACGACCGGATCATCCTGCGGCAGCGTTGCCAGCGTGTAGCGTTCCCCTTTCCACATTTCGAGCAAGTCGAAACATTTCCGGATACAGGTCAGCATGCCGAGCGCCAGGACATCAATCTTGAGCATGCCTAAAGCTTCAATGTCATCCTTGTCCCATTCCAGCACCGTCCGGTCCGCCATGGCCGCATTCTCGATCGGGCACAGCTCATCCAGCCGTCCTTTGGTGATGACAAAGCCGCCAACATGCTGGGACAGATGCCGGGGGAAACCGATAATCTGCTTGGCGAGATCCAGCGTCTGGCGCAGGCGCCGGTCTTCGAGATCAAGCCCGGCGGATTTGGCCCGCTCATCCTCCAGATCGGACGAGGACACACCCCAGACCTGACTCGACAAGGCCGAGACGACATCGACGGACAGGCCCATAGCCTGCCCGACCTGGCGAATGGCGCTGCGCGAGCGATAATGGATCACGGTCGAACAGAGACCGGCGCGGTGGCGGCCATATTTCTCGTAAATATGCTGGATCACTTCCTCGCGCCGCTCATGCTCGAAATCGACATCAATGTCGGGGGGCTCGTTGCGGGCTTCGGAGATGAAGCGTTCGAACACCATGGTGATCATGTCCGGCGAGGCCTCGGTAATCCCAAGCGCATAACAGACCACAGAATTGGCCGCGGAGCCGCGCCCCTGACAGAGGATGCCTTTCGAACGCGCAAAGGTCACGACATCATGCACGGTCAGGAAATAGCGGGCATAATCCAGCTCGCCGATCAGGCGCAGCTCTTTCTCGACCATGGCCCGCACGTTCAGCGGGACAGCATCCGGATAGCGTCGCACCAGGCCCTCTTCGGTCAATTTGCGCAGCCGGTCATTCGGCGCCAGACCATCGGCAATCTCGTCCGGATATTCATAGCGCAGCTCATCCAGCGAGAAGGGACAGGCCTCGGCAATGCGCGCCGTATTGGCAACGGCCTCAGGATAGGCCTGAAACAGCCGCCGGATCTCGAACTCGGACTTGATCCGCCGCTCGGCATTCGGCAAGGCCCGGCGGCCGAGCTTGTCGATCGTGGTTTTCTCGCGAATGCAGGACAGGACATCGGCCAGACGCAAGCGCCCCGCCGCATGCATGATGACATTGCCAAGCGCCACAGTCTCAAGTCCGATCCGGTCCGCCATGGCCTGCGCCGCGGCGAACCGGTCCGCATCGGCGCCATCATATTCCGGCACCAGGCCGATAAAGACGTGATCTCCGAACGCCGTTTGCAGCGCCCGCAGGGTCTGGCCGAATTCAGGTCCGCGGAGCCCGATCAGGATGCAATTGTCACAATAGTCCAGCACATCTTCCAACCGCAGCTCGCACTGGCCTTTGACGGTCCGGCGCTTGCCCAGTGTCAGCAGCCGCGACAACTGGCCAAAGGCCTGGCGATCCCTTGGATAGGCAAGAATCTCGGTCTCATCCGTCAGCACCAGCCTTGTGCCGACCAGATAGCGCAAGCCGAGCTCTCTCGCGGCACTATGCCCGCGGACAATGCCGGCAAACGTGTTGCGGTCCGCAATGGCGAGGCCGCCAAGGCCAAGCTTGCGCGCCCGGGTCACCAGCTCTTCGGCATGCGAGGCGCCGGTCAGGAATGTGAAATTGCTGATCGCGAACAGTTCGACATAGGTCACGGGAATTCTCCTGCGACATACCAATCCTCCTGTGCCTCGCCGGGATAGGTGAGCAGCCAGAGGCGGCGCCCCTGCTCGGTCTGGACCTGCCAATAATCGCGGGTGCGCAAATCATCTTCGCGGTGCCAGCGCGGCGTGATCCGTTCCGGACCTTTGGCCGTCTGCGTCAGAAATGACAGGCGTCGCCATTTGAACGCCCGTGGCGGACGGCCGGGCGTTTCGATCTGGACAAATTCCGGCGGCGTGAACAGACGGATCGGCCGGGCTCGCGGCGCCGACCGCCAGCCGGGTTGCACGCCCGCCGCTTCAATCTGTTCGAATTCATGCTCAGGCACATGATTGTCACGGGGATTGAAGATGCGGACATGGTCAAAGCCGATTCGATTGCCCAGCGTCTCAATCAGGATCAGGCGCTGGTCGGCGCGTTTGGCATCCTCACCAAAGCTGCCCTGCTTCAGGCGGATCGGCTCGATCTGCTGCGCCACCAGCCGGAACCAGTCCGCGCCGTACTCCACCTCCAGCCGGGACAGGGCATGCGAGAATTGCCGCAGCACCGCGTCCGGATCCTGGCACGGCCGGGCAAAGCCAATGCCGAGATGATGATCGCCCGTATCGACACAGCGCACGGTCAGCTGAAAGCGCCGGGCGCCGCGCTGGTCATGGCTCAGGCGCCCGCAGACTTGCGCGGCCAGACGCTGCAGGACATTTTCAAGATCCTCAAGAAAGCCAATCGGTTCTGGCAGGGTCATCCGCGCCGCATAAGTCGGGTCCGCCGCTTTCGGCGTCACCGGGTCGGGCGCCAGACCACTGGCCGTGCCAAGCTGCTGGGTCAGGCGCAGCCCAAACCGACGAGCCAGTTCAGCTGATTTCTGTTCATGCAGATGACCGATCAGGGTCAGGCCGGCCCGGGCCAGTTCGCTGACCATCTTGTCTGGCAGGTCCAGCGCCGCAATCGGCAAGGGGGCGAGCGCCGCCACGCTCTGCCCGGGCGGGGCCAGGGAAACCTCACCCGGCCCAAATCGCGCCAGGGCCTGGGCCGCGCCCTTGGTATCAGCCATCCCGATCTGGGCCTGAAGCTGCAAGTCCTGCAACCGGGTCAGCGCCTCCCGCCCCAGCTCGGCCTCGCCGCCAAACAGGTGGGCGCAGCCTGTAATGTCGAGCAATAACCCATCCGGCGGATCGAGCGAGACCCGCGGCGACAAGGCATCGGCCCAGCGCCACAGCGCCCGCAATAATAGGTCTTCGCGCACCGGGTCGCTCGGCTCGGTCAGCAATTCCGGACAGATGGCGCGGGCATCGGCCAAAGCCTGCCCGGCTTTCACCCCAGCTGCCAAAGCCAGGTCATTCACATGCGTCAGGCGCCAGGCATTGCGCTCTTCCGCGATCACGGCAAAGGGGCCGGTCAGGCGCGGATCGCCATGCCGGGCCAGCCGATCAAGCGGGAGCTGTGGCAGCCATATGGAGCATATCCTTGGCATTCTGCCCTCGCTGATAAGTCACGCGCCAGCGGCCCGTTTCGCCATTCTTGCCCTTCTCGCAGCGCCAGTCCCATATCGGCGCCTGGGGCGCATTCGGTGATGGGTCTTCGGCCGCCATGGGGGCGCATTGCCAGCGGGTCTGCGCCGCAGACGTGCTGACCCCGCCGCGCAGCAGCAGCAGGCCGATGCCGCCGCCCTGCTCCGCCGCCAGTTGCAACCGGCGGCTCTCTTTCAAAGACAGCATGTCCGGCATTTCCAGGATGACGCAAAAGCCGCCATCTGCCCGCAGGGCCTGGTCCGTCGCCCATAGCAATTCCCCGCGCGAGACGGCTTCGATCAGGATCAAGGTCTCGACCTTGAGATAATCCTGCAGTCCGGTTGGGCAGAGCGTCGCCATGTCCCGGTACAGGCCAATCCAGACCACGCTTTCCGCCTGTTCAGCGGCGGCCAGAACGGCGAACATATCAGCCCCGGCCCCGGTCACTTCATGAATACGCCCTGTGCGCAGCGCCACCCGCGCGCCCACAGCGAGTGCCGGTTGCGCAGATGAAAGTGTGCCTGCAGCCTGCAGGGCATGTAAGTCTGTCTGTCCCATTTGTTCTGTTTTTGTTCTTTTTTGAGAGAGAGTCAATCGGGAATTGAAGGGCCGGTCTCAGAGCTGGGATTTGCGTCAGCACGTGCGGCCCGGCATGCGGGCGGGACGGGTCTCTGTTTTGGTTTGGGTCTCTGAGACCCTCATCCTGAGCTTGGCGAAGGATTGGGGGTCAGGCTTGCTGGACGCCCCGCCTCGTCCTTCGTCAGGCTCAGGATGAGGCGTTCGGGGGTTTTGGATTGCGGCTAGCCGGGTTCGAGACGCACCCGTGTCCGACTATCCCGGGCTTGACCCGGGATCTCTCTCAGAACTTCCGGACTTGTGGCACGAGATCCCGGGTCAAGCCCGGGACAATCGGATATGAGGGAGAAGGCCCGTTCGAAGACCTGCGGGCACAGGTCCTCGACATCACTCGGCGCATAAAAGCGGATCTCCGGATCGTGCGCCATATAGTTCCGCGCCATGCCCTCAAAATATGGCACCCAGGCCCGGCCATAGCGGTCAACTTGTACAAAGGCTTGCCTGCCGGTTGCTTCACTCCACCGATCAACCCGCCACAGGTTCCAGAACAGGATCGGCCAGAAATAGACAGCGACCTGCTGGTAATGCGCGAAGAGATAGCGATGAATGATCATGATGTTGAAGGTAAGCGCACCCTGAACCCGGTCGGATTCAAACCTCGCTCATCCCCGCGCAGGCGGGGATCTCAGGCTATGCAGGCCGGGACTCGCCGCACCAGATCCCCGCCGACGCGGGGATGAGCGAGCCCAATCCGTCCCGAGAAAGGTCTTCGGGCACCGAGACCGGCGCACGCATGATCTCTAGTCTCTAAGAATAGATTGATCATCCATGGTTTCTCGTGGAACTATTCGGATGTTCCATTTTTCTGCAAAAGGCGCGCGCGAATGCTTCGAACAATCTGTCTCTGCACACTCTTAATTGCGCAAACAAATTGTGTTGTTGCCGAAGAAGCCCCCCGCGCGCGCGATCTTGGAATCCCGTTTGACGGCGTGCCGGGTCCGAATAATGCGATCACCGATGTTGAAGGCGTGGAAGTTGGATATACCACACTGATCGACGGCACGGGTCCCTTGATCATTGGTGAAGGCCCGGTTCGAACAGGCGTTACAGCCATCCATCCTAGAGGGAAACACAATACGGAGGGCGCCTTTGCAGCGCGTTTCACCATGAATGGTGATGGTGAAATGACCGGCATTCACTGGGTTGACGAGTTCGGCACCCTGTTTGGGCCCATTCTTCTAACCAATACCTATAGCGTTGCGGACGTTCATGTCGCCTCGCGAGAGTGGATGCGCGACCGCGATCCGGATGACATGTTCCATCTTCCCGTTGTTGCAGAAACCTGGGATGGGACGCTAAACGACATGTATGGCCGCCACATCACGCAAGACCATGTGTTTCAGGCATTGAACTCAGCGACATCCGGCAAAATTGCCGAAGGCAATGTCGGCGGTGGAACGGGCATGATCAGTTTCGGGTTCAAGGCGGGCACAGGGACGAGTTTGCGGAAAGTCGGGCCCTATACGATCGGCGTCCTGGTTCAAGCAAATTTCGGATTACCCTGGCGGCTGACAGTTGCCGGTGTCCCCGTCGGAGAGACGCTCAATCCGGATGAATACACACATTCCTTCGACCGGCTCCAGAACGGCAACTCGATCATGGGCATTATTGCCACGGACGCCCCCTTGCTGCCAATGCAGCTGGAGCGATTTGCAAAACGGTCTGCCATGGGCGTGGCGCGCGTCGGCGGCGTCGCGGAACGCGGGTCAGGCGAGATCTTTCTGGCATTCTCGACGGCGAATCCGCTTGGATATTCCGAGACGGACATTGTCACATATGAAGCGATTACAGATGATGCGCGGTTTACGCTCGACTATCTCTATGAGGGCGTTGTGCAAGCGACCGAAGAAGCGATCATAAACGCGCTGATCGCCGCTGACACGATGGTTGGTGCGGATGATGTCACGGTGGAACGGCTGGATCACGAGACGCTGCGTCAGATTTTAAGAGAGCATAATCGGCTCGACGAAGCCGAGTAGAACCGGAGCTCTGCTCATCAAGCATGGCCCGATGGCAACACGCCGCTTCTGACCGTGTCCTGGGTAGATCTCTACGGCTGTTTAAGCGCTCGCCTTTAATAGCCGGCGTCTCTGCACCGAACTTGGAATGCCCAGACTCTCGCGATATTTCGCGACCGTACGGCGGGCGATTTCGATCCCGAATTCTGTCAGGATCTCGACGATCTTGTCATCAGACAAGACTTTATCGCCCTCTTCATCGATCAATTGCTTGATCCGATACCGCACAGCTTCTGCCGAGTGGGCCTCACCACCCCCCGTGGACGGGATGGCAGCAGAGAAGAAATATTTGAGTTCAAACAGGCCGCGCGGGGTCGCCATATATTTGTTGCTGGTGACCCGGCTGACGGTGGATTCATGCATCTCGATCGCGTCCGCCACCTGTTTCAGGTTGAGTGGGCGCAAATGCGCGACGCCATGCGCAAAGAAGGCATCTTGTTGGCGGACAATCTCGCTCGCCACTTTCAGGATGGTGCGCGCACGCTGGTCGAGAGATTTGATGAGCCAGGTCGCATTGGCCGCGCAGTCAGAGATGAACTCTTTCTCTGCGTCGCGCATGGGCAGCGCGCTGACTTCGGCATAATAGGCCTTGTCCATCAAAACACGCGGCAAGGTCTCGCTGTTCAGTTCGACCGCGAACATGCCATTTGGCAATTCCTTGACGAACACATCCGGCGCAACGGCAATGGTTGCCTCAGTCGCAAAGCCGGAGGCCGGGCGCGGGCTGAGCGTACGCAGCTCGGCCAGCATGTCCATGACGTCTTCCTTGTCGACGCCGCACACTTCAGACAGCGCCTTGATGTCGTGCTTGCCGGCGAGATGCAGATTGTCGAGGAAGGTCTGCATGACCGGATCGAGCCGGTCGCGCTCTTTCAACTGCAGAGCCAGGCATTCGGTCAGATCGCGCGCCATGACGCCCGTCGGGTCAAAGCCCTGACAGACGTCCAACACCGCCGCGACATTGGCCGGATCGGCGCCAAGGGCTTCCGCCACTTCAGCGAGATCAACCTTGCAGAAGCCGGACTCATCGGTCTCATCAATCAGGCGGGCACCGATCAGGCTGTCGGCCTGGCTCAGGCCGGCTATGGATAGCTGGTCGTGCAAATGCTGGTGCAGGGATTTCTCGCTGGATAGCGAGCCCTCAAAGTCGAAATCCTCACCGCCGCCACGACCTGAACCGACCGAAGACCAGTCCGTACTGGCAGACGGGCCAGACTGACTATTGGCCGTGCGGGCCTCGTCCGAGCCGGTGCCGGATTCATACATGTCACTGTCCGCGGCATCGACCGCGTCGCGCGCAGTACCCATGCCGTCTGAACCATCAAGCGACAGTTCGTCCCGGCCCTTGGCCTTGTCGACATCGCCATCAAATTCTTCCGGCGCGGCATTCTCGCCGCGCTCAAGTAGCGGGTTCTTTTCGATTTCTTCAGCGACGAATTCCGCCAGTTCGATGTTCGACAATTGCAACAGCTTGATCGCTTGCTGCAGCTGCGGCGTCATCACCAGGGACTGGCCCTGGCGCATGTCTAAGCGTTGATAGGCACTCATGGGACCGCCCTCTACGCCGCAAATCTCTGGCCGAGATAGACCCGGCGGACGTCTTCATTGCGCAACACCTCATCCGGCGCGCCTTCAAACAGGACGCTGCCTTCATAGATGATCGACGCACGATCGACGATTTGCAGTGTTTCACGCACCTGGTGGTCCGTGATGAGCACGCCC
>JBCBBC010000075.1:0-14847 GCA_038532145.1 Pseudomonadota bacterium | reverse complement strand
ATTCCTGTATGGGGCAGCGCGGTCTGGATCGAACAGATGCAGGCCAAATATGCGGCCAATCCGAATTCGGTGCCGGAAAGCTGGCGCGCCTTCTTCCAGGAATTGGGCGATGGCAGCGCCGATGCGACCCGCAATGCGGATGGCGCCAGCTGGAAGCGTACACAATGGCCGAAGCCCGATTCGCCGGAAGAAACGGCGGCTTTTGACGGCAATTGGGTTCTGCTCGAGCCGAAGCTGGAAAAGAAGATCAAGGCGGCCGCGCCAGGGGCCTCCGACGCGGATGTTGAGCGTGCTGTAAAAGACTCAGTCCGCGCGATCATGATGATCCGCGCCTATCGCGTGCGCGGGCATTTGCAGGCTCAGCTCGACCCGCTTGGCCTGGAAGTGCCGGAATATCAGCCGGAACTGGATCCCAAAAGCTATGGCTTCGAAGAGGGCGATCTGGATCGCGAAATCTTCATTGACGGCGTCCTGGGGCTTGAGAATGCCAGTGTCCGACAGATCCTCGATATTGTTCAGCGCACCTATTGCTCGACCATCGGGATCGAGTTCCAACACATTTCCAATCCCGAAGAGAAAAGCTGGCTGCAAGAACGGATCGAAGGGCCCGACAAGGGCGTCGCCTTCACGCCAGAAGGCAAGAAAGCGATCCTGTCCAAGCTGATCGAAGCGGAGACGTTTGAGCGCTTCCTGCACAAACGCTATCCCGGCACCAAACGGTTCGGCCTTGATGGCGGCGAAGCCGCGGTGCCAGCGTTGGAGCAGATTATCAAGCGCGGCGGCGCGCTTGGCGTTGATGAGATTGTCGTCGGCATGCCGCACCGTGGCCGGCTGAACATGCTCGCCGCCGTGATGGGCAAAGAGTATGAGAAAATCTTCCACGAATTCATGGGCGGCTCGACCCAGGGCGCCAATGAATTCGGATCCGGCGATGTGAAATACCATCTCGGGGCCTCATCGGACCGCGAGTTTGACGGCAATACGGTCCATCTGACCATGAATGCCAATCCATCTCACCTGGAAGCAGTTGACCCGGTCGTCATGGGCCGGGCGCGGGCCAAGCAATTCATGCAGTATGAAGAGACGGGCAATCTCGACCGGTCGAAAAAGTTGCCACTGTTGCTGCATGGCGATGCGGCCTTTGCGGGGCAGGGCGTCGTGGCGGAGTGTTTCGCGCTGTCTGGCCTGCAAGGCTATCGCACAGGCGGGACCATTCACTTTATCATCAACAATCAGATCGGTTTTACGACCAGCCCGATGTATTCGCGTTCGTCCCCTTATCCGTCGGATGTCGCATTGATGGTTCAGGCGCCGATTTTCCACGTTAATGGCGACGACCCCGAAGCGGTTACCTATGCGGCGAAAGTCGCGACCGAATATCGCCAGAAATTCGGCAAGGACGTGGTCATCGACATGTTCTGCTACCGCCGGTTCGGCCATAATGAGGGTGACGAACCGATGTTCACCCAGCCGGTCATGTATACCCGGATTAAAGGTCATAAATCGACTCGCGAATTATACAGTGAACGGCTCGTTTCCGAGGGCTTGATGACGTCCGAAGAGGTCGAAACGGAAGTCAAAGCCTTCGAAGATTTCCTCGACAAGGCCTTCGATGACGGCAAGGAGGTTGTCACCAGCAAGGCGGACTGGCTGGAAGGCGAATGGGAAGGCCTTGGCCTGCCGGAAGATGATGATCGCCGCGGCAAGACCGGCGTGTCCAAGGCAAAGCTGAAAGAGCTTGGCGAAAGCATCACGACCGTACCGGAAAATATTGGCATTCACCGAACTTTAGGCCGGGTCATGAAAGGCCGCGCCGATGCGATTTCGACCGGCAAGGGCCTCGACTGGGCCACAGCGGAGCATCTCGCGTTCGCAACCCTGCTGGATGAAGGCTTCCATGTCCGCCTGTCGGGTCAGGATTGCGGTCGTGGCACGTTCTCACAACGCCACAGTCACATGATTGATCAGAAGACCGGTGAGCGCCACACCCCGCTCAATCATTTGCGTGAGGGGCAGGCTGAATATGAAGTCATCGACTCGCTTCTGTCTGAAGAAGCAGTGCTTGGCTATGAATATGGCTATACGCTGGCCAATCCGAATGCACTGGTCATGTGGGAAGCCCAGTTTGGCGACTTCTCCAATGGGGCGCAGGTTTTCTTCGACCAGTTCATTTCTTCGGCTGAGCGGAAATGGTTGCGCATGTCGGGCCTGACCATGCTTCTGCCGCATGGCTATGAAGGGCAGGGACCGGAACACTCGTCGGCGCGGCTTGAACGCTTCCTGCAAATGTGCGCGGAAGACAATTGGCAAGTCTGTAATCTGACCACGCCGGCCAATTATTTCCATGCCTTGCGCCGTCAGATCCACCGCGATTTCCGCAAGCCTCTGGTCATCATGACGCCGAAATCTCTGCTGCGACACAAGCTGGCGACCAGCGCGTTTGATGACATGAACACCAAATCCTCATTCCACCGCGTATTGTGGGATGATGCCGAAACACCCGGGCGCGAAGGCAAGGTGAAACTGGTGGCAGACAATAAGATCCGCCGCGTGGTTCTTTGCTCCGGCAAGGTCTATTACGATCTGTTCGAAGCGCGGGAAGAGTCCGGCGCAGATGATATTTATCTGCTCCGCGTGGAACAATTCTACCCCGTACCGCGTAAAGCCTTTATGGAAGAGCTTAAGCGCTTCCCGCAAGCTGAACTGGTCTGGTGCCAGGAAGAGCCGCGCAATATGGGGGGCTGGACATTTATTCGCGATGAGATCGAGTGGGCCGCCAACCATGTGGGCAGTGCGCATGCGCGCCCTAAATATGCAGGACGGCCACCCGCTGCTGCAACAGCCACCGGGTTGCTCTCGACGCATAATAGAGAGAAAGATGCGTTCATCTCATCCGCCTTGAGCGACAAGCCTGTAGAAGACAGCCTGGTCACCTAAATAGACATAAGTAAAGACGAAGACAGAGACCAAACATGACCGATATCACAGTCCCAACCCTGGGCGAAAGCGTGACCGAGGCGACCGTGGGCAAATGGTTGAAAGCGGCCGGCGACGCCGTCGCCAAAGACGATGTTCTGGTCGAACTGGAAACCGACAAGGTTGCTGTCGAAGTCTCTGCCGAAGCAGCGGGGACACTCAGCGAGATTGTGGCCGCCGAAGGAGACACCGTCGAAATCGGTGCTCTGCTTGGACGTTTGGGTGGGGCCAATGGCGCCGAGAAAGCGGTTCCGGCCCCAGCGGCTGAACCGGCTGCAGCCTCCGCGCCAGCCGCGGCGCCGGCAGCGGGCGGTGCGACGGTTGATGTGACCGTCCCCAGCATGGGCGAAAGTGTTGCGGAAGGGACCATTGCCAGCTTCGCCAAACAGGTTGGCGACGCTGTCTCCAAAGACGAGACGATTGCCGAGATTGAAACGGACAAAGTGGCGCTGGAAGTCCCAGCGAGCGCCGACGGCGTGATTGCCGAATGGCTCGTGGCCGAAGGCGATGGTGTCACGCCAGGCGCAGTGATTGCACGAATTTCAGCTGGTGCCGGTGCCAGCGCAGCGCCAGCCGCCGCTGCGCCCGCGCCAACGCCTGCAGCCGCTGCACCCGCGGCGACCGGGGAGCGTCCAGTCGCCCCATCTGTTCGACGCATTTCAGCCGAGGCAGGCATTAATCCCGCTGATATTCCTGGCACAGGCCGCGAAGGCCGCGCCACCAAGGCAGATGCGCTGACTTATGTGAACACGCCGAAAGCGGCTGCGGCCCCGGCTGAAGCCAAACCGCCACGCGATCTGGGACCACGGGAAGAGCGGGTACGTATGACGCGCCTGCGTCAGACAATTGCCCGCCGCCTCAAGGAAGCGCAGGACACTGCAGCCATGCTGACCACGTTCAATGACGTGGACATGACGGCTGTGATGGAGTTACGGAAAACCTATAAAGACGCCTTTCTCGAGAAGCATGGTGTCAAGCTTGGCTTTATGGGCTTTTTCACCAAAGCCGTGGTCGCCGCGCTGAAGGAAATTCCGGCCGTGAATGCCGAAATTGATGGCACCGACATCATCTATAAGAACCATTACGATGTCGGCATGGCGGTCGGCACCGAGCGTGGCCTGGTCGTTCCGGTCATCCGCGATTGTGACGAGCTGTCGCTGGCCGGTATTGAGGCCGAGCTAGGCAATGTCGCTAAAAAGGCCCGCGATGGCACGCTGTCGATTGCAGACATGCAAGGCGGCACATTCACGATTACCAATGGTGGCGTTTATGGCTCGCTGATGTCGACGCCGATCCTCAATCCACCGCAATCCGGGGTCCTGGGCATGCACCGGATCGAAAAACGCCCGGTTGCAATTGATGGTCAGGTGGTGATCCGACCGATGATGTATCTGGCGCTGTCTTACGATCATCGGATCGTTGATGGCAAGGAAGCGGTAACCTTCCTGGTGCGCGTGAAGCAGGCACTGGAAGATCCCGAACGGATGCTGCTCGAAGTCTAAATATCTGAAATCATGTAATTAATATTGACGCCCCGGAGATTGTCTTCGGGGCGTTTTCGTTTCGAGACAGTAAACCGCCGCGCGAAAATTCCAGCCATCAACTCAATTCTTCCGTGGCCTTTATCGCCTATCTTCACGGTTGGACGTAATTGGCAAGTTGGGTGGAACATGCTTTTCAATGTGACGCAGGCGAAGACCGGCAAGGATATTGGCGGCACCAATATCGATCTGACCAAGGCCCGCGAAATCGCCCTGGTCTCTCTGATTGCACCCGTGCTGTTCATGGCCAGCCTGGTCAGTTCGGCGATCCTGATGATGAAGGATGCGGGCGGTAATGGGCTGTTTGACTTCTGGTTGACGGTGCACGTGTTCCTGTGCGCAACGCTATTCCTGTACAGCACGCGCGAGCGCAAGGAATTGTTCAACGGCGACCGCGCGGCCAATACGCTGATCAAGGGATTTCCATTTGTGGCTCTGTCAGTGGCCTGGGGTGTGGTGCCGGGCGTGCTTTCAATCGTCGATCCCTATGACCCGCACATGGTGTTCGGTGCCATTCTGTCTGGCGGCATGCTCGCGGCGGCGGTCCTGTTGCAATACATGCCGCAAATGGGGCGTCTGCTGATTGCTGCGACCGTTGGCGGTTTTCTCGCCAATACTCTGCTGCAACCGGAATTGACATCAGCCCTGATTTCGCTGGTCATGCTGGCCTATTTCAGCGGGCTGGCGATCTGCACAAAATGGTATTTCTCCGACTATAATAAGCGCCTGACAGAAGTGGAGACCGCCGCTGAGCGGACACGTGAGATCAATTCAGTCCTGCGCGATGTCGGGTTTGCGACAGACACTTTCTTCTGGTCGACGTCGGAAGACGGCAAAATTACAGCGATCAATAATGACGAATTGCTCGGCGAAACCGCGCGCCACGCCATTCTGGATCAAAACCTGCTTAGTCTCTTCAAAGCGTCATCTGAGCGCGAATTGCTGCGCGCCCGGATTTCTCGCGGCTCGGAAATCGTCGCGCTCGAACTTGAGCTGTCGGATTCAATCGAAGCGGATGTACGCTTCTGGAAACTGTCGGCGCGGCCGGTCTTTGAGGATGGCCGTTTTACGGGTTATCGCGGCTCGGCGACCGACATCACACAATTGCGCATCAGTGAGAATCGCGCGGCCTTCCTGACCGAGTATGACTCGCTCACAGGCTTGCTGAACCGCAGCTCGTTCAAGGAAGCGGTCAAAGCCCATCTCAATAGCGAAATTCGCATGAGCTCAGAAAGCGCGCTGATCTGGATCGATCTCGATAATTTCAAATGGATCAATGACACGTTTGGGCATAGTGGCGGCGACGATGTGCTGAAGCTGGTCGCAACACGACTCGAATATTTGTGCGAGCCGATGGATTTGCTGTGTCGCTATGGCGGGGATGAGTTCGCGCTCCTGGTATCGCGTCCCCTGACCGGCAGCCGCTTGCTGAAATTCGTTGAGGACGTCACTGAGGCCCTGCAGAAGCCGTTCCACTATGCCAATACGGACGTGCAGTGTGGTGCCAGCGTCGGCGTTCGTCGGATTGAGTCACATTCCGGCGACGTCACGACCCTGATGAAAGAAGCGGATCTTGCGCTCTTCGCAGCGAAGAGCAGTGGGCGCGGCGTCTGGAAAGAATATTCGGAATCCTTCAAAGCGCGTGTTCGCGGTCAGAGAGAACTGGCCAATGACCTGGCGAAAGCGATCGAGTCCGATACGCTGAACCTGCAATTCCAGCCTATCGTGGACGCCGGCTCAGGCGCCGTGGTTGGAGTCGAGGCTTTGTCGCGCTGGTACCATCCTGTGCGCGGCACGGTGGCGCCATCGGAGTTCATTCCGATTGCAGAAGACCAGGGCATCATCATCTCGCTCGGTGACCGGGTCATGGAGCATGCGATCAATGCGACGCTGGAAATGCCGGAAGATACCAAGGTCGGCATCAATGTCTCACCCTTGCAATTGCATTCGAGTCGTCTGCTGTCTCTGATCAACCGCAAGCTGGAAGAGACCAATATTGATCCCAACCGGATTGAGCTGGAAATTACCGAAAGTGTCTTCCTGTCGGACAATGCCTTTATCCTGGACCGTCTGCGTAAGCTGAAGGATCTTGGTCTGCGGATTGCGATGGATGATTTCGGCACTGGCTTTTCATCTTTGGCCTACTTGCAGCGATTCCCGTTCGATAAGTTGAAGCTCGACCAGACTTTTGTGCGAGGCATCGAAACCAGCGATCAGAGCCGCGCCATTGCCCGCGCCACGATTTCCATGGCGCATGCGTTGAACCTCACTGTAACTGCTGAAGGCGTCGAGAGCGATGTCCAGGCGCAATTCCTGCGCGATCATGGTTGCGATGAGTTGCAGGGCTATCTGTTCAGCCGGCCTCAGGACCAATCGGCCCTGATCCCGTATCTGCGCAGCATGCAGCTGGTGCAGGAAACCAAGGCTGAGCCCGCGGCAAATGTCGTCAAGATGACGCGCTAGTCGCCGATCTTGCGCAGCGATGTCTGGTCCTGATTTAGAAAAAAGCAATCAGCCGGCGGGGTGCGTCTCATAGGCGACGTAACGCTTTCAGGCCATTGAGACGCCTTGTTCCCAGACGCTTTTCGGTTGCATCGCGTCCATCGGCTCATCCAGGAAGTCGAGGATTTCCGCGACCGTTTCCTCGGCTTGAGTGACCAGGAAAAGGTGCCCGCCATCTTCAACCACATGCAGGCGTGCATTTGGGAGGCCGAATTTCAGAATGTGCGCATTGGCGAGGGGCACGATCGCGTCGCGATCGCCTGCCATGATCAGCGTCGGCATGCGCAGGAAGCGAATGAAAGGCAGAGAGGACCAGCCCAGGAAGGCCGTCAACTGATAGACATACCCCATAGGTGCGGGCGGTTTGAGATTGTCGATATGCTGCCCGGCGCCTTCATCGGCGGCTTCGCCATAAAGGCGCTGGAAATTCTCACGCATATAATCCGGATCGGTGTAGCGCCGTGCATCCGCCATTTTCGAGATCGCGCTGATTTTGCCCGGCACCATGGTCATGCCGGCTGTGGTTGCGCAGAGGATGAGCTTGCCAACTGAGTTGCGGTACTGAAAGGCATATTGCTGGGCCATCGCGCCGCCCCACGAGACGCCCATAACATCGACATCGCCCATGTCGAACCGATCGCAGAGCTGGCGCGCGACGCGTGCCATCATCCAGGGACGGTAAGGGAATCTTGCCGGCTCGCTTTCGCCGACGCCAGGCATGTCGAACGTGATGATTTCGCGATCCCGAATCCACTCACCCAGCCCGAAGGCAAGCTCCATATTGGCGCCAATACCATTGAAGAAGAGCAGGGGGCGCTTGTCAGAAGCAATCTCGGCCGGCCAATAACCGACCCGCAGTGTATACGGTCCGACCGATTCCATGCTGATCTGAGGCAAGCGCGCTGTCGCGGTGCTGGCACGTTTTCTGGTGGCCATTCGGGCCTCCTTCTCCTGTCAGTGCCGCTCGAAGCTGTTCTGGCTTCTAGTCGAACACATATTTCCCGGGCGCATCATAGAGCGGTTTAAACTGCTCTGATCCGCCTTCTTTTGGCGCTGGTTTCATCTCGCCAGCATGGTCATGCAACCATTCTGCCCAACGGGTCCACCATGATCCAGCGACTTCTTCAGCTCCGGCGGCCCATTCATCAGCGGTCGGTGCGATACTCGTATTACGAAAGTACTTGGCCTTTGGATTACCGGGTGGGTTGAGAAGCGATTGAATATGCCCGGAATTGGAGAGAACAAATTCAATGTTTTCAGAGCCAAACAAGCTTGTCGTGCGATAAGCCGCTTTCCACGGTGTGATGTGATCGGTGACACCAGCGACGATGAAAAGGTCCGTATCGACCTTGGTCAGATCGGCCATATGACCTGCAATTTCCACCGTGCCTGGGTTCGAAAACGGCTTCTGAAGCCCGAAATCGAGATAGTCAGAGTGCAATTGCGCCGGCAAATTCGTCGAATCATCGTTCCAGAACAGGACATTATATGGCGGTGGATCTTCACCCATCAGGTAATTGTTGACGACATAATTCCAGACCAGATCATTCGGACGCATCCAGGCAAACATCCGCGCCAGATCATCGCCTTTCAGAATGCCCTTGCGGCGGGAATAGCGCCGGGCAATTTCAAGACTGCGCTCGGACACCATCTGGCCCATCTCGCTATCATCCTGTTCCGGGTCAAGGACACAGACTTGCAGCGTCAGCGAATTGATCCGGTCATCGCCAGCCGCGGCCAGAAGGCTGGCAAAGGTTGCTGTCGTGATGCCGCCGGAGCAGGCGCCGGAAATATTGATCTTGTCGCTATCGGTGATCTGCTTGATCACTTCGGTGCACTGGATCAGGCTGTCGACATAATCGGACAGGCCCCAATCGCGATGCTCCTTAGTTGGGTTGCGCCAGGAAATGATAAAGGTCTGGAACCCGTTCTTGAGCAGGAATTGAACGATGCTGGTGATCGGGTCGAGATCACTGGCATAGAATTTATTGATCTGGGGCGGGATATTCAGGAAGGGAATCTCACGCACTTCTTCCGTGGTCGGCGTGTATTGAATGAGTTCCATCATCTCATTCTTCCACACCACCTTGCCGGGCGTGATCGCGACATTCTCGCCAATCACAAAGGGTGACTTGTCGACCCGGCTCGGCATGCCGCCATTTTTGGTCAGGTCCTCATAGGCGTTTTGCAGACCCTTGATCAGGGACAGACCGCCGCTATCAATCGCCCGTTTCTTGGCCGCCGGGTTGGTGGCCAGGGCATTGGTGGGTGAGATGGCATCGGTGATCATGTTCATGACGAAGGCAGCGCGGGCATGTTCCATGTCGCCAAGCTTCAGGTCGCCAACCCAATCGTCGAGATGTTCCTGCATCGCGAGATAGGTCTGCATGCCGCGCTTGTAGAAAGGGTTATTGGCCCAGGCCGGATCCCGGAAACGCTTATCCTTGCGGTCGGGCGCGCGCTCGGAATTGCCCATCATGATGTCGTAGGATTCTTTTGCCATCTTGCCGGCAAACTTGGCATTAGCCATCGGAGAGATGCTCGTTCGTCGCAACATCATCGCCACGGACCCGAGCAATTCCTGTCGGTTCAGGCCGCCCAGAAGTGGGTTCAATGCATTAGTAGAATCGGCAGCTGCCTGCCCAATATAGTCCGCGGTCTTGCTCATCGATGCCTCCGATTTCCTCCCAGAACGGGGATAAACCCGTTCGGCACAAGGTTTGCTCTTATGGTTAAGAGTCTAAATTACGATAACCTTGGCCAATCAAATTCGTTCCATATTGACGTTTTACTGTCAAATATACGCGGGAACAGGCCATTCAGCCCATACGCGAACCGGAACCGATGAAAACACGCGATCGTATCCTTGATGTCAGTTTGGCGCTTTTCAATTCGGAAGGCGAAGCCAAGCAAACGGCTGTCGATATCGCCAATGCGCTCGATATGTCGCCCGGCAATCTTTATTACCATTTCAAGGGCAAGGAACCGATCATTGAAGCGCTGTTTGATCGCTTCGAGGAGGAGATGCAAATCATCCTTGGTGGCAGCCATGGTGCGGTCACCTCGATCGAGGACAATTGGGTCTTTGTCTATATTGTGCTCGAAGAGATTTACGATTTCCGGTTCTTCTATCGCAATGTCGGCGACATGATGGAACGCTATCCCGGACTGGCCAGCCGGTTCCGAAAGATCCTCGCCATGAAACGTCAGGCGATCGAGAATGTGCTGGGCCAGCTTGAGAAACAAGATGTGGTCGATCTGGACCGGCGTCTGCGCGCGCCGCTGGTTCAGCAAATGCTGTCGACGCTGACCTTCTGGCTCAGTCATGATCTGGTTGAAGGCGGCGACCGTGACGGACCGGCACTGATCCACGATACGGTGCTGCAATTCATGCTGCTGGTTGTGCCTTATATGGGCGAAGCCGGGGCTGATGCGCTGGACGGCATGCTGGAACGCCACCGCGATCTGATTTCCGGCTAAGCCCTATTCCGGCAAGTCGCTCACCGGCATGCCGGTTTCCTTGCGCGTGACGAACCGCTCTTCAAACGCCACAATCAGGCAGGCGCCAATGATGATCGCCGCGCCGAGCCAGGTTTGCCAGCCGGGATATTCGGCGAAGAAGACCGAGCCAAATATGCCGCTCCAGATCAGGGCAGTATATTCCAGTGGCGCCAGACGTTGCGCCGGCGCCCGCGCATAAGCGAGGGTCATCAGATACCACATCGCATAGCCGAGCGCGCCGAGCAGCAGGAAGAGGAGAATGGCGGTCCCGTCGACGCCGCCAAACAGACCGAGCGTGACGGGCAACATCGCGAACCCGGGGACGATATTGGTGAACATCGCAATCGTGGTCGCATCTTCTTTCGTCGCCCGCATACGCAGCATGACCAGCATCAGCGCGTACAGAAACGCGGCGACAAAACAGCTGATGACGCCGAGCAGCCAATCCTCACTTACGGCGCCGGACTGGGGGCGCCCGGTGACGGCCAACGCAGCGCCGGCAAATCCAATCGCGGTCGCGATCAAGGTGATGGGGGAAACCCGCTCTCCCATAAGGAGCCAAGCGAGGAAGGGGACCATCAGTGCGGCGGTAAAACCAATAATTGTTGCGACCGCCAAAGGCAGGTGCATCAACGCGTAGAAGAAGGTAAACGCACCGCCCAACTGGATCAGGCCGCGGGCGGTATGAAACCGTGTCGCTTCCCAGCTTGGGGCGGGTCGTTTCTGGGCACGAAAGACCGCAAAGGCGATGATGCCCCCAAACAAAAAGCGCCAGGCAAGCAGGTGATGCAGGCCGGTCTGCGGCGCGACCGCCTTGACGATAGCATCAATGCCCGACCCCATCGCAATGGCGATGAGTGCTATCAGAAGCGGAAGGGAGAGAGCAGCGCGCATCCGGGCGCTTTAATCGCATGCGCGCTGGAATGCCAGAAATGATTTGCCGGATTATTCGGCTGTTTTCGCAGAGGCGGGGTGGTCGCCCTGAACGGTCTTGCTGGCAGTGTTCAAGGTCATCTCGAATCGGCCAGACACTTCATCCGGCCAGCCAAAATACCAACGGCCGAGAATGTGACGCCCACATTCGGACAGCTCACCTTCATAATAACCAGGCTCGTGGTCGACGCCCTTATAGGTTTTGAGGAAGATTACTTCTTCGGGCGAGACATGCCCGCGCAGCGTGGCTTCATTCTCTTTGTTCTTGCCCAACCCCAACAGACTGGGCTCCAGCGTGGACCCGGTCAGACGGCCATGTTCAATGGTCAGGCAGGCCGAGAAGCGCACGCCGTCAGTATCATCCTCGCCGAGCCAATATTGGCCAGACCAGTATCCGCTCAAGGCGCCGAAATCGCATTCTATCCCCATATCAGTGTTATGACAGAATTGCAGGGCGTCCGGCAAGACTCGATATGCCGGTTTTACAATATTCGTGACACCTGCCCTTTGAGCAGATGACAAGTCCATCCAAACCACGCTAGCGTATGCCGCATCAGACGAGGGAGGGGAGCTATGGCTGCACCAATTGTGTTCATGGATATTGCCGGACCCGATGAGGGCGCGCTGAGGGGGTTCTACGAAACCGTGTTCGACTGGCCCTGTGGGACGCCCGCGACGTTTGCGCCGGGAAATGCTGCGAATCTCGACATGACCATTCGTCAGGATCCGGCGGAAAAGCTGTTTTATATCGGTGTGCCGGACATTACGGCCGCGCTCGAGAAAATCGAGGCCGCGGGCGGAAAGACAGACGTGCCGCGATTTGAAGTGCCCGGAACGGTCGTTCTGGGCCTGTTCTTTGATCCGGCCGGCAATCATATGGGCCTGGTCGAAATGAATGGCGATGCGCCGGTTATTCCCTGAGCGCGCTTGAGCGGGGGCATTATCCAATCTCAGATGAAAGACGGATATAGATGACCGATTTTCCCGACCCGCAATCTCGCGTCGATCAGGATGATGCAGAAACCAGAGCGTTCCTGGAAAAAAGTCGCCCGAAGCTCGAACAACTTGAGCGTATTCGGGTCGAGAAATTACAGGTCTATGAAAAGCGCAAAAGGCGGGCCATCCCGATTGGCGCGGTTCTGACCCCGTTTCTCGGTTGGATCGATTATTGGTTGCTGATCTGGCAGAGCGGCAATGATGACACCGCCGCGGGCGTTTCAATCGCCGGTCTCGCCATGTTGTGGGGCTGGGTCACACAACCGAAGCGCCAATATGCCAGGGCCTATAAGCGCGATATCCTGCCTGATCTGGCGAGTCTGTTTGGGCCATTTCGCTATGATGCCAAGGGCAAGATCCCGATGGATCGTATGAAACCGTCAAAAATTGTGCCTGGCCATTCGCGGTACAAGTCGGAAGACTTTTTTACGGGGGAGTACAAGAAGGTCGGGATCAATTTTTCCGAGGTCAAACTGACCAAGAAATCCGGCAAGCGGACCGTGACCGTGTTTAAAGGCCTTGCCATTCTTCTGACCAGCGGCACCCGCCGGTTCTATGGTCATACAATCATGATCCGGGACCAGGGCAAGATTGGCGGCTGGCTCAAAAAACAGACCGCCGGCCTCGAGCGGGCGGATCTGGTCGATCCTGAATTTGAAAAGATCTTTGACGTCTTCACCAATGATCAGGTCGAAGCGCGCTACCTAATCGATCCACGCATCATCGAGAATTTGAAAGCGCTGTACGCGGAATATAGCGGCAAGAAAATGATGGCGGCCTTCTACGAAGACCATTTCCTGATTCTGATTGGCAGCGACAAGAACCATTTCGAACCCGCCAGTATTCAGCTGCCAGCCACCAATGAAACCAGTATCCTGTCCATGAAGCGTGAGATCGAACAGATCCTGTCCATTGTCGATCGCTTGTCTTTATATGACCGGCGCAATCTCAGGCGGTCTGAAGAAGACGCAGCCTAAACGTCGACTTCAGCTTCCAGGGCATTGTCCTGAATGAATTGACGTCGCGGTTCGACCACATCGCCCATCAGGCGCGAGAACATGTCCCCCGCTTCCAGCGCGTCATCGACCTGGACCTGCAACAGGGTCCGGGCATTGGCATCCAGCGTGGTTTCCCAGAGCTGGTCAGCATTCATTTCACCGAGTCCCTTATAGCGCTGAATCTTCAGTCCCTTGCGGCCAGAGGCGAGCACCGCTTCGAGCAGGCTAATCGGACCGGTGACCTGAATCTCGCCGGCCTTTTCATTGCGCAGCAACGACGGCTCGACATAGATCGACCGGATCGACTGGGCGATGCCATTCAGGCGGGCCGCATCGGAACTGGCCAGCATTTGCGCGTCCAGTACCGCTTTCTCCTCAACCCCGCGCACCTCCCGCACGAGGACAAGGTTTCCGTTCTCGAAGGCACCCGTCCAGGTGTCTTCACCTTCTTCGGCGATGATGTTCAGACGTGCAGCCGCCTGCGCCGCTTCATCCGCAGATGCTCCGGGGGCGAGGGCACCCGCCATCGCAGCCTGTTCGACAATATCGCCCGGCGCCCGCAGGCTTAGTCGCCACAGGGCCTGTTTGAACTGCGCCGCAACACGGACCCGCTCGCGCAGGTCTTCACCGGCAATCTGGGTGCTGTCAGCTAGGATCAGGACTTCGCCATCCGTACCCGATTCAATCAGATAGGCATTGAGCTCTTCATCATCCTTCAAATAGCGTTCGGACTTGCCGCGCATCACCTTGTAGAGCGGCGGTTGGGCGATATAGAGAAAGCCTTTCTCGATCACTTCTGGCATCTGACGATAGAAGAAGGTGAGCAACAGGGTCCGAATGTGCGCGCCATCCACATCGGCATCCGTCATGATGACGATCTTGTGGTAGCGCAGCTTCTCGATATTAAATTCTTCACGGCCAATGCCAGCGCCGAGCGCCATGATCAGCGTGCCGACCTGGTCCGAAGACAGCATCTTGTCAAAGCGCGCACGTTCCACGTTCAGGATCTTGCCGCGCAGCGGCAGGATGGCCTGGTTTGAACGATCGCGCCCCTGTTTGGCAGACCCGCCCGCGGAATCGCCCTCCACGATGAAAATTTCAGACTTGGATGGATCCTTTTCCTGACAATCCGCCAGCTTGCCGGGCAGGGACGTGATGTCGAGCGCGGTCTTGCGACGGGTCAGCTCGCGCGCCTTGCGCGCGGCTTCCCGCGCGGCGGCGGCTTCGACAATCTTGGTCATCACGGCGACCGCTTCTTTGGGATGCTCTTCGAACCATTCAGCCAGTTTTTCGTGGATCAGGCTTTCAACCACCGGGCGGACCTCAGACGAAACCAGCTTATCCTTGGTCTGCGAGCTGAATTTCGGGTCCGGTACTTTCACTGACAGGACGCAGGTCAG
>JBCBBC010000074.1:0-16037 GCA_038532145.1 Pseudomonadota bacterium | reverse complement strand
CTGTCATTTGTCCGGCAATACGGGATTCTGCGAGGTCAGGATCCAGCACACGGCAGGTGAATTCGATCGTCGTATCCGTGATCGTTTCGCCCTCACACGTGCCGAGACCGGTCCAACCCAGAATCTCGGTCAGGCCATCTTCGGCGGCACGGATTTTTTCTTCATCATCTGCCGACCATGCTGAGCCGATCGGATAGGTCACGATCAAGGTTTGATAATCGCCGGGCTCGATTTCCGCGAAGCCGAGCGCGCGGGCTGGGTCGAGCAAATCGTCAATCTGCCGCTCCAGCGAACGGAGCAGCTTGATGCGATGTGCATCGGTATCGCCGCGCGTGCCGACCATGCCCCAATGTTCGATGATACGACGCGGCTTAAACTCGACCCAGACCTCATGATAGGCCGCGATCCTGCCAGTCTCGTCACGTTTGAACAGTCGGAACATTGCGAAGCCTTTGGTTTCGATGATCCGAGTAGCGCATTGTTCAGGCGGGCGTCTATGACATTTTTGCCGGGTGTGGCGCAGCGCGTGCGGCCCGGCGAGCGGGCGGGTTGGTTCCTTTTTGGTTTGTTTGTTGAGACCCTCATCCTGAGCTTGGCGAAGGATCGGGGGTCGGGAAGGTTGGGTTGCGGCTAGCCGGGTTCGAGATACACCCGTGTCCGACCGTCCCGGGCTTGACCCGGGATCTCTGGCCGCAAGTCCGGAAGCCAAGAGGGAGATCCCGGATCAAGTCCGGGACAGTCGGATATGAGAGAGATGGCCCGTGCAAAGACCTGCGGACACAGATCCTCGACATCACTCGGCGCATAGAAACGCGTATCCGGATCATGCGCCATATAGTTCCGCGCCATGCCTTCAAAATATGGCACCCAGGCCCGGCCATAGCGGTCAACCTGCACAAAGGCTTGCCGGCCAGTCGCCTCACTCCATCGATCCACCCGCCACAGGTTCCCGAACAGGATCGGCCAGAAATAGACGGCGACCTGCTGATAATGGGCGAAGAGATAGCGATGAATGATCATAGGGGTGAAAATAAGCGCACCCTGAACCCGGTCGGATTCAATCCCGCTCATCTCCGCGCAAGCGGGGATCTCAGGCTGCACATCCCGGGACTGACCGCAACAGATTCCCGCCTAACCAGGGATGAGGGCTTTTCGAACCTTCGGCATCACCCGCCGGCTGACCGGAACGGTCACATCACCTTGCAGGATCAGAGTGCCGGTCCCGGACGGGTCGCGCTTCAGGGCATTCACGAACATCACATTGATCAAATGGGACCGATGCACGCGCAAAAACGTCGCTGGCAGGGTTTCTTCCATTTCGTTGAGGCTGGCCGAATAGAGCAAGACGCGTCCGCCCACCAGCACGATCTCTGTATAGCCGCTGGCGCCGCGGCAGTGCACGATCTGGCTCGTCGCAACACGCTCCATTTTTCCGGCGCTTGTGACATTGATATGGCTCGTCTCTGACCGCTCTTCTGCTTCGGCAAGGGCTTGCTCCAGGCGGTTGGCACGCGCCTCCTCACTCCGACGCTGACGCGATTCTTCATCCAGGATCATCGCCTGCTCCAGGAAGAGCAGCAGCAGGAAGACCGCGACCAGCAGGAAGAAAATGGTATCGAGGAAGAAGCCTCGAAAAAGCGCGATCGCGACGAGGAAAATCATCAGCCCGATGAAGTAAATGAAAGCTCTGGCCTGGCCTTTATAGGTCCAATACCCTGTCGCCAGAACGGCGCCGATCAGTGGAATTGTCATCCCGACCAGCGCTTTGTAATCGAATCCCTCAACCAGGATCAGCCCCCCTAAAGCCACAATAGCAATGGCGCCAACCCATCGTTCGGCATGGCGGCGCCTGAATGTCAGGAAGACATGGAATGCCACACTCAGTCCGAACGCCAGGGAGAAGAGCGCAATCGCCATAAGGCGCAGGTCATGGATCGGATAATCATAATCGATCAGGCCTCGCAGCGATTCCGACACCAATTGGCCCCCAGCAAAAAGGCAAATCGCACTGAGGGTTGCAGAGCGAGTCGGGGACGATCCAATCAGGGCGGTCACGCCAAAATAGAGTCCGCCGAGCAAAAACAGGCCGAGCGTGACTAAAGCCGGACCCAGACTTGGCAGCAGACGATCCCCATAGAATCCGGCCGGTGCGATGCCGATCACATGCACCGGCCGATACAGCTCGATAAAACCATGATACGCCGAGGCTCGAAACGCGATCTCATTCTCGCCACGCTGAAACAGCGCCTGTGGCGGATACAATTGAGCATCCATTTTCCCGGGAATTTCAGAGTCAGCATCTGTGCCAGGCCGACCATTGGCGCCCACATAAACGCCGTTGAGATAGACTTCGCTGGCCATTTTGCCCGAGATGAACAGCGCCAATGGCTCGCCGTTCAGACCACGGGTTCGATCGAGATCAACGCGTGTCCTTACCCATATGAGCCGACCTTGAGGGTCTATATCTTCAGCGCCCGCGGATCGACAGATCTCAGACTCGAAATCGGGCGGCGAGGTCTGCGCCAGGCTTGCCGGACAAATTGTAACGTCCTCGACATCCATAAATCGAAGCTCGGACATTTGCGCATTCGCGGGGAATGCGACCGCAAACGTTAGAAGCACAAGAGTCAAAAATCGAAACATGCGCCACCGTAGACCCGAATGACATGACCGGACACCTCCATTCGCCGGTTATTCGCCCCCGTTCACCGGTTTGTTGGGTCATTTTCTCCAACAATTCAGTAGGTTTATCCCATCGCAATCAAAAAAGAGATGATGCCATGAAACGTCTGCCTGCCCTTCTCCCTTTGCTCCTGTTGGCAACCAGTTTCCTCCCCGCCGCCGCGCAAATCAAGCCGGGCGAGATCGAGATAACCTTCGAAGCCCAGTCAGGCGATCGCGCGCCAGCCTTTGAAGGTAGCCTCACCGTTCCGGAGAATCGACAAAATCCTGATAGCCGAATGATCACGCTCAAATATGTGCGATTTCCAGCCACCGGCGCGACGCCGGGCGCCCCGATCATTTATCTGTCAGGGGGGCCTGGTGGCTCGGGCATTCAGACCGCGAAATATAATCGGTTTCCGCTCTTCATGGCGATGCGGGAATTTGGTGACGTCATCGCCCTGGACCAACGCGGCACCGGAGCGTCGAATGATCTGCCAGACTGCACATCATCCTATGAGCTCAGCAAGACCGAACCCACCTCAGACGAAGCGTATTTTCAATTACAGAGGAGCGCCTTTGCCGAGTGCCTGGCATTCTGGAAACAGGAAGGCCTGGACATTTACGGCTACAATACCAGTGAGAGCGTGGCCGATCTTGATGCCTTGAGGATACATCTGGGCGCCGAGAAAATCGATCTTTGGGGGATCTCCTATGGCTCGCATCTCGCCCTGGCGGCTCTGCAGCAAATCGATGATCACCTCGGACGCGTCGTCATAACAGCTGTGGAAGGTCTGGATCAGACGGTGAAACAGCCTGTCCGCGGCGACCAGTATTTCGATCGATTGCAGGATGCGATCAACACAGATTCAGCCGCCCAAGCCAAATACCCGGACGTGAAGGCGCTGATCGCGCGCGTTCTGAACCGGCTCGACGCCGCACCGCTGGAGCTCGAAATTCCAATGACCGACTCAGAGCCTGTCCCTTATCTGCTGCAAAAACGCGACATGCAGCAATTCACCGCCGCACTGGTGATGGATCCCGTGCGGGTGGTCTGGATCCTGGAGGCCTATAAAGGTCTGGACGACGGTGATAGCAGCACTATGATCGCCCTGTTGCAGCGTGCGATCGATCCATCTGATACGTCCGTCACCTTCCGTCCCATGACCTATTTAATGGACGTCGCATCGGGCTCCGGACCAGAGCGCCGCGCGATGCTCGAAGCCCAGGCCAAAACAGCCCTGCTCGGGCCGCATATGAATTTTAGTCTGCACCTGGAAACGGTCGATCCGTCGCTGGATCTTGGCGACACCTTCCGGGCCGCGCCGATGTCCGACGTGCCAACCCTCGTCCTGTCCGGCACGCTGGATGGCCGCACCTATCCCGAAAGCGGACAGGAAGCGACAGCGGGCCTGGCGCAACGTCAGACGGTAATCGTCAAAAATGGCGGGCATAATTTTTTCATGCTGTCGCCTGAAGTAACGGAAACCATCCAGCAATTCATGCGCGGAGAACCCGTGCACGGGCGGGAAATCCTGATTGATCTGCCGGAGTTTTAGGCGCGCGCCTGTGTTTCGTGATGCACTCGGTATGGCCGCTATCCGGCGGCGTTCCGTCGCAAGATGACGGGCGCAACAAAGATGAGGACCACGGTCGCGATGACGCACCAGCCGCCCATATAGAGCATCTGCGTCGGCAGGCTGGTGCCACGATCAATGAGATATCCTGTCAGGCCGGGTCCGATCGCGGTGGCTGCAACACTTGCTGCCACTGCAATCGCGCGCACGGAGCCCAGATTCTGAATGCCATAGACTTCAGGCCATAATGCGCCAACCAGTGGCGCGGTGAAACCATAACTGACCCCGACCAGGAACATGAACGCGTAAATGCCCCAAAGCGGCGTCAGCAGCCCGACGGCGAGACAGGCGCAGCAAAGCGGGATGAGATAGAAAGGCAGCAATCGAATGGCGCCAAAACGATCGATCAGCTGGCCACTGATCAGGGAAAAAGAGATGGTCGTGATCGCCATGATCGGAAAGGCCGCCGCAAAGGCGAGTGGATTATAGCCGCGCAACTCAATCAGATAGTCCTGATGAAAGAAAATCGTCGTGCCGATGAAAGGCGGTGCCAGCACGCCGACCAGCAGGGCATAGAAAATCGGATCGGATGCGACTTGCGCGACCGTCTTGTCCGGGCCGATCCGGGCGCTGGCCAGATCCGGGTCGTTCGATTGCGGCGTCCGTTCGACGCGCCAAAGGGTCAATATCATCGGCAAGGCAAATCCGAGCAGCAAGACCGCGGCAATCAGCCAGCCGGCCTGCCAGCCGAGGATGACCGCAATCGCAGTGAACGAAATAGGCAGCAAGGCCTCCCCGGTCTGATGGCCTGGGACAATGAGAGATGTGGCACGACCACGATTGGCAACATACCAGCGGCCAATCTCGGTATAGGCGGTATGGGTCATCATGCCCTGACCAAACAGGCGCAGGGCGTAAAGCGCGACGACCAACCAGATTAAGGATGGCGCAAAGGCAAGCAGGACGCACGCGCCCGCCAGCGCCGGAATAACAAAACGTGCAACTTTCCAGCCCGGCATATGATCCAGCACGCGGCCGAGAAAGGGCAGTGTCATGGCGCTGCCAATCGTGGCAATCATATAGATGCCGCCAAACTCGCCATCGGTGAGATCAAACTTGGCGCGCAACTCTTCGCCGGACAGACCAATGAAAAAGGTTTGCCCGAACGAGGAAAAGACGGTCAGCAGAAAGCCACCGGATATCCATCGCAAATTGTCGCGCAAGAAGGAAATCATCGCGCCCCTATGCGGGAATTGCGCCGCTGAGGGAAGCGGCTTGTTTTAGGGACGGTTCTGATCGGTCTAATCACGCAAGGTGGACGCCGTGCCGGGGAAATCGGTAAAGACGCCATCCACGCCAAGCGCCCAATAGGCCTGAAATTCGGCTTCAGGGGTTTCAAACTCGTCCGGCAGATTATCGTCCCGGAACGTCCAGGGATGCACTTGAAGGCCGAGCCCATGCGCGCGTTCGATGAAATCTGATGGTGTGCCAGGCGCGGACCAGAGCAATAGCTTGTAAGGGCCAACGCCATCCGCATAGGTCGCGGCCTCATCCAGTGGCGGCTCAAACCCGGCCATCGCTGCGCGCGGGTCGCCGGAATAGAGCTGCACCAGATTGAATGTGGTCATAGGATCCAGCTCGCGCAGGATCTGTGCTTCGAAGGACTGAATGAAAACCGGCACCTGTACGCCGTTGAGGGCGTCCAGCAGTGGAGCTTTCATATCGAGTCCGATGGCGGCGTGATGGCTGGGCGATTTGGTTTCCGGGTAGAGGCCAACGCCGCTGGCGATTGCCAGCGCCACCACGTCGCGGAAAGTGGGGATGGTGAACTGGTCATCAAATGCCTTCGATCGGCCTGCATAAGGCTGGCGCGCCCGCAAGGTCTTGATCTCCTCCAGCGTGAAGTCTTCCGCCCACCAATCCTCACGCGGACCACTCAGCGTCTCTTCGGTCCGTTTGCGGTCGGCAAATTCGGCGTGATCCGCCACATTGGTTGTGGTTGAGAGGAACCGGTCATGACGGACAATCAGGACGCCATCCCGGGTCATGACCAGGTCCGGTTCGATAAAGTCCGCGCCCTGCTGCATGGCGACCGTATAGGCCTCGATCGTGTGTTCCGGCATCGTGCCGGAGGCGCCGCGATGCGCAATGATGAGAGGGGGGTCGCCCGACAATGTCGGATAAGTCGTTTGCGCCAATGGCGCACCACCACAGGCTTGCAGGGCGCAAATGCCCATCCCGATCAGAAATGCTCGCACCTGGTTCTCCATTTATCGCAGTTTCGACTGCACCTTCGCTTCCCTAACAGGTCGCGCATGTCTATATCGCGCGTATGACACCGCGCGATAAAATTCGTAATTTCTCCATTGTGGCGCACATTGACCACGGCAAGTCGACGCTCGCGGATCGCCTGATCCAGAAGACGGGCGGTCTGACCGAACGCGAAATGTCCGAGCAAGTGCTCGATTCCATGGATATTGAGAAAGAGCGCGGCATTACGATCAAGGCCCAGACCGTGCGCCTGGACTATAAGGCGCGGGACGGCGAGACCTATACGCTGAACCTGATGGATACGCCTGGACATGTCGACTTCTCGTATGAAGTCAGCCGTTGCCTGGCCGCCTGTGAAGGCTCGCTTCTGGTGGTCGATGCCAGCCAGGGGGTTGAGGCGCAGACGCTGGCCAATGTCTATCAGGCGATCGACCAGGATCACGAAATCGTGCCGGTGCTGAACAAGATCGACTTGCCCGCCGCAGATACCGAACGAGTCAAGGAACAAGTCGAAGACGTGATCGGGCTGGACGCTTCGGATGCCGTCGAAATTTCGGCAAAAACCGGTCTTGGCATTGAAGATGTGCTTGAAGCCATTGTTGAACGCTTGCCGGCGCCGGATCAGGGCGAGGCGGACAAACCGCTGAAAGCGGCCCTGGTTGACGCCTATTACGATGCCTATCTCGGCGTCGTTGTCATCGTGCGGATGCATGATGGCGTGCTGAAAAAGAAAATGAAGATCCGGATGATGAAGACGGGCGCGACCTATGACATTGATCGCGTTGGGGTGTTCAAACCGAAACCGACTGATGTCGAGGCGCTTGGCCCGGGTGAGGTTGGATTCCTGGTCGCCTCGATCAAGGAAGTCGCTGATTGCGCCATCGGGGACACGATCACGACCGAGAAGGGCGGCAGCGAAGATCCTCTGCCCGGCTATAAGGACGTGCAACCAGTCGTCTTTTGCGGTCTGTTCCCGGTTGATGCCGCGGATTTTGATGATTTGCGCGCCGCCATGGGCAAGCTGCGGTTGAATGATGCCAGTTTTACCTGGGAAATGGAGACCTCGGCGGCCCTCGGCATGGGCTTTAGGTGCGGCTTCCTGGGCCTGTTACACCTTGAAATCATTCAGGAACGTCTCAGTCGCGAGTTTGATCTCGATCTCATCGCGACCGCCCCAAGCGTGGTCTATGAAATGACCATGACCGATGGCAGCGAAATCGAGCTGCACAATCCAGCCGACATGCCGGACGTCGTGAAAGTCGCCGAAATTCGCGAGCCCTGGATCGAAGCCACAATTTACACGCCGGATGATTATCTAGGTTCCATTTTGAAACTTTGTCAGGATAGACGGGGTATCCAAAAGGAACTCTCTTATGTGGGTGGTCGCGCGCTAGTCAAATACGAGCTGCCTTTGAACGAGGTCGTATTCGATTTCTATGATCGTCTGAAATCCATGTCGCGCGGTTATGCGAGCTTTGATTATGAGATTATCGGCCATCGCGCCGAGGATCTGGTCAAAATGAATATCCTCGTCAATGACGAGCCTGTGGACGCCCTCGCCATGCTGGTGCACCGCGCCCGGGCCGAAGGGCGCGGTCGGCAAATGTGTGAACGGCTGAAGGATCTGATCCCGCGCCAGATGTTCAAGATTCCAATCCAGGCCGCGATTGGCGGACGGATTATCGCCCGCGAGACCATATCGGCCCTGCGCAAGGATGTGACGGCAAAATGCTATGGCGGCGACGCCACGCGGAAACGGAAACTGCTGGAGAAGCAGAAAGCCGGGAAACAGCGCATGCGCCAATTCGGCAAAGTCGAGATTCCGCAAGAGGCCTTTGTCGCCGCGCTGCGCATGGATAGCGACTAGGTCACCAGAGTCACAGCCCATAACACGGCCGGAATGGTGAGAATGGCAAACAGGGTCTGGCAGGCGATCAGGTTTGCCGCCAGGCCCGCATCGGCGCCCAGTTGCCGCGCCAGGATCGTCCCGTTAACGGCGGTTGGCACCGACGTGGCGATTAGCATGACCAGCAGGATGTCGGGCGCGACGCCAAGCGCGATCGCCAATCCACCAGCAATGGCAGGCAAGCCCAGCAGGCGCAGCAAGGACCAGCCCGAAATCACGGTGACCGGAACGGCATTCTGTTTGACCTGAATCGCAGCACCCGTGGTGAGCAAGCCAAGCGCGATGGTCGCCTGAGCGAGCACATCCAGCACCTCGAACCCGATTAGAGGCAGCCCGGCCCCGGTCAGGTTCAAGGCCAGGCCGATCGCACATGCCAATACCAGCGGATTGATCGCCAATTGTGTCAGCATGTGCAACGGCTTCACGCCGCGATTGGCAAAATGCATCAAAGCCGTCACCGACAGGACATTGGCGGTCGGAATCATTGCTGCCGCCGCCACCGCCACGAGCGCCAGACCGGCTGGTCCGATAATGTCCTGCGCCAGTGCCAGCGCAATAAATGTGTTCCACCGCGCCGAGGATTGCGCGAACACGCCGAGCCGGTCGCGCGATTGACCCAGCAGGACGCCAAGCAGAATGCTGATTATGGCCAGGATCAACTGCGCCCCGACCAGAACGGTCGGCATCCGCCAGTCTATGTTACCAAAATCAGCGACCGCCAGCTTGCTGACAATCAGGGCTGGAAACAGGACGAAATAGGTAATCCGCTCGAGACCGATCCAGCCCTCCGGCGACAAGAGCTGATACGATGCGACCAGCTTGCCGAGCCCGAGGATCAGGGCGATTGGCAGCAATGCAGACAATATGGTGAGCATGCGCCGACTTCCCTCGCCTCTTCCGATTGCGCCATGTCACACGCGGAAGTCCGATTCAAGAGGGGGCGGGATCGGGCTCTGATTTTGTTTCAGGCGCGAACAGGAAGCGCTGATAAAACAGCGCCACCCCGATCAGCGCCGCGCCGAGCCCGATAAAGCTGCCTGCCCGGGCGGCGCCCTCGAGCGCGGCCATGTCGATCAGGAAGACTTTCGCGAGGGCGGCGAGCAATATGGCCAGCGAAGCATACCGCGGCGCCCGTCGGCGGCGATAGACGCCCCAGACCAGAAGCGCGACCGCATAACCGATCCAGGCCGGACTATAAGCCCATCCGAAATCGCCATAGAAGGCTTGCAACGCTTGACCGCCAAATGCACGGGCCACTTCAAGCGAGACATAAATAAAGCCGAGCAACATCGCGCCGCAACTCGCCAGGGTCGCTTCATTGGTTCGGTCGGCCCGGCGCAGGCCCGCGCCATAGGCAGCGATCAGAAGTGCCGGCATGGCGAACGCTGCCGCCAATAAGTTGATCAACGGCAACTCACCCACGGGACCGATGCCAACATAGCTCAAAGCCAGCAGGACCGCGCCAGTACCGATGGCGGCTGCCACATACTCCGCCAGTTTGAACAGCCACGCCTTGTCGCTGAGGCGCCATGCAAAACTTGCTGCCATGCCGAAATAGGCGATGGCATAGGCCGAAGCTTCGCCCATGCCCGAAAACGGTCCGTGCAACGATCCCTCGCCCGCGATATGGCGAATGGTCAGTGCGATCAGCACGAAGGTGAGGATCAGCGCGCCGGCCTCAAACGCTTGTCGCTCGGTCTTGTTGTTTCGAAACAGCCGCGACCCGGCAAACAGCGCTGCAATTGCCAGGAGATAGCCGAAAGTCATGGCGTTCCAAATCGGAACGCTCGACACGGCACCGGGCTCGATAAAGCCAGGGCGCACCAGGAGCCCAACCGCCAAAGCCGTTGCGGCAGTGGCACCATATTTCACTAGGGCAAGATCAAATCGTTGATGCACGACCGCGATACCAAGCGCCACAATCGCCATCGAGGCGCCAAGCCAGAAACCACTAAAGATCAGGAAGGGTGCCAAGGCGACGCTTAACAGCGCGCCAAGGGCGTAAGACGCGCCCGCACCCGGGTGTTTTTTGAAACCGGCATCTTCGCGGTGCAGCTGTTCCAGGACGCTGCTTAGGGCCACGGCTAGGAACAAGGCTGCCAGGCCCCAGCCAAAGTGGGGGTCGAGACCGCCATCACGCCAGAACGCGATAAACAAAGCAGCTGGAGGCGTCAGAGCGGCCGAGAGCGCCATCGGTGTGCGCAAGGTCAGGTCGCGCATCAGCACCGACCCCACCGCGCCAAAACCAATGGCGCTGGCGAGACAGGCCCAGATCAGCGGCGGTTGATCGACCGCCCAGAGCGACAAACAAACCAGCGTAATGATCGCAGACAGTGGCGCGATCAGCGCATAACCAGGCCGCTGCCAGGCTACAAACAGACCCAGACCACTGAACAAGGCGAGGGCACCGGCATCCACCGGGCCAGCGCCAGCCTGCAATCCTGTCAACAGAATCAGGCCACCGGCGAGCAACCAGAATATATGCGCCGCTAGTTGGCTGGAGCCGAACCCCGCCGCGATGTAACGCGGGTTCAGCTGGTTTTTCGGCAGGACCAGGTTGCGCTTGGCATCCCGGGCGCCGAAAAAGACGCCCATGCCTGCGAGGGACAGGGCATAGGCGGCGACGACAATTGGGGTGATCATTTCATTGCTGGCCGTGGCGACCAGGCCCCAGAACCCGGCGCCGACAACCAGTATCCAGGTCAACCAGCGCCAATCCGTTAGTCGAACCAGGGTCAGCCCTGCGCCCGTCACCAGCGCAAAATAGGGCAGAACAGGCAGGATGGATCCGCCTTCAGCACCCGTCAGCAGCGGGGCAAGATAGGCCCCGATCAGACCTGGTGCGGCTAACGCTGGCCCGAACCGCATCGACAGGGCAACCGCCAATGCGGAAATGCCCGCAATGATCGCAAAGGCCACGAGCGGCGGGACGAACTGGTACATCAAGCCGCTGGCGATGGCGGCACCATACAATGAAACCAAACCGGCACCGGCAATTACTTGCGGCACGAAACGAACGGCATTCTTTGCCGTCTTGATCGTGTCCAGGCGTTGCGCTCTGAATGCGGCGGCGATCAAACCGCCGCCTAGCAAGGCGGCTGCGATGGTTCTTTGCAGCGGACCAAAATAGCCCGCATCTATGGCCACGCGGACCAGGAACAGGCCGCCAAACGCCAGGGCCAGGCCACCTGCCCAGACCATCCAGTTGGCGGCAATCAACCGCTCCCAATCACGGTTTGGGCGTGAGCGGACGGGCTTTGGTGGCGGCGCGAACGATCGAGATGCGGTGCTTTTTGGGGGTGCGCCGGTCGTTTCGGTTGTGCTTGGGGGCGGGGCCACGCGCGCCGGTCGGGTCGACGGCACACTGGTCTGCGCATTCGCCGTCGTGGGACGGCTGGGTTCCGTTTTCGGTTGGGACGACGCTGGCTCTGGGGCGCCATCATCCAGACTGCGACGTAAGCGCCTGAGCTCAGCCCGCACGTCCATCAGCTCCCGCGTAGCGCGATTGGCATTATTCATCCCGATAATGCCGAATATCGGTCCAACCAGAATCCAGATCAGGACGATCGCGCCGAGAATTGCAAAACCTTCCATGGATCACTCCATCAACAA
This sequence comes from Pseudomonadota bacterium, assembly GCA_038532145.1. Taxonomy (GTDB): domain Bacteria; phylum Pseudomonadota; class Alphaproteobacteria; order Caulobacterales; family Hyphomonadaceae; genus Henriciella. Next base: position 4,010 of record JBCBBC010000074.1, on the reverse strand, counting down.
TTAGTGAGCGTTTACTCGCTTTAACGGATTTCGTCAATCCAATACGGCGTTTAAACGATGTCGGACTTTCAAACGCCTTTCAAAAAAAGGGGCATTTCAACAAAAGCTGACATCCAGTTGCATAAAGCTGCCGTAAAGAGAGGCTGGTAACTTGTGGAATTCGCCACTATGTTCCCGACACGCCCTGAGGGTACAACTCCGGGCGGGCGTTAAGTCCAGATTTGGCAGGGTCCTTGAATGGTTGCCTCCAGATACGGCTCGACCTCCGTCCCTCAGACTAAGGAAACTGCTTATGGCTATGGATGCCATCACCCCTGAAGATCAAATTATGCGCGCTGAAGATATTGAACGTCCAAGCATGGAAGAAGCGATGGACGCCGTGCGCACCTTGCTGGCCTGGGCTGGCGACGATCCCCGTCGCGAAGGCCTGATCGATACGCCGAAACGCGTTGTGAAAGCCTACCAAGAGTTTTTCGCCGGATATGAAATGGATCCGGTAAAAGAGCTGTCTCGGACGTTCGAAGACGTCCAGGGCTATGACGATATCGTCATGCTCAAAGACATCGACGTCGAGAGCCATTGCGAACACCATATGGTACCAATTCTGGGGGTTGCACACGTGGCCTATATGCCAACCCACCAAGTTGTCGGGATCTCCAAGATTGCCCGAGTGGTCGAAATCTTCGGCAAGCGTTTGCAGACCCAGGAAACCATGACGGCCCAAATCGCGGATTGCATCACCGAAGCATTGCAACCGGCTGGCGTCGCCATTCTGGTTGATGCCAAGCACCAATGTATGACAACGCGCGGCGTACACCATAAGAATGTTGCGACCGTCACGACGCAATTCACTGGCGTTTTCAAAACGGACAAAGACCTGCGGAACCGCTTCCTGCGCTTCGCCGGCCACTAGATCCTGCTTGACCTTCCCTGCGCTTGCCCGATGATGCGGCGAGTTCAGGGAGGGCGACATGGATCTCAAATCAGCAAAATCAACTTTTTTTCTGGCGACCGCCGATGCTGACGCGGCGCGTGGCTTCTATGAAGGGGCACTGGGCCTGGTGCTGGAGGCGGATGATCCCTATGCCTTGGTCTATCAGCTGGCCGGGACCGAGTTGAGACTGTCCAAGGTTCCGAACCATACGCCGCTACCCTTTACCGTTCTCGACTGGCAGGTGGCGAGCATTTCCGATGCACATACAGCGCTCGCGGCCAAAGATGTGGAATTCACAGTCTATGAGGGCATGGGCCAGGATGAGAATGGCGTCTGGACCAGTCCGGATGGTGGCGCCCGTATCCTCTGGTTCAAGGATCCGGACGGCAACGTCCTGTCCGTCTCCGAACGGTCCTGATCCTTCATTTGCCGCCCTGGCAATCTTTTGTTAACCATGGATGAGCCGGTCACCAAATGGGATCAGCACAGAAAACCATTGGGAGGATGGCCTTATGAAAAAACTTGTCGCTGCAATTGTTGCAGCTGGATTTGTCACCGCACCGGCCTTTGCCGCATCAATCACTATTTCTTTTGCGGGCGATGATGGCAATACGCAGGAATGGACATTTGACGGAGAAGGCACGGCCACGGTCGGAGACCTCTCGACGTCCTACACGTGGGATGAAGCGGCCCGCAAACTTTGCGCAGACGTCCCGGAACAGGGCGAGGTCTGCGCGACCTTTGAGTCTACGGCACAAGCCGTCGGTGAGAGTTCAAAATATACGCTCTCTACAGGCGGCACCGGGACCGCGACCATTACCGCAATGGAAGAATAGACCAGATTGCAACTGGAAAAGGACCCGGGGCCACCTGCCCCGGGTTTCTTATTGACGCAGAGCGGTTTTCATCTTATTGTTTATCAATAAGAAGGATCAGACCCATGCATGCAGAAATCGTCCGTCTCGGCCTCCACCAGGTCGATATCAAAATCGTCAGTGGTGAAGATATGCATGTGCTGCAATGGCGGCGAAATCTGCTTTGGGACGAAGTCTTGTTGAACGGCAAGCGTCAGGCCCATTCTGCAGGCTTTACGGGCCGGGAAAAGGTCTATGGCCTGGTTTTCGGGGCGGATGAGGCCGGTCAGAACGGTACCCAGATGATGCTGCTGCTGGATCCATCGACCGAATACGGAAACTGGAGTTCATCACAGCGCCTGAGCGGCGTGCGCCTGGAAGCGAAAGACGGCCCAATCGTTGCTTATGGCACGCTCGACCCGCAGGCGCTGCAAAAGCCAGCCACGTTCGCCGACTGGATGAAGAAGACGATGGGCATGGAATGGGGCAATTAAGCGCCTGATCGCGTCGCCATCGACCCTTCTGAAATGGAAAGAGCGCCGAGTAAGCCACTCGGCGCTTCTTTATTGTGCGGTTACAGGGAAAAGCGGTTAGCGACCGCTGACCAATGGACCCTTGAGCACGAATGTATCGTTGCGAACCGACACCAGCACATCGAGCGCTGCAGAATCGGTCCCGTTCAAATTGTTGAAGCGGACGCGCGGCATGGTGCTTCGCGCCAGCATTTCGCCAGACGCCGAATCGACCAAGCCCCAGGCAATGACTTGACGGTCACGATCGGTCAGGGACGCTTTCAAAGGCTGTGATCCTCTCGCCGAGACCGGGATGGCCTGGTAAAAATCGCCTTCCGCAGCCGCGAAGACCTGGACGACATAATATTGGCCGGATTCTTCCACGACGCCGATCCCGACATCGGTGAAAGCCCCGCGCATCATATTATCGGAGTTGAACTGATCGCGTTTGATCGTCTCGTGCACCGACAAGGCGTTGTCTGCTGCAAGGCTGACTGCGACATTGGATCCCGAGGCCCCGACCAGCATAGTTCGGTCGAAGGCGCGAATACGATGCAGGTGATCGCGGCCCTCATGATCGACATGATCGGCATAGATGCGCACAGACATGTCCAGGGCATGCGCCTTGGCCGCCATATCCAGCGATGTCCGTCGATTGAGCGGCGCCAGGCCCTGAGCGGCGCGATCAGCGTTCAGTGCAATGAACAATTCGCTGGCAATGGTGTTGTCAAAATTCTCGGCGGTCTCGATACATTCAGACGCCTCTGCAACATAGGATGCGAGGTCCATCGAATATCCGTTTTCAAGACTGCAGGCGCCGCTCGACGCCGCGGCCGTCCCTGAAATTGCTGCGCCTCCAGCCGCTGCGAATGCAAGCAACAGAGACGACTTTACCTTGTCATATTTCTGTAACATGCATTCCAGTTACGCTATGTGACAGTAATGTGTCAATCGAAATCGTCAGGATCCGGACATTTATTAATCTACGTTCGGACTATCTTAACGAAAAAAGCCGCCCCTTTCGGAGCGGCTTTTTGAAAAGCTGAAGAGAATCAACGAGCTAGGGAACTAGTCCTTTGCTTCGCGCTCCACTTCCTTACCAGATTCCTGATCAATGTTTTTCATCGACAGGCGGACTTTGCCGCGATCATCAAAGCCCATGAGTTTGACATAGACTTGCTGACCTTCAGAAACGACATCCTTGGGATGGCCGATCCGCTCATTTGCCATTTGGGACACATGAACCAGACCGTCTTTCGGGCCGAAGAAGTTCACAAAGGCGCCGAAATCCTTGATCGAGACGACTTTGCCTTCATAAATCTCGCCGACTTCCGGTTCTGCAACGATCTCCTTGATCATTTGCAGCGCCTTGTCGATGCTCTCACGATCGGTCGCTGAGACCTGAACCGTGCCATCATCGTCAATGTTCACCTTGGCGCCGGATTCATCCACGATGCCGCGAATGACTTTACCGCCAGAGCCGATAACTTCGCGGATCTTGTCTTCTGGAACCTTGATGATTTCCATTTGCGGCGCATTGTCCGCGAGCTCGGTGCGCGCGGTATCAAGACCTTTCGCCATTTCACCGAGAATGTGAGCGCGGCCGCCTTTGGCCTGCTCCAGCGCGGTTTCCATGATCTCTTTGGTGATCCCGGCAATCTTGATACCGCGCGCACCGAGCTCGCGGACAATGCGCCGCAAATGGAAATC
>JBCBBC010000073.1:0-16946 GCA_038532145.1 Pseudomonadota bacterium | reverse complement strand
GGTCGGACACAATGTCAGCCACTCCAATATCAAAACCAAGCGTCGGTTTATGCCGAACCTGGTCAAAGTGACCTTGCATTCGGAGGCGCTGGATCAGCGTTTCTCCATGCGCGTCGCGGCGAAAGCCCTGCGCACCGTCGACAAATTGGGCGGCCTCGACGCCTATCTGGCGAAAGCCAAGGATGATGTGCTGTCCGATAAGGCGCTGAAAATCAAAAAGAACATCGCCAAGAAAGCTGAAGAGGCCGCTTAAGCCCCTTTCTCGGTTCGAAAAATACAAAACGCGCTCTGAGGATCAGGGCGCGTTTTTCGTTTGCGATTGCACCTTTTTAAAAGCGGCTTAGATTTGCCACGTGATTTGCTATTGGGAGAAGCGAATGCGTGTCATCATTGCAGCCGCAGCGGGGCTCGTCCTCGCCGCGTGTCAGGGAACGGAAGCCCCTGAAACAACGAATATGGGGCCTGCGGATCAGGCCGAATCCGGTCTGACCATCTTTACTGGCGGAACAATCTATACCGGGATCGGATCGGAAACGGTCGACGCCGTCACGATCGACGCCACCGGCCGCATCATTGCGGTCAGTCCCCCGACATCGAAAGACTGGGATGAAAGCGAAGTCAATCTGGTCGATCTGGATGGCGCTGTGATGTTCCCCGGCTTTGCCGATGGTCATGCGCATTTGCTGGGCATTGGTCAGCGCGAAATCACTCTGAGCCTGGAAGGCACCGCCTCGATCGCGGAACTGGTCACGCGGATTGACGCTGAACTACAGGATGTGGCTGCCGGTCAGGTCCTGGGCGGGCGCGGCTGGATCGAGACCGGCTGGCCCGAAGGACGCATGCCCTCTGCTGCGGATCTGGACGCAGTCAGCCCGGATAATCCGGTGATCCTGACCCGCGCCGACGGCCATGCGCTGGTGGCCAATAGTGCCGCCCTGGCCGCCGCGGGCATCGGTGATGACACACCGGATGTTGAAGGCGGCAAGATTGAACGAGACGCAGAGGGCAAAGCCACCGGCATTCTGATCGATAATGCGATGGGCCAAGCACTAGCGCTGATCGCAACACCGTCTGAGCAGGATATTATTCGCGCCTATGTGGTTGGTGCCGCGGCTTATTCCTCGCGCGGCTGGACGGGCGTTCATAATATGAGCGTCAATCCCGCGCACGCATCCATGCTGGAACGCCTCGACCTGGAGGGTCGCATGCCCCTCAGGCTGCACAATGCCTATGACCAGGAAGGGTTTGCGCTTGCCACCAATCGCGACCATGAAACCGAGACGATCACCAACCGGTCGGTGAAATTGTATATGGATGGGGCGCTCGGATCCCGTGGTGCCTTGCTGATCGAGCCTTATTCAGATCGCCCAGGCACAAGCGGTCTCTCCCTGATGGAGCCTGAATTGCTTTTCGCGGCGATGGAACGGGCGGATCAGAACAATGTTCAGCTTGCAATTCACGCGATCGGCGATCTCGCCAATCGCCGGATCCTCGATACGTTTGAGCAAGGCGCCTATGGCATCGACAATCGTTGGCGCATTGAGCATACGCAAATTCTCCATCCCGATGATATTGGCCGGGTCAACGCGCTTGGACTGATTGCTTCCATGCAGCCCAGTCACGCGATTGGTGACCTGAAGTTCGCCCCGGCCCGCCTGGGCCCGAACCGGCTATATGGCGCCTATGCCTGGAGCAGCTTGCTGGAGACGGACGCGATAATCGTCGGTGGATCCGACGCCCCCGTCGAAGTCGGTACGCCGCAAATCGAATTCTATGCCGCTGTGGCCCGGAAGGACCTGAAAGGGTTCAGCACCGAGCAATGGAATCCGGAACAAGCGCTTTCGCGCGAACAAGCGCTGACCCTGTTCACGTCCGCACCGGCTTATGCGGCCTTCATGGAAGATGACCTCGGCACGATTGAAGTCGGGAAATTGGCCGACTTTACTGTGTTTGATCGCGATATAATGACGATCCCCGAAGCCGAGATTCTCGAGGCCAGAACAGTGATGACCGTGGTCCACGGCGAAATTGTCTTCGACGCGGAATAGGTCCTAACGCCCCTGGAAGGCGGGTGGGCGTTTCTCGACAAAACTGTCCACCCCTTCCTTGAAATCAAAGCTGGCAAAGCTGTTCTGCATTTCCCGATCAGCGATTTCCAGCGACCGGGCAAAACTCTGTGCATAGCTTTCGCGGATCTGGCGTTTCATCACGGCCAGGGAACGCGGCGAGACCTGCGTTGACAGATGTTTTGCGGTTTCCATGGCATGCGGTAGCAATTCATTCGCCGGCAGAGCGCGATTGACCAGGCCGACCCGCTCTGCTTCTGCACCCTTGAAGACGCGCGCGGTGAATAGCAGGTCCAGCGCATGTGCCTCACCCACCAGGCGCGGCAGCAGCCAGGCAATACCATGCTCGGCGATCAAGCCGCGCTGAGAAAATGCGGTGGTGAATTTGGCATCCTGATTGGCGAAGCGAAGATCTGCATACAGCGTGAAGATCAGTCCGATGCCAGCACAGGGCCCGTTAATCGCCGCAATGATTGGCTTGGGACAGGCATACATGTAGCCGAACCGGCCCGGATAAAGAGATGCGAGATCTTCGGCGTGCGGATCAATCTTCGCTGTTGTGGTCCCGCTCGTGGCGGCGTCTGCAGACTCGCCATCGGGACTGATCTCCTGCAGACCGGCCATATCCGCGCCGGCACAGAATCCGCGCCCAGCCCCCGTGACCACAATACAGCGCACAGCATCATCACGGCCCGCGGTTTCGATCGCGTCCTGAACTTCCGCCTGCATCTGCCCGGTCCACGCATTCAAACGATCGGGACGATTCAGCGTGATGACCAGGATGTCATCCTCGATATGGGTCAGAATATCCTGATACGCTGGCATTGGGTTCCCTCCATCTGTCTTTGTTTCATCCAACAAAGCAGAAGAAAGCGCTGCCGTAACCCTCTGCCGCCGCGAAACACGGGTCGACCCGTCAGGGTTTTAGTGATTGACCTTGGTCGCGCCGAAATGGTCGAGCATATGTTTGGTGATGGCTGGCAAGAAGCGCGGCGGCACGTCATGTCCCATCCCTTCCAGGACCTCAAAACGTGCCCCGCGAACCAGTTTGGCAATGTCCTGGCCGCCTTCGATCGGCACGAGCGGGTCTTCGGATCCATGCAGGACCAGGGTCGGCGCCTTGATGGCGCGGGTGTGTTTTCGGAAATCACCGCTGGCCGCGATCGCGGACATTTGCCGCGCCAGGCCCGCCGGATTGTAATTGCGATCATAAGAGCGGGTGATGCGATCGCGCATGCCATTCGTATTCTGATCCTCGCCCGGCGTGCCGATGACGCCAAATGTTTCGACGGATTGATCAATAATCGCGTCGCGCGTGGTGGGGGGCGGACCGCGCCGGATCATGGCCTGCATCACTTTGCCGGACGGCCGTGGCAGTTTCGGATTGCCGGTCGTCGTCATGATCGCGGTCAGGCTGTGCACACGATCCGGCACCATGGAGGCGACGTGCTGGGCAATCATGCCACCCATGGAAATGCCAACGAGATGCACGCGATCGAGCTTCAGTGCATCCAGCAATCCAATCGTATCCTTGGCCATATCCGACAGCTGATAAGGCGTTTTCAGCCTGATCCCGATCCGTCGCAACAGGATCTGACGCAGGATGGCGGGTGATTTTTCACCGGAATGATGATGCGACAGGCCAATATCGCGATTGTCAAATGTGATGACGCGATAACCGCCGGCGACCAGATCCGCGATCAGCTCGTCCGACCACATGGTCAATTGACCGCCAAGTCCCATAATCATAAGGACCGTAGGGTTTGTCTCAGACCCATGCGTTTCATAAGCGATCTGGATCCCATTGGCGGTAACGTGTGGCATGACCGGCCCTTTCAGTGACTTCTTGGCGTCAAATATCTAAGTCTATCACCTGAATAAAACCAGTGCAGACGCGCGTAAACGCAGCGCCTCACCCAATGTCACACTTGGCGCGCGGCGCGGTTGTGTTAGGTGAGCCTTGAAAAGACTTGATGAAAGACGACCCGCATGACTGTGATGAGCGAGAACGACGCCCTCCAGGGAATGGAGCCAACCGAGAAAATCGATGTTCGCAAGGTCTTTGGCCTCGAAACGGACATGGTTGTGCATGGGTTCAAGGATCGCACCGAATATGTTCCGGCGATTGATGAGTCCTATCGCTTTGACCCGCAAACCACGCTGGCGCTGCTGGCAGGCTTTGAGCACAATCGCCGGGTCATGGTTCAGGGCTATCACGGCACCGGGAAATCGACTCATATTGAACAGATTGCGGCGCGCCTGAACTGGCCGACCATCCGGGTCAACCTGGACAGCCACGTGTCGCGGATCGACATGGTCGGCAAGGACGCGATTGTCCTGAAAGACGGCGCCCAGATCACCGAGTTTCGTGAAGGCATTTTGCCTTGGGCCCTGCAGCGGCCCGTAGCCATCGCGTTTGACGAATATGATGCCGGCCGTCCGGACGTGATGTTTGTGATCCAACGCGTGCTCGAAGCGAGCGGCAAGCTCACCCTGCTCGACCAGAATCGCGTGATTGAGCCCAATCCCTTCTTCCGCCTGTTCGCGACAACCAACACAGTCGGGCTCGGCGACACGACCGGCCTCTATCACGGCACGCAACAGCTCAACCAGGGTCAGATGGACCGCTGGAGCATCGTTACGACGTTGAACTATCTCGAGCATGATGCTGAGGTTGAAATCGTTGCGACCAAAGCCGGCGATGTCGATACCGAAACGCTGAGCCGGATGGTGACGCTGGCAGATCTGACGCGGAATGCCTTCATGAATGGCGACTTGTCGACCGTGATGAGTCCGCGGACGGTGATCACCTGGGCTGAGAATTTTGCCATCTTCAAGGATCTCGGCCATGCCTTCCGGATGACCTTCCTGAACAAATGCGATGAGCTGGAGCGCCCTCTGGTCGCCGAAATGTATCAGCGTTGTTTTGCCGAGGAATTGCCCGAAAGCGCCTTGATGGTGCGGGTGGCGTAGAAAGGGCGCAATGTCCAAGACTGACGACGCCCCCTTCGAACTGTTCAAACAGGCCCTCGCGACGACCGCGAAAGCGATGAGCCAGACCCGGGATGTCGAAGTGACATTCTCCGGCGATGGCCCGCGCGCCGAGGCTGACCGGATCGTGTTGCCCCCGCCGCCCCGCGATCTCAGTCCGGAACAGGCCGCCCAGGCCCGCGGCGACGCCGATGCGACCGCCCTGCGCATGGCCCACCATGACCCGCTAGCGCACAGCAAGCACCGTCCGCAAAGCGAAGTCGGGCGACAGGTTTACGAAGCCGCCGAACGCGCCCGCATCGAAAGCATTGGCGCCCGCGCCATGCAAGGCACCGCTGACAATCTCGACGCCGCGCTGGCGCTGCGCTGTGAACGCGCCGGATATTCACGCATGGAAGACCGCCAGGAAGCGCCGCTGGCTCCCGCGGTCGAATTTCTGCTGCGCGAGCGACTGACGGGCCGTCCCTTGCCGGAGGCCGCTGAAGGCATCGCGTCGCTCTGGCGTGAGGAAGTCAATGCGCGTGGCTCTGATACGCTCGACACGCTGATTGACCAGCTGCACGACCAAGAAGCCTTCGCCAAGTCGATCCAGGACTTGATCCGACACCTCACCAAAGGTGACGAGGTGGCCGATGATCAGGGCGAGCAGGATGAGGAATCCGAGGAAGACACCGATCAGAACAATCAGGAAAACTCTTCCGAAGACGGCGAGTCCGGGGAAGAGACTGAAGGCGCCACGATGGAAGAGATCGAGGCTGGCGACACAGAGGATATGGAGGGCGAAGAGACCAATGTCTCTGTTGATGCCGATGTCGACATGGACGCCGAGGATAATCCTGACGATGCGGATGATGGCACCAAGCCGCTGCGACCCAATTATCGCGATGGCGATGATGCCGATCGGTTCCAGTACAAGGCCTTCACAACCCAGAATGACGAAGTCGCGCAAGCCATAGATCTGTGTGATCCGGAAGAACTGGTGCGTCTGCGCGCCTATCTCGATCACCAGCTTGAAAGCTTGCAGGGCGCGGTCTCCAAACTGGCCAACAAGCTGCAGCGCCGCCTGATGGCACAGCAGAATCGGTCCTGGTCCTTTGATCTGGAAGAAGGCGTGTTGGATACCGCCCGATTGACCCGCGTCATCACAGACCCGACCGCGCCGCTAAGCTTCAAGCAGGAAGATGACAGCAATTTCCGCGACACCGTGGTGACCCTGCTGCTCGACAATTCCGGCTCGATGCGCGGACGTCCGATCATGGTCGCGGCCTTGTGCGCCGATATTCTCGCGCGGACGCTGGAACGCTGCGGTGTGAAAGTTGAGATTCTCGGCTTCACCACCAAAGCCTGGAAAGGCGGTCTCAGCCGCGAGGACTGGGTCAAGGCCGGCAAACCGGCCGGGCCTGGACGCCTGAATGACCTTCGGCACATCGTCTACAAGTCTGCCGACGCGCCTTGGCGCCGGGCGCGCCGCAATCTTGGTCTGATGATGCGGGAAGGCCTGCTCAAGGAAAATATTGATGGAGAGGCCCTGCTCTGGGCCCATGATCGCCTGCTTGGCCGGGCCGAACAGCGCAAGATCATGATGGTGATCTCGGATGGGGCGCCGGTTGATGATTCCACATTGTCGGTCAATGTCGGCAATTATCTCGAACGCCACTTGCGGCAGGTGATTGACGAGATTGAAACGCGTAGCCCGGTTGAACTGATCGCGATCGGCATTGGCCATGATGTCACCCGCTATTATAAGCGCGCCGTCACCATCGTGGATGCCGAACAGCTGGGCGGGGCAATGACCGAACAATTGGCGAGCCTATTTGACGAGAATGGCGAAGCCCCGAAACCGGAAGCCATGGCCGTGCCGCCGCTGACGCGGGAAACCGTCCGCCCCGGCGGCGCGACAAGTGGCGCCGGATCAGGCGCGCCGCGCTATGGCGGGCCCAAAGTCGGGTCGGGCCGCGATGTACGCCGCACCCGGATGTGATGACGTTCGCAAAAAAGCCGTATTGATGGGGTCTCAACAGCACTCATGAGATGTTCACTGCGTTCTGCCCTTCTGGCGTCAACTCTATTCGCGACGGCCTGCACAGGGGTGGCGGATCCGTCGACCTCCCCTCAGTCTGAGGCGCCAGTCTGGAGCTATCAGACATGGAACGCAGAATTGCGCGCAGAGTCATGTCCCGAAGGCACAGCATTTGCCGGCGCCGACCCGCTTGATATCCGCGTCATTCAAACTGAGCGCGGCACCGAGGACGATCGCAACGCGCAACTTGATGGTCTGGTCCTGGCTGGCGCCTGGGCACTGGAATCGACAAATTCCGAGTTTGGCGGTCTTTCGGGACTGGATCAATTGTCGCCGGAAACGCTCCTCGCCGTCACCGATGACGGCAAATTTGTCTGGATAGGCATTGATCCGCAGACGAGCGAACCAGACGGGTCCGGATCGATCGCCTATATGCGCGATCTCGAGGGCAAGATTTTCCCGACCAAACGCGCCGCCGACGCCGAAGACCTGGCAGTCCGCGATGGACTCGCTTTTGTCAGTTTCGAGCAGGATCACCGCATCTTCGCCTATGATCTCGCCGCGTGCGGCAAGGCGGCTCGGGCTGCTATGGTCGTCAAGCTGGATAAGGTGATTGATAAGCGTACGCTGGAGAATAATCGCGGCGCGGAAGCGCTGGACCTTTCCGGTGATGTCCTGAAAGTCGGCTTCGAGACGCGACGCGGCACCGGATCACCGATTGGAACCGTGCTCGTGGATGGTCGGCTGGCAAACCTTGGCTATACGGAACAACCAACGCTGTTCCTCCTCACGGGCATGGATTCAGCTTCCGATCTGAGCGCCGCCGTGTTCAGAGCCTATGATCCGGTCCGCGGCTCTAGGGCCAATGTCACGATCACCCGCGATGGCGCCCCGATCGCATCAGCCAAGCTCCGATCGCCCCTACCGGTCGACAATTATGAAAGCGTCGCGATTGGCACAGGCCCGAATGGCGCGACGCGACTCTGGCTGATCTCGGACGACAATTTCAACAATGATCAACGGACATTGCTATTGGCGCTGGATTTGATCGAGTAGCGCTTTAAGAGAGCCGGATGATTCACGATCCGGTCTTTTGGGGCGTCGCGGTCTTTTCCGTCCTGATCACAGGAATTTCCAAAGGCGGATTTGGCGGATTGGCCTTGCTCGCCGTGCCGCTCATGGCACTGGTCATTTCCCCGGTTCAGGCCGCAGGAATCATGTTGCCGATCCTGATCGTGATGGACTGGGTCGGGGTCTGGACGTATCGCAAACACTGGGATCGGCGGTTGCTCATTCTGCTTTTGCCGGGCGCCATTCTGGGCATCGCAGCCGGTGGCCTCTTGGCGGGTTACGTTGATGATCGCATCGTCCGGATCTGTGTCGGCGTGATCGCAGTTCTGTTTCCCATCTATGCCATTTTCAAGCCGCGCGGCGGCGACGCCTTCATCAAGAACAATCGCCCCCTGGGATTCATTTCCGGAACCGTGGCGGGCTTTACCAGCTTTATCGCACATGCCGGCGGGCCGCCCTTCCAGGCCTATGCCATTCCACAAAACCTGGAGAAACAGATCTATGCTGGAACGGCGGTCATGTTTTTCTTCGTCGTCAATTTCGTGAAGGTCCTGCCTTACGCCCTTCTCGGTCAGTTTGATCAGACCAATCTGACGACCTCACTGATCCTGATTCCGATCGCCCCGTTTGGCGTCCTATTCGGCGCCTGGCTGGTGAAACGCATCGATCAGGCGCTGTTCTATCGGATTCTGTATGCGCTGATCTTCTCCGTCGGCCTGAAACTGTTATGGGATGGGCTTGTCTAGTTGTCCTTGATCAGGTCAATCAAGGCGACTGCTTCAAAGCTGGACCAGTCCGCTTCGCCTTCGACTTTCGCCACTTTCAAACCCGCCTGATCATACAGGATCGTGGTCGGAAACCCGCCAACGGCGTCGGTATCATAGACGACCTGCCAGCCATCCGCGCCGTCGGCCAGAGTGTAGAAGTCCAGCACGTCCCCGGACAATTCGCGAAGGCGTTGTTCGGCATAGGCCCGGTCTTCGGGCGAATCGACACTGATTGCGATCACTTTGAACGCGTCGTCGCCACGCGCGCTTTGCAGGGAGGCGAGCGATGGCATTTCACGCTCGCACGGGCCGCACCAGGTCGCCCAATAATTCACCAGCACCACCTGCCCATCAAAATCCTGAAACGTAACCGGATTTCCGGCCGCGTCGACAAATGGCGCGACTGGCGCAGCCGCGCCGCGATCACTGGTATCCAGCTTGGTCAGGGTGCCGACGGCAAATTTGGCCACTGGGTCGCGGTTACTTCCCTTTGAACTGGCGCTAAAGACGGCGTAAAGCAGCGCCAGAGCGATTCCAGCGAACATGGTTGGGATGGCGATGCGCAAGAAACGATCCATTGGGTCCACCGGGCCTTCGAATTATTAAGGACACACGCGATATGGCGAATGAGAGCTCAAAAGGCCAGAAAATGTGGGGTGGACGCTTCGCCGCACAGCCCAGCGATATCATGCAATCGATCAATGCTTCGATTGATGTCGACAAGCGTATGGTTCGCGAAGACGTTGCCGGCTCACGCGCCCATGCCGACATGCTGGCTGAGCAGGAAATCATCTCCGAAGACGACAATACCGCCATCCAGGACGGACTTGATCAGATTGTCGCCGAAGTCGAAGCGGGCACATTTCCTTACCGGATCGAGCTAGAAGACATTCACATGAATGTTGAAGCGCGCCTGAAAGAGCTGATTGGCGAGCCGGCTGGCCGCCTCCACACAGCGCGCTCGCGCAATGACCAGGTGGTCACGGATTTTCGCCTGTGGACGCGCGGCGCGCTGACAGAAGCCCGCCGCAGCTTGAAAAACCTGCAGCGCGCCTTGGTCAAAATCGCCGGCGACCATACTGACGCTGTGATGCCGGGCTTTACGCATTTGCAAACCGCGCAACCGGTCACGCTCGGCCACCATATGCTGGCTTATGTCGAAATGATTGAGCGCGATCGCTCACGTCTGGATGATTGTGCCCGGCGGCTGAATGAAAGCCCGCTCGGATCGGCCGCGCTGGCTGGGACAGGCTTTACCATAGATCGCGACGCGACCGCTGAAGCGCTTGGATTCTATCGCCCGATGGCGAACTCCCTCGACGCCGTCTCGGCGCGTGATTTCGCGCTGGAAGCTTTATCCGCGCTCTCCATCGCCGCCACACACTTGTCGCGCCTGGCAGAAGAAATCGTGCTGTGGACCAGCGCGCAGTTTGCGTTCGCCAAATTGTCGGATGGCTGGTCGACCGGCTCGTCCATCATGCCGCAAAAGCGCAACCCGGATGCGGCCGAACTGGTGCGTGCGAAAGCCAGCTTGATCACGGGCCAATTCGCGGCCCTGCAAGGCGCAGTGAAAGCGCTGCCGCTCGCCTATGCGAAGGATCTGCAAGACGACAAACAGCTCACATTTGGCGCATTTGATACGTTCAGCCTGTGTGCGGCCTCCATGGCGGGCATGATGGAGACAATCACATTCAATCGCGAAAATATGCGCGCTGCGGCAGCCAAAGGCTTCTCAACCGCCACCGATCTTGCCGATTGGCTCGTGCGCGAGCTAAAAATGCCATTCCGCGATGCCCATCATGTGACGGGGTCCCTGGTTGCGCTGGCCGAGAAGAATGGCTGCGATCTGCCCGAGCTCAGCCTCGAACAGATGCAAACCGTCGAGCCGCGGCTAACAAATGACGTATTTTCGGTGCTGACTGTTGAAGCCTCAGCTATGAGCAGGCAGAGTTATGGTGGAACCTCGCCGGTACGTGTTGCCGAACAGGTCGAACAATGGACCCAACGCCTCGGATAGGAGCGCTTGACGATGAAATGGATTAAAACAGCCCTCGTGCTTTCTGCGCTCGCCGGTCTCGCCGGATGCGGTCTGCGCGGCGACCTTGAGCGCCCCCCGCCAATCTTCTCTGACCCACCGTCTGAAGAGGCCCAGCAACCTGTTGATGCGGCTGCGGAATTCGCCAGCGTCGAGATCCGCGACAATGCCACTTATTACAACTCGCTCGGCGGGGAGATTCCAAAACCTGCGCCAGATGTCGATGTTGAGGAAGAAAGCATGGGGGAGGTCGGCCCCGGCTGATAATCGCCCTTGCATCACTTTAACTATGAAGACGGCCGACTTCATTGCGAAGGCGTGGCCCTGGACGAGATTGCCGATCAGGTCGGAACCCCGGTATATGTCTATTCGACGGCCACCCTGCGCCGACACGCCAAGGTCATCGCTGCAGCGTTTGAGGGGATGGAATGCCTGATCGCCTATTCGGTCAAGGCGAATGGCAATCTCGCCGTCCTCAAGACCCTGGCGAGTGAAGGCTGTGGCGCAGATGTTGTCAGCGGCGGCGAGCTTCGCCGCGCTCTGACCGCCGGAATCCCGGCGGAGCGGATCGTCTTTTCCGGCGTCGGCAAGACGCGCGAGGAAATGGCGCTGGGACTCGAGGTCGGGATCCATCAATTCAACGTCGAAAGTGGCGCGGAGCTGATCGCGCTCTCCGAAGTGGCGATGAGTATGGGCAAAGTTGCCCCCGTGGCCTTGCGCGTAAATCCGGACGTTGCGGCGGGCGGACATCCCAATATTTCGACCGGGAAAGCGGGTGACAAATTCGGTGTGCCCTGGGCTGATGCCCCTGACCTCTACCATCAAATCAAGGCGCTACCGGGGGTCGAAGCGGTTGGGGTCGATGTCCATATTGGCTCCCAGATTGGTGAACTGGCCCCGATGCGCGCCGCGTTCGAGAAGACCGTCGGTCTGGTGAAATCCCTGCGCGAGGCCGGGCATGACCTGAAACGAATCGATCTCGGCGGCGGTCTCGGCATTCCTTATCGGGACTCTGATACACCGGCCCCGCCCTCTGATTATGCCCAGATGATCCGGGAAGTGACCGAAGGCCTGGGCCTGCAGGTCATTCTCGAGCCAGGCCGCGTGATCGCTGGCAATGCCGGCGTCATGGTCAGCGAGGCGCTGTATCACAAACCGGCCCCGGATCGGACCTTTCTGATCATTGATGCCGGCATGAACGATTTGATGCGCCCGGCTTTGTATCAGGCGCATCACGACATTTTGCCTTTGCAGCAATCGGACACCAACGCCGCGCTGACCGAATACGATATTGTCGGTCCGATCTGTGAATCCACGGACAAATTCGCCGCCAAACGGGCGATGCCGGAAGTTGCGCCCGGCACGCGGATTGCGTTTATGTCATCCGGGGCCTATGGCGCTGTGCTCTCAAGTCAGTACAATGCGCGACCCTTAGTGGCCGAAGTTCTGGTGGATGGTGACCAATATGCCGTGGTCCGCCGCCGTCCGAGCTTCGAACAGATGATTGAACTGGAGCAAATGCCCGATTGGCTGACCTGAACCGCATTCCCGGCGCCAAAAGCCTGATTGACCGAACCTTTGCACGGCTTCGGCGGATCGCGCTTTGGACCGCGTGGTGGCCCTTCGTCACGCTTCTCGGCATATTCCTGATCGCGGTCTTTATCGGCGTATTTGAGAATAGCGCAGCCCAGTTTGCTGCGCTGGCGACGCTGATTGCGCTGATTGGCGGGGGTATCGCGATCTGGCGCGGCTTCAATCGCTTCGAGCGCCCGAACCGGTCTGAAGCTATCTCCAAGCTGGATCAGCAATCCGACCTGCGCCCGCTGGCCTCTCTGGCAGATCGCCCGTCGCGCCCGGAACAGGATGGTGTCACGCTGTGGCAAGCGCATGAAACGCGCCTGACGGATGCAGTCCGGCGTCTGGACGCTCCGGATTTCGGCCCGACCTGGAAACAGATTGATCCGCTCTACTTGCGCTATGCCCTGCCGGTGCTGTTGATCGGTAGCCTCGCCTTGAACTGGAACCAGGCTCAATCGCGTCTCTCCGCGGCCCTGGATCCCGATTATGGCAGCCTGTTCGGCGCCGATAATGTTCGCATTGAAGCCTGGATTGCTCCGCCATCACATACCGGGCGCGCGCCAATCTTCCTGAAAGAGGATCAGAGCGAAGTTCGCGTGCCAGCCGGTTCGATCATGACCCTGCGGGTGCAGGCGCCCTCCGCGCCGCACCTGCGCGTGCGCAATCCGGACGGAACACAGACCAGTAAATTCGCCGCGACCCCAGATGGCGCTTTCGAAACCACGGCCGAGATCACCGCCGACAGCGCTGTGTCGGTGCGCTGGTGGGGCGAACGCAAGGCCTGGAGCGTGCTCGCCTCCCCCGATGCCCCGCCAGAAGTCGAGTTGGTCGACATGCCGGTGCTGGGTGCTGGAGACCGGACAGAGTTCAGCTGGATCGCCAGCGATGATTATGGCGTGTCGAAACTCGAACTGGCGATCAAACCTGTGGGCGAGGATCGTGACCCGGATCTGGTCGGCGTGGAACTCGGCGGCATCAGTCCTCGCGAGGCCGAAGAAGAATCAAAACTTGATTTAACCCGCAATCGCTGGGCGGGCGCCCGGGTCGAGGTTCGCCTGAAAGCCACCGATGGCGCCGGTCAGGTGGGGTATAGCGAGCCGTATGAATTCAAGCTGCCGGAAAAACTGCTGCTGCAGCCGCTGGCCCAGGCCATTCAAGATGTTCGGGTGACGGTGCTGCGGGAAGACACTCCCTATGCGGATGCTGAAAGCGCCCTGGACTCGACCGACGCCGGCGCCTTCTACGTCTCGGCCACGCAAAGACTGCAACAAGCGCCCGCCGGCGTCCAACGCGGCGCCATCATGCTTGAAGCGGTGACTTATGAAGCGCCCCGCTATTTCAAGGACGTGCTGGTCTATTCCGGGCTCGAAACCGCGCGCTATGCGCTCGAGGCGTCGCTCTCGACAGATGAGGCCAAGTCGACCGAACCTCTGCTCTGGTCGCTTGCCTTGCGGGCCGAATATGGCTCGGCAGCGGATGCTTATGCGGCCTTGATGGCGGCCAAGAAAGCGCTCGAAGATGCCCTCCGCGACGGCGCCAGCGAGGAAGAAATTGCCCGGTTGATGGAAGCGTTCAAGGATGCCGCACAGCGCTATATCGCCGCCAAAATGGCGGAAGCGCTGGCCAATGGCCTGGAAGCGCCGCCGGACAATCGCGACAGTTCAGAAGGGCCCAGCGGATCGGGTCTCGGCGGACAAGGCTTTTCGGACATGCTGGATGCGCTTGAGGATCTGACCGAAACCGGCGCGACGGATCAGGCCCGGCAATTGCTCGCCGACATCACCAACATGCTGGAGAATTTGGAATTCCAGCAAGGCTCCGGATCAGGCGACGGCTTCCCTGGCCTGCCAGGTGAGCAAGGCGAGAACGAGAATGACGAGGACTTGCCGGAAGAAGAGCGCGAGATGACCGAGACGATGCGCGAGCTCTCGGATCTGTTGCGCGAACAGCGGGAACTGAACGACGAAACCCTGGCTGAACAGCGCGGCGAGCGCGGGCAGTCCGGGCAACAACCCTTTGGTGAGAACCAGCCAGGCAGCGAAGGCGACCCCCAATTTGGCGAGGGCCAGGGCGACATTCCGGATTGGATGCAGGATGAAGACGGCCGGTCCCTGAGCGAACGTCAGGACGGCCTCGCTGACCGGATTGAGGAATTGGCCGAGAATCAGATCGGCTCCGGCGAAGCGGGTGAAGGCGAAGGCGCGGGTGCGCTGGATGAAGACACGCTGGAAGCGATTGAGCGGTCACAGCGCCGCGCCGGCAATGCGCTTGAAGACGGCAATCAGGGCCGCGCCATTCGCAATCAGGAACAGGCGACGCGCCAATTGCGTGAGCTGGCGGAGGGCCTGGCGGAACAGCTCGATGCCGCGCGTGCAGACCGTCTTGGGGAACCGCAGGCGAACGGCGATGGCAACGCCGATCCATTCGGGCGTTCCACCACCGGGGCGGTCGATGACAGTAATTCTGTCGATGTGCCCGATGAAGCAGAACGGCAGCGCGCCAAGGATATCCTGGATGAATTGCGCCGCCGCTATGATGAGGCCGTCGATGAAGACGAGCGAGAATATCTCGAACGTCTACTCGACCGGTTCTAGGTCTTCCGCCTCAGGTTTCACGAATTTCAGGGTCATCCGATCGGATTCGCCGATCGCGGCATAGACCGCAGCATCAAACCCTTCGGGCGCATTGCCCTCGCGATCCGTTGTGCGGCTGACCGGTGGCAGGGTCCAGACCCCGAATGGATGATCGGCAGTATCGGCTGGATTGGCATTGATCTCGCTCGCCGCGACGAATTCGAACCCGGCAGAGGCCGCCATGGCTTTGACGAAGTCTTCATGGACATAGCCGGATGCGCCGCGCGGATCCTGCTCGGCGCTGGACGGCAAGCGATGTTCCACCACGCCCAACACGCCGCCCGGTTTCAAGGCCGCATAGGCATCGGTGAAGAATTTCGGCGAATAGTCGCCGCCCATCCAATTATGGACATTGCGGAAGGTCAGGACAGCATCAACCGTCTCGGCTTCAGCCAACGGACCCGATTCGGCTGAGAAAGCGCTATAAGCGAGCGTGCCGAACAGCTCTGCATCGGCTTCGTACACGGCCTGGAAATCAGCAATGCGCTGTTGAATCCGCTCCAGTCGTTCACCTTCAAATACGTTGACGTCCCAGACAGCGGCGATCAGCTGACCGTCGCCAGAGGCAAGATACGGCGCCAATACATTCGTGTACCAGCCGCCACCTGGCCAGATTTCAACCACGATATCGCTCGGCGCGACCTCGAAGAATTCCAGCGTTTCGGCCGGATTGCGCCAGCCATCGCGGGCTTTCTCATCATCGCTGCGCCAATCGCCGGCCACCGTATCCGCCAGGCTCAGCGGGCCCGCGGCTTCGGCTTCGATCGGGGGCGGGGTTTCCGCCTCCACCGTCTCCGCCGGGGCTTCACTGGCGCCAGAACAGGCCGCCAGGATCACGGCGCTGGCACCCAGCATCCAATAGGTCTTCATCATTTCACTCCGTTTCAGGGGTTGATTCACTCAATCTGCGTTTCCACATAGCCTAAGTCGCAGCGCTGCCAAGCAGGTTGTGACCGGAATTTCTGCCAGTGCCGATGGTCGGGCTGGGCAAACAGAAGCGCCGAACATCTCACCTACCGGCTTTTGATGATCGCCGGAGGCTGCAGTTGCTAGTGAAAGGACTGTCACAATGAGCACGATTGATCTCACCCCCCTTTATCGCACCATGGTTGGCTTTGACCGTATGGCCAACATGATTGATAGCGCCGCCCGTCTGGATGGCGCCCAGGGTTATCCGCCTTACAATATTGAGCGCGTCGCCGATGATGCCTTCGCCATCGAGATTGCCGTTGCCGGCTTTGGCGAAGAGGATCTCGATATTGAAACCAAGGATGGTCTGTTGACCGTGGCGGGCCGCAAAGCCCCTGCCGACGAGGATGCCCCGGAACGCGAATTCCTGCATCGTGGCATCGCCGAGCGCGGTTTCCTGCGCCGGTTCCAGCTGGCCGATCACGTCATTGTGACCGGCGCCGATCTGCGCAATGGCCTGCTGCGCATCGAATTGCTGCGCGAACTGCCGGAAGCCAAGAAGCCGCGGAAAATTGAAATCGGTGCCCCGGCCAAGGGCGCCAAGCCGAAATTGATCGAAGGCAGCGCTGACGCGGCCTAGATCATATCCTGGTGATTAGGAGCTGCCCCGGACCATCTGGTCCGGGGCTTTTTTCTGCGGCCTGCGCGTGTGACCCTTGCTTCACGCACCCCAAACCGCCTCACCGGCCGGGACCGTGAGGGGTGGCAAAGGCAAGGCGCGCTTGTTTCAAACGCGGATTGAACTGCCTTCCTTTCGGAGAGGCTTTTAAGCGCCTGAGACCAAGCGCGCCTGCGATGGCATATTATCATGCGTTA
>JBCBBC010000072.1:0-18329 GCA_038532145.1 Pseudomonadota bacterium | reverse complement strand
CGCGGAATGGCGCCGGGTGTGCCATGTCGCAATTGCCCGAGGGCAAAGGCCAGTTCTCCGCTTCGACTGGGCGCGGCATCTATGCCCGGCGGCATCCACATGGTCGCACCGCCAGCCGAATGCAGATAGCACTCGCCGGACGGCATATACATCTCCCGCGCCATGACCCGAAACATGGACCGAATGGAATGGGTTTTGCCGAACACATATTGATTGACCGGATCTGTCGCGAACGCCTCGGCGGTAATGTCCGCCACGGTTTTCCATTGCTCGGGCGTTGCGCGCTTAAGATCGGTACCGTTGAGATTGATGTCCATGGGCTTAGTTTCTTTGGGATGCGCCGTGAAGGCAAGGGGTGTCTGGACGTGTCTCTCCGTTTTCCTGGCGCAAGTCAGGAGCTGTGGCGGTTGAGGACTGGCTCCGCCGTCCTGAGTGCTGGCGATACGGATAAGACTCGCTTATCCCCGCGCAGGCGGGGATCTCGGGCCACCTATCCCGACATTCGCCGCATCGGATCCCCGCCTGCGTGGGGATGAGCGGTCTTGGGAATCCGACCGGGTTCAGGCCCGCTTATCTTCAAAGCCATGATCATTCATCGCTATCTCTTTGCCCATTACCAGCAGGTTGCGGTCTATTTCTGGCCGATCCTGTTCTGGAACCTGTGGCGGGTTGATCGATGGAGTGAGGCGACCGGGCGCCAGGCTTTCGTGCAAGTTGACCGCTATGGCCGGGCCTGGGTGCCTTACTTTGAGGGCATGGCGCGGAACTATATGGCGGAGGATCCGGACACGCGTTTCTATGCGCCGAGTGATGTCGAGGATCTCTGCCCGCAAGTCTTTGAGCGGGCTATCACCCTCATAGCCGACTGTCCCGGGCTTGACCCGGGATCTCGTGCCACAAGTCCGGAAGTTCTGAGAGAGATCCCGGGTCAAGCCCGGGACCGTCGGACACGGGTGCGTCTCGAACCGGGATAGCCTACAGCCAATTTCCCAAAAGCCTCATCCTGAGCCTGACGAAGGACGAGGCGGGGCTTCCCGCAAGCCCGACCCCCGATCCTTCGCCAAGCTCAGGATGAGGGTCTCAGAAATCCAGACTAAAACCAAAACCCCTCCCGCCCGCTCGCCGGGCCGCTCGTGCTGCCGCGATTTCAAAGCCCGCCCATCGCATCGGCAATCAGATCGGCCTCAGCATCTCGCAGGATGGCATCCTCAACGCTCGCCCCGTGGACCGGCTCCTTGCCAACTTCCAGCATAACCGGCACGGCGAATGGACTGATCTTTGGCAAATCCTTGTGAACGATTTTGCCCCGCACCCGCATTAACATGTCCGACAGCCGTCTAATGTCGAGAAACCCGGTCGCCGCATCATGCCGCGCCGCTTGTAACAGAATATGATCCGGCTCGTGCGACCGCAGGACATCATAGATCAGGTCCGTCGAGAAAGTGACCTGTTTCCCGGTCTTCTCACTCCCTGGCATACGCCGCGCGATGAGCCCGGAGATCTGCGCACATTGAGCGAAGTGGCGTTTCATCAGCACGGCTTCTTCAAGCCATTCTTCGAGATCATCGCCCAGCAGGTCGGGTGCAAACAAGGCGTTCAGATCAACCCGTCCCATCGGCTCCATCGCCCAGACGGCCATCGCATATTCCGATGCGACGAAGCCAAGGGGTTTTGCGCCCATGCGTTCCAGACGACGGGTCAGCAGCATACCGAGGGTCTGATGCGCCAGACGGCCTTCAAACGGATAGCAGGTCAAAAAGTGTCGCTCGCCCCGTGGAAAGGTCTCGATCAGCAATTCATCGGCGGCTGGGATGGTCGACCGCACGTCCTGAATCTCAAACCATTCCCGGACTTGATCGGGCAGGGTGTGCCAAGTATCGCGATCATGGATCATGGTTCTGACGCGTCCCGCCAGGAACTGGGTGAGCGGGAATTTGCCGCCATTATAGCTTGGAATGGCGGGATTGGTGTCAGCTGGCGCACGCATGGTGAGGCAGTCCAGTTCCTGCACACCGAGGAAGCGAAGAATCTCCCCGGCAAAGAGAAACGTATCCCCGGGCGTCAAGGTCGAGATAAAATACTCTTCAATCTCGCCCAGTTTGCGACCGGCGCGCAGGGCCGGTCGCCCGGTCGCCTGTCCGGCTTTTTCGCGGCCGACCCGGCTGGCCAGACGGACATTCAGATGACGCGCTTCCACAATCGCTCCGACATTCATGCGATGCTGCTGACGATCGCGGGCCGTGCGCGCATGCCAGCTGCCCGCACGGGTGCGCGTGATCCGCTTGAATCGATCATAGGTACGCAGCGCATAGCCCCCGGTGGCAACCAGATCGACCACGCGTTCAAACGTCTCCCAGTCGAGATCGCGATAGGGTGCCGCCTGCCGGACCTCGTTGAACACCTCTTCCAGCCCGAACCCTTCGCCGCAGGCCCGGCCCATGATGTGCTGGGCCAGAACATCGAGCGCGCCCTGCCGGATCGGCTCACCATCTATCTCGCCGGCTTCGACTGCGGCTTCAGCAGCGCGGCATTCCAAGATCTCAAACCGGTTTGTGGGCACGAGCATGGCGCGACTGGCTTCATCCATCCGGTGATTGGCGCGGCCAATGCGCTGGATCAGGCGGGCAGCGCCTTTCGGGGCGCCCATTTGAATGACCAGATCGACCTCACCCCAATCAATCCCAAGATCCAGCGTCGAGGTGCACACGACCGCTTTCAGCTTTCCCGCCGCCATGGCCGCTTCCACCTTGCGCCTTTGTTCCTTGGCCAGCGATCCATGGTGCAGGGCGATGGCCAGACCGTCCTCATTCGCGGTCCACAGCTCCTGAAACAGCACCTCTGCCTGAGACCGTGTGTTCACGAAGATCAGCGACATTTGAGCGGCCTTGATCTGTTCATACACTTCGCCAACGGCGAACCGTCCGGAATGACCGGACCAGGGAATGCGCTCATCCGAAATCAGAATGTCGACATCCGCATGCACGCCGCCTTCGGCAATAATCAGATGCGGCTCATCATCGCGAACGCTCAGCCAGGATTGCAGGACGGCAGGTTCGTGCACAGTCGCCGACAAGCCGATAAATCGGCAGGCCGGCGCCCATTTCGACAAAGTGGCCAGACCAAGGTTCAACAGGTCGCCCCGCTTGCTTGGGGCAATTGCGTGGATCTCATCAATGATGACGCATTTCAGATCGGCGAAGAATTCCGCGGCATGATCCGACGCGATGAACAGGGCCAATTGTTCCGGCGTGGTCAGCAGAATATCGGGCGGAGTGCGCCGTTGGCGCTGACGTTTGTGCGCAGGCGTATCGCCGGTGCGGGTTTCGATCTTGATGTCGAGTCCCATCTCTTCCACCGGGGTCATCAGATTGCGCGCTACGTCCACCGCCAGCGCCTTGAGCGGCGAGATATACAGCGTGTGCAGGGCGGGGCGGTCCGAATTGCGCTGTGCTTTTCCAGAAAGCTCGATCAGGCTGGCAAGAAAGCCGGCCAGCGTCTTGCCGCCGCCAGTCGGCGCGATGAGCAGCGCGCTGTCCCCGCGCAAGGCTGTTTCGGTCAACGTCAATTGATGCGGACGCGGTGCCCAGTCGCGCGCGGCGAACCAGTCATCAAACTGCGCGGGCAGATTGTAGGGAGGGGGCAGCGTGTCAGGCATTGCAATCGATCTAGCGCATTCTGCTCCGGAATTGCATAATTTTCATCTGACATTCAGCCTGAACCGGGTTTGTAAGGCTGACAAATTTAGGAGTTTCCATGTCACGTCCCCTCGCGCTTGCTGCGTTCGCGCTCTCATTCTCTCTTCCAGCTACGGCTGATCCGGTTCTCGAAATGATGAAGAGCCTGTCCAAGGAAGGTCCGATCTATGCCTATGAGATGAGTTATTCCGACACGGATGTCACGGCCAATGGCCTGATCGACCCGAGCAAGCCGGAAGGCGAGCGGATTGAGATCTACGCGCCCGATGAAAGCGAATGGACCAAGGATTTTCGGAACGGCATTGCCGATATGGAAGCCCAGACCGATGGCGATATTTGGTGTGCGGACTTCGCGCAAATGGTGCCGACGGATGCGACCGCCACAACGGAAGATGAAACCACTGTGACCTATGCCTTCACGCCGACACCGGAAGCGGACGCGGACAAGAATGAGCAGAAAATGATGAAGCAGTTGAATGGTACGGTCACGCTGGACAAAAGCGACGGGTCGGTTCTGGCCTTTAATATGGTTCTGCCAAAACCCTACAAGCCGGCCATGGTTGCCAAGATCAACCGGTTCGAAATGACCGCCTCCTGCGACCGCGCGCCAGACGGGCGGACCTATGTTGAGCAATTCAGCATGGACATTGAAGGCTCGGCGATGATGCAGAGCTTCGAGGAAACCGTGACGCGGCGGATCACCAAACTGCTCGACCCGGTCGGCTAGTTCGCGGGCTCCAGTTCCAGCGCGGCGGCTTCAGCGGCTTCCGCGGCCAGACGGGCGCGTTCTGCGGCGTCGAATGTGGCGACGATATCGCCGGTCAGTTTCGTGATCCGGAAGGGTGGTTCGCCCGCCACGTCAAAGCCGCGTCGGACAATCACCAGCTCGCGTGATGGTACAATGACCAGGTGTTGGCCGCGATTGCCCAGACCGGCGAACGAATCGGCTGGTGCGCCATCAACGCCGCCAATCAGCCAGAAAGAGCCAGCATATCCATAGTCGCCATCGGGCTGCGCCTCTGCCGGCGTCGTCACGAACTCTACCCAACCTTGCGGCAGCAGACGCTCGCCGCCCCACATGCCGTCCTGAAGATAAAGCTGACCCAGCCGGGCCATATCGCGCGCCGTCATCCAGACCTGAGAGGAGGACATGTAATCGCCATGCCAATCGGTCTCCAGCACCGTATGCCGGGCGCCGATCTTGTGTAGCAGGTTGGTATAGGGAAAGGCCCGATACCGGCTGTCATCATTGAGCGCCTCGCGCAGAGCGCGCATGGCGATCAGCGTGTCGACATTGGAATATTTGAAACGTGTGCCTGGCCAGGCTTCCAGCGATCGATGCGCCAGCGTGTCGAGAATGCTGGTTCCGCCAAAATAGAGCCGGTCCGTTCGTGAACCTGGATCATTCGATTCCAGACCGCTCGCCATATTAAGAACATGTCGGAGGGTGATCTGCCGGCGCGGATCCCCGCCCTTGTTGAAGTCGGCCAGGACCGCCTCATTATCGAGCCCGAGAATGCCTTCATAGACAGCCGCGCCGATAATGCTCGAGGTTAGCGATTTGGCCACCGACCAGGTGCGCTGTGGGGTCGTCCGGTCGATGCCGCGCGCATATTGCTCCGCCACCATCTGGCCCTTGTGCAGGACCAGGACGGCACTCGTTCGGGTGCCTTCGCCATACGTGTTGCCATCAAAGGCGAAACTCACGGGCACGCCGAGCAAGTCCAGCGCGAACGTATTCTCGGTCAGGGTGACATTGTCGCCCAGTGCGGTGGAATTGTCCGGCGCATCGAGGCTGGGCATGTTGGTGAAACTGGGCAACCACGCCGTCATGTCGGCCGAGGCTCCGACGGGCAGGAGCGAACAGCCAATGCCGGGACGCCAGGCCGCGGTGCGCGGCGGGAGGGCGCCGTCAAACGCGACCAGAACGGATTTTGCATTCTCATCAATCGTCGCGTTTCCGACCTGATCCATGAGCGGTCGATAATCGACATAGATGCCGGACAGCTCATTTTCCTGAATCTCTGCCAATGACTGACCAGCGCTGAAATAACCGCTGCAGGTGAACAGCGCCTTATAACCCGCCGCCAGGGCGCGCTTGGTGGTTTCACTAGGCGCATAATCCTGAGCCACAGCCATCGGGCATAGAGACAGGGTCAGGCCAGCGGCCAGAGCAGCAAGACGACGCATTATACTTTCCTCCGAATGGTCTCTTTACGGATCAATAGGCCTGTTTGCCTAAACCTCGCAAGCGGCGGAAATGCGGCAGTGTCCGACGCGCGGAAACGCGATATATAACGCGTATGATCCGTCCTGATCTGCTTCTGCACGAAACGCCAAAGGGCCTGTATTGCCCCCCAGGGAATTTCTATATCGATCCGGTCCGCGGCGCGGTTGAGCGGGCCGTGATCACGCATGGCCATGCCGATCATGCAAGAGCCGGCCACGGCGCGGTCCTGGCCACCTCGGAAACACTCGACATCATGGCCGCGCGCTATGGCGACGCTTTTACAGCGAGCCGGCAGGCGCTGGCCTTTGGCGAAACGGTCGAGATCAATGGCGTCACCGTTTGGCTGGCTCCGGCTGGCCATATTCTGGGGTCCGCGCAAGTCGTGGTCGAGTGGAAAGGGCTGCGTATGGTCTGCACGGGCGACTATAAACGTCGACAGGACCCGACATGCCGGACCTTCGAGATCGTCCCGGACACCCATGTCTTCATCAGCGAGGCGACTTTCGGACTGCCGGTCTTCCGACATCCGGATGACCGGGCTGAAATGGCAAAGCTGCTGGCAAGCGTAAACCTGTTCGAAGATCGCACGCATCTGGTCGGCGTCTATTCGCTGGGCAAAGCGCAGCGTGTGATCGCCCTGTTGCGAGAGGCCGGATATGATCGCCCGCTCTATATCCATGGCGCGCTCGAAAAGCTCTGCACGCTTTATGAAGAGAACGGCATATCACTGGGCGATCTGCGCCCGGCAACGCTCGAAAAGGGACAGCGCGGCGAGAGCGAACAATTCCGCGGTGAAATTATCCTCGGCCCACCGGCCAGCTTCAATGATAAATGGGGGCGGCGATTCCCGGATCCAGTGACGTGTTTCGCCTCAGGATGGATGAGTGTGCGTCAACGGGCCAAACAGCGTGGCGTGGAACTTCCTTTGGTTCTGTCAGATCATGCGGATTGGGACGAACTGACCCAGACGGTCCGGGATGTTGATCCGGAAGAGCTCTGGATCACGCACGGCCGCGAAGATGCGCTGGTGCGCTGGGCGGAACTCGAAGGACGAAAAGCGCGCCCGCTCCGCCTGGTGGGGTATGATGAAGAAGGCGAGTAAGCGCCGTCTTGACGCCGTCGCATTTTTCGGGCGCAAGAGGAGATCGCGTTTCAGGGGACTGAACAGACCGGATCGGTCGCGTAGAGAGGGTTCCTTTGCCATATCGTAGTCTCAACCCGGATCTGATTGTTCAAACCACTGCGCGCCTGAGTGCGCGGATGGAGTCGCGTTTTGGCGGTCGCGGGCTGACGCTGGTCTCTCAGGAGTTGACCAAATTCGCGCAGGAAGAGGTCGGGCGCGCCAAGCTGATCTCGCGGCCACGCTGGTTGGTGCGCAGCATGGCTTATCTCTTCATGCTGAGCGGTTTTGCGGTCATCGCTTACATTGTCTGGACCGTCAAAATCGATTTTCAGGGGCCGCCCAGTTTCGACATGTTCGAAGGGGTCGAGGCCTTTATCAATTTGCTGATCCTGTTGAGTGCGGGCATCTGGTTCCTGCTCAATCTCGAGACCCGGATGAAGCGCCATGACGTGTTGGAGCGTATCAATCAGCTGCGCTCGATCGCCCATGTCATCGATATGCATCAATTGTCCAAAGACCCGATGTCGGATTTGCATGTCGGCGCCGAAAGTGAGTCGGCGCCCGAGAGTGATCTGCACGGCTATGAGCTGGTTCGCTATCTTGATTATTGCGCGGATCTGCTGGCGATCACGGGAAAGCTGGCTTCGATCTATCTGGAATATATTGAGGACCCTGTCGTGATCGCGTCAGTGAATGATTTCGAAAGCCTGACCGGCGAACTCTCCCGCAAGATCTGGCAGAAAGTCACCGTGTTGGAGTTACAGGGCGGGTTTCAGTCGCAGTTTGGGACCGTGCATGCGGGGGACGATACGTTGCAGCCGTTAAGTTCGAGCCCAACGGCTCGCGTGCGAATCGACGATGAGGACTAGAATTATTCGGCGGCGACCAGGTTCAGCTCGGTTCCGTACGAATCGAGCGTGTCGGAGATTACTTCACCCATGGCACACCGGCATTGTCCGCAGTTGAACTTGCAGCCATGATGCGCTTGCACAGCCTCAGGGCTGCGCGCGCCAGCCTCGACGGCTTCGCGGACTCCCTTTTCATTGATATTGCGGCAGATGCAAATGATCATGCGAATGATTTGCAGTGCGTGAGAATGATTGTCAAGAACGAGTTTCAACCGCAGATGCTAATGCGGCCGCAAGAATCGGGTGGCGCGGCCCGCGCACGCTTGGCAAAGTGACCCTATGACGACTGTATTGATGCCTCTGAACGAACGCTGCGCCGCTTATGAGCGGATGGCAGATGCCCTTGAACACCTGGGAGAGACCTGGCGCGACTGGCCAGACCTGCGGACTTGCGCCAGCGCCATGGGTCTGTCGCCGAGTCATTTCCAGCGGGAGTTTACCCGCTGGGCCGGGATCAGCCCGAAACAGTACCAGGCCAGCCTGGCGCATGCTGAGGCCGGCGATCTGCTCCGCCAGGGCGCGAGCGTGCTGGACACCACATTCGAAACCGGATTGTCCTCGCCATCTCGCCTGCATGACCTTTTCATCGCCCATGAAGCGCTCTCACCTGGCGAAGCCAAGAGCGGTGGCGAAACAGCCGACCTGACCATTGGCAGTGCTGGAACCCCCTTTGGAACAGGCATTTTCCTAATCTCGCCACGCGGGCTGTGCGGGCTCGGTTTTGCGGATGATGGCGTGGGTCCTAAAACCGGGTTTGAACACCCAGGTTATAGCGAAGACGATGTATTCGCAGATATGGCCGCCCGATACCCTAAAGCGCAAATGAAGCGTGATGACGCCGAAGCGGGGCGGTGGACCCGGAAAATCTTTGGCGATGGCGGGGAGATTCCTTTGGCCCTATATGGCACGGCATTCCGCCGCCAGGTTTGGCGCGCCTTGCTTGAGATTCCGGCCGGGGACACCTGGACATATGGACAAGTTGCGAGCGCTGCGGGTAACGCAAAAGCCGCACGTGCGGCGGGCACAGCGATTGGCGCGAATACGATCGCCTGGCTGATTCCATGTCATCGCGCGCTTGCATCTGACGGTAGGTTACATAATTACCATTGGGGCACGTCGCGAAAGCGTGCCATGCTAACCTATGAGAAGGTGCACACGGCGATCTGAGGATCATCCTGTTCACCACAGGGAGTGAACCGGATGTTCGTGGATAATTTTACGCCCATCTATTATTTGATGTTTCTGCCCATCGCGCTCTGGGCCGGCATGCTGGCCTGGCGCTGGGTGAAAACGCCGGAGCTTGGCGAGCAGGTCTATGATTCCAACGTCGAAAAGGGCCTGATCAGCGAAAATATTCCGCGCGACGAATTCGTCCGCAGTTTCTCCAAAGCCGAACGCCCGCGTCTCGGCATCTATCAATGTGCGATTGCGTTTCTGGCGCTGACCCTGTTGCCCGTCTTTGTTGCCGGCTTTTACGGCCTGACCAGCAATGTAAACAATTGGGGCGAGGACAATATCGAAGTCAGCTTCCAGAGTCAGAATCTCGGCGTCATCCTCGGCGACTTCGTGACCATCGTCATCATTATGGGCATCAATGTCGTACTTCTGGCGGGGGCAACATTCTTCTATTATCGCAATCGGCCGCCATCCCTGAGATCAGAGATTCGCCGGTTGGAGGAGCAATACAAATGAGTGTGGAATTCCTGCATGCCATGCTGCGCGTCAGCGATATCGACGCAGCCTTGAAGTTCTACGGCGAAGGTCTCGGGCTGAAAGAATTGATGCGCTACGATAGTGAAGAGGGGCGTTTTACCCTCGTATTTCTGGCGTCGCCCGATGATATCGAGCGCTGCGGCGGCGCGCCTGAAGGGACCTTGCCCACAGCCATGGATATTCCGATGGTTGAGCTGACCTATAATTGGGATGAAGGCGATTATGACGGCGCGCGGAATTTCGGCCATCTCGCCTATCGCGTTGGCGATATCTATGCCGCTTGCGAGCGTTTTCAGGGCCTTGGCGTGACGATCAATCGCCCGCCGCGCGACGGGCGCATGGCTTTTGTCCGGTCGCCGGACGGGATCTCGGTCGAGCTGCTACAGAAAGGGATGCCACTAGAGCCCGCCGAGCCGTGGGCCAGCATGGAGAACATTGGTAGCTGGTAGCGCCGCACAACTTTTACGAACATCCAATCCGACCGTACTCGCGTATGACTATTATGGGATGCGAGGAGATATTGGATGACACAGGAAATGCCCACCGATTGCGAGCGGCCGAGTCTGCTCTCAACACTGCGCGAATTCGGAACGCCGCTGGAATTCCTGAAATTTCCATGGATGACACCGGCGCTTGCCAGAGCACCGCGAGGAGATGGCCGCAAAATTGTTCTTTTGCCTGGCTTCACCGCGCCGGAATTGTCGATGCAACCCCTGGCGCTCTATCTCAAGTATCTGGGCTATGATGCTTCAACCTGGGGCCTTGGGATCAATGGGGGTCAGGTTGACGCGCTGACTCAGGAGTTTGGTCTCAAAGTAGAGGCGATGGCCGACACATCTGGCGCTCCGGTGACCTTGATTGGGTGGAGCCTGGGCGGCGTTATTGCCCGGGAAACCGCCCGCTTGTTCAGCGACTCGGTACGCGAGGTGATCACCATGGGGACCCCTTTGATTGGTGGCCCGAAATACACCTCTGTTGGCAAGCTCTACGCGATCAAGGAAGGCATGGATATGGATGCCTTCGAACAAGAGGTGCATGAACGGAATTCCATCGGACTGTCGCAGCCGCTGACCGTTATCTATAGCAAATCAGACGGTGTGGTCGGCTGGCAGGCGGCCCGGGATGTCTACAATGATCAGGCCCGGAACATCGAAGTGCGGAGCACGCATTTCGCGTTCGGGGCCAACGCGACTGTTTGGAAAATCGTGGCGGATACGCTGGCCGGTGTCGACGCTTAAAGCGCGTGCACGTCGCAGCCGCGGGCTTCCAGGATTGGCTTCATCTCCCAATAGGCGCGCGGCGTTCGATAGAGCGGGATACGCGGATGCAGGTGGTGGATGATGTGATATTGCATGCCCAGCGAGCCAATATTTCCGAGGATGGATCGGAAACTGCGGGTGTCATGATAGCGGCCTTTGGTCAGTTCGGGATTATGCGGCGCCCAGCTGAGATAGTATTGAATATAGGTCAGTGCGATATGGCGCGGAAGCCACCAAAGCAGCGCCGCTTCAAGCGCGTAACCGGACCAGGCCAGGGCAAACAGAATGCCGAAATGCACCAGCTGATAGGCGACGCTGATCAGGATGACATCCATGCGGCCCTTGCGTTGCAGCACTTCGCCATAGGCGTTGAATCCGCCATTGGCGCGCGGTTGCCGATTGTACAGGCTCTTCCAGACGGCCTGCAGCGGGCCATCAGCATGGGTTGAATAATCTGGATCCAGGTCCGGATCATTGGCATGCTTGTGATGATCCATATGTGTGATCTTGGCGACCTGATAGGGCAGGACCAGAGGCAGGGTCGAGGTATGGCCAACCAATTGGTTCAGCCAGCGCAGCTTCGCGCCCGGCTTGGCGATAATGTCGTGCTGCGCTTCATGGCTAGGCAAATAGGAGAGGGTGATATTGGCCGTGGCAATGATGAAGCCCAGCCAGAGCGGGAGAATGCCCATGAACACGAGCGGCCAAAGCGCCAGCCAGACGGCCAGATTGGAGAAGGCCCAGATGACAGCGAAATATGGGAACTTGTCGAGATGCCGCGCCGCAACTTCACGCTCCATGCGCATCAGCTCTGCATCAGAGAGGTTTGAGAGATCTTGGGTCGGGCTCATATCCAGCGTCCTCTGATTTGCGCGATCATGCCATAGCCGCCGCCGACGATGAGACCCGTCATGAGCGGGGTTAATCCAAAGGGAGGAGTCCAGCTAACGGCCTGGATGACCTGCGAAACCAAAGGCGCTAGAAACCCGAATCCGAAGAGCAGAGGGCCGAGATAGAAAATCGATTTGATGACCTGAACCATGCCGCCTTATGACAAAAAATGACGCAGGCGTCAACTTTTAGGGTGTCGCAGTCCGGTTGCCCCTGAACAAGTCGAAAAAGCGATTGAGCTTTTGAAGCAGGGCGGCGATAGGCGCTGTCCGCTCGATCAGGTCAGCGCGGTAGGGGCGTTGATATTCGGATATCTCGAACTGCGCGCGAATTTCGTCGGCTGATTTGTACCAGACCTGCTCCCACGGGATCAGCATCATTGGATAAGTCTGCCGACCGTGTATCCATGAAGTGGTCACGGTATCCATCAGGACCTTGTACCCGGCGGCCGGCGAGATGGCCCCGACAGCGGCGACCACGGCCAGAAATTGCGCGGAGTAATTGTGCCCGAACTGCGCCATCTGGAACGCCGACAAGGCGATTTCGTGCAAGGCGGTCGTCTCGTAGCCGGCCGTGATGTGCCAGAGATCATGGGCCTGCAGGATGCGCGTATTGAGATAAGCGAGCGGCGCAGGCAATGCCGCCAATCCGATCTCACTACGATCCAGCACTTCAAGATCAAACTTATTCTCGACAATGAGTTGATGGAATTCAGCGCCGATCGATCCTTTCGGTTGCTCCGCCAGGGTGTCGAGCTGGATCTTGCCCGGCATGTCCGCCCCCGCGGCCTCGGTCACCCCTGGATAGGTATGCGACATCGCCGCGACGCGGGCGACGAAGGCGTCCGGCATGGCGCCGCCAAGTGCTGCGGTCCGCTCTGTTATAGAAAGGGCGTCCAGCTTGCCGTCCGCGGCGTCTTCGACAACGCCCCAGAATTGATCCCAGAGATCTGGCGGGGTTGGCTCGGGGGCTTGCGCCAGCGTTTCGATTGGCGCGACGCCGATCGGTGCTCCTGACCAGACTTCCGACACAGCGTCATAGGTTTCAGCCACCCGGTCTGGTGCCAGGAAGGCAGCGTGTGCAAGATGGGCGGCAAGTTGAATGCGATCGGTCGAAGAGGCTTTGCGGCCTGCAGTCTTCAGCGTCTTTGACAGCGCGCGAACCCGCTCGACTTCGATCGGCACGTCGGCAAGGGCTCGGAACTCGGTTTGCAAATGTGCGCGCGGCATATGTGTCTCCCTCAGGATCACTATATCGCGCGACGTCGGGACAGGTCCAAACTATTTTTGAAACGCGATGGTGACTTCGCCAATCCGGATGCCAAAGCGCGTGACATAGGCCCGGTTCAGCAGGACCTCATCTTCAAGCAAATACATCCAGTCATCAAAGCCGACATTCCAGGTGCTGTCGCCAACCTTCAGATCAACTTTATATTTCCAGTTAAAGGCACTGCCGATCACGCTGCCCTGGGCGATCCCAGGGACGTCACCAGCCGTGCCACGATATTCACCGTCGCCGAGAATTTCGATCGTCCAGATCCGCGTGTCACGCTCGCCATCATCATAGAAGAAGCGCTCGTCCAGTGTGAGGATACCATTTTCCACCGTGCCGGTAATATCGACCTTGAAGCTGCGGCGGACTTTGCCGAAGCGATCCTCGAACACGCCATAAGCGGTGGTCTCGCCTAGGAAGTAGTCTTCCAGAACCAGTTGGCGCGGCGCGTCGTCAAACGCAGCCAGTTCCGGACCGGATACACAGCCAGTGGCCACGGCGGCACTTGTAGCCACCGCCAGGGTGGGAGCGAAAAGGGAAGACAAACGGCGCATAGAACAGAGCTTTCTTATTTGCTCTGT
Organism: Pseudomonadota bacterium; assembly: GCA_038532145.1. Classification (GTDB taxonomy): domain Bacteria; phylum Pseudomonadota; class Alphaproteobacteria; order Caulobacterales; family Hyphomonadaceae; genus Henriciella. The sequence goes on along the minus strand of JBCBBC010000072.1, from coordinate 4,657 downwards.
CTACGCACCGAATGGCGAACTGGTTCACTTGTACAGCGGGTCTAGTACAGGGTGGCGAGGGCTTTCGCGTCATAGTCTGCGAGGTCTTCGGTGCGCCCATCCTTGATTTTCTGCGCCCAGTATGGGTCCTGCAACAGGGCGCGTCCGACCGCGACCAGGTCAAACTCGCCTTTGTCCAGCCGTTCAATCACATCGGCGATCGGGCGGGTTTTGGAATCCTGCCCGGCAAAGGCGCCAATGAAATCAGACGACAGGCCCACGGATCCAACAGTGATCGAGGTGAGGCCGGTCAGTTTCTTGCACCAGCCTGCGAGGTTCAGACCATTGTTGCCGTCGACTTCCGGAAATTCGGCTTCCCACCAGCGGCGCTGGCTGGCGTGCAGCGCATCGACGCCAGCGTCTGCGAAAACTTGCAGAAATGCTTCTAACTCTTGCGGAGACTCGGCAAGACGTGCGGTATATTCCTGCTGTTTCCATTGCGAGAAACGCAGGATGATCGGCATATCACCGCCGACCTGTTTGCGGCATACGCGAATAATTTCGCCGGCGAACGTGGCGCGATCGGCGAGGTTGCCGCCATATTTGTCCTCGCGCGTATTCATCACATTCCAGAAGAATTCATCGATCAGGTAACCATGCGCGCCATGAATTTCGATCGCGTCAAAGCCGAGACGTTTGGCGTCGCCGGCGGCGTTGGCATAGGCCATGACCATATCGGCCACGTCATTCTCGCTGGGTTCAGGCTGGACCTGCTTGCCCTTGTGCGTGCGCCCGGATGGACTGTCTGAGACCGCGTCCGGATCTGGTCCGGTGCCCGGCTTGCGCATCATGCCAACATGCCAGAGCTGCGGCGCAATCTTGCCGGGTGTCTTGTGGACGGCATCGACCACGTTCGACCAGCCTGCGAGGGCATCGTCGGCATGGAAGTTCGGAACCTTTGGATCATTCGAGGCGCCGCCGCGATTGACGGTCGTGCCCTCGGTGATGATCAAGCCAACATCTGCGTCGCCGCGCCGGCCGTAGTATTCGGCGACATTCTCGCCTGGCACACCGCCCGGCGAAAATGAGCGGGTCATGGGTGCCATGACAACGCGATTGGGCAGCGTAAGTCCGCGGATCTGATAGGAGTCAAAGAGAGGCGAAGAAGACATTGAACCGTCCTTATTCTGTTCGATTTCGTATGTGCGAACTTGGCTCCAGCGCCGCAAGCCTGACCCCGCGGCAATATTTTGCCCTTTATTTTTCCTAATGTATTCAGATGCTATTCAGGCGAGTCTGCGCTTAATCGCCGTCATGCTATAGGGAAAAGAGCGATGACCAAGACTCTGATTGCCAGCACCATTGCCCTGACCGGGGCAGCGGCTTGTACGACGCCCGGGATTAATTACGAGGCGCGTTTGATGCCGGATAGCCTTGCGGCAGCTGAGACTCGCACGGTCCAGGTTGACCGATTTCGAGGTCCGGCCGGCGGGTGGTATGCCCGTCAGTTCGAGTCCATGATCGCCAATACCATCTTTGATGGCCAGGCTTGGTTCACGCTTGCCGATTTTTCCTACGGCGTCCCCGGCGAGACGCCTGCGGGCACTTATAGTGGTCGAGTCTATATCGACGATTATGATCGGCACGAATATCACCGGACAACGAGCAAATGTATCGAATGGGATGGCCTGTTTGATTGTGAAACGCGGGTGGATGTTGAGGAACTCTGCGTGGAAGAGCGCGTTTCCGTGAGTGCGCATCCCCGTTTGGTCGACGCTGACACAGGTGAGGTCGTATTCTCGGGCGCTTATGGCGGAACTTCCAGCCGTGAATCCTGTTTCGAAACTGGCGTTTATGATGGTGAATTCAATAAAAAAATCAAAAAGAAACGACGTCACCACGGACGGTCCGGCTATAGTGCAACCGGCTTTGACTGGCTGGACGCGCCGGCAGACCTGGTCCGGGACGCCCTGTACGAAACGCTGCAGCCTATTCGGCGCGATATTGCCCCGCGCAACGCGACTGTCCGCGCAACCTTCATCACCGAAGCCCTCGATCCAGTGGCGCGCGCGGATCCGCGTTTCCAGCAGGCGCTTGATATCTCGTCCAAGGATCCATTCGCCTCCTGCGCTTTGTGGACCGGTATGGCGGAAGAATATCCGAGTTCGCCCGCGGTGATCCATAATCTTGGCGCATGTGCTGAGGCGACGTCTGAATTTCCGACCGCGCAAGGGCATTATGCCAAAGCGGCCGAATTGTCCGTCCAGTTCAGCCCAGACGGTATCACGGCCGGCGCTGATTTCCTGAAGGCCCTGCGCAAGCTCTCCAATCAGCGTTCTGATCTGGAAGTTCTGGAAGAGCTGACCGCGCCATGGGCGCCAGTGCCCGAAACCGATGGAACAGCGCCGCAAGAGGGGTCCTGACGCGATCAGGCGGCGGGCCGGGCGTGTCGTTCGCCTAGCGTCCGAAAACGGCAATCACCGCAGCGGCGAGCGCAACGAGGCTGAACACAAGCGTTAGGCTGACCGCCAGGATACGACGCGTTTTGCCGACCCGCTTCTCACCGTCGTCTGCGCTTTTCTTCGGGGCCTGGGCGAGCGTCCAGCGATTGCTGAAAAAGCCAAACGCTGCGATCAGCGCGGCGAGGCCCGAAATTAGACCGCCTCCCAGAATGGCAAGACCGGCGGCGACGAGAAGCAGGACCGCGATCGGATCCGACGCGGCTTTCAGCAGCTCCCGCACATGCTTATCCGCATCGGCCTCTTTCAGGTTATCATAGGATGTATTTGGTGCGACGATGGTGACGATCCATGTGGCGCCAATGACAAGACCAAGGAGCAGAATGGACCCGCTTTGACCAAAATTTCGTATCGCTTCGAGCAAGACCCGCCTCCCGTTTATGACAGGATAGCGAGTTCAGAATTGATTGTACAAGATTGATTGCGGTGCGCTGCCTAAGACGGACGGTTGAACCGGCCCCAGCCTTTATGAGTCATTTCCCGGCCCATTTTGGCCTGATAGACGTGACCCCAGCCATGCTGTTCGGCGACATCGCAATAGAATGTCGAGAATTCAGGGCAGGTCGGCAGGATCATCAGCACCGATCCGTCTTCGAACGCCTTGACGCATTCGGCGACGAACATGTCGAATGGATTGCCATACAGATTACAGGCTGCGCCGACTTCATGCCCGGGGACATGCTTGATCACCACATTGTGGCGCACCCAATCGGCATCGGTCACATAATCCTGGGGGGGATAGAGATGTCCGCCCATCGCGCCTGAGAGCACCATGTCGGCGTCGCGAGCGATCGGAATGGCAGAAAGACAAGCGTTCAATCCGAACGTGCAAGCGAGGGCGAGGGCGGTCAATATGGGTCGCTTCACGATCATCGCCTCCGCTTCGATTAGAGAGGCAGCGTCGCACGCCGAGATTGAAATTTCGCAAATAGAACCACTGCATAGATTAATGAAAGGCGGCGGTTTCTTCGTATTATTTACGATTACCTGTCACGAGCGGCTCAACCAGGGCTCACGAACGATAATAATCGCGTGAGAGTTGTATTCACAGCGTCTCATTTCGTTCTTTCGGGGAAAATCGACCTTGCAAAGCAACAATTTTATGAACAAATTGATGCTGTCCACAGCTTCTCCTGATTTTCGCCAAGTTGATTCACTAAAAATCAGGAGAATCGTGAGAGGAATACAACTCGGGAGCGAATAATACGTGAGCAAATCGCGAAACATAACTCGGCTCAATGCTGATCCTTTTGCCTCAATCGATGGGATTGGCGGGGATTTGCGTGTCGATTATGGACTGAGGCCCGGGTCTTGCTCAATGGTTTCGCCCCATTTCGATCAGCGAAATTTCTCAACACGCCTTCCCAGCGCGTTCTCCGGAACGCCGTCCTGGTGCCAGGTCGCCTTCCTGTTCGAAAGGGAGCGCCGAAAAGAGCCAACAGACTGGAGCTTTGTCTTGCCTGTCTGGATTGCGATCGGCTTGTTTTGTTCGCTGGTTCAGATTGTGGCGTTTCAATCAATCTATTCGGCCGTCGTTTAGGCCTCTGGCTTTAAATCAGACAGGCGCGCCGGAATGTGTCGCCGACATTGCTCAGCGCGATCGTGTGTTTTTCCAGGGTCGAGTGTTTTCGGACCTTCGGCTCTTCGAGAAGCTGGGTGCAGAATCCCTGACGCAGCAGATTTGAGTAAATGCGGGCATCTCCGATTTTGACCCCCTCAGGTTCATGTAGCAGTTTCAGCCGGACAAGATTGTCAATGTAAAGCGGCAACCGCGATTTATGCGTGCAAAGCTTGGCGATGGACTTTGGCATAATATTCCGGTGCAGGATTTCGGCATGATCGTCGCTTAGGCTCATCCATAAATTGGCGAGTGGAAGCACGCGCCCAACATCCGGGAAAGCGGCGAGGATGCGAACCTCGTCCTCAGTCATTTGCTGAAGCAGGCTCAAAAACGAAGGGTGCGCAATCTCAGCGTTTTCGCGATCCATCGTGCTCGCAATCAGCGCGGCGATCTCGCGTCTCAGCGGCGAGTATCGCATCGCCTCTATGGCGGGAATGGTAATTTCCAGGCTGGGCGAACAGACCCTGTGTTTCGGAACCTTCCGGGCCTCAAGCACTTCTTCGACCATTTCGATTGTGTAGGATTTGACTTCGGCGAG
>JBCBBC010000071.1:0-18378 GCA_038532145.1 Pseudomonadota bacterium | reverse complement strand
TTTGATCAGCTCATACAGAAGTGATCAAAGACCCGAACCGCCCATTCCCTTCCCCTGTTCATATTAGAAGGCGAAGCTTATGTGTGGAGGGTGAAGTTGAACAATACATGTATGATTTGATCCGAGACGAACGGCATTCGTAAGAAGGCCGCGTAAATAAAAGCGGTCGGACTTTCGATACGCGTATTTTCCGTCGTGAGGCGCCTTACCCTGAACTCAGAACGCGCTACTGAAGCGCTCGAATGACACTTGATTATAGGGTTGAAGGTGTGCTCATTTGGGTAATGTCTCTCCGCAGAATCGGTACAAGCAAAAATTCAGCAAAAACAAAGTTGTGGAAAACTCAGGACTCATACCGTTTCTCGATAAAAGTCCGTTGGTAATTTTGTTGGTATCGTCAGATTCGAGAAATAAAATTTATAAAAAACAAATGATTAATATTTATTCGAGTCCGGCGGGAGTACCATTCAATCCTGATCGAGAACGCTGAAAGGGCTGGCCATGCTGTCTCTGGATCAACTGGGTGAGCGGATCATGATCATGGGCCCGTCCAATGCCGGCAAGTCGACGCTGGCGCTGGCCCTGGCAAATAAACTTGACCTGCCCGTGGTGCATCTCGATCGATTGCAGCATTTGCCGAACACGGATTGGCAAACGCGCCCGGAAGCCGAGTTCGCGGCCTTGCATGACGCAGCCATTCGCGCCGATCGCTGGATCATGGACGGCAATTATTCGCGCCTGATCCCGAAACGTTTCGAGCGCGCGACGGGTATTGTTTTCCTGACCTCCAATAAATGGATCCGTCTGGGGCGTTATCTGCGTCGGACGCTGGCTGGACCTAGGTCCCGTGCCGGGCAGCTTGAAGGTGGCAAGGAATATGTGAAATGGGAGATGATCGACTGGATCCTGTTCAAAACACCCGGCAACGTGGTTCGATACCGGAAGATGATCGCGCAGGCTGATTTGCCGACCATCTGTTGTCAGTCCGTGCGTGAGCTTCGGACGCTTTACGACCACTGGCAGCTGGACGCACCGAACTAGGCAGGGCTTACGCAACCAGTTCCCGAGCGGCCAATCGTTCCCGTCGTAAATCCGCAAGCTGCGCCGACAGGACCTGCTCAAAAAAGCGATCGCAGCCAAGACACATATTGGCGATATCCTGTCCCCGACCATCCTTGGCCAGAGATTCCTGCTGGAACCGCGCGCGCGTCCATCCTGCGGATGCGCCCATCCGTTCCGGGTCGCCATCATTCAACGCCTGGATCGCTGGAAGCGCGGCGACGCTGCTGAGGATGTCGGCCAGTGCTTCCTCGGTCAGATTTCCGAGCGGCGCCTTGGTTTTGAGACAACAGGGATAAATCGACCCGTCTGGTTCGATCGCCACTTCCGATCCGGCCTTTCCGATGTGCAGGAAGTTCTTTGCGCCCGACCAGCGAGCACAGAAATTGATATCATAGCCCGCCTTGCTGAGCCCGTTCGACAAAGCCCGGCCACGGGGCCAGAGTTCGCCAATCCACAAATCCTCTTGCGCGCCGAAGAATAGAAATGTCGGACCCGTGAGACTACGACCCGCCGCGACATCGGGCTCCTTCAAGCGTTTGTCCTTGGCCCCACCGAGCGAGACTTCGCGGACGCCGCGGCTTTGCATCAGCTCGCGGATCCGGTCCATGAAGGCAAATTTCTTCTCGCCCTGCATACCGACATGATAATCGTCAATCGAGGCGATGGCGATGCTCTCCACGCCGCGAGCAAGACACTCATCGAGAATGTCCGGGGTCAGGACATCACCGGTTGTCTGAATGGAGATTTTCGGGGCGCGTTCGCCATACTTCTGGCGCAAGGCGTCCAGGACCGGGTAGAATAATTCTTCCCGCACGCCATCAATCAGCAGCTCGCCCCCCGCCAGCACTAACAAGGTGCGATCGCGACGACCCGTCTCACCAACCCAACTTAAATCGTCCGGCAGGTTGTCGATAACCTTTTGGAACGCGGCCTGTCCTTCGCCGACCACTTCGGTCAACGCATCGCGAATGTATGGGCGAAAGCGGTCATCATAACAGTGCTTGCACTTTCGATGGCAGGCCCAGGTCAGAACCCAGTAGATGGCTTGCAATGGCTTATCCTCGCTCGGCTCCGTTTCTTCGCTAGCCAAGACCGACCCGGCTTGTCGATGGTGCGAGCTCAAGGCTCGCGCGATTGTGACCGGGTGGCGTCGGGCAACCCCGTCAAAGCTGATCGAAATCGGAATTTGATTATTACGCAGAGTTAACACAACGGACCTTGGAGATTCGACCGCTATGTTGTTACACACGTAGTATTAGCGATAAACGATAAATTGGTTGCATGTCCAATCATCCTGATGATCTTTCAGATGCCGATCTCATCGAGGCGATTTACGCCGGTATTCTGGATGGTCACGAAATGGAGCGGGCCATTCGCGCTGCCACCTCACGCATCGATGCGAGCGGCGGTAATCTCCACATCATAGGCACAAAATCCCTCGAAACCCGGTATTTTGTGGGGTTTGGCGAAGGCTATACGGAAGAAGCGATCTCAGCATTTCTCGATCATTGGCAATACGCCAACGTGCACCGTTTCGCGATGCGGCGCGCATACGAAACGCACGGGGCGTCGGTCTATCTCTGTCATCAGCATATTTCAGAGGACGATTGGCAGCGGGCCGCGTATCTGCAGGAGTTCTTCGCCAAGATCGGACAGAGATGGCTCGCGGGCGCCATGCTTCGTCCGAATGATGAAATTGAGACATCCATCACATTCTCGCGGCGGATCGGGTCAAAGCATTTCGGCGACCGGGAGGCGCGGTTCATTCAGCAATTGCTGCCGCACATAAAAGGGGCGACGGGTCTCGCGATGAAGCTCGGTCGCCTCGGCGCTGCGGCGCCGATTTCGCTCACCGCGGGACTGGTCATCGCGCAAACGCCATCGGCCATGGTGACGGCTGACGGGTCCATCGTGTGGGCCAATCCGTCGGGCCTGGCATTGATTGAGGAATGCGCGCTGATCCAGTCGCAGCGCGACCGGCTGACAATGCGTGACTCTAAGGATGAGTCCCTGTTCAAGCGCGCATTGGCGCGCGCCATCAACAAACAGGTTCTGAATGCAGGACCGGAACGGGTCAGCCTGTTTTCGGAAGAGGACGTCTACGAATTGGAGATCCTTCCAGCCTCCTTGCCAAGCGGGGCTCTGGCAGGCGCTGTATCGGTCGCGTTGATCATGTTCAGGAAGCGGGGGCTCACCGTCACGAGCGCCGCCCGTCTTCAATTCCTGTTCGGATTTACCGAGGCCGAGGCCAATCTGGCGATTCTGGTGGCGAACGGTCTGTCCATCGACCAAGCGGCGGATGCCCGGGGCGTGAAATCCAGCACCGTTCGCGCGCAATTGCGCTCGGTCTTTGCCAAAGCGGATGTGTCCAGAGCCAATGCACTGGCAGCAAAGGTGTGGGCGGTGAGCTAAGCGGCTCTTGCGATCGGGTCGGCGGTCACGGCGACTGTTTTTGAGAGGACGGCGCCCTGGCTCGGCGACCCTCTGAGATGCGATCTGCGCCAGAACAAAGTCTCTCCGCGGCGCACCAGATGACCTGACACATGGTGGAGTCGCGGGGTGGATTTGCTGCTGCCCCCGAATCCGCCAGATCGTTCCGATGGCGTCAGGTTCAATCGGATTTCGACATGATCGAGCAGGGGAGACTTGCCGCGTTTGGCGCGCTTATTGTTGAGTTTCTGGAAACCCGTTTCGCGTTCTTCAAAGGCGGTTCTGGTTGAGAGCATCAGCAGAAAGGCGGCCGCAAACGGGAAATCGCCACTGACATAGGTCACAGCGCGGTTCACCGTGTTCTCAAACGCATTGTCGGAAGGCGAATAGGTTCGATAATACTGGTCCCAGCACGGTTCCATCCGAAACCGCAAGCACGCAAAAAATGGATCAAGCGCTTCGAGCCCCTGGATATGGACATAACGGACCGTGGATTCCGGCTGCGCTTGCGAAAGGGAGATCGGATGATCAAAGTCGAATTCAGTGACCAAGGGGGAGACTTCGACCTCGCCGGATTCGCCCAGCCAGGTCATGCGCACCTGGCCGGATCGACCAGACTCATCGCTGTCGATGAGGACGCCGACTTTTCGGGGCGCGCGTTGGTGATCGGTGACAAGCGAATGGCCATGCTTGATGAGGTATTGAACCGACGCCTCATCTGACCACTCGATCCACAGCCGATCTGCCGGCACGCGAAAGAGATCGACGGCGCTGCCAAGCATGGAATTCTGATCATATGCACATTCTGAAATCATGCGTACCGACGCATCGTCCAGGACATAGCGCAGCGGCGCTGTTGCCACGTCCTTGGCCAGCTCAACGGCGCTGCGAAGGGTATGAATGCGGCCATCATCCGTTTGAACCTGGTACGGTTGGGCCGCTGAAAAGAGGTCCTGTAATCGCATATGCGCCTCATCGCTCAACGTGATGTCGTTGAAACGATTAGGGGCAAACTGGTGACGAGTGTCATACCATTGCAATGGTATAACAGTCTGATTATTTGCCAGCGGGTCCAAATTTTCCGATCGGGTGATGCAATCGGTCGCGCAGACCGACCTTAAAGGTGGTCTGCGCGTTTTGCTTATTCTCCCAGTTCGGTTGGATAGGCGGGCGCCTCGGTCGGGACCGGACTCGGATTGGCTTCGAGCTGCCGCAGGATTTCGGCAATTCCCGCTTCCAATTGCGAATCCCGGCCCTGATTGGTCAGGGTTGGATCAAGCGCCACTTCAATGTCCGGCGCGACGCCTTCATTCTCGACCGACCACTCAAAATCCGCATCGAAGAAGCGGAAATAGGGCACCACCAGGAAGCCACCATCAACCAGACCCGGATTGGCCGAGATGCCGATCAGGCCGCCCCAGGTACGGGTGCCCATCAGGGTGCCAATGCCCATTTCGCGGAAACTGTAAGGCAGGAAGTCGCCGCCACTGCCCGCATCCTGGTCGATCAGCATCAGTTTCGGGCCAAACATGGCGCCGCCTGGCGTGTTGAAGGTCAAGCCATCACGATCCTTCCAGCCTGACAGATAGGTCCGGCTGAGCACATCGGTGATGTAATTAGCTGCCTGGCCGCCGCCATTGGAGCGCTCATCAATGATGATCGCATCCTTGTCTGTTTGCGAGAAGAACATGCGGTTGAACAGGGTGTAGCCTGCGCCGGCCGTGTTTGGCAGATAGACATAGCCGACCCGGCCATCTGTGGCTTCATCCACGGCCTTGCGATTGCCTTCAATCCAGGCCCAGAGGCGCATCAGGAATTCATTGCCGGTGGGCTCAACCACGATCTCGCGCGGATTGCGGCCATTGGCGCGGTCCGACACGGTTAGGGTGACCTGTTTGCCAACCGTGCCTGCCAGATGCTCGAAAATATTCGTACCCTGGACAAGGTCGCGGCCATTGATCGCGATGATATAGTCGCCTTCGGACACATCGAGCCCCGGCACCGCCAGCGGACCTTGGACATTCGGGTTCCAGTGCTCGCCGGTATAGATCCGGCTGATCTGATGCCGTCCATTATTGATCGTGAGATCCGCGCCGAGCAATCCGATTTGCGGGCCGGATGGGCGTTCTATATCGCCGCCGCCGAGCCGGTTGTGGCCAACTTGCATTTCTGCGATCATTTCGGTCAGCAGCCGGTTGAGATCCTCGCGCCGCCCGACATGATCCAGCAGCGGCAGATAGCGGTCATAGACGCCCTGCCAGTCGAGGCCATGCAGATTGGGATCATAGAAAAACTCCGCTTCCATCCGCCAGACATCGTCAAAGATCTGACGCCATTCCTTGCGCGGTTCGATCCACAGCTGCAAATCGCCGGTCTTGACGGGCTTGGCATCAAACTTGTCGCCCAGTTTACCGGTGGCGAGCGAGCCATCCGATTTGCGCACGAGCGCGTGTTCACCGTCGGCGCTCAAGGTGAAGGCAACGATCCCGCTGGTCAGGGTTGAGGTTTCGCGCTCCTCGAAATCGAAGCTGATGAATTCGGCATCGGCCTGTAGGTTCTGTCCCGGCGGTGTGATTTCGACCCCAGGCTGAACGGCCTTTACATAATAAAGGCTACCCGACTTGCCGACCGCGAGGCCGGAATATTGTGCCTGCTCGACTGGCAGAGCCTGAATCCGCCCGCGGGCGCCGGCCAGGTCATAAACGAGATCAGCTTCTTCCGCCTCTTCCTCATCTTCTTCTTCTTCGTCCTTGGCTTCTTCATCGCCGGCTTTTGGCGCGAGCGGTGACAGACCATCCTCGGTCAGCACGGCGACATAGATGCCGGCCCGATACGGCCGTTCCTGGGTCGACATGTCGAGACCGACATGCGTCGGGCCGGCATTGGTCGAGGCCGTAAAGTAAAGCAGCGTGCCATCCGCGCTAAAGGCCGGGGCGCCGGCATCGGCCATGCCATCGGTCAACTGTGTGCTGCGACCGCTTTCGAAATTATAGAGGTAGATATTCCGATTGAAATTGGATTCCTCACGGGTATAGGCCAACCACTCCCCATTCGGGGAGGTGCTCACCTCGGTGCCGCCAAAGCCCCATTGCCGCCTGATGTCTTCGGAGATCTCGCGCCGGTCGCCGCTATCTGTATCGAGTGCGAAGAGTTTCAGATGATTGTCGCGATAGATGATGTGATCGCCTTCACCGCCCCAATCGAGCAGGGTGTAGAAATGGTCGCCGAGGTCGAACCGGCTTGTTTCGCCCAGCCCGTCCTGGTCTTCGATCACCAGGTGTTGCTTGCGATCCGCTTCGACAATGTAAGCCAGTTTCTGGCCGTCCGGTGACCAGGTGCCAGCATATTCGCGGACGCCGCTACTGTCTGAAATATTGCGCGTCGAGCCATCCTTGACCGGCACGCTGAAGACTTCGCCGCGGGCCGTGATCAGGACTCGCTTACCAGACTTGGAGAGATCCGCCGCGGTAATCTGGCCAGCCACATTGGTCCAGCTGGACTGCAATTGCGGCAGATCGGGCGCGAGTGAGATCGACAATTGGGTCGTCGCGCCTGTCTCCGTGTCGAAGACTTTCAGCGCGCCGCCGGCTTCGTAAATGATGTCCGCCCCGAACGCATCGGCGGCACGAATGTCCCAAACCGTCTCGTTCGAGACTTTAGTGATCGTACCCGAGCCAGGATCATAGCGGTGCAGGTTGAAGATTTCGGCGTCACGATCCGACGCGAAATAGACCTGATTGCCGACCCAGAGCGGCTCAATATCATTCACCCGGTTGCCGGGAATGTAATTCACCCGATTGCGACGCAGATCCATGATCTGGACCGATGGGCTGCTGCCCCCTCGATAGCCTTTCCAGCCAGAACTGCCGCCATAAAGGCCGTTATAGGCGGGGCCAAATGGAATGGCGGCAAGCTGGCGGCCATTGTCGCTATAGGTGCCGCGGAAGATCCGCGCCTGCATTTGCAAGCTCGGCAGGCCGCCCTCCACAGAGACATGGTAGAGCTGCCCAGAGCGGCCATGCAGTCTTTGCCGCGCCGATATGAAGGCGATCTCTTCGCCATTGGTCGACCAGTCTATGGCGATGTCATTGCCAGGATGGAAGGTGTGGCGGGTCGGCTGTCCGCCATTGACGGAAATCGAGTAGACATCGGTATTGCCCTGATAATTGGCGCTATAGGCGATACGTGCGCCATCGGGGGAGAAGACCGGCCCGGTTTCGTTGCCAACATGGCTGGTGAGACGATACGGATCCGAGCCGTCGCGATTGGCCGTATAGATATCACCTGCATAGACAAACGCGATCTTGTCCTGATGAATCGCCGGGTCGCCAAGCAATAAGGTTTCGGCGCTTGCGGTTTGCAGGATCAGCCCTGCGATCGCGCCTGTGACTGCAAGTTTCATTGCACGTTGCATCCGCGTGTCTCCCTGAAAATTTGCCGGACCTTGCCTCTGGCAACGGCAAGAGTCCACATCCAGTTCCGAAAAATTGTGATTGCAACAATCAACCGTTTTGGGGGTGCGTGTCTTTGGCGTGTTTGCTTCTTCGGGATCCGACTTAAATAAGCGGTCAAAGGATGCTCTAATGCCTGACACAATGACACGCTCGCTTCCCCTTCCAGGCGCACTTGGTCCTGCGCCGGACGCCCATCCCGCCGTGCTGCAGGGCAGAGTAGGCGTTTTGCTGGTCAATCTCGGAACGCCGGATGGCACCGATTACTGGTCTATGCGCCGATACTTGTCCGAATTCCTGTCGGACCCGCGTGTGATCGAAGTGCCGCAACCGATCTGGCAGCTGATCCTGCAGGGGCCGATCCTGACCTTCCGGCCGAGCAAATCGGGGCGCGCCTATAAGAAAATCTGGACCGAGGAAGGGTCTCCCTTACTGGTCTATACACGGCGGCAGGCAGAAGCGTTGCAGGCCCGGATCGGCAGTGAAAACCTGATTGTCGATTTCGCCATGAATTATGGCAATCCAAGCATCGCCTCCAAAATCGCCAATCTGAAAGACCAGGGCTGTGACCGGATTTGCGTGGTGCCGCTCTACCCGCAATATTCAGCCGCAACCACGGCCAGCGTCTGTGATCGAACCTTCAAGGTCCTGGCCAAGATGCGCTGGCAGCCGGCCGTCCGCACGGCGGCAAGCTTTCATGATCAGCCGGTCTATATCGAGGCTCTGGCGCAGAGCATTCAAAGCCATATCGAAGCTCTGGATTTCACGCCGGACAAGGTGCTGATGTCCTATCACGGTGTTCCCAAGGCCTATCTGGACAAGGGCGATCCGTACCATTGCCATTGCCACAAGACGACGCGCCTGGTGGCGGAGAAGCTGGGCTGGACGGACGGTTTTGCCATGACCACGTTTCAAAGCCGGTTTGGCCCGACAGAATGGCTGAAACCGTATACGGATAAAATGCTCGAAACGCTGCCAGAGCAGGGCATGAAGAATGTCGTTATCGTTTCGCCCGCCTTCATATCAGACTGTCTGGAGACTTTGGAAGAACTGGCCATGGAAGGTCGCGAGTCCTTCATCGAGGCGGGCGGCGAGCATTATTCCGTCGTCCCCTGCCTGAATGATAGCGCCGCCGCCATTGATGTGATCGCGGACGTCGTCCACCGCGAGACAGCGGGCTGGGTCAGCTAGGCGTGGATGGCTGGATCAAGAATGGCAAAGTCCGCGGCCGGATCACTGAAGATGGCGCCCTGGAAGTTCGCTGTTACGGCCTGACGACGCAGACGCGATATTACAAGCAGCTGTTCCGCGAATTCTTTCGCAAGGACTTTCAACGCCTGCGTCCCGGCTATGGCGATTATGACGTGCATATTGTCATGGAATATACCGGCGACGCCCCGTGGATGGATCTCGATAATCTGGCCAAGGCATTGCTCGACAGTCTCACCGGCAACGCCTTTGAAGATGATCATCAAGTGGCGCGATTGTTGGTCGAACGCCGGGTCGGCGACCGGGAAGGCATCTATATGCGGGTCAGCGAAATGACGGCGTCCTAGGACCGCGAATTGCAGCTGTCCTGATCCCCATACTCACAGGCCGTCACGCGGGCCCGGCGCGCTGCGCGCAGATCGACAGAGCCGCCAATTCCCAGTTCAAGATCTTCGGCATACCACGCACAGCCAACATCATGGCCGATCTCGCACGCTCGTTTGATAAACATGCGCACGCGCGCGCTACGGATTTCGCCGGGCGCTTCATTGATCAGAACATAGTCGGCGGCTGACACGCACAGGTCTGCCCGATCCGTCGACCCCGCAGGGCAAGAGGCTTCAACCATTTTCAGGGCCATGCCGGGATCAGGTTCACCGCCAATGCCGCGCTTATAAAAGTCTGCAACTTCCTGACAGGAGAGGAGGCGGCCCAATTCGCAGGACTGCTCCAGTTTTGTGCGAGCGGCAACCGGGTCGGGTTCACTGGCACGGCCAGCCAGATAGAAGCTGGCCACAGTCGCGCAGGCTTCAGCATTGGACAGATCGCAGGATCTTTCAGCATAAGCCACCGCCGCGCGGTGCGCCTCGGCCGAGCTTTGAGCAGCATGATAGCGGCTCAAATTATCGCAGCCGCGGCTATACCCGATATCGCAGAGTCGCTGTGAGAGATCACGATAGGATTGCGAACTTTCCGAATATTCCGATGCCACAAGAGAGTTTGTATAGACGGAAAACAGGGTTTCGCAGGCACTCGATTTGCGCGTGCCTTCCGCCTCGATCAGACAGGCGGCTTCAAGCGGCTCGATTGCTTCCTGCGGCTTGCCGGATGAGACCAGGCTCGTCGCGGTCAGCATTAGATCGTTGACATCCATCGACGCGGTCCGGGTGACGGCGCCTGATGCCGTTTCAGTCCGCGGCGCTACAGTTTGTGCTTCAGGGGTGTAAACCTCCGCCTGAACAATGGATGACGGCGTCGAGATCACCGGTTCGATAGAGGCGCTGACGGAGGATTGAACCGGTCCGGTATTGGCCGGTTGAACAGGAGGCCGAGCGATTATTTGCGAGTCCGCAGAGCTGGTGGTTGTGCGATTGGATTCAGGCTGTGCGGTACCAGCGTCTGCAATCTGGGTGGGCGCCGTCTGGCTTATCGGCGCCACCGGTGTTTGGGTCGGTGCGTTACAGCCGAGAATGCGTTCAGCCCAGGCCAGGGTTCTCGCGCTCGGTTGCTGCGGTAACAGACTTTCCAGTAAAACCGGTTCGACATTGCTTTCTTCGAGTTTGGCAACGATTTGCGTGGTGATCTGGTCATTCGCCCGGATGCCGCAAGTCGCTTTCTGATAACAACCGAGCAATTGTGTCATCGCCTTCTCATCCGCACGGATCGCGTCGCGGCCTTGCCATTGCCATTTCAGCACGATCATCGCGGAATAGCGGTCCTCGAGCGCTTTTTGCTGCGATTCCGGGACCAGCTCATGCAGCGCCGTCAGAGCATCCCCGGCGGTTTGAGCGTAACGATCGATTGAGTCTTCTGGCGGGCAGTCTGCTTGTGCAAGCAGAGGGAGACCTAGTATTCCAGTCGCCAGCACTACCCCACGACAGGCTTTCAGCATCACAGTCCTCGTCTTCTACGTGCGTATGATGTTTCGCTTCCGCAACGTAGCATATAGCCAAAAATCCAACAAGTTCAGGCAGTTTTCGTGCCAAGTGTTTTCAAAATGGGTGATCTTTGAGACACATTTCGACTTGAAACAGGCGTGTTTGTTTCGATTTCCACTTTTTTGACCTGTTTAAGTGCTTTGCCGCCCCCACGCGCGCATCGCATCGATTATGGGCCGCATTTGGCCCCCTTTTTCGGTCAAATGATACTCGGAACGCGGCGGATGCGTATCATAGATCCGGCGTTCAATCACACCATGGTCTTCCAGCATTTTGAGGCGGTTTGAGAGTGTGTTTGGCGCGATTCCGCTGAGCGCCTCCTGTAAATCAGAGAATCGCCGGGCGCCATGATCGACCAGTTCGCGAATGATTTCACTCGTCCAGCGAGAGCCGATAATAAAGGCGGTGCGCGACACCGGACAGAGCGGGAGATTTTTCCTGACCATCCCTCGTCTTAGCGAAAACGCTTGACAAAATCTAGTAACTATCAAAACTGTAGTTACTATAAAGACAGGGAGCGTCCAATGGTATTCGAACTTCAGGCCGTGGTGTGGACCACGTTGATTTTATTCGTTCTTTTAATGGTGCAGGGGACATTAGTACCGTTTAATCAAGGTCTGGCCTGGGGCTTGGGCAGTCGCGACGCAGCGCGGGACAAGTCGGCGTTTCAGGAACGAACCGGGCGGACCATCGCGAATCATATTGAAGGCATGCTGCTCTTCATTCCGCTCGCCATTATGGTTGCCCTTTTGGAGCTTTCATCAGCGCTGACGCTTTGGGGCGCCGCCCTTTATCTCGGCGGGCGCGTTGCGTTTACGCTATTCTATCTGCCGGGCATACCTTACTTGCGATCCGCGGCGTGGGGCGTGGCGATCCTGGGGATCATCCTGCTCGCCGTCCCTGTCTTTGCGGTGATGTTGTAAATGCGGCTGACTAGTGCGTGCGCCTAGTTCAGGCGCTTGAAAGGCATCGGGATCGCTGTCGCGGTGGCTTTGGCCACCAGGCGTCCGGCATCATCAAAGCACTCGGCTTCCATGAAGGCTGCGGATCGGCCCCATTTCAGAATCTGCGCCTCGACCGAAGCGTTTCCGGGCATCAGGCGGCGCAGATAAGAAGTTTTCATTTCCAGCGTCGGCGCCGTCATGGTGACATTTGAAGCGATGATACAGCACGTGCTCATCGCTTCATCCATCATCGCGGCGATAAAGCCGCCCTGAACCGCGCCGGTTGGATTGGCGAACATGCCGGGCACATCAAACTGCATGCGAATCCGCTGCGCGTCCTGCTCGACTTCGACCAGGCGCATGCCAAGGGTTTCCGAGCAGGGCGGCCGTTTCTTGCTGTTCTGAAAACGGGCCAGCATGTCCGCATCGGAGACGCGCGGCTTTTCGTCAGACGGAGAGTCAGCCATGCTTACTTGCGGCGAAACGCATCGAGATTGATGACGGTGTCGCCGTCACCCTCCTTTTCAGCGCTGGCGTCGCTATTGTCGGCATCGGTCTGTGCGAGGGCCGGTGCGACGACGGAAGAATCGCCGTCCGCCCCGGATTTTTCAAAACTGACGCCAAAGTTGACGGCCGGATCGACAAAACGGGTCATCGCGACATAGGGAATCGACAGATGCTGCGGCACGCGATTGAATTTGAGCACAATCTCGAAATGGCCGTCATGCACTTCCAGATCCCAGTACTGGTGCTGGATAACGATGGTCATTTCTTCCGGGAATTGCTCGATCAAATGATCTGGAATTTTGACCCCGGGCGCCTTGGTCCGGAAAGTGACATAGAAATGATGTTCTCCGGGCGGAGCTGAACCTTTTTCAGCCTGCCGCAAGGCTTCGCGCACGACGCCGCGCATCGCGGCCTGCGTCAAGGCTTCATATCCAATATAGTCGGTCATACCCGTTCCCCGTTTGGAGGTTCTCAATAGACCCCCGAATCATCTCCCGCAACGGCGTTCATGCGTTAGGCGAGCCAAAAATATGAACTTCCCCAGACGAGAAGTCTGTCCCTATGTCTCAGCCCAATCTGTAGCAATTACAACACAATGCGAGATGCCACCCAGTTTTGGTGGAGGCTTCTGTTGCCAGGCGCCTCCGGGCCCCGCCTAAGGCGCTGATGCCCTAGGAGTTAAAGCGGTTAATGCGCACTGCGTTAAGCAGCGAGCAGTTCACCTTCAGCAAAGTTGTCATTAGCAACTATTGTTGAGTGAGCTTCTAACGCAGCTCATGCGGGTGAAAGCATCGTCTTTAGACGTCCGTCGATCCTATTTCGCCCCCAAATGACCCGCTGAAGAGAGGTCTTTGGTGGAGGCGCCGGGTACCGCCCCCGGGTCCGAACCGCTTATTACACGCGCGTTTATCACCATAGTTCAAAAGAACACGACCAATATAATCCCGACGCGGCCAAGATAAAAGCCCTTATTCTGCCGGCTCGACAATAACTTCGATCACGCCTTCGGTGCGCTCAAGCGCGGCCAGTTCCGCCTCAAGAGCGGTCGATTGGATGATGCGCGTGGTGCGAACCACCGAGCCCGTCGCGTCCGCCGTCAGAATTGTCAGGCGCAGCATCCGCTCTGTGCCGTCCAGAACGCCATCCGCGGCGCGCACGGTGAGCTTGCCGACCTGATAGACGCCTTTGCCCGTATAATAGACCGTTTTGCCGGCCAGCGTCGCGCCGCTCACCAGAAGACCGGCTGTGTTGGTGACGATACACCCGGACAGTAGCAGGGCGCATAAAGGGGCAATGAGGCGTCGGATCATGGTTATTCCTTTGAGGGTCCCGCCGCTTAGGCCCGTCCAGATAGACTTTGCCAAGTTAACAGGCTGTGAGAGCGCAGCCGCAAATCGACCAAATCGGCGCTTGATAGGCGAGCGGGTTGTATCACCGGCGTCCAGGCTGGCTAGGATGGGGTCTCAGCGCCGCGTATAAAGGATCGGATATCCGCCGCCAGCTGATATCCGGTTTCTTTTTCCAGATACATCATGTGGCCGCCCTCATAGAGATGCATCTCGAATTGCGAGGGTTCCAGCCCCGCCCGCAACAAAGCGAGCTCCATGGCATAATAAGGCGTTACGAAATCATAGATGCCCGACGCAACCATGATCCGCGTCGGTGCTTTTTCGAGGAACGGCACGCGCCCGAACGGAGTCGTCATGGCGCGCGGCGCCGGCTTCGGGACCTTGATCCGGCGCAGCAGGATATCGGCCATGTCCGTGCCCATGCCGCTTTCCTGGCTTTTATTGAAGCGGAAATCCCAATTCGCCCTGAACCCGTTGCCGCGCAGGACACGATACTGATCGGGATCAATCTCGAAGCCCGTCAAGGCCGCGATATGGTCCACCAATTCCGACTCTACATAGGCGCCAAATGTCGACAAAGGCAGATTTGGATGCGACCCGAGGCGGCGACAATTGAACCGGGCGTCATATCCACAAGCCGGCAAACGCGCGCCAATCTTCCGCTCCGCGCTGCGAATGGCAGCAGAGATCGATACGACCGTATCTCTGGGACGGTCGAGGCCAAGCTGCGTGTGTAATTCGTCGATCAGCGCACGTTTTTGATCCGGCGACATCTGGTGGCCAGCGTCTATGGCCGGCGCCAGAACCGAGACGGCATAGGTTTCCATCTCAGCCAGAAAGGCGTCGAAATCATTTGACCATTGCGACCGATCTACCCGCTCGCGATACCACGCCGCGGCGGCGATGCTGGGATAGTGGCTGACGCGACCCATCGTATCGCGGCGATGGCGCATGCGCAGGTCGAGCAGGCCTGAGACGAAAATCAAGCCGCGCAGATTGGCGCGAAAGTCGCCGCAGGTGGGATGGCTCGCCATGCCGGCAACGCGCAGCGTGCTATAGCTGACGCCGACCACATAGACTGGTGCACCAATGCGGTCTTCGCCTTTCAACCAGTTTTGCGCGAACCGGCACATGGCCCGGGCATCAACGCGCAAATCCTTGAACGCCGCTTCGTCGCCATCCTCAGCGACGCGAGACAGGCCTGTGCCAATCGCATCGACAAAGACCAGATCCGCGACATCAATCAGGAAGCCCGGATTGGCTTCCCGGCTGAGCGGCACCTCTTCGTCACCGGCATTCAGTAAGTCGGCACTGGTCTTGTCGGGCCCGAACCCGGTCATATGCAGCCAGATGGAAGCGCTGCCGGGACCGCCATTGAACAGAAAAATGACCGGACGTTTTGGGTCCGCCGCATCGCCATCCGCTTCATACGTGAAGGACACGATATCCGCGGGCGGATAGATGTCATGGCGGTCCTCGATACGGGTCTGTTTGACAAAGGCGCGATAGGGGAACGTGCCAGCCGCGAGCTCTGCGCTCTGCCGTTCCGACTGCGCCAAAACGAGATTTTTCGGTTCGTCAAACTGGCCGAGAAAACGCGGCGTCGTATCGCGAGGGGCGGGGCGGGCTTCTTGCGAATGCGTGGATATCGCCGTGGCCACGCCGAGCAGAACACAAATGATGAGAAGTAGAAACCGGTCCATTCATTCGTCCTGCTGCTGTCTGCGAAGCCAACAGTAGGGCGCATTTACATTATCATGGCAAGTCGGGCCCCAAAGCTTAGCGGCCGACATTTTCCAATTGGCTGAAGGCTTCTTGCATATGGTCGACGAACAGACGGGCTTTGCCGCGCAGTTTGCCGCCGGTCCAGACGACGGACAGGGGCAAATCGGCGCCGCGCCAATCTGGCATGACGCGCACCAGCTCGCCTGACTTAACGTGCGGACAGACCAGCCAGTCCGGCCCGATGAAGAGGCCCAGACCATCGACTGCGGCCTGCAATAGCGTATCGCCAGAAGAGCCCCGGAACCGGCCATCCATCATGATCCGCTGTTCTTCGCCGGTTTCGGAGTGTTTAAGCACCCATTGCTGGCCTTGCAGGGATTGCCGGAAGACCAGGCCTTGATGGTCCTTTAACTGGTCCGGGGACTCCGGTGCGCCATGTCGCTCGAGATAAGCCGGCGCCGCCCAGATGCCGCGATAAGCGACGAACATCCGTTTCGCCATAAGCGCGCTATCGGTCAATTCCCCGAGGCGAAAGGCGAGATCCACACCTTCCGTGACCAGGTCCGTATAGGTATCGTCGGTCATCAGATCCATGCGGACATGCGGGTATTTTTCGAGAAACCCGGCAATGGCTGGTGTGATGACCAGTTTCGAAAATGAATGTGGGGCACTGATCCGCAACATGCCGACCGGTTCCTGATCGAGACCGCGGGCCTCCGCTTCAGCTTCATCGAATTCGGCGAGAATATCTTGCGCACGGCCATAGAATCTCTGGCCAGCTTCCGTGAGCGACAGGGCCCGTGTGGTGCGGTGGAACAGTTCGGCACCCAATTGGTGTTCCAGGTCCTGAATGCGGCGCGAGACCGTCGGTTGACCGATCGACAGGTCTGCCGCGGCGCGGGAAAAACTACCGGCATCTGCGACCCGCAGAAACAGTCTCATTGCATCAATACGGTCCATCCGAGCAGCTCCTATGCGAAAAATGCATGGGCTATATGGAACCTCTCCCGGTTCTGAAAAAGGGGGGGATGCGCCATTTACCGATCATCGACGGCCAACAGGCCTGCCGACCCCTGACCCCAAAGGAGCCAAGAATGGCCAATTTTACATTACACGACTCAAGCACCGCCCCTGAAGGTAGCCACGATTTCATCGCCGGCGTTGAAAAGAAAATGGGCTTTGTCCCGAGCCTCTATGCTGTCTTCGCCGAAAATCCCGCTGTTCTGCATGCCTACACCCAGCTGGCGGACCAGCTCGGAAAAACCGGCTTGTCGCCGCTGGAGCAACAAGTTGTGACGATCGCGGCAAGCGTCGAAAACGAGTGTCACTTCTGTGTCGCCGCACACACGACGATTTCAGAGGGCGCCGGCCTGGATCTGAGTGTCATCGACTCCGTCCGCGAAGACCGGGCGATTGCCGATCCAAAACTCGAAGCGCTGCGCGTGTTCACTAAGAAAGTCGTGATCGATCGCGGCTTCGTTTCGGACTGCGATGTCGACACGTTCCTGAAGGCTGGATATGACCGCGCCGCGGTCCTGGCCGTCATTCTGGGCGTCGCTCTGAAAGTGATTTCGAACTATACCAATCACGTCGCGGAGACGCCCGTGAACGAGGCCTTCCAGAAACATGCCTGGACGCCAAAATCAAAGCGTGAGCACGTCGCTGCCTAAACGCTGAATCTCCTTTGAATAAAGGGCTGCAGAGCAATCTGCAGCCCTTTTTTTGGGCTTGCTCAAGCGGGCTCACAAATCGCTCACATCGACGTGACTGAGGCTCACACAGTCGTGGTTCGCAAGTGATGAAAGACAGGCGTATGTGAAGGGCACACCACAAGGAGGGTATTATGACAAGTTTAACCGAAACCATCACGCCAGAGACAGACGCAACGGGGCTGGTCTCCAAAGCCAAATCCATCGCGCCGCATGCGATTGCCGGCATCGCCTCGCTCGTCTTTCTGGACAGTTTGCGCTTCAAGTTCACCAATGCACCCGAGACCCAGACCATTTTTGGCAAGCTGAATGACTGGGCCGCCAGTTTCGGCGCCGATGGCCTGTTTGCTCAGACGGGCCTGTTCAGCCAATACGTCATCGGCACAGCCGAGTTGTTCGCCGCGACACTGCTTCTGATTGGTATCTTGCCGGCGTTCCGCCGCTTGCAGGCCGTGGGCGCGCTGATCGCCTTCGCCGTGATGAGCGGTGCTGTCAATTTCCACCTCTGGACCCCGCTGGGCATCGACCCGAACAATGATGGCGGCGGCCTGTTCTTCATGGCTGTCGTGGTCTGGATGACCTCGCTGGGTCTGATCATCATTCGCCGTAAAGAGCTCGCCGCGATCTTCGCGGGGCTGAGAACCACCCTGTTCCCGGGCCGCTCATAATCCTGCCGTTTTCCTCCCGGAAACATAGACATTCAAAAGGACGAAACTCATGAAAATCCGTACACTGATTGCTGCTGCTCTCATCGCCGCCGGCCCGGTCGCTGTCTCTGCACCCGCCGCCTTTGCCGACAAGGATCCGATCTACACCGCCAAACGATCCAACCTGGCTTTGCAGGGCTATGACACCGTCGCCTATTTCACGGCGGGTGAGCCAACCAAAGGCACCGCGGACTATTCAACCACTTTCCAGGGCGCTGAATTCCGTTTTGCCAGCGAAGAGAATCTCAACCTCTTCCTCGGGGATCCGGCGAAATATGCACCTCAATATGGCGGCTATTGCGCCTGGGCCGTTGCGCAAGGCAAGACGGCCAAGGGCGATGCGCGTCG
>JBCBBC010000070.1:0-19024 GCA_038532145.1 Pseudomonadota bacterium | reverse complement strand
TTGAATATTATGATGATGATATGTCGTGGGTCCTGTCCAGCATCGCCGGAATCGACACAGACACCGTGCTGATCGGTGGTGCCCTTTCAATCCTAACCCTGGTTGGACTCTATGCCTATTGGAAGCTTAAGAAATAGCGGTTTGTTGGCTTTTGCTGCGCTCTGTCTTGCGCTTGTCGGCAGCCCCGACACACAAGCACAGACAGATGAAGCAATCGTCATCTATACCGACACCTATCGTCCTTTCATTGAGCCGGAAGGCGAACCCGATGGCGATGGTATGCGGATGGTTCGGCTGATCCTGGAAAACATGGATCAAAGCTTCGAGCTGCGCTATCGCGATTTCGGCTTTGCTTTGTACAGCACACAGCGTAGTCCCGGCGTCGCCACATTTCCCTGGCGCAAAGTACCGGCGCGCGAGGCGCTGTTCCACTTTTCCGAGCCACTATTCGAAACCCAGACTCGGCTCCACTTCAATCGGCAGACTTTCCCCAATGGCCTGGTGGCAGATCAATTGACCGATCTCACCTTGGGCCAGTTGGAAGACTACGCTTATACCGGCGCCATCGCCCAGCTGTTCGATACAGCTGACGCCAACGGGAACGAGATGCGCACCTATGCGCGCGAAGTCGAGGCCATTCGCGCGCTGTTGGTCGGTGAAATTGATGTCTTGCCGCTCCCAAGCACCGTGATTGAAGCGACCACCATGACGCAATTTCCCAATCATATCGAATTGCTCGACAGCGTGGCCGGAATCTCAGAACCCTTCCCCCTGCATATGATTGCAGCGAAGACGCCGGAAGGGGAAGCCTTCATCAAAGCGTTTGATACCAGTTATGCCCGCTTGCGTGAGGCAGGCGTTCTGTCTGGCCCGATTACGGGGTCGGAATCTGTCGATACGGATTTTGGCGAGACTGCCGAACTGCTCGCCTCTGAAGGCTTTCCGGTTATTGTCGGCCGGCTCGAGCAAGATGATGGAGAAAGCGCCTATTACGCGATCCCTCAAGGCACACGCGCTCTGGTGCTGGAATGGAGTGATACGATCCTCACCGCCTCGCGCTCGGACCGTATTTTCAAGACCATGGTTGATGAGACGCGGGTTCTGATCCTGAATGGGCCGCATGTTGGAAAAGAACTGTTCGTCAAGAACATGCACATAACTGTTCTGGAATGATGTTCGTAATCGCAGGTTGGATCGCTTTCGCGCTTTATCTTCTGGCGCATGCCTATCTGTCGATCCTGAAAGACATCAACAAGCCGATCTATTTCTCGCTAAACATCGCAGCGGCTGTTTTGCTGGCCGTCAGTTCGCTCGCAATTGCGTCCTGGCAGGCGGTCCTGATCAATGTGTTCTGGGGCCTGGTCAGTTGGGCTGGCTTGATCAATTCAGCCATTTTGAATCGGTATGTACCGCGATATTGGCGGACCTTAGCACCGGTCGCGGGCTTGTCGATTGCTGGCGGCGTGGCGAGCTTTAACGACACGGAGACGGCGCTCACTCTGCTCGGATGGGCGGGCGTTTGGTTGTTTTGCGGGTCCTACCTTTTGTTCACCGCCACCAAGATTGGCCGTGTCAGCTATCTCTGGGCCAGTCTGGTCTCGTACAGTCTGCTCCTGCCCATATATTACATTCAGACCAACTGGCCGAGTTTCACCCTCGGGATCGCCTGGTCAGCGGTCACGATCGCCGGGCTCGTCGACACGCTATTGCGCTCGCGGTCGTCGGCCTGATCGCAAAGAAAAAGCCCCGACCGCATGGGTCGAGGCTTTTCTGAACGCACTTATTGTCGGGGCTAGTCTCTCGACGCCAACAGCATCAGTATAATGCGGAACATGTTGATGAAGGAAATATAGAAGTTCAACGCACCCCAGTTTGTCATCACCGCCATACCGCGCTGGTCACCTTGCAAGCGGAAATAACCCTCTTTTAGCGCCTGCGTTTCCCACGCGACCAAGCCAGCAGACAAACCAAGGACAGCGAACATAATGATCGTTTCCATCATGCCGCTTGGCGGAAATAGCATGCTGAGCAAACCCAGAGCGACCACGCCGAATAGGCCCATGATCATGAACGCCCCGATTGGACCGAGATCGCGCTTGGTGGTGTACCCGAACATTGAGAGCGCGCCAAACGCCGCCGACGTGATGAAGAAGGCTTTCGCAATTGTCAGCATGTCGAGCGCCATATCACGTCCACCGCGCGTTTCGAGAACGGTTCCAGTTTGCGCGGCATAGACCCAAATGCCCATCCCGAGTCCAATTAATCCGACCACCCCCCAATAAAGTAGGGCCGATCCCATTGGAGACGGGTTTCGCATTGCGAACATCGATACGAGAATCAAAGCAATCGGTCCAAACTGTACGACGTATCGAAGCGGTGTGTTGAAGACCAGATCTGTAACCGGTGGCACCGTACCGGCAATGTAGGCCAGAACTGCAGTCACCAACAGACCGATGCCTAACTTGGCATAAACGCCCAGCATAAAGGCTCTTAGCCCGGCATTGACGCTGGCATCCATCGTCCGGCCCTGTGCCATAGACGTATTGAAATCGTTCATTTCATCCTCTTTTCAAAGGCCCGCGCATGAGCGCGCGGATTGCCTGTATTATGTGCCCTTTTTTATCGCTTTTCAAGAAGAAGCGACTGGTCAGGACAAGATTCCCTACCTATCGTTTTTAGCGATCAAATATTGAGGAAACACATATGACGATTGAGCGACGACGGCTGGGGCGAACGGATTTGATGGTCAGCGCCTGCTGTCTTGGCACCATGACCTGGGGTCAGCAGAACACGGAAGCCGAGGGCCACGCCCAGATGGATTATGCACTCGAGCGCGGCGTCGACTTCTGGGACACGGCGGAAATGTACTCGATTCCGCCCAAAGCCGAGACACAGGGCTCTACCGAGCGCATCATCGGCACCTGGCTTCAAAAGAGCGGCCGTCGCCAAGACATTGTTTTAGCAACAAAAATTGCTGGATTGTCGAAACAGCTCTGGACCCGCGATGCGGATGTCAGCTGGACCCGCCATACCAAAGATCAAGTCGATGAAGCGGTCATGAAAAGCCTGAAACGGCTGCAAACGGACTATATTGACTTGTATCAGCTGCATTGGCCGGATCGTCCCGTACCTTTGTTCGGAAATAAAATGGATTCAAAGGCTTACGGGTATCCGTACGAACCGTTTGAGGAGATTCTTTCGCATCTCGACGCGCATGTGAAAGCCGGTCGGATCCGGCATATCGGGGTTTCCAATGAAACACCGTTTGGCGTTATGCGCTTTCTAGCTGAGAGCCGTGCCCGCGACCTGCCCCGCATGGCGTCCATCCAGAATGCCTATAATCTCGTAAATCGCGGGTTCGAGGACGGTGGTTTGGAAGAGGTTTGCGTCCGCGAAGAGGTGTCCCTGCTCGCCTATTCGCCGCTTGGCCAAGGCTATTTGACCGGCAAGTATCGTAATGGCGCCTTGCCTCAGGGATCGCGCAAACAGCTCTTTGAGCGGCTGCAACGCTATGAGAGTCCGCAAGCGCTGCGGGCCATCGACTCGTATCTTGATCTGGCAGAGCAGCATGACATCGATCCGGCGCAACTCGCCATCAAATTCTGCGATACGCGGCCTTTCATGGGGTCGACCATTATCGGCGCGACCAGCATGGAGCAGCTTAAAATCTGTATTGATGCCTTTGATCTGGCCTGGTCAGACGAGCTTGAAACGGCAGTCAACGCCCTTCACGCGGACCAACCGTCGCCCTGTCCTTAACTATTGAACAGGTTGGATCGGTTTGACTTTAGGGGCGTCTGCGGGCAATTTTCCCGGGACCTGCTTCCATCATTACAGGAAGCGGTCAAAACAAAGGGGAACATCAATGGCAGACGCCTCCAAATACGAAGACAACATCAAGAAATACGCCAAGGGCTACAATCAAGCCGCGGCCGAGAAGATCGTGGGACATCTCGGCATTGCGCTGCGTAATCGCGATAGCTCACTGGTCTCGTGCTCTGACGATACGGAGCTTCAGCGCGTGCGGGAGAAATGGTGCCGCGGCAAGCTGTCTCTGGCGCATACCAATGATCAGCTCGACGCCGCCATCGGATCGGTTTGTGAGGCCCTGAAGGATGAAGGCGGCAACAAGTCCCGTGTGACCTTCTATTACCTCCTGGCCGAACACTTCGGAAAATTGGATGCGCTTGCCAGTTAAGCGACACCCCAATAATGAATTTGAACAAGCCCGGCCCGCTGGTCGGGCTTGTTTCGTCCGAATTCCTCACCCAGATTTGCCTGCTCATGCATCGACTATTTTCCGCGCTGCCAATCCCGGATGACCTGGCGCATCGTCTGACCCCGCTCACCGTCGACCTGTATGGCGCCCGCTGGCGTCGGCGTGAACACTATCATGTCACGCTCTGTTTCTATGGTAACGTTGATGGCGAGATGGCAGAGGAGCTCGCCAATGCGATGGACGCAGTGCGGGCACCGGCGATTGCACTGGAGCTGGCCGGCGTCGGCTGGTTCGGGCGCAGGGAACCGCGGGCGCTCTATGCCCGCATCGCCGAGAATGAAGCGCTCAGCGAGTTGGCCGAACAGTGCCGCAAGCTCGCCCGGCAATTTCGTCTGAAACTCAGCCAGGACCCGTTCGTGCCGCACATAACCGTCGCCTATTGCAATCAATCGCCGCTCGAGGCGGTCCGGGCCTGGAGCGAGGATTTTCAGATCCTGCGCAGCGAGCCCTACCTGGTCGACACGTTCCACCTTTATGAAAGTTTCACGGGCCATCGTCGGCAAAGCCAGTATGTTCCGCAGGCGGATTACGCTCTGGTCTGATCCACTGCTGACGCAACCTGTCAGCAGCTATGGTTGACGATACCCGTGAAAGGCGAAACAAGAACGCATGGCACAACCGATAAAAAAGCGCGTTTCCTCCCCTTCCAGACTCGAGCGCTACCGTGCCGTGCGCGCACAGTCCATCCGGCTGTGCGCGACTCTTTCTGACGCAGATGCGACGGCCCAATCCATGCCGGATGCCAGCCCGGCAAAGTGGCATTTGGCGCATACAAGCTGGTTTTTCGAGGAATTCATGCTGGCGCCGGTTTATGGCGATGCCGTGCGGTATCATGAGCGGTTCAGCTATCTGTTCAACTCATATTATGACGCAGTTGGCGCCCGGCACGAACGCCCGAAACGCGGCCTGCTCACCCGCCCCAGTCTGGACGAGGTGATCGCCTATCGCGCGCATGTAGATGCCGGCATGACGAAACTGCTGAGCGACGACCAACAGGCTTGGGATCTCTTGGATCTCGGCCTGGCGCACGAGCAACAGCATCAGGAATTGCTGCTCACCGATATCTTACACCTGTTCGCCCAGAACCCTTTGCAGCCGGCACTGAAGCGCGATGTGAACCTGCAAACCGCCAATCTGGAAGTGGCGCCGCAGAGCTGGGACCGGTTCGAAGGCGTCCTGACCGAGATTGGACATGTCGGCACAGATTTCGCCTTTGATTGTGAAGCCCCGCAGCATCCGGTCGTCATCCGACCGTTCGAACTGGCCAGCCGCGCTGTCACCAATCGCGACTGGCTCGCCTTTATCCAGGATGGTGGATACCAGACCCCCGCACACTGGCTATCGGACGGATTCGCCACCGCGCAGCAAAATCAATGGCAGGCCCCGCTTTACTGGACCCAGCGAGATGATGGTTGGCACACCATGACTCTGTCAGGCCCGCGCCGGGTCA
Organism: Pseudomonadota bacterium; assembly: GCA_038532145.1. Taxonomy (GTDB): domain Bacteria; phylum Pseudomonadota; class Alphaproteobacteria; order Caulobacterales; family Hyphomonadaceae; genus Henriciella. The sequence continues at coordinate 13,295 of JBCBBC010000070.1, read as the reverse complement.
ATCTTGAAGCCCCGGTGACGCATATCAGTTTCTATGAAGCCGACGCCTATGCCACCTGGGCGGGCGCCCGCCTGCCAAGCGAACAGGAATGGGAAGTGGCAGCCCGTGATCATGCCACAGACGGTACCTTTGCCGGCGCGGGCTATTATCAACCGCAAGTTCAGACCGACGCAGACCAGCGCTATTATTTCGGTGATGTCTGGGAATGGACGGCCAGCCCGTTCACGTCATATCCCGGCTATGCCCCCGCCGCCGGTGCCGTTGGCGAGTATAATGGCAAATTCATGAGCGGTCAGATGGTGCTGCGCGGCGGCTCTTGCGCCACCCCTGATGCGCATATCCGTGCGACGTACCGTAATTTCTTCCACCCCAACAAACGCTGGCAATTTTCAGGACTGCGCCTGGCGCGAGATATTTAAATGGATGACCTCTTCGACCCCGTCGCAGCAGAGCTGTTGGCGACTTTTCGTCCGGAAGTCGTGCGGGGCCTGTCAAAAAAACAGAAAACCCTGCCCTGCCAGTATTTCTATGACGAAGCCGGATCTGTCCTGTTCGAACAAATCACGGAATTGCCGGAATATTATCCGACCCGAACCGAGATCGAGATACTGAAGGCCCATATAGGCGAAATTGCCGAAGCCCTCGGAAGCGACATCCTGTTGGTCGAGTATGGCGCGGGTGCGTCGACCAAAACGCGGATTCTACTGGATCATCTGACAGCGCCAGCCGGCTATGTTCCAATCGATGTGTCGGAAGACTTTCTACTTCAAACGGCGGACGGTCTCCGCCGCGACTATCCTGACTTGCCAGTTCATCCGATTGTTGGAGATTTCATGATCCGCCTGGGCTTGCCGGCCGAGGTGAGCGGACGGCCCGTCGGATTCTTTCCAGGCTCAACGATTGGCAATCTCGATGATGACAGCATAGACGCCTTCATGCGCGCAGCGCGCGCCCTGCTTGGCGAGTCCGGACAATTCGTGATCGGTGTGGATCTCCGGAAATCGCCAGATATTCTAATCCCGGCTTATGATGATACGGCCGGTGTAACCGCGGCCTTCAATCTCAATCTGTTGACCCGGATCAATCGCGAACTCGATGCGAATTTCGATCTCGACGCCTTTGCCCATCGCGCCATCTGGAACGATGACAAGTCGCGCATTGAGATGCATCTGGAAAGTCAGATCGATCAGCAGGTGATGATTGCTGAAGACCGCTTCTTCTTCACCAAAGGCGAAACCATCCATACCGAGAATTCGCGAAAATTCGATCTCGAAGCTCTCAGTCAGCAAATCTCCCGTACCGGATGGCAGACGTCACGGGTCTGGCGCGATGCGCGGTCCTATTTCGCGGTGATTCTGCTCGACGCCGTATAAATTCAGGGTGGCATTTCAGTAACGCTATCACCCGCGCGCGCACGCACGACTGTAATTGACCCTTTTCGACGCGTATATGAGCGCGTTTTGGGTCATCTGCCCGAATTTCGTGCGAAAGCCAGAAAATACATCCCTTGCGCGCTTCTTGAGTGGCTAAAGTTCGGGCAGTCGGGTCTTTTGCCGCCACCAATCAAAATATCTGGAAGGAACGGATTGATGGGAAAAATGATTTCACGTGGTCTGGCACTCGCAATGGTGGCCGGCGCATTCACAGCCCCCGCAGCCATCGCTGAAGGCGAGTTCTCGGGCAACGTGGCCCTGACAACGGACTATGTCTGGCGCGGATTCTCGCAGAATAGCGAAAACCCAGCCATTCAGGGTGGGTTCGATTATGCCAACGGCTTGTTCTATGCTGGCACCTGGGCCTCGATCGTCGACTTTGGCGGCGCCAATATGGAGCTTGACCTGTATGGCGGCGTTGCGGGTGAAACCGATGCTGGCCTGGCCTGGGATGTGGGTGTCATCGGATATGTTTATCCAGACGCAGACGATCTCGACTTTGTCGAAGTCTATGGCGGTCTCGGCTACTCTTTCGACGCGGTCTCCGTCGGTGGCTACATCTATTACGATCCAGACAATGAGACAGCCTATCTCGACGTGACCGCTGGCTTCAGCGCCACGGACACGCTCGGCTTTGACGCCTCCGTCGGCAACTATCTCGACGGCTTTGATGAGTACACGAATTACTCTCTCGGCGCGACGCTGAGCACTGAATATGTCGATTTCGACCTGCGTTTCTGGGGCACCGATGTTGATGGTGATCCGAACGCTGACGAGCGCGTCGTTCTGACCGTGAGTCGTTCGCTTTAAAAGCCGGAAGGCTTTTAACCCGCCTATTGCCCTCCTGTCTGGGCGGGTCTGACTGGCCGCTGCGTTTACCGAGCTCTCGGTTCCGCAGCGGCTTTTTCTTTTTCTGGCGATAGAACGTGGTCCGGTCGTCTAACGATCAACGCATTCAGCGTGTGGTCTGCACGGAGCCCAGAAGGCCACTTGTGCAGCTTTTTTTTCTACCCCAAATACCAGTTCCAGGGGGCGTTCTCGATCTTTGGAACAGAATTCGAATATTGGTGTGGAAATGATATTGAAGATAGCCATTTGGTTAGGTTTCGCGCTCCTAGTCCTGCTCTGCGCGCTTTGGGGGCTGGAGAAGGTCAATCAGGCACGGGACAATGATCGGTTCCCCCCGAAAGGTGACTTTGTGACCGTATCTTCGAAAGAACTCCACCGCCTGTGCGAAGGAGCGCCGTCCAAAATCACGGTTTGGTTTGAAGCGGGCGCCGGTGGCACGTCTCTGGATTGGCGATTGGTGGCGCCGGAAGTGGCTCAATTCGCACGCGTTTGCTCATATGACCGCGCCGGTCTCGGGTGGAGCGAAAAGCAGAGCGGGGAGAGAGATCTTGAAGCGATCCTTGGTGAGCTGCATCAAATGATCCAGTCCGAGACCGACGATCAAATCATCTTGGTCGGTCACTCTTTCGGCGGCTTCCTAACGCAGGCTTATGCGCGGATCTACCCGGAAAAAGTGGCCGGGATCGTCCTGGTTGATTCATTGGAAGTCTCTTTCTTCGAAAAGTATGCTGCTCAATCAAAGTCTCAAATCGGAATGATGCGGATGGGCGCGGTCCTATCGCATCTGGGCCTTCCGCGATTGCTCGGTTTGGCGCAAACGCCTCGGGATACGCCGGCGGTTCTTAAACCAGAGATTTTGGCCAGAGCCGTTCGCTCCGATGCGCTATCCACAATATCGGATGAGGCGGTCATGATGCCGCAAAATGTTGCATATTATACGGCCTTGCCGACAGTTTCGTCTGATATGCCCGTTACGATCATTTCCAGAGTTGCACCCTCTGAACCGACTTCCTTCGACCAGGATTGGCAGACGGCTCAAGCACAACTCGCTCAGGCGTATCCCAGCGCCCGGACGGTCATCTCCGCCCACGAAAATCACTATATTCAATTCTCTGAGCCGGAGCTGATCGTACGGCACATCAAACAGATGGTGGACCCGCTTCTCCGAGACTGATCGCCAATCGATCCAGCCTCGTCATTGCAAATTGGAATGGTGGTCAGCGCGTGTCAGTATATGACGCCCACTGATCTTTGCGAAACAGGGGCGTATGACGCGATCCAAGGTCAAGATCTGGCAACCGCCTTGATTGGCGGCGGGAGTTGCATCGTTTCCCCCTGCACGGCTTACTTGGGGTGAGTTTAAGACGCTGATCCATAGAGAATCGAACACCTTTCTGGGTTTACCCTGCGATAATTATCTCTAGGTTTGCCTAGCCATGATGAGAGCCGAAACTCGGGCTGAGCGGCGTTCCATCAAAATCGAAACAAGCATCGCTCCGATCGATGCTAGAGCGATCAAAACCGCCGCCAACAGCGCCACGCGAGATATCAATCGTCGGATTTGCAGTGAAAACGGTCTTAACGAATAACCGCGGGCATTTTCATCTGGTGCGTATCCCTTAGCCTTTATCCATTCGCGAATAACGTTTAGTCGATAAGACGAAGCTTGAGTCGAGTGATCCAGTCGGTTTCCAATAACGTCGGACCGGACTTTGGCTTGTTCAGGTTCATTGTTCAAATATGCAAGTTGCGCGAGCACGTAGTTCGCTTTCTGCTCATCTTCAGGTTCGACACTCTCAAGCATCGCGACTTGCTCGGGTGAGATTGAATGAACCGGGATAAATCGCAAGCCCGTCCGATCCACCATTGAATACTTGGCACCGAGCACCAAGAGCGCCGCTCCGATCACCAAAGCCATGGTTCGAAATCGCCTCAATAGAGCTAAAATCAGCCAACCGACATTCACCGCAAGTAAAGCTGGCATCGACAAGAAGTCGATCGCCCAGCCTAAGACGTTTTTTACGCCAGGTTCATGTAACCAAATCACTTCGCCGCCTGAGACGGACTCGAGCTGTCCACTGAACCGTGGAGGTATGTCTAAATTTTCAAAACCCGTATTTGCCCCTGGCCACGGCACCCAGAACACCCAAACCAGACAGAGGAGGACAGCAATTCGGGGGAGCAGAGACCATGCGATTTGGCGGTACTTTTTCACACGTTCTTCGAAAAAGGCCTCGTATTTCTTCCGCAATGTCATGTGACTGTCCGCTGATATGCTTCTATCTGATCGATCATCGAAGACACGCGATCTCGACGCTTTCGCACACGGGCAGTGAAGGTGCCCGTCGCGATCAACATCAACGCCATTGCCAGTAACGCGAAGTCAGGCAACGATGATGTGCTCATATTGAAGGTCGACTCAGAAGGGGACGCCGCCGATCTCAGCGTTTTGATTCGAGTTTCGGTGAAAATCGAATTGGTAAACCAGCGTGGGCGCAATCGCTCAGTCGTCATCGCAAGACCTTCTGTATCCTCGTATTGATGCAATATTTGAGCGGTGAGGTAGTGCCCAGCGGCTTGTTGGTGCGGCTTTAAAGAAGAAACTGTATCCGCAATCCTGCGCATAAACTCTGCGCGGGTTAACCCTTCGCGGTCGCCCAAGTCCAGGCTTGCGTTCTGATTGTTCGTTTTTATGCGTTCTGAAATGACGTGATTTGAAGCATTGAGGGCAAAGAACAGAGAAGCAATAATGATCGCGAGCCGTATTTGTTTTCGGGTAACGGCTTTGGCCAATCCCGCTCCACAAGCGATCACCGTGCAAACGCCGAGCGAGGTGTTTTTGGCTTCTCCAAACAGAAAAGCTGGCGCCAGCAATAACATTAAAGATCCGAAAAAGAAGACCCAACGTCTGCGAAGTGCCGCGCCAAACGCCATTCCGCACAGAATAAAAGTCGCAAGTCCAAGCACCTGGCTTGGCATGTGCATTAATAGGCCGGGTGGCGACCTTGAAAACCCTTGATAATTATCGCGTTCGAACAGCGGAATCAGCTCTTTGGGAACCTCGGCTGTGCCCGTGAATCCAGCATAAGGGGTCAGAGCAAGCCCCATCGCCAGGAACAAACATATGAGCGCTAGCCAAGTCACATCATCGGCGGTGCGAAACAAGCGAATGCGTTGCTCAAATTGACGTAGAACGTGACCGTGACTCATCATTCACTGACCCGACCGTTCGATTGATACTACTAAGCGTCTTGCGTGATAAGCTCTGTAACTTCTCGCGTTCCAGAGACCATTTCGCGGTTCATTTTCTCAAGCTCAATAACAATCCGTTCCCGGCGCTCAGCCCCATCTCGATGTATGGTTCGCACGTCGTCGAGTGTTTCGAGCATTTTTTCATGAACGTGCTTTAGTGTATCCATGTCCACGATTAAACGTTGATTAGACTGAGCGATGGCGACAGAGTTCTGTTGAAGCATATCAGCATTGCGCTTCATGAAGTCGTTGGTAGCGTCGTCAATTTTTCCAGCCAAATCCGCCGCATTTTTTTGCTCATCAAGCGTCAGCGCCATCAACAGCGTGCGCTTCCAAGCCGGGAGGGTTAGTTTCTGCACCGTATTGAATTTGTCTATGAGAGCCAGATTGTTAGTCTGCATCACGCGGATCATTGGCAATGTTTGCAGGGCTGTGTGCTGCAGCATGTTCAAGTCATCCGCACGCTTTAGCATGGCCTCTCGCGAATCTTGCAACCGGCTCTGGCTTTCCTGATGGTCAGCGTTCACCCCATCATCAGATGTGTTCGCAATCGTCGCTTCGAGCTCGCTAACTTTCGACTGGAGCGCTTCTACATGCAGTCCCAGCAGAGCGTGTTCGGCTTGAACACCTGCATACATTGCGTCGAATTCTGAACCGCGGTCAGTTAACGTCTCTGACGTCACTTCCACACTTTCAATTAGTCTGTCGATTTGGCCTTTCACGGAGTCGTACCTGGCAAGGAGTTTCTCTTTGGACAAAAAGACGGCCTTCAAAATCCCGCCAACGACAGGCGTGCGTGCCCAGGCATGATCGAACTGATTGAGGTTAAAAGACTGGGCAGTTTCGACGATCTGGTTCAGTTGAAATCCAACCGCCTCCATATCTTTGGAACGTGCGCGGGACAATAGATCATCGGCATACTCTGTGGTCTTCTCCGATACTTCCTCGCCAAAAGATACGATGGTCATCGGCACTTGCACATCAATCAGAGCTGCGAGGCGATCGACTTCAGCAGTTCGCGCTTTTCGCTCATCAGCTATAGTTTCACTGTCAGGTGGGAAGTCGGTTTTTACCAGTTCAGACATTGTGTTTCTCCTAATTCAGCTCGCGTAAGACGCGATCGTGAAAATTAATGAAAGTCGAAATCGTCGGATGGTCCCGCTTTAAAAGTTGGGGCGATTGGGAGACAGCCAGAGCATTGTGTTGCCATATGGGAAGCAAATTTGTTTCAAGCTCATGAGCTCGTTTGATCAGCGCTCCGAGCGTGCCCGCTGACAGTTTCATTTGTTGCATGGCCATTGACTGCGACTGATATAGGGTCACGATCTTTTCGAGTTGTCTTACAAAACGAGATCGAAGCTCGTCCGATCGCGCGGTGCCGCGTTTCAACAAATCGCGTCCACTTTGGATCTCAACACTCAGTTTTTTTTGAGATGACTGCATTGCCCGCCAGGCATCAGCTAAGAATTGCCGGGCTTCTAGCGCCTCTTTCTTTAGTCCCGCCAAAGTCTGAACTTTTTCAGAGAGTTCCAGCACGCTTAACTCAAATTGTAAGCGAGCCTCTATATCGGCGCCGGTGAGACGAGACCAAGGGTTTTGCGTTTTGAGGATTTGCTCGACATTGAGCGTTGTCATCTTTCGAAGAAAGGTCTCAAGGAAAGTTCGAAACTCAGTATTGATTGTGGATGCGAGGAGAGTGTCATCTAGGCGAGGAACGTCTGCGGCTGCCATCAATCGTTCGATCGACTCTGCATTAATATCAATATCGTCGATAGGTGTATTCTCTGTCGTCGGCGAGAATGTTGACGTACCGCTCATGATTAGACCCTTTGCCGATCGCTATAGAGGCACAAGCAGTTTAAATTTTGATTACGCGGAAGCTAAGAAGTGCCGGTTTTACTTAATTCATTAAATATAGAAGCAATATGAATTAGAATGAATCCGGGCTCGTTAATAAAGCGCTCTCCATTATATTTTACAATGATTTGACCGACTGTGGTTGTGCGGGATTAGCCTATTGGCCCATGACAATTATTCGAACAAAATGCGCGAAGCTCATGCCGGAGTATTGGACATTCTGGAAAAAAGACCGGGTTTGTGGTTGCAAATCGCCGGTTGCGACAACCAGGTGATTTTCGATGGCCATCAGGTATTTCCCTATTTTGACGAGGTTAAGGCTTGGATCTCTGCGACGAAAGACGCGGCTCAATTGGGGTTGAAAACTCAACAGGATCGAATGCGCTTAAAAACCGTAATTGAGACCGGAACAACCAACTTGGCTAAGCTCGGCTCGGGAGAATTTATCGAACGACGTTATTCCGACGTGTTGAGTGACTTCCCGGTTCCAGAAATTGGTCCTTCGAAGTCTCCATTCTATGCAAACAAAGACAGCAGTTGGGCGGCCACTCTATTTGATAGAAATGGACGTCCAAATTTAAGGGCAATCGTTGAAAGTGAGCAAAAAATGCTGGATGCGCTCGTCATCAAGCAGCTTGGTATCGAACAGATCGTAGGTTCTGTTGGCTTGCAGCCTCACCTCCATTTACTCGTTCTAGACAGTAGAAAGTCACGACCCAGCAAATCTTGGCTGAAGCGGATCAGGCAAGCATTCAGTAGAGATGAATTATCCGTTGTATTGCATAGTTTGGAGAGCTTTTCGCCGTTTGACCCTGTTGATATGTTCGCATCGCAAGTGACCTCTCAACACAAGGACCCGAATAACGCGCGAGATTGGTTTCTGGAGGAGGAACTTTTCCGCGGGAAAATTTGGTCAGCTCATCTCGCCGGAGAGGATGCTGTTTGTGTTCTAAGTGGCGTGGCGATGAAGTGTTATGAGCGAATTCCAAGTTTGGGTCCGCTAAACATGAAACTTGGAAACGCAGCAATCGCAAGCCTTGCAATGACTCGAGCGAGCGACGTTTCTGAGCGATTGCTTTCTCTTCGAGAGCGAATTGGGATCAAAGCTGCAACAAACTCTATCAACAAAGCGCTAGAGAGAATTGGTAGCTGATTATTATTCGGTGAGAGGCCGTTTTAGGGCGACTTAAGCCGCTTATCTAATGTCCGCTTCCGGCGTCGACGCGGACGTCAGCAGAGTGACTTGGAACGCATTATCAAGACTTACCGACAAGGCCCGCTGATCGGGTAAACTCTGATCATACACAATACTGCAAATCTCGCATAGATTGCAAAAAAATTGAGTTTACTCGTTCCCCGTGTAACACTCCGATCATGTGGAAGTTTATCAAATACGCCTTCATCGGCTGGATACTGTTGAGCATTGTTACAGCGCCTCTTTATTGGCCCTATGCGCGGATGTGGTGGGTGTTTATGCCAAGTGTAGCGGCCGCGAATTATGACCCGCCGGCCAGCGAGGCGGAGGCGCGGCGCCAGGATGCTGATTATCTTTCGACTCTGACTCAATATGACCGAGCCTTTAGTGATAGCGCGCGGGAGTCTTTTGCCGCTCATATTGCGGAGATTGAGGCAGCGGCAGAGGAGCTCTCAAGCGCGCAGTTCTATCTCGACATCGCTGAGGCCGTGGCGCTGGCCGATAATGGCCACACCAATGTGAGCATCTATCCGCAGCATACGGACTTCAAGACGATTGGCGCGCGACTTTATCGATTTCGTGATGGCGTTTTCATTGTGAGCGCTGCGCCGGATAAGGCCGCTTATCTGGGACAGCGGGTGATCGCGATCGATGGCGCACCGATTGAGGCGCTGATCAGCGATCTTGGCAGATATCGGGGCGGGAATGAGGCCTGGCGCGACCTGCACAGTCTTTACATCATTGAGTCACCAGAATTATTTGCTGCGTCGGGACATGGAACGTCAGCGGAGGCGTTGGAGCTGACGCTGGAAAGCAACGCGGGCGCGCTCGAGAAGGTGCGGTTTGAGGGTTTATTGCCGGATGATCCGGAGGGTATGGGTTGGCGCAGCGCCTGGCACAGCCTGATACCGACGGGAGCGACAAAAGGCTTTGAGGGCTGGCGCCATGTTTCCAGCGAAGACGATGCCGACCAGCTGCCGCGCTATCTGGTCAATCCATCTGAACCATTGTCCTACGCCTTGGATGAGGGCGGGCTTTATATTCGCGCGCTGCCAGGATTTAAGGCCGGAGATCAGTCGATCCAGCAAGCATATAACGCTATGCTGGCGGACCATCAGGACGAGAACCTCGATTATCTGGTGGTCGACTTTCGCCTGCATGATGGCGGCGATTACACAAAGTCCATGGCCTTTGCGAAAAACGCACCCAAGTCAGTAAAACCAGATGGGAAAGTCTATCTCATCACGGGGCCGAACACGTTCTCCGCGGGGATCGTGACATTGGCCATGTTGAAGTATTACTCTGGCGAGCGGGCCATGGTGATTGGCGAGCAAATGGGAGACCGCGAGCAGTTTTGGGCTGAGCGTGGATCGCGGTTTTCGCTGCCGAACTCTGGCTATTCGATCAATTACGCGACGGGCTATCATGATTGGGAGACTGGCTGTAAGGGCGAAAAATATTGCTACACAATGAATGTGAAGCATGAGGTTCCGGCCGGCTCTCTGGCGACACAGACGGAAATTGGCCAGACCTTTGAGAGCTATCGGCGCGGCGAGGACGTGGTGCTAGACTGGATTGCAGCGCGGCATTGACGTCGCCGTGCGGCGCCCTGAGTTCGCCGAATAATTCTTTCCATGTTTCAACAAAAAACGACCCGAGATGACCCGGGCCGTTCTGTTGATGAAAATGAACAGACTGAGCTAGCCCGCAATCTTCCGAACATAATCATATTCGGCTTTTTTCTTCTCGCGCTTCTTGGCCGGCTGGAACGCAATCTTGGCGTGCTCCGCACAGTAAGGCCCACAGGTCGCCTTGCGGCCACAGAAGGCAAATTTCGGATCCGCTGGATCACCGATCGGCCATTTGCACATGCTGTCGCGCAGCGTCAGAATGGTCGCAGCCTCGCCGTCAGACAGCGGCTGTGGTGCCAGGGCTGTCAACATAGCTGCTTTTTCGTTCTGCTTCAGTTCGGCATCGGCGACAACGCGCTGCGGTTTTGGCGTGATGACGCTGCCATCCGGTTGCACACGCGGCTTCGGACGCGCCAGACGCGGCGGACGTTTGACAGGCCGGGACGGTGTCGCCCGACCGGACAGGCCCAGACGGTGCACTTTGCCGATCACAGCATTGCGTGTCACGCCTCCGAGTTCCTTGGCTATTTGGCTGGCCGAATGGCCCTCTGCCCATAGCTTCTTCAGTACTTCTACTCGATCTTCAGTCCACGCCATGCGTAAAACCCCGCTCCTTGGCAGCCCCTAGATATTGATTTGAGCGTCGCCACCAGCCCCGCTCTAACGCTACATATCGTATCAGGGGCGAAATGAAACACAAGATGCTGATTACTTCTGTCCACAGCCAATCAACATATAGTAGCACTTGTGGATACGTTTTAACCTATCGCCAAAGGCCGAGTCACCTCTTAAGTGTTCGGTCATGCCTGATTCATCCCACTCCTTGCTGTCGCCGCCAAAACCACGCTCTTACGGGGCCGTCAACTGGCTCGGCTTGTGGACCCTCTATAAGCGAGAAGTGGGCCGTTTTATGAAGGTCTGGATGCAAACGCTGCTCGCCCCAGTCGTGTCCACCCTCTTGTTTATGACGGTCTTCAAATTGGCGTTTGGCAATCGCGGCGAACTTAGCGGAGATTTCGCGGGTTTAGACTATAATAGCTTCCTCGCGCCAGGATTAATTGTCATGGCGATGCTACAAAATGCGTTTCAGAATTCGTCCAGCTCTCTGACGATTGCGAAAGTCCAGGGCAGCCAGGTCGATTTCCTGATGCCGCCTTTGTCGCCCCTGGAATTGTCGATCGGGTTCATCTTCGGCGCCGCGACACGCGGCATAATTGTTGGCGTGATCGCGGCGATTGGCATTCATTTCAGCGGGCTTGCCAATCTCTCTGTTGTGCATATCTGGCCCGTCATCTGGTTTGGCCTTATGGCAACCATCTTCCTCGCTGCGATCGGCGCCATGGGCGGCATCTGGGCCGACAAGTTTGATCATCTCGCTGCGGTCTCGAATTTTGTGATCGTGCCGCTGACTTTCCTATCGGGCACATTCTACGACATCAATGTCCTGGTCGATCCATTCAAGTCGCTCGCCTATTTCGACCCGATTTTCTTCCTGATTGATGGCTTCCGATATGGCTTCCTCGACGCGGCCAACTCAAATGTACTGACCGGAATGGTGGTCAGCGGCGGTGTGGCCTTCGCCGCCTCGGCAGGGGTGTGGTGGATGTTGCGAAGCGGATACAAGTTGAAGGCTTAGTTTGCTTCAAGTGTTATCCCGGAATTCGCGTGAGCGAATGTCCGGGACCTAAAATAGGGGCTGCTGGACCCGGGTCCCGGACAAGCTCTGCGAGCTTTCCGGGATGACACGCCCGCGATTGACGTTCTGCCGCCGACGTACCAAACACCGCTCCATGTCTTTGCCGATCCTCACCCTGACCGATGTCCGGCTCGCCTTTGGCGGCAAGCCGCTTTTCGAAGGCGTCACGTTTACCCTGGCCAAGGGCGAACGGGCCGCGCTGGTCGGGCGAAATGGGGCCGGGAAGTCCACTCTGATGCGTCTGATCACGGGCCGTCATGAAGCCGATGATGGCGAGCTGTGGATCCATCCTGGCACCGTCATTACCAAGGTCGAACAGGAACCGGATCTCAGCGCCTTTGAGACGGTCCTCGATTACGCCACTTCAAATGACGCAGAACCATGGCGGGCCGAAGCCGAGCTTGGCCATTTTGGCGTCGACCCCGCCGCCGCCCCCAACACGCTGTCTGGCGGCCAAATTCGCCGCAGCGCCTTGGCCAAGGCGTTCGCAAGCGATCCGGATGTCCTCCTGCTTGATGAGCCGACCAACCATTTGGACGTGCCGATGATCGAGACCCTGGAGACGCGGCTGCTGGGCTTTCATGGCGCGGTGCTCCTGGTCAGTCACGACCGCACATTTATGGAAAACGTCACCACCAATACGCTCTGGCTGCGCGATGGCGTCGTGCTGAAAAGTCCAAAAGGCTATGGCGATTTCGAACGCTGGGCGGAAGAAATTGAAGAGGCGGAAATTCGCCAGCTGGAAAAGCTCAAGACCCAGCTCAAAGCGGAGGAACACTGGCTGCAGCGCGGCGTCACCGGCCGCCGGGCGCGCAATATGGGTCGGCTGCACAAGCTTAAAGCCATGCGCGCCGAAGCCGCGCGACGCAAAGCGGCGATTGTCGCCCAGAAAGCCAAGGCGGGGATCAGCGCCGAAGAGGCCGGGCATCAATCGCGCAAAGTCATCGAGACCTTCGGCCTGAGCAAGCGGTATGGCGAATTGATTATCGTTGAGGATCTCGATTTCAAGATCCTACGCGGCGATCGGGTCGGCCTGATTGGACCAAATGGGGTCGGCAAGACGACCATGCTCAAACTCCTACTCGACGAGCTTGAGCGCGATAGCGGCAATGTCAAACTCAATCCGGCCTTACGCATCACCTATCTCGATCAGACGCGCGACACACTCCGCCCCAGGGACACGCTCTGGGAAGCCCTCGCACCGCAGGGCGGCGACAGTATCATGGTACAAGGCAAGCAGCGCCACGTCGCAGCCTATGCCAAGGACTTTTTGTTTAAACCTGACCAGCTCCGCCAGGCCGTTGGCGCACTGTCCGGCGGCGAGCGCAACCGGCTAACCCTGGCCATCGCTTTGGCGCAGTCGACGGACGTGCTGGGGACGT
>JBCBBC010000069.1:0-19120 GCA_038532145.1 Pseudomonadota bacterium | reverse complement strand
CGGACCGCAAAAGCTGTGTGCCCCGTTTCGCCGAGAGCCGGGTCAAACGCCGATTGATCGCATTTCGCATCGGACCGCTGCGATCGCCGAAGCGGGCGAATGGCGTCTCAATCCGGCGGCCTGTCCGGACCTGCGCGAAGACCGGATCGATCGCCGCGTGACCACATCTCGGCGCGATCTTCGCGAGGACATTCGCGATATGCGGCGCGTGGAATGCCCGGCCTCGGCCTGGACATATGTGCCGTCGAAGGGCGAACGCCGCGTGGCGCGCCGCGCCTATACGGGACCCACGGTCATATATGCCGGAAAACGCGGATATTATCGCCCTCATGTCCGTCACAATATGCGGCCGGCATTGATAAATATTGTGATTGACTAGGGGCGCTTGGGGGCAGGTTGTCGTGGCCAGATCAAGATGGTCTGGCCATATGACGCAAACTGCTTTTCAGTCCTGTTAAACAAAAGCGATCTCAACAGGATTTTATGCGACGGATCACCGTGTTGCAGACGTTTCATAATCAACTGCGAAAACGCTAGAAAATCGATAGAGACTTCCTCCCATGAAAATCACCCTGAAAACGCTCACTCTAAGCGCTGGGACGATCGCCGTTCTTGCGACCGCGACCGCTCAGGAAGATCTGCTCCTGCAAGACACGGTTGTCGTGGAGGGCAGTCGTTCAAACCCAATGCTGGCGGACGTCGTGCCGGATGTTGCGCTCGATTTTGCGGAAATCCGCTCCTATGGCGCTGCGAGTCTGGAAGAGCTGCTGGCAGATCTTGAACCCCTTTCGGAGTCTTCGGGGGGCGGGGCGCCAGCGATCCTGTTGAACGGACGGCGGATTTCGGGATTCCGCGAAATCCGCAACTATCCGCCCGAGGCCTTGGCGCGGGTCGAAATCCTGCCGGAAGCCGTCGCCCTGAAATTTGGCTTCCGCGCCAATCAAAAAGTCATCAATTTCATATTGCGCGAGCGATTTCACGCCATCACGGGACGTGGCGGTGTCGGTACAACAACAGACAGCGGCCAATCCCTGGCGGACATCGACGTTTCGACCCTCAGAATTCGTGATGATACGCGCTGGAATGTTGATTTCGAGTATGCCGTTCAAGACGCCTTGTCCGAGTCGGACAGAGACATAATCAGCGTCAGCCCGGACGCGAGCGCCGACCGCACGCTGCTTCCGGAGCAGCAATCTGTGGATGTGACCGCGAGTTACAGTCACTTTCTGTCAGGCGATATCAGCGCATCCTATGTTGGCGGCATCGAGTTGGTTGAGAGCAGCAGGGAAACTGCGCGAAGTGACCTGTCCGACACGCTGGCCCGCGACACAGATGAAATCGGGGTCGAGGCTCAATTTGTAATCGGCAAGGTTCACTCTGACTGGAACTGGACCGTAAATGGCGGTTACACCTATCGCGATACGGACACAGAGACCGCCTCCGATCCGATATCCGGGTTTCAGGAATGCACGGAATCAATCAGCGAGACGGCCAATCTCGAGGGCGTCCTTTTTACCAAGCTCTTTGCCTTGCCGGCGGGCGACGTGGTTTCAACGTTTAAACTGGGTGCGGACTCGAGCGAACTGGAATCTCAGTCTCAACAGAGTGGACTGTTCGACTCGTCCCGTCTGACGCGGACGGAAACGAATGGTCAGGCAAATATCGATATTCCCGTCCTGGATGCCGGCCAGGAATTCAATTCTCTGGGGACGCTGAATCTGAATATCAATGGTCGATTGGATGATGCCTCTGATTTTGGAACCCTGTCATCTTATGGCGGCGGCCTGACCTGGCAGCCGGTCTCCTCTCTGCAGGTCCTGGCATCAACCGCGTATACCGAACTCGCGCCGGATCTGGCATTATTGGGTGCGCCGACCTCGATTACCGAAAGTGCGCGCGTATTCGACTTTTCCAGCGGAGAAACCGTGGAGAATGTCACGCGGATCACCGGTGGCAATCCCGACCTGAATTCCGAAGAACGGACAGTACAGCGCCTGAACCTCACCTGGGATCCGTTCGAGTCGCCCGATGTCACATTCAATCTTGCTTATACCGACACGCAGACCAAGAACGCCATTCTCGGTTTTCCGGGTTTGACGCCGCAAATTGAAGCGGCGTTTCCGGGCCGCGTGATCCGTGATGCTGACGGAAACTTGCTGAGTCTCGATGCTCGTGCGATCAATACTGATCGATCGACCACGCGCCAGATCCGGTACGGTCTGAACTGGTCCCACACGCTGCCGCGCCCGGAGCGCCCCGAGTTCACGAGTGAGGAGCGCCGCCAGCTGCGCGATATCTTTCTCCAGCGGCTGGATGAAGAAGACCGGGCCAGAATACAGGCGCGGATTGCCGAGCGTGAGGCGCGTCAAGCGTCTGGGCAAGGGCAGGCGCGTGGCGCGCGTGCAGGACAGGGACGCGGACGCGGCGGACCTCGCGGCGGCCGCGGTGGCCGCGGCGGCGGACGCATCTTTGCCTCGATCTTCCATACCTATGTCTTGGAGGACTCGCTTCAGATTACACCTGGCAGTGCGCCGCTCGATCTGTTGGAAGGCGATGCGATCAGCGATCAGGGGGGAACGTCTGAACATCGTGTCACCGGGCAGGTCGGCTATGCGAAAGGCGCTGTCGGCGCATTTCTCCGCGCCAACTGGCAAAGTGAAACCAAGTTTGATGACGGTGTGAATGGCCCCCTCAATTTCGACGATCTCGCAACGGTAAACCTGCGCGTGCAGTACAATTTCGGCAATAACCCTCGATTGCTATTGAAATATCCCGTCCTCGACAGTACCCGATTGGCCTTGTCGATCGACAATGTGTTTGATGCCAAGCAGCGTGTTACCGACGCTGCAGGCCTTGTGCCCATCACATACCAACCAGACTTGCTTGACCCGCAGGGGCGGGTCGTGACTCTTCGGCTTCGAAAACTGTTCTACTAGGGTCCGATTTTGCGCCGAAACCGTTGGTGCCGCGGATAGCGAAACTGGAATTCACCTCGCCGCCTCATAGGCGCGCGCGACATAGTCTATCAGAGACAGGTGGGCGGCGTGTAACGACTTTGCGACCTCATCATGCAGCGCCTGATTGATGGGTTCGGCCGGATCGTCCGGGACGTACAGGTCTTCGAATATGCCCGCCAGATCAAATAGGGCTTTGGCCAAGAGACGTGACGTCTCGACAATGTCCGGGGGAGCGTTGGTCACGCGTCTGTTCTACTTTCTTTTGAGCCGCGCGCCGTAGGCGCTTGATCGAGATAGAGCTGTGCCAGATTCACGTCCGGCCAGGGCTTTGGCCAGACCATTGGATAATCGCTTGAAAACAGGCGATCCCCATTCTCGAGATCACCGGTCACGCCAACCTGCGGAATCGCTCCGGGGCGATCGAAGTAGCGGACCCGATCCCCACAATATCGAAACGACATGGCCCGGCGCCAGCGATCGCTCATATTGCCCCCGGCACCGTGCACGGTCAGGACATGATGAATGATGACGTCGCCCGGCATGACGTCAAAGCTGACAATGTCATACTCGTCGCGATGGGCTTCGATATCCGGGCAGCGTTTTTCCTCTGAATCGATAAATGGGGTTTGTGAGATGAACACGTTCGGCGCATAGATCTCATCCCATTTGTGTGAGCCCCGAACGTATTCGACGACGCCATTTTGCGTGTCGGCCGGGTCCAATGGAATCCAGACAATGACGCACTGATCACCCGCGATCTGAAAATAGGCGAGGTCCTGATGAAATGCCGTTTTCTGTCGGCTGCGCGGAGCTTTTACGAAGGTCGTATCCTCCCAGAAATTGAGATATTTCGCATCAATCAATTCTGAGATGAGCGCTGGCAGCGCAGAATCAAACGCAACTTCGCGAACCCCGTGATCGTGTTGCCAAGCGGCGACGTCGTAAAAAAAGCATCCTTCTTCAGGCTCAAACGCGTCTTCCACAAGCGGGCGCGCTTGCCGGTCCGACCGGACGTTCCTGCGCATCTGTTCCAGGTCGAACCGGGTGGCACGCTGAACGTCGATTTGATCGTTCGATGCCCAGATCTGGCGGGCTATACCCTCAAAATCATAGCCGGTGGCGGATGTCGCGCGTTCGCTCAATTGCCGGTCGACACAGGTCGTGAGCTTTGTGATTTCGGCCGCTGTCAGCACACCCCGTAAGCAAATGATACCGTCTGAGTCAAAGTCGTGCTTGTCTTTTTCTGTCAGCATCACGCCATCCTTAAGCAGCGCGCGATTTTTTGCGGATGGACTTGGCTCGTAACAGTTCGGCGACAACACTTTCCGCATTCGCCAGTCTTTGCCGCTGGTCGGCATTCGTCGCCTCGTCGATTTGCGACAGGGCCGGCACCCAGGCCCAGTCACTGTCTGCTTCGCGCACTGGTAGGCCAAGGGGTTCTGTTTTCCAGACCTGTTGTGTCAGTTTGTAAAATTTTTCGTGGGTCAACCAGGACAATTGCCTGATCCCGTTATCGAGACAAAACCGCGTCATACCGATGCCGAGATTACACCGGATTTTATACTCTTTGACTGGGTCATGATAGAGCGTGCGATCAATGACATAGCGCGAGCATTCCCAGGTGTCATCGCGCTGAGGGAAGGGCTGCAAATTGCAATAGTCGGCATAAAGTTCGCTCATCATATGCGGTTCAATCGTCGGATTCAGCCGGGTCGAGGCTACGACTTTTCCAAAATCGGGATTTGTCACTGTGACATAGACGGTGTGTTCGGTGTCGAACTGGTCTTTTTCGTAGCCTGGTTTCGATCCGGGAATGTCCCATCCCCATTGGCGCACGCAGACATCATATCGATTACGGTGCATGCTATCGATGGTCGCCGCATACTTGGCCCGATTCTCCGGGGTAATTGTCTGATACAAAAAAGACCCTCCTTCTGAATGGTCGGAAGGTTTCACAGGTCGAAAGGTTCCGCATGTCCCAAAAAAGGGACATCTAGCGTCAGGCGAATATCATGTTCTTGGCGATGGCAGTCGCAACCGTGTGCGCGCGGTTCAGCGTACCAAGCTTGTGGGCTGCGCGAAGAATCGTCTTGTTCACGGTATCGGGCTGGATGCTGAGAATGGTCGCGATGTCCCGATTGGTCTTGCCCGCCGCAGCAAATTGTATGACTTCTGCTTCGCGCGCGGTCAGGTCTTCGATTTTTTGGTAGGGGAACGGACCCAGCAGCGTTTCGAGCCGCGCATAAGCGGCGAGAGAGACCAACTCGACTTCTGCAAGCTCCGTCCGTGACAAGTCCAGTTGGTCGCCGCCGAGTGAGACCGCGCCGGACACGCTGTCAATTGAATGAACCGGGAAAACATAGCCGTCTCGAATACCAAAATCGCGCGTCTGGTCGATGACTCTCTGGCCGCGTCTGGTCGCCCATTCCATCGCTTTTTGCCATCGGAACGGACGTTTTGATCGCAACGCGCCCAGCGCCACCGGATCATGCAGGAGATCATACTTTTCGGCGCGCTGTGACATTAATTCGCCGGGCCATGTTGAGATCGAAAGAATATCCTTTTTGGCAATATTTGCGGGATTGACCAATTGCCCAAGATGAATGTGAGCGAAGCCATATCGCTCCACATAAGGCGTAAAAATGCGCATCACCTCATCTGGTTTTTCAGCTTCCTGAATACCACGGATTGCGCCCAGGACGTGTGCGCTATTGTTCAGTATCATGGCCGCCACCTCTAGCAGGACGGGCGCTTTCGCGCCAAGTTATCCCCTAGACTCATCCGAAATCTAGCAGCTATCAGCCGCAGGTAAATTATGAAATCTCAGATCGTCTTCGAGTAATGAGATCGCGTTGAGTACGGGCATGCTTTCCGGCGCTATACCCCGCCCTCAGTCCGCTTTTGGTCCGCCTGGCATGATCGGGCGATCGCGCCAATTGCCCATGCTGCGGACCCGGTCATACATGACCAAAGCGCCGGCCAGACTGACATTAATGCAGAATTTCGTCGGAATTTTTACGATATGATCACAGCGTTCAACCATGGCTGGTGATAGATTACCGCGTTCCGGCCCGAGTACATAAGCGGCCATCCGGGGATGCTTGAATTCAGGTAACTCCACCGCATCATCCGTCAGTTCGATGCCGACCAGCTGACAGCCTTTCGGGAACACCATTTCATCCATCGACTCCCAGGCATAGTATGGCACGTTCTTGAAGGTCCGCGATGTGTCGGAAAGATTGGCGATTTTGGTCCGGTCAGCGGCTTGGACAGAGAATACGAAACTGGCGCCAAAAGCGTTCGCCGTGCGCATCAGCGCGCCGAGATTCATCGGTTTCGAAATGCCTTCAGCGCCAATTGCGAAATAGCCTTTCATCAAATCACTCCCAGACCGAACCGACCAATTGCGATCAGGACAATCAGCAAAACCGGCAGGACAATGCTGAATTTGCGCGCGCGCCGCAGGTGATTGAGGGGCATTGGATAAGTCGCGTGCAAGTGTGCCACCGCTTCGCTCAACCAAGGTTTGGCCGTATCGGGCAGGGGTTTTGCGCTGGCGGCCCAGACCACGACGGTGTTCGCTTTGACCCGGTCCTCCAGATCGCTACGCCAGGCTTTCAGGGCCCGGCGCAGAACCAGCGCCACCATGATGCGCATTTGTACCGCCAGGGCGAACCCGAACCCGAGCACCCCAAACAGGATCCAGAAAAGGACGGCTTTGTCCAAACCGAGTGTCTCCGCTACGTCAGACCTTCACAGCGCCCGTTGCCATGGCTACCAAAGCTTCGTCAACGAATGAGATGAGGAAACCTCAAGATGAAAGCCCTGCTCTCCAAAGCCCCTGGCGGCACTGATACACTCGTGCTGGAAGATATTGAAAGCCCAAAGCCGGGCAAAGGCGAGGTTTTGATCGACGTCAAGGCGATCGGCGTAAACTTCCCGGATACATTGATCATCCAGGATCTCTATCAGTTCAAACCCGAGCGCCCATTCAGTCCGGGGGGCGAAGTCTCTGGCGTGGTGAAAGAGGTCGGTGAAGGCGTCACGAATATGCAGGTTGGGCAACGCGTCATCGGATCCTGCGGCTGGGGCGGCATGCGTGAGGAAATGACGCTGGAAGCCGGGCGCTGCATCCCGATTCCCGACTCGGTGCCGTTTGATGAGGCTGCGGCCTTCGTCATGACCTATGGCACGTCCTATTATGCCTTGAAGGACCGGGCCGATCCGAAACCTGGCGAAAAACTTCTGGTGCTCGGGGCGGCGGGCGGCGTCGGCATTGCCGCGGTTGAACTCGGCAAGGCGATGGGGCTGGAAGTGATAGCAGCCTGCTCGACGCAGGAAAAGGTCGATTTCTGTCTCTCGAAAGGCGCCGATAAGGGCCTCGTCTATGACCGCGGTCCGCTCGACCGGGGGCAGCAAAAAGCGTTCTCCAATGCCATCAAAGAGGTGAGCGGTGGCGGGGTCGATATCATTTATGATGGTGTTGGCGGTGATTATGCCGAACCAGCCGTGCGGGCGATGAATTGGGAAGGTCGGTTTCTGGTCATCGGCTTCCCGGCCGGGATTCCGAAGCTGCCATTGAACTTGACCCTGCTGAAATCATGCGATGTACGCGGCGTGTTCTGGGGCGCGGCTGTTGCCCGTGACCCAGCCGCCAATCAGCGCAATCTCGCCGAGATGTTTGCCATGTATCAGGAGGGCAAGATCAAGCCCCATGTTTCCGAGACTTTCCCGCTGGAACGTGGCGGAGAAGCGATTCAGTATCTGATCGATCGCAAGGCGCTCGGCAAAGTCGTGGTCACCGTCTAACGGCGTTGTGCCGCTTTACGGACTGAGTGGCCGGCCAGAGGGTTTCGCGGAATATGGTGCCGAGAATATAGGCGCCGGCGAGGACGACGCCTTTCACGGTGCCTGATTTTTTCGACACCCCGATGCGGCGTCGATAGGCGACGGGCACTTCGGTACAGCGCAAATGCTGTTTCAAGGCGCGCACTTGCATCTCGACGGTCCAGCCAAAGGTTGGGGCTTGCATGGCCAGACGCTGGTAAGCCGACCGCCGGATCGCGCGAAACGGGCCCAGGTCTGTAAAAGGGCCGTTCCAGAACACGTGCATCAAGCTGGTCGCCAGGGCATTCCCCCAACGCTGCGGTAGCGTGAGTGCGCCAATCTCCGTCCGCCCGAGCGTGCGTGACCCAATCACCAGATCAGCCTCGCCGCGCAGGATCGGCCTCATCAGCGAGGCGAGGTCCGCCGGATCATCTGCGCCGTCGCCATCCATGAAAATCAGCAAGTCGCAATCGGCCGCAGCGGCCACGCCCGCCAGACAGGCCCGGCCATAGCCGGGCTGCGCGACATGGATCACATCGGCGCCGGCCTGAGCGGCGCGCTCAGCGGTTTGGTCTGTCGATCCATTGTCCACGACAATGACCCGATCCACCTGATGGATGATGCTGTCGACAACGCCGCCAATTGCGGCTTCCTCATTCAGCGCTGGAATAATGATGACCGATTTCATCGCGAGGCTCCTTTTGTCGAAATTCATGAGCGAGGACAGCTAGGGGAACGCCAAAGGCGATAGGCACGATGACCCATTGATAGACGGGGTCCGTATCCCCGAGCTGAAATCGCAACCAATAGAGGGGCGCCAGTAGGACCAGGCAGCGCAGTCCAGCGGCCGGGACCAGGGCCAGCAGGGGCGTCAGCCAGATTAAATACCAGGGGTATCCCGTCGGTGAAAGAAGAATCAGGCTCGCAATGACTGCCGTCATGAGCGTCGGTAAATGCGCCGTGTCCTCGGCAAATCGCAACGACAGTATACCGGTGAAACCAATCACTAAGGCGGCGACGAGCAGGCGCGCAGTCTGTCCCGGCTCAGCCATCTGGGCGAGCACAACATCTTCCAGAAGCGCGAACAGGAACGCATGCGTCCGCCAGTCAGACGCGTAGGCGTTCAACCCGGCCTCAGGCTGTATGGCATGCAGCAATTGCGGCGCGAGCAGCAAACCGGTTGCGCCGATGATGAGAGCGGTCATCCAGATCAGTCGCGGCAGCCGGAAAAGATAAGGGCGTGCGATTAACGGAAACAGCAGGATCGGCCAGAGCTTCACACCCGCTGCGCCGGCCAGTGCCAGGGCGGCCCAACCCGGGCGGCTCTGTCGGGCCAGGAGAAGAGCACCAAGCAAGAAGGGCAGGACCAGAATATCCATATGTCCCGCCCCGAGCCCTTGCAGGATCACAATGGGGTTCCACCAATACAGAGACACCCAAACCGGGTCGCGCTGATAGGATGTCAGCAGTCGCACCAGAACGGCGAAACTGATCAAGTCAGCCATTAGCAAGACCAACCGCCAGCCTGTGAGTCCGAACGGATCGATCACATGGGCGAGGGCAAACGCGGCCTGGGTGAGCGGCGGATATATGGTCGATACATATGGGTAATTGATACGGCTATGGATATCCGGATGGTCCGATGCCAGTGTTTTGAGGACGGCAAGATCGGGATCGATCTGGTCCTGAGCAAGGGGCGCGAAAACTGGGTCTGCTGCCGCATCACCTGGCGCATATTGATAAGGATCGATCCCACGCGCGGTAACGGCGCCATCCCATAAATAGCGATAGGAATCATCCTCCAGAACGGGTGAGGAGAAAAACATGGCGCCGCGCGCGACGAGGCCGATCAGGAGAATCAGCGTCAGCGATGATTTCTGGGGATAGGCGGCCTTGATCTGCGATGGCAGATAAAACCACGCTGCGCCGACGATGAGCGCGAAGGCAATATAGGCCAGCACCGGCATTTCCGCGATGGCACTGCCATAGGGAAACCAGGCCGACAGGACGCTCAACCCGATCAGCAACGCGGCGATGAACCCACCGGTTTTCAGGATCGGACTGAGCGCACGCATAAACTGCGCCTAGGACCCGAAGCCGCCGCGGGAGACACTTCCACCGCCGCTGCTGCCAGATCCAACACTGGCTTGACGGGCCTGATACTGTTCGAACTCCGTTGAGAAGTTGCGGCGATCCAGCTTCGCATCCGTGCGCACCAGATCCTGGTGTTTTGGCTGAACCAGCGAAGCGATATGTGTGCGCAACGCGGTCTCGTCATTCTTGTAGGCCAGCGGCAGATACCAATCGAAGTAAGAGCTGATGCGAACCTTGTCGCCGCGCACGCGGAGATTTCGTGTATCCGCACCGAAGCGCGCTGCGGCGTCCGCCAGCTTGTCGTGAACATCCGCGCCCGTGAACGGGCGCTGCGGCAGAGATGGGCCGCCGCGGACCCCTTGATAAAGGCCGAAAATGATATTTGGCTCATCCCAACCGGCGAACAGAATACCCTGTTCAATATCCTGCAGGGACAGGGCTGTACCGGCGACGGTGATCCGACTCTCGGTCCAGAAGGATCCGGGATCAGACGGCGTGCCGCGCTTCTTTTTGTATCCGCGCACGCGACGTTCCTCGGCGATGGCCTTGATCAGGAGAAAGTTGCGAGTGTTCAGCCAGTAAGCGAGTTGTTCGTCGCGATTGAGCTGCTCAACCGGTACCGCCGCCAGATAGTCCGCATACTCGGTGAAGAAGGGCAGCGCCTGGGCATGCGCCACATCGTAAGCGACGAGCGTGCGACCACGTTCATTGGCAGTGAGGGCACGAATCATCTGGGTATAAGGGGTTGAGTCGACGGTCACCGAACTTTCAGCGTCATAAGTCGCAAAGAGCGGTTCGGCATCCGCGGTTGCGGCGAAGGGCGTGGCCAGCCCGGTGAGGGTAAGCGCGAGTGCGGAAAGCACGGCTTGGGGGAGACGAGCGTGAGGCATATCTGGTCCTGTCCTGCGTTGATCTTTATGAGGCTTCGGGCCCGGCAGTGGGTCCTAAGCCAGCGCAAGATGAACCGCTATCCGTTCAACTGAAACTCAAACTCGCTCACGGTTTGGTCATCGCCCTCTGCGAAATGCGGGTTATGATCTGGGAGAGTTGAACGGCGCTTCGGCGCGCCGCCGCATCAGCGGCACTTGCATACCCTTGTCCGGATCGGAGTCGCCACTTTCAAAGCGATTGACCAATCGATAGGCGAGCCAGAAGCCGACAATGCCAAACACGACCCCGCCCACAGATTGCCCGATCAGGACGCCTGGCGCGCCGCCCAGTGCGGCGCCGACGGTGATGAACGGTACGACGCCGATCGTGTTCTTTCCCCAGTTCAAAAAGGTCGAGAAGAGGGGGCGGCGCAGGTTGTTAAATGCCGCATTTGAGACGAAGAGCGTGCCGTTGAACAAGAAAAGCGGCGCCACCACGAGCGCAAACCAGAAGATAATATTCGCCCCTTCTTCGCTCAGTTTGAAACTGTCGGAGATGAATCCATGCGTGAGCAACAGGATGAGCCACATGGCGGCGACATAAATGGCTGTGAACTGGACCGCTTTGATCAAGGTTCCGCGCACGCGCCCGAACTGCTTGGCGCCAAAATTCTGGCCAATGATCGGCCCGACGGCGCCAGAGAGGGCGAAGATCACACAAAAAGCCAGCGGTGTGAGGCGCCCGGCGACGGCCATCGCAGCGACGGCGCTGTCGCCAAATTCGGAGATGGCGCGGGTCACAAACCCATTGCCGAATGGCGTTGCGACATTGGTCAGCATGGCGGGCGCTGCAATCGCGACGATGGGCGCCAGGTCCGATTTGAATCGCGCCGCATTGATCCTGGCGAATCCACCATAGTGTTTGAAGATCGGGTAGAGGGCCGTTGCCAAGGTCGCAAACCGTGCCGCCACCGATGCATAGGCGGCGCCGTCGAGACCGAGGCCAAAGCCGAATATCAGGATTGGGTCCAGGATCGCGTTCACAGCGCCAGCCGTGAGAGTCACCGTCATCGCACGGCGGGCGTCGCCCCGCGCCCGCAGGATTCCGGTCGCCATCATGCCGATGGCCGCGATCGGCATCGCCGTGACGACGATCCGGAAATAGCGCACCGCCAGATCCAGCGTGTCGCCCTTGGCGCCGATCAATCCGATCATTGATGGGGCCCAGATCCAGCATAGCGTTGCCAGCACCACGCTGACCAGAGTGCCGAAGAGCATCACGCTAGAGGCAATTTTTCGAGCTTCCAGGGGTTGGTCCTGGCCAAGTCGCTGGGCGACCAGCGCGCTGGTGGCGATGGTGAGGCCAATCGATACGGAAAAAGTGAAAAACAGAACCGTGCCAGCAAACCCGACAGCCGCAGCAAGCTCCGCTTCGCCGAGCATGGAAATGAACAATAAGTCGGCAAAGTCGACCAGGAAGATTGAGACCAGGCCGATGCTTGCGGACGAAGCCATAATGATGATGTGGCGCAGCAGATTGCCTTCCAGAAAGATTGCCTGCTTGTTCGCCATTCCGAGGTCCCTCGTGCGCCGCATGCCCCGCAGTCAGCCTCGCGCTGCGTCCGAAACCTTGCTTCAATGTCTGCACATATAGGAGGAGACCCGCCCATGAGCCAGATCCAAGGCCATTGCGATCCGGAATTTTCACAAGTGAGAGAAGAATTTGAGCGCAATTTCGCAGAACGGGGCGAAGTTGGCGCCTCGGTGTGCCTGTCTGTGAATGGCGAGACCAAGGTCGATCTCTGGGGCGGTCTGGCCAATCCAGAGACCGGTGAAGCCTGGCAGGAAGACACGGTTTCTATCGTTTTTTCCTGCACCAAAGCTGCGACGGCGCTTTGCGCGCATATCCTGATTGACCGCGGTCTGCTCGATCCGGCGGCGCCCGTCTCGGAATACTGGCCCGGCTTCGCCAAAAATGGCAAAGAAGCGACCACTGTTCAGATGATGCTCAATCATGAGAGCGCCGTGCCGGCCAATCGCGAGCCCGTTCGCGAAGGCGGTTATCTGGATTGGGATTACATGATTTCGCGTATGGAAGATGAGACCGCCTGGTGGGAGCCCGGCACCCGCAATGGCTATCACATGGTGAATTTCGGCTGGACGGTCGGAGAACTAGTGCGGCGGGTATCCGGCCAGTCGCTTGGGCAATTTTTCGCCAAGGAAGTGGCCGAACCAACCGGAGCCGACTTCTGGATCGGGGTCCCGGATGACTTTGCCAAGCCTATTGCCCCTATCCGGTTGTATGAACCAAAGGAAGGCGACATTCCGACCGCTTTCACCCTGAACCTCATGACCAAGCCGGACTCCTTGCAAGCCTTGTCCTTCCTGAATATTGGCGGCTGGGACATGAATGACCCAGAAGCTCACAAAGCCGAGATTGGGGGCGCCGGTGGCATCTCCAATGCCCGCGGGCAGGCGGCCTGGTACACGCCCTTGGCAACCAATGATGGCAGCCTGGTTTCGGCCGACCGTCTCGCCGCCATGGGGCGCGTGACAACGGCAACTGGAATCGATGCGACCTTGCTGGCGCCGACCCGGTTTGCGTCTGGCTTCATGAAATCGATGGACAATCGTGCCTATCCGCAAGGCAATCAGATGAGTGCCATTATGGGCGAAGCGGCCTTCGGGCATGTCGGTGCCGGCGGCTCAATCGGCTTTGCAGATCCGGAGTGTGGGATGGCGTTCAGCTATACGATGAACCAAATGGGGTCAGGCATTTTGCTGAATGATCGCGGGCAAAGCGTTATCGACGCGGCCTATCGTTCGGTCGGTTATCGGACCAATGCGCCAGGCGCCTGGGTCAAATAGGGGCGAGCCGAGGCCGGGTTGGATCAGACATACTGGAATGCAGAAAGTGTCTCATCAGCGCGTTGCATTATTTGCGCCCTCTGTCGCATCCAAATCGATCGTGATCCCTCTGGGATCGGCACATGTGGAATGGGCGCTTCAAAAAGTGAGTTTGGGCTGGTGCCATAAAAGCGACGGACCGAGCGGTTGAAATTCGCATCCGAGGAGAAGCCCCATTCGCGGGCAGCCCGGCTGATCGCGCCGCGTGTCATGGGCGTCTGGGAGATTTGCAGAACCGCACGATAAAGTCGCCGATTACGAATATAGTTTCGCACGCCACCATCGGCTTCAAACATCCGAAACAGGGTCGCGCGCGATGTGCCGAATTCGCTCAGGATAGTTTTGGGGGAATAGGCATAGTCGCTGAGATTTTGTTCAATCTTGCTGCAGATGACGTGTTTTAAGGCCTGACGGGCGATCGTGCGCACATCCGCCTTGGCGGTCTCGCCCTGCAAAGCGAGTTTCACACAGCTCTTGATCCGGGCAATATGAACCGATGAAATGCGTCTCAACCCGGCCCCTAATTCCCCGAACAGCATGTCGAACGCCGCGTTCAGAGCCTGAGCCGTCTGTGAGCCATGATGATAAACGTTCAGGTTTGGATGCTGGCCGGGATCAAAGCCGACTGTGTCGTGTAGAAAAAAGATGCCCTGGGTAACGGCAGCCGTCTGTATGCCATCAAAGGGACGCGAATAGTCTCTTATAGAGATCGAACCACGATAGATGGAATAGGGGGAGTCCCCCGTTCGCCCCATGGCCTGTCCGGATATCAAGCGCGACACGAAGACGATGTTACCCGACTTCTCAAAGTGTTTGGCCTCGTGAACGTGGCTATTTCCATCCATAACCTGCTGCATGCAGACGCAGTCATCAGTCGCCCAGGATTCATTGATGAACAGACCGGTGGATTGTGGGGAATTGAGCGGGGTCAGATCGACAAGTTCTTCGCAATGCCCCCAGGCGGATTTTGACCGATCGACAAATCGTTCCGATTGGACAGCGACGATTGGCGCATCATACGCAGGAGGGGCAAAATCATGGGGCATTTGGTCGGGCCTTCTTTCCTGAGCGTGCTCGACAAGATGTTGTCTTGACCCTAGGTCAGACCTGCTCTGAGAGTCATTATCGCAATGTCTCAAAGCAATCTTGGAAGCCGCAGCAACCACCCATAATGAAGAAACAGGATCTCCCCTCGAAGACTTGCCCGGTTTGTGATCGCCCATTTTCCTGGCGCAAGAAATGGGCCCGGAATTGGGACGAGGTCGTCTATTGTTCTGAGCGGTGTCGCCGCCTCCGGCGCAATAAAGGGAACTAATTAAAGTGTCTCGAGAATGCTTGCAGCGCTGTCCAGATAATCTGCCTGCTTGTCGTCGGACATGCGATCCCAGGTGCGATACATCTGGGCCATACGCGGGTTCCCGTTCAGCCGGTCGCGATTGCGATGGAGGAAATCCCAGTAAAGCGGATTAAACGGGCACGCCTGTGGCCCCGTTTTCTGTTTCACGTCATAAGAACAGTGTTTGCAGTGGTCAGACATTTTATTGATGTAATTGCCGCTCGCCGCATAAGGCTTTGAGCCCAGCACCCCGCCATCGGCAAACTGGCTCATGCCCAGCGTGTTTGGCAGCTCGACCCATTCATAGGCATCTGCGTAAACGGCAAGATACCATTCGTGCACCTGTTTCGGTTCGATGCCGGCCAGCAAGGCGAAATTCCCGGTCACCATGAGGCGTTGAATGTGATGGGCGTATGCCTCTTGCTTGGTTTGCGAAATGGCCGCCTTCATGCACGCCATCTCGGTCTCAGCCGTCCAATAGAATTCCGGCAGGTCCCGTTTATTCTCAAAAAAGTTGAGATCGACATAGCCCGGCATTTTCAGCCAATAAATCCCGCGAACATATTCGCGCCAGCCGATAATCTGCCGGATGAAGCCTTCAGCCGCGTTCAAGGGCGCGAGGCCGTCACGATAGGCCTGTTCGACCCGCTCACAGATCTCGAGCGGGTCGAGCAATCCGGCGTTCAAATAGAGAGACAGAAGCGAATGATAAAGGAATTTCTCACCTTCCAGCATCGCATCCTGATAGTCTCCGAAATTCGCCAATGCGTTATCGATGAAGTAATCCAGCGCCGCTTGCGCCTGTGTGCGCGTGACCCCAAACCAGAACGGTTCCAGATCACCAAAATGATCATTGAACCGGTCTGACACCAAAGCAAGCACGTCTTTTGTAATGTCATCGGGAGGCGTTCTTAACGGGGCGGGCACGAACAGATCAGCCTTGGCCGGTTTGCGGTTTTCGGAATCATAATTCCACTTGCCGCCAGCGGGTTGGTCGCCCTCCATGAGCAAACCGGTTTTGCGCCGCATCTCGCGATAGAAATACTCCATGCGCAACTGTTTGCGTCCACTTGCCCAGGCCCGAAACTCATCGCGCGTGGCGATGAAGCGATCATCTTCCAGAATATCGACGGGACGCGCCAACGTGTCTGCCCAGGTTTGTACGGACTCAAGGACCCGGAATTCGCCAGGTTCTGTGACGACGATGCGATCCGGCGCAAGGCGATCTACAGCCCGCTCCACTTCACCCTGGAAGCTTCCGGCATTGTCCGGTTCATCGAGGCGAACATAATCGACGGTCCAGCCTGCGACGCGCAATTCCTCCGCAAAATGGCGCATCGCGGAAAATAAGAAGGCGATTTTCTTCTTGTGATGGCGGACATAAGTCGCTTCCTTGATGACCTCCACCATCAGCACGCGATCACGCTCGCGCTTTGCCCGCTGGAGCGAGGGAATGGAGGGGGATAACTGGTCTCCAAGGATGAGAATCAGGTTCAAGACTCTAGCCGTATCTGTTGCCGTCATGCGGTCACATAGAGCCGTCTTCCGTTTCGGCGATGGACGAACTGCCGCAAGGCGTCACACGAATGTGTCTTGAAGCCGTCTTCAATCGCGTCATGTTCAGACCCGTAGCAAAGCAAAGAGGGATTATGCGATGTGCGACGAAATCACGGAACGTGAACTGGATGAATATCTCAAACGCAAAGCCGTAACTCGGCGGGGATTCACGGTCGGCGCTTCGGCGGCGGTCGCATCGACGAGTCTCGTTTTGCCTGCGTGCGCGACACCCATTGAGACGGGCGAGATGACTCTGACCGAAACCGAAGTCAGCGTGGCGACGCCAGCTGGCGAAGCCGATGGCCTGTTCAGTCACCCGAGCGAAGGTGCGCATGCCGCCATCATCATGTGGCCGGACATTCACGGTGTCCGTCCGGCATTCTTTGATATGGCGCGCCGGCTCGCCACGTCCGGCTATTCTGTCCTCGCCATGAATCCCTATTATCGCACAATGAATGGGCGCCTGTTTGAAGAGGGGCAAACCATTCGCGATCCCGGTGGACGCGAGCTGGTGATGCCGCATTATTCGGCGCTGTCGCCTGAAACCGTGGTGGTCGATACGCAAGCCTATGTTGCCTGGCTCGATGCGCAGGCTGCGGTTGATACAGACCGTGGTATTGGGGCAATCGGCTTCTGCATGACCGGCTCCTGGACCTTGCGCGCCGCGGCTGCGGTACCGGATCGGGTGCGGGCGCCATCCTCCTTCCATGGCGGCGGGCTGGTCACCGAGGCCGAAGACAGCCCACACCTGCTGGCGGACAAGATCCAGGGCGGCGTCTTGATTGCGATTGCTGAGAATGATCATGAGCGCGAGCCGGACGCACAGGGCGCCTTGATCGCCGCCTTTGAAACGGCGGGCGTGCCGGCCGAGATTGAAGTCTATGCGGATGCCCTGCATGGCTGGGTGCCAACGGATTCCCGCGCCCATAATCCGGAACAGTCAGAGCGCGCCTGGACCCGGATGCTGGCCCTGTTTGAGCGCGAACTGTCTTAGCATCGTCAGAGACCGGCAGACACAATTAACGCGTCCGGCAAATCCAGATGTCAGAGCGCCTGTTCTGATCGATGACGAGATAGACTGCCTCACCGAATAGGGTGATCAGGCGCAGGCCAATATGTCCGCGCCTTTGGCAGCAATCATGATTGTTGGAGTATTGGTATTGCCGGACGTTATGGTGGGCATGACTGACGCGTCAATGACGCGCAGATGGCTGATACCTTTAACTTGAAGCGTGTCATTCACGACAGCCATGGGGTCACTGTCGACGCCCATTTTGGCCGTGCCGACCGGATGGAAGATTGTCGTTCCAATATCACCAGCGGCTTGCGCCAGGTCAGCGTCCTCGACAGAGCTGCCTGGCAGATATTCACGCGGCGCAAAGGCCGACAGAGCAGATTGTTGCATCAGTTTGCGTGTTACGCGGATCGCGTCTGCAGCAACTCTCTGATCTTCCTCTGTGTCCAGGTAGTTTGGATCAATGACCGGTGGCGCATCTATGGCTGGACCGCTGATCCGCAGGTTTCCGCGCGAGCTTGGTCGCAAATTACATGCGGCGACCGTGACTGCAGGAAATCGATGCAGCGGCTCGCCGAACTTGTCGAGCGACAAGGGTTGGACATGAAACTGGATATTGGCGCGAGAATGGTCTTCGGATGACCGCGTAAAAATGCCCAGTTGCGACGGTGCCATGGTCAGGGGCCCGCGGCGGCGGAAAAGATAATCCAGTCCCATCGCGGCTTTGCCGAATAGCGAATAGTAAGTCTGGTTCAAGGTGACCGTATTGGACACTTTGTAGATCGCTCGCTGTTGCAGATGGTCCTGCAGGTTTGCGCCAACGCCCGGGAGATCATGGACCGGCTCGACACCGGCTGCTTTCAGCGTAGCGGCCGGTCCAATGCCGGAGCGTTGCAGAATCTGTGGACTGCCAATCGATCCGGCGCTGAGGATGGTTTCTCGTTCGGCTTTGACGGAATAGCGCTGATCGTTCTTTTCGAAAATCAAACCGGTGGCACGCTTTCCATCCAGCGTAATTGTGTCGATCATCGCCCCGGTTTCAACCCGAAGATTTGGGCGTTTGGTGGCTGGTTTTAAAAAGCCACGCGCCGCGGACCAGCGACGCCCGGCTTTCTGATTGACGTGGAAATAGCCGGCACCTTCATTGTCACCGGTATTGAAATCCGCAATCGCAGGCACACCCATTTCAACGGCTGCCGCATGGATGGCATCGAGGATTTGCCAGCGGACGCGCGGTGGCTCGACCCGCCAGTCGCCACCCGTGCCATGTATGGCACTTTCCCCGAGAAAATGGTCTTCCAGATCACGAAATACGGGCAGGACATCTTGCCAGCCCCAGCCATCAAGGCCTAGAGCCTGCCAACCATCATAGTCGGCAGCCTGGCCGCGCATCGTGATCATTGCATTGATCGCAGACGACCCGCCCAGGACTTTGCCGCGCGGATAGTTGAGGGCGCGTCCATTCAATCCGGCTTGCGGCGTAGTCTCGAACATCCAGTCGGAGCGGGGGTTACCGATGGCGAACAGATACCCGACCGGGATCTGGTTTCATATCCCG
>JBCBBC010000068.1:0-19136 GCA_038532145.1 Pseudomonadota bacterium | reverse complement strand
GTGGTTGAAGATGACACAGTCGAAGTAGCAAGCGCGCCAGTCATCATCGACCCGTCCTGGTTGATCGATTAGGCCGCGACGAGCGACATATAGGGCGGGACGTGAACTATGCCCTCGCCTTCAACCGGCGCCTTGATCTCGAAATGGAGATGATAGGTTGTCGGCGAGGGCATAGTTCACGTCCCGCCCTATATGTCGCTCGTCTCGGCCTATGAACGCCGCGAAGGCGGGATCGGCAAAGTGGTTGAAGATGACACAGTCGAAGTAGCAAGCGCGCCAGTCATCATCGACCCGTCCTGGTTGATCGATTAGGCCGCAACTGTCATTTTTCTGAGGGAAAGCTGCGCAAAATCAGTACGCGGACTTACTGTTGCCAAAGTTTAAAGAGTTAATGACTTGTAAACGGCGCGATTTTTGCGTTGATGAAAGCGCGACCCCACAATTGACGAGCGAACCGGATAAATGAAAGCGGCCGAAAAGCTTCCCGTAGAGTATATCGAAGCCAATAATGATGATGGCGATCCTGTCGTCACCTTGATTGGAGCCGACATTTCCGAAGCCTATCTCGATGATGCTGAACCAAGCCCGACCATGGCGGCGATTGGACGGTTCTGGACGCGCATCATTAAGACCGCGAAATTTGGTTTGGTCCTCGCGCTCGTCGGCGGTTACCCTGCCATGATCGCGATGAGCCACAAAGTTGATTCCAGCGCCGTGGTCCTGTCGTCCGCAACGCCTTGGTACTCCAACGATACCGGCACTGCGATGACCTTGCTCGGCCGCGAGCTCACGGTCGCCGGCTGGGCCAACGACCGGTCATGGTGGCACCCACAAGCGCAGCTAACAGCCCTGCCAGCCTGGCAGGACGGCATAACTGGCGCGCTGTCTGAATATACGGTTCTGGCCGCAGAGCATGCCGCCCTGGTGCCTGGGGCACCTGACACAGATCTGCTTGCTGCGGCGCGTCTTCTGGCGCCCGCTCAGGAAGCCGAAGCCATCCCGCGCCTCAACGCGGCGGCTGAAGCCTTGCAAAGCTATGAAGGACGATTGTCCC
Source organism: Pseudomonadota bacterium (assembly GCA_038532145.1). GTDB lineage: Bacteria > Pseudomonadota > Alphaproteobacteria > Caulobacterales > Hyphomonadaceae > Henriciella. Next base: position 18,082 of record JBCBBC010000068.1, on the reverse strand, counting down.
GCGGTCTTGCCGCGCAGCCGAAAGGGCTTGGTGTCTTCCTCGACGAACTCAACCTGTATCAGCGCTGGTCGATTGAAGCCCAGGCCGAACTGCGCTCCAGTGCGGATCGGGCCGAAGGCTGGCCCGCCTCGCGTCAGGATATCCAGGCCCTGTATCAATCCCGCGCTCGCGCTCAGGTGGCTTCACAATTGCTGATGTCTTCGCTGATCCAGGAACCGGAACTTGTCCGCAGCCGGGATGCCCGAGAGGCGCGCGATCGTGCGATTTTCGCCTGGCGCCGCGCCGCAACGTTCAATCCCATGATTGTGTCCAGCCAGGCTGGAACCGGGGCCTTCCTGTCGGATCACCCCGCGGCGATGATGTATTACCTGTCCGAGATTGACACGGCGACAGCCGACTTTGTCGACGCGCTTGAACAACAGGACGCCGAAGTGATTTCCGTAGCGGATGCCAGCGCGGCTGACTAAACCACGCCCCGCTGCCTTGATTTAGAGCCCCTCACAGCTCATCTATGCCGAGACTATCGCTCTAAAAGAAAGATCGACCGGCCATCATGTTTATTCAGACTGAACCGACTCCCAATCCGGACACGTTGAAATTTCTGCCCGGCCAAACCGTGACCGGCGCGACCGGACCGTATGATTTTGCCTCGATTGATGAAGCGGGCACCAGCCCACTGGCCCAGGCCCTGTTTCTGGTTCAGGGCGTTACGCGCGTTTTTCTGGGCAGTGACTTCGTCTCGCTGAGCAAGGACCCGGACTCTGACTGGAAACATGTGCGCCCGATGGCGTTGGCGGCAATCATGGATCATTTTGTGGCCGGACTGCCCGTCATGGCTACGGACGGCCTTTCCGCGAGTGCCCCCGAAGCGGGCGCGTCGGCGGATGATTATGAAGGCGAGACGGCGGAAATCGTTGGCGAGATTATCGAATTGATCGAAACCCGCGTCCGGCCCGCAGTCGCACAGGATGGCGGCGACATCGTCTTTCACGGCTTTGATGATCAAACCGGCATTGTACACCTGGCCATGCGCGGCGCGTGCGCGGGATGCCCGTCCTCCACGATGACGCTGAAACAAGGCATTGAGAACATGCTCAAAGCCTATGTGCCGGAAGTCACCGCGGTTGAGGCCGCACTTTAAGACGAACGCAAAACTTGACTTACGTGCGGCCGATAGGTGAGGCCGCTGCATGAGCGCGAACCTGTTCCCCGTCGCATTATGCCTATTGTCCGCTATTACCGTGGCGGCCACTAACCTGTTTGTGAAGCGGGGCGGGGATGTCTTGTCGACGCGCATGATCGTGTCGATCGCGATGATGCTCAGCGTCGTGCCATTCCTACCCTTTGTGCCGATGCCGACCCCAGCCATCTGGGGCGCCCTGGCCATCTCGGTTGTGGTCCACTGGTTCTATCAGTTTGCGATGATCCGGGCCTTGCACCGCGGTGACCTGTCTCTGGTTTTCCCGGTCATGCGCGGCCTGGCGCCTCTACTCACGGCGATCACAGCCACCGTCATTCTGCAGGAAACGCCCAGCCTCTTTGGTTGGATGGGCCTCCTGCTGGCCACCGGGGCCCTGATCATGTTCGCCATGCCGGAAGAGAAAGGCGGCAAACATCCTCCGATTAAGCAGGCAGCCCTGTTCTGGGCGGTGGTGACGGCGCTCGGCATTGCCTTCTATTCGGTCGCCGATGCGAATGGGACGCGCCTCGCCGCGGATACGGAGACGCTGTTCACCTTCGTGGTATGGCTCTTCATGCTGGACTGGATCGGGATCACCGCCGCGATGGTCTGGGTTCGGCGCGAGAAACTCTGGTCAGACATCGCGCCGCAAATCCGAGACGGGACGATTGGCGGTCTACTGGGGACCATTTCCTATGGCGCGGCCTTGTGGGCGTTTACGCTCACGGATGCTGCAAACGTTACAGCCATTCGCGAAACCTCCGTCGTTTTTGGCGCAATCTTCGGTGCTGTATTTTTGAAAGAGGCGTTTGGGCCGCGCCGGATCGCCGCCGCGAGTGCGCTGGCATTTGGCTTGATGTTGTTGGAATTCGCGCCTTAACCCTGTTTTGGCACAGTCAGTGCTAGACCCGCGGTTATGAAGCTTTTGCGCCATCTTGCCGGCTATTTGCCGGTTAATGTAGCCAGCGGCATAGCCGCCTTTGGTGGCGTTTATGTCTTTACTCGTCTTCTTGGCGCGGATGAGTATGGCCGCTACGCGCTGATGTTTTCCGTGATGACGCTGGTGCACATGTTGTCCTTGACCGCTGCGGAGGCGGCGGCGTTTCGGTTTGCTGGCGAAGCCGAGGCGAAGAAAAGCCAAGCCGATCATATTCGCACCACTCTGTCACTGACCTTCCGGTCCATGATTGTTGCAGCCGCTTTGATTGGCGCGCTGGCCATCGGGTTTCAGAAACTGCCGGAATATCTTGAAATCCTGCCCTGGATCGCGCTTCTCATTCCGATCAATTCCCTCATCCAGATGGCGCTGGAATCGCACCGCGCTAGCGAACGGGTCGGGCGCTATGCGCTGATTTCAACAACCCGGATTCTGGGCGGATTTCTGCTCGGCGCTCTGATTGCCTGGCAAACCGGCTTTGGTGCAGCCTCTCCCTTCATCGGTCTGACCATCGCGGGCGTCTTCTGGGCGATCAGTGAAACGCGTTGGCTGGTGCGACAAGCCAAAGGCGGGCAGACCGATCCCGGGCGCCGGCGTGCCTATTTGATTTACGGCGCCCCGATCGCCGCAGCGCTGGTGCTGGACCTGATCCTATCAGCCGCCGACCGGTTCCTGATTGTCGCTTTCCTGGGCGAAGCGGCAGTCGGTGAATATGCGGCGGGCTACGGCGTCGCCGACAAGTCTATTCTGCTGATTTGTGCCTGGGCCGCTATGGCGGCGGCGCCTCTGGTCATGGCGGCTTATGAGCGCGGTGGGCCCACGGCCGCGGCTGAGGAATCGCGCGGCCTGGTGCGGACTCTGCTTTTGCTGGGCCTTCCGGCGGCAACGGGGTTGGCGCTGGTCGCGACGCCGCTCTCGGAAGCCCTGATTGGTGAGGCGGTCCGCGACGGTGCACGTGAGATTATTCCCTGGATCGCCTTTGCCGGACTGCTTAATGGCTTGATCATTCATTACTATTCCGAAGTCTTCAATCTGACCCACAGGACGGGAGAACTGGCGCTGCTTATGTTGATCCCGGCTTTGTCCAATATCGGGCTAAATCTGATTTTGATCCCGCAATTCGAGCTTCTCGGTGCTGTGATCGCAACGCTCGCTAGCTATGCGCTCGGCTTGGCCGTTCTGGCCGCGCGTGGCCATAGATTGATCGCCTTGCCGATGCCGCTGGCCGATCTTGTAAAGACAGGTCTTGCAGCCGCTTCCATGGCGCCGGTCATCTGGCTTATGCCGACTTTGGGCAGCTGGCCGGAATTGTTCCTTAAAATCGCCGCAGGCGGAACCACATATGGGATCATGGCGTTCGCGCTTGACGCTGGCGGCGCTCGCGGCTTTGTGAGGGACAAACTCGCATCCAGAGGACACGCATCTGCGTAAGAGGTCATATGAGCGAACAAAAGAACGATCTTGGCACCGCAGCCGACAAGGCCAATCAGATCTGGGGCGACCTGGTCCCGGTGATCGGATTCATCCTTGTCTATAATGTCATGCGCAATGTGACGATCAATGACACCTGGGCGAGCCCCGATACCGCCCTCTACTGGGCAACCGGTGTGTTGATCGTGGCGACGCTTTGGGCCGTGTCCAACTATATGCGCCGGGGCGAGGATGTGCCGCTCTTCCTGGTTTTCACCGCCACGATTGTCGGCGGGTTTGGTTTGCTCGGCATCATTCTGCAGGAAAAATCATTCCTTTATATCAAGCCGACCATTCAGCAGCTTTTCCTGGCCGGCGTGATCTTTGGCAGCCTCGCCATGGGCAGCAATATCTGGAAAGTCATGTTCGACAAGGTGTTTGATCTGCCTGACTTTGCCTGGCGCACGTTGGCGACCCGATGGGGCCTGTTCTTTATTGCCATGGCGTTCTGGAACGAGTTTCTATGGCGCTATTTCGCGCCGGGGTTTGAAGAGCCATTGCGGGTGCTGGGCGCGACCGTGGCGCCTGCCGGCAGTTATGATCTATTCGGGTTGACCTTCGGGTCGCGCGACGCCGAGGATGTCTGGGCCAATTGGAAGCTCGGAAATATGGTGATTACCTTTGTTTTCGGAGCTGCGAACGTTCCGTACACCCTCAAACATCTGCGTGAGCCGAAGCCCGCTTAACGCGTCAACGCATCCGTCCCGGGCGGATTGGCAAAAGGCGCAAAGGTCGTCTGATGCCGCGTCTCCGCGAAGTGTGTCAGTGCCCAGACAACGGTTGGAAAGGCCAGTTCCGACCACGGAATATCCTTCCAGTCGACCAGTTTAACCTCCTGACTTTCCGGCCCGACGCCATAACCGCCGAGCAGTCGCGCGCGAAACATGACCTGGACCTGACCGATGCGTGGCACGGAATAGACGGCCAGTAAGTGGTCAATTTCAATGTCTGCGAGCGCTTCTTCCTGGGCTTCGCGTTGCGCCGCTTCCTCAACGGATTCGCCGAGTTCCATAAACCCCGCCGGCAGCGTCCAAAATCCTTTTCGAGGTTCAATGTCACGCTTGCAAAGCAGGATCTGTTCGCCCTTCAGGACGACCGATCCAGCGACGATTTTCGGGTTCTGGTAATCGATGAATTCACAGCGTTGGCAGACCCGTCTTTCCTTGTCATCGCCCGTTGGGATCTCCAATGCGAATTCGGGTGCTGATTTCACTGTCATTTTTCTGTCAGCCTCTCGCTTTATGGGAGAATTCAATTGATCTGCACACGGTAATTTTGCTTTTAACGTGTATAAGGGCTGGACTAGGAACTAAGGCGGCGGTGATGAGCAAGCAAGAGACGAGTACGGAATTTACGCTGGCGCGCTCCGTCACGCATTTATTGCACAGGGCGCAACAAGCCGCTGTCAACGAATCTGCCGTGGGGCTCGCGGACCAAGGCCTGACCATTCGGCAATTTGCGGTCCTTGCCGCGCTGAATGATTCGGATGGGCAAAGCCAGTCCAGCCTGGTCGATGTGACCGGCATTGACCGGTCGACCCTGGCCGACATGGTCTCGCGCATGGAAAAGACCGGCCTGGTCAAGCGCGTGAAGTCTGTCGAGGATGCCCGCGCCAAGGCCGTATCCTTGACCTCAGCGGGTCGCAAGGCGTTTGAAGGCGCGGCCCCGGAAGTCATGGAAGCCGATGCCATCCTGACCGAAGAGCTGCGCAAGTCACGGCGCGAGAGCCTGCTTCTGTCCTTGTCGATCATTTCCGGTGACTATGAGGAAGAAGAAGACGAACCTCGCAAATCGAAGAAGAAAAAGAAAAAGAAGAAAAAGAAGAAGAAATAGACGCCTAGGCGTCGTCTTCCTGAGCCTGCAAACGCTCCAGCCGGGCCCGTGCCATGCGGGCGCGCAGAGCGGCATAGACGCTGAGCAGGATCGGCACCACTACCCCGATCATCACAATCGCCCAGATATAGCCGGCATTCTTGTCAAATTCAGGCATCGGATCAGGCCTCGTTCAGACGTCGGGCGATCAAGGCGTCTGCTTGCTGGCCAAATATCTCGGCCCGCATCAAGAGCATGATCAGGCCGGAAGACAGCAGGATTTGTCCGAGAAACCCGATCAGCAGCGGGACGAGAAAGACCGGGTGAATGCCTGAACTCTCGGCCGCGGCCTCGCCGAAACGGATGACGCTGGACGGTTGGTGAATGGTCGATTCCTTCCACAGATCGACCGAGAATTTGATGATCGGCAGATTGATCAGACCGACCATAGCCAGAATAGCGCCCGCCCGAGCCCCTTTCTGGCGCGTGTCCAGTGCGGCGCGCAACGCCATATAGCCAATGAACAGGAAAAGCAGGACGAGCACAGACATCAGCCGGCTGTCATAAAGAATGACATTGCGCCACGCCTTGCCCCAGGTCGGTTCGCCCCAGATCGCGCCCGTGGCGAAACAGAGCGCTGTGTATCCGGCGCCAATTGGCGCGATCGCACGGGCGGCGACATCCGCCAACTCATGCCGCCAGATGAACCAGACAAAACTCGAAACGGCCAACCCGCCGTACAATCCCATGCACAGCCAAGCACTGGGCACGTGAATGAACATGGCGCGCGCAATGTCGCCGCCTTGATTGGGCACAGGTGGCACCACCCAGAGGCCTTGAAAGAGGCTCCATCCGGACAGCAGCACACCCAGACCGATCACGATCGGGATCGCGACCCGGGAAAAGCCCATGAACCGGTGCGGATTGGCAAGGATCGTCCACATGTCGTCTATCTAAGCTCCGTTTACTCTGCCGCCAACCGCAAAGCCGCGCCCATGGCAGCAGGTGCGACACCAAGTGCAAACAGGGTCGAGGCGCCGAGGAAGAGAATCGCGGATCCGTCAAAGCCTTCACTGAGGCTCAGCGTCCCGAAAATGATGGCGGGGACGAAGAACGGGATGGCGATCAGCGCAATCAGCAAGCCGGCCCTGGCAACGCCGGCGGCCAAGGCTGCGGCGACACCGCCCCAGAGAAAGAAGGTCAGACCACCCATGCCATAAGCGAGCATGGCCGGGACCATCTGCTCGAATGGCACCCCCAGCAAGCGGCCCAGCACCGGGGACATCAGGACGAGCGGCGCCCCCGAAATAAACCAATGCGCCATCGTTTTGGTCAAGGCGATTAAAGAAATGCTGGTCTCTTCCTGCGCCCACAGATCCAGCGCGCCATCCTGGAGATCAGCCTGAAAAACCCGCTCGAGCGTGACCAGAGAGGCCAGGGCCAGAGCCAGCCAAAGCACACCCGGGCCAATCTTTGCCAGAGTCTCGGCCTCGTCGCCCAGCGTGAGCGGGACCAGCATGGCTGTCCCGGTGAAAAATCCAATCGGCAATAGAATGCCCGCACCGGAGGCCCACGCCTCTGACAGGGCCTGACGGAAAGACGCGTATAGAGGCGATGGCGTCACGGCTTGATCACCACTTCATCACTGCTCTCTATCGGGGCGTCCCCATGCAGCGCAGCAATAATGGCGCCCCCTGTTGCCCGGTGGCGTTCGATCATTTCGGCCAGTTGTGCCTGCCCGTCTGAATCCAGCGCATTGAAAGGTTCATCGAGCAGCCACAGCTTTCGCTCGATCAGTTTCAGACGCGCCAGCGCCGTGCGACGCTTCTGGCCAGCGGACAACATACCGCTCGGCACTTCTGAGGGCTTTCTCAGTCCCATTTCTTTCAGGATGGCGGAAATGTCCGCTTCGCTGCCCCACACACGAGCCCAGTGTGCCAGATGGGAGCGCGGGGTCTCATGCGCCTTCAAGCCATTGGTATGGCCGATCCAGTGATGCGCGCTTGAGGATACCACCTGTCCAGCTTGCGGCGGCGATAGTCCGGCCAGCTGCCGCAGCAAGGTCGTCTTGCCTGACCCATTGGCGCCGCGCAGCAAGATCAGATCGCCCGCGCGTGCCGAGACCGATATGTCCCGAAACAGGACACGTTCGCCGCGCACGGCGCCAAGCTTTATGCCCTGGATCAGCGGTGTTTCACTCAAACGTCACGCCCCAGACCTAAAGAAGAGATCGCCCTGATTTGCTTCACGACGTACGCTAACCTATCTAGCAGGTGAGACTCGCCGCGCACTGCGTAGGCATTTGAAAACATAAAGATAAGAGAGGTCCGTTCACCCATGCCTTCCCTCGACAGCTTTAAGGCCCGCAAGACATTATCCGTAAACGGTAAGGACTATACTTACTACTCCCTCGATGCCGCAGCTGAAAACGGCCTCGGCGATGTGTCAAAACTGCCCGCCTCCCTGAAAGTGCTGCTCGAGAACATGCTCCGCAATGAGGATGGCACGACGGTGACCAGTGATGACATCACCGCGTTCAAGACCTGGCTTGATAATGGTGGCAAGGTCACGCACGAAATTGCCTATCGCCCGGCACGGGTTCTGATGCAGGACTTTACCGGCGTCCCGGCCGTGGTGGACCTGGCCGCAATGCGCGATGCGGCAGAAAAACTGGGCGCAAGCGCCGAAGCGATCAATCCACAAGTACCGGTAGACCTGGTCATCGACCATTCCGTCATGGTCGACTTCTTTGCCGGGCCGAACAGTTTCAAGAAAAATGTCGATATCGAATATGACCGCAACCAGGAACGCTATGAATTCCTGCGCTGGGGTTCGACCGCGTTCGAGAATTTTCGCGTCGTCCCGCCTGGCACAGGCATTTGTCACCAGGTCAATCTGGAATATCTTGGCCAGACCGTGTGGACCAAGGACGTTGATGGCGAGACCGTGGCCTATCCGGATACCTGTGTCGGAACGGATTCGCATACAACCATGATTAATGGCCTGTCTGTTCTCGGGTGGGGCGTCGGGGGCATTGAGGCCGAAGCCGCGATGCTGGGCCAGCCCGTCTCGATGCTGATTCCCGAAGTGATCGGCTTCAAGCTGACCGGGAAACTGCCTGAAGGGGCAACCGCAACCGATCTGGTGCTGACCGTGACCAAGATGATGCGGGATTATGGAGTAGTTGCAAAATTCACCGAATTCTTCGGCCCGGGCGTTGCCAATCTGACCCTGGAAGATCAGGCAACCCTGTCCAATATGTCCCCGGAATTCGGATCGACCTGTGCCTTCTTCCCGGTCGATGATGATACAATCAAATACCTCACCAATACTGGCCGCGAGGCCGACCGGATTGCCCTGGTCGAAGCCTATGCCAAGGCGCAGGGCTATTGGCGCCCGGACATGGATGACCCGATCTTTACCGATACGATCGAATTGGACCTCTCGACCGTGGTGCCCAGCATTTCCGGCCCCAAACGACCGCAGGATCAGGTCTTGCTCTCGGAAGCGGACACCCGGTTCGCCGAGGCCATGGTGCAGGAATTTGGCACGGCGGCGGATGATGCCACGGCGATTCAGGTCGAAGGCGAGGATTTCACCGTCACGCACGGCGACGTTTTCATCGCCGCGATTACCTCCTGCACAAACACCTCCAATCCGAGTGTCCTGATCGCGGCCGGTCTCGTCGCGCGGAAGGCGGCGGCGCTCGGCCTCAATCGTAAACCCTGGGTGAAGACATCGCTCGCGCCGGGATCGCAAGTTGTGACGGATTATCTCGCCAAGGCGGATTTGACGAAGGATCTCGATGCGCTCGGATTCAACCTCGTCGGCTATGGCTGTACCACGTGCATCGGCAATTCCGGCCCACTTCAACCTGAGATTTCGAAAGCCATTGCCGATGGCGACCTGGTCTCCTGCTCGGTGCTGTCGGGCAATCGCAATTTCGAAGGTCGGATCGGGCCAGATCTGAAAGCGAATTACCTCGCCTCGCCGCCGCTGGTCGTGGCCTATGCGATTGCGGGCTCGCTGAAGATCAACCTGACCACAGACCCACTCGGCCAGGACAAGGACGGCAATGATGTCTATCTGAAGGATATCTGGCCAAGCTCGCATGAGATTGCCGAAATCATGGCGGAATGCGTGACGCCGAAAATGTTCGCCGAACGCTATGCAGATGTCTTCAATGGCGATGCCCAATGGCAGGAGATCGAAGTCTCGGGCGGCAAGACTTATGGCTGGCCGCTCGGCTCTACCTATGTTCAGAACCCACCTTATTTTGACGGTATGACGGGTGAGGTCGAAGCGCCGGCGGATGTCCATCGCGCGCGTGTTCTGGCCCTGTTTGGCGATTCCATCACCACCGATCACATCTCACCCGCAGGGTCGATCAAGGCGTCCAGTCCGGCTGGTGAGTATTTACAGTCCAATCAGGTTAATGTGCTAGATTTCAATTCCTATGGGTCGCGGCGCGGCAATCATGAAGTGATGATGCGCGGTACGTTCGCGAATATCCGGATCAAGAATCAGATGGTGCCGGGGGTCGAAGGCGGTGTGACGGTGCATCACCCGAGTGGCGACCGCATGCCGATCTATGATGCGGCCATGCGCTATATGGAAAAGAATGTTCCACTGGTTGTCTTTGCCGGTCATTTATACGGCAATGGTTCTTCTCGTGATTGGGCCGCCAAAGGGACCATTCTGCTCGGTGTGAAAGCCGTGATTGCAGGCTCGTTTGAACGGATCCACCGGTCCAATCTGATCGGGATGGGGGTTTTGCCGCTGGAGTTTGAAGACGGTACAAGCTGGGAAACGCTGGGCTTGAAAGGTGATGAGGAAGTCACGATCGAAGGCGTCAACACCATACAGCCTCGCCAAAACGTCGACGTGCAGATCACCAAGGCGGATGGCTCGAAAGTCACCGCGCGAACGATGGTTCGGATCGATACAGACAATGAGCTCGACTACTACCGCAATGGCGGCATCCTGCATTATGTGTTGCGCAATCTCGCCAATGAGGCAGCATAACGCCGTCTTCACGGGCAAGTGAGTTTCATGTCAGCACAGAAACAGGTATGACGCCCAAATGTTGCGTTTCTTCGCCTTCTTCGCCCTTTGCGTCGGGATGATGGGCCCTGCTTTTGCAGAGTCTGATCGCCCCGTATTGGTCGAGTTATTTGCGAACCAAAACTGCCCGGCCTGCCCGAAAGCACACCGGACCATGAAGCAGATTGATGAAGAACGCGACGATGTGCTCATCCTGACCTGGACGGTGAATTACTGGGACTATCTTGGCGAGCCGGACCCGATGGCGTTGCCGGAAGCGAAGGACCGTCAGATGGCCTATACAGACCGGCTCAGCCTGCGGGCGCCTTATACCCCACAATCCTTCTATGATGGGGCCAAGGAATGCCCGGGCACGCGCAAGCGCGACATTCGTCGTAACATCAAAAGCCGCGTTCAGTCCCGCAGCGCGTCCCCGCCCGGTTTGACCTGGGACGGCGCATCCGTCCGCGTATCCGGGGTTAGCGAAGCGACGCTTGAATTGAAACTGGTCGAATATCTGACCGACGAAGCCAATTATACGACCATGGTCAATCCGGTCACGCGTGTCGAATCCCTGGGGCTTTGGATGGACCCGGCGGATGAGTTCCCGGTCAGTTGCAATAGCGCATGCGCCGTCCTGCTGCAGGAACAGGATTCCGGCGAAGTCGTCGCTGTCAGTGTGATTAACTAGGCCTCGGCCAACCCTGCAAAATTCAATCCTAATGGATAAGCATTGCTCAATCCTGTGCGCGTAAATCTAAGCGCGCTGCGTTGTTACTTTGAGAGAGGATTCTCATGTTGCGACACAGCGCTGCCCCGATCGCGATTTTGGCTTTAATGCTCGCTGGCTGTGAAAGTGAGGGTGAAGACACATCCATTGCTCCCGAGTCGACCCCATCCGTCGAAACACCGCCCGCGGAAGAGACACCGCCGGCTGAAACCGAGTATACCGTGACCGTCTCATCCCCCGAAGCAGAGGCGCCGCAGGCGAGTGCAAGCACCGACAGCGAAACTTATCGAACGCTTGCCACCCTGCCGGAGAATCAGGCGTGGACCCTGATCGCGCGGTCTCCGGATAGCAGAGGTCGTTTCCTCACCCTTCGCTTGACAGATGCGGGTAATGGCGACTCTGAAGCCTTTACCTATGACAATGAAACCGGTGAGCTTACGCTGCGCGCGCCAGTCGATTATGAGCGCCCGATCGATGCCGATGCGGACAACGCGTTTGAATTGTTGATGGAGCTCAGCGATATTGCAGGCAAACCCACTGTTCCGTTCGCGCTCGATGTGACGGATCAGAAGGAGGTTTTCGAAGACTATCCGGTGGTCTGGCTGAATGGCGACACCGAATTTGGTGGCTTGGGGCGCAACATCACGCCGCTCGGCGACATAGATGGCGATGGCCGCCCGGACCTTGCGGTCGCCGCACCCGGCCGTCACGCGCGGGATGCCTATACCGCCTTACCCCCGGACGGTTATCACCCTGCAGGTGAGCTTTACATCGTCTCCGGAGAAGTTCTGAGTGAGACCACACTGCTTGAATTCGACGGCACGTCTGGCGCAGGCATTTGGCACATCCAGGGCACCGAAGACGATGTGAATGCCGGCTATAATATGATGGTGATCGGCGATCTCGATGATGATGGCGTCGAGGATTTTATTGTCTCGCGCGACTCCGCCACCATTGAAGTGATTTCTGGCGCCACGCTGATTGATGCCATGCAAGCGGGGACGCAAAGTGTCTTTTCCGAAATCGCTTCGGGCAGTCTCAGTCTGGAAGGCGATACACGTGGGCATGATCTGGATCCGCGCACCTTTGCACTGGTGGGTGATTTGGATGAGGACGGCCTGGAGGATCTGGCCTTCTGTGCGACCGAGTATCGATCGGGCAGCACGGTGGATGCACATGTGTTCATCGTCTCGGGTACGGTTCTGAAAGAGGTTCTGTCTGTCGAAGACACGCAATCGATTTCAAGTTTCTTCGGCTCGGGCGAGGCTGCCTATTCCGTCTATACCGGCAATCATCGCACGTGCGGCCCGCTCACAGCGCTTGGCGATATCGATAATGATGGTCTGGTGGATATTGCGATCCCAATGCCTGGCCCGCAGGCGGCAGATTCAGGCATCCTCGTCTATAGCGGCAGCGTTCTACAATCCCTGTTGGAGATCGGGGGCCGACAGCAGGTGACCGCGTTTGATCTCTTCCTTGGCGCAGATCAGCACTTTATCCATATGACGGATTCTGCGGCACGCGCGACAGAGCAACATCATATGGTCACCGCGCTCGGAGATGTGACCGGAGACGGGATCGACGATTTCAGCTTTGGCTGGGGCCGCTATCACACCGCTGATGATTCCGCTTATGTCGTCAAAGGTGCCGCGGATTTGTTGGCCTCAAGTCATGACACGATAAATATTCGATCGCTGGTCCAAAGCGGGGGTGCCGTTCAGCTTGCCGCCACACCGGAAAACCTGGCGGCCAATGCCTATCGGGTCGAGCCTGTGCACGTGATGCGCGCGCCCGAAGAGGGATTGCATGAAACCCTCCTGTTTGTCGGGGCTGGCGACTCCACAGCCACGCTCTTTGACAGCTACAGTTTAGCCGCCGGCAATCTGCCAGAAGGCGGGACCGCCATCGTGCCATTGCCGCTCTCAGGGGTGGGCGATTTTTCGATCCCGCGCAGCAATTCCCGGCACCTCAGCTATGTGACCAATATCGGCGATCTCAACATGGACGGGTATGGCGATCTGGCCATTGGTTGGGATATCGCGGATCCCGGCAATTCCGAAGACTCGGGCACTGTACTGCTGGTCTCTGGCCGCGAAATTATCGAGGCCCGTGACCGCGGCGAAACCCTGCAGCCCAGTCGGATGCTTCAGGTGCCCGGGGCCGAATAGGCTTTAGCGCTTGGAGAGTGAGTCCAGTTGGTCCTGCATCGCGGCCATCTGCGCGCGCAGAATTTCCATGGCGTCTGAGTCTGGTGATGCGGCGCTGCGGTCGCCGCGCTTGGACTTGCGCGTCGACATCCCGGGCGTGAACATGCGCATGGCATTCTCGAACATTTCCATGTTCGCGCGCGCCTGCTTTTCGAACATGGTGAACGGATTGGCGGTGCCCATGGCCTTGGTCCAGCGCTCCTGGCTTTCGGAGAAACTGTTCATGCTCATCTCTAGCCAGGCTGGCAGCAGGCTCTGCGACCCGGCGCCATAAAATCCGATCAGTTTGCGCAGGAAGTTAACCGGCAGCGCGCCTTCGCCCTTATTCTCTTTCTCGAAAATGATCTGGGTCAGCACCTGACGGGTCAGGTCTTCGCCGCTTTTGGCATCGACCACTTCAAAATCGACTTCGCGGCGCACCAGGTCTGACAGGTGGTCCAGCGTGACATAGGAAGAGGTCGACGTGTCATATAACCGACGATTCGCGTACTTCTTGATAATCACGGTTTCGCCTGCGCCATTCGATTTCGCCATGTCCTGCACTTTCTTTTTTCAACGTCCCAAATTCGTGCTCGTTTCCGCAGCGTTATCTGTTACGGTACCTATGCTGACGAATGTGTCGGTACAGGCCATATCAGCAACGTGCTTACATCGAATTGAGCAGACGCAGCAAATTTCATGCTGCGCAGCATAACGGGAGAAGAGATCATGTCTAGAACGGCACTGGTAACCGGGGGAACAAGGGGTATCGGACTGGGTATAAGCACCGCCTTGAAAGCCGCGGGCTATCAGGTTGCGGCCAATTATGGCGGCAATGATGCGGCCGCCCAGGCGTGTGAAGCCGAAACCGGAATCAAGTGTTTCAAGTTCGATGTGTCCGATTTTGATGCCGTTGGTGCGGGCATCCAATCGATCGAAGCCGACCTCGGACCGATTGATATTGTCGTCAACAATGCTGGCATTACCTGGGATGGCCCGTTCCACAAGATGAGTCTGGAGCAATGGCAGAAAGTCATCGCGGTTGATCTGGACTCTGTCTTCAACGTCACCCGACAGGTCTGGGAAGGTATGCGTGCGCGGGGCTTTGGGCGCGTCATCAATATCTCTTCGATCAATGGCCAGAAGGGGCAATTTGGACAGGTCAATTATTCCGCCGCCAAGGCTGGCCTGATCGGATTTACCAAGGCGCTGGCCCAGGAAGGCGCCAAGAAGGGCGTTACCGTCAATGCCGTCTGTCCAGGCTATATTGATACGGAAATGGTGCGTGCCGTGCCGGAAAATGTCCTGGAGAGCATCATCTCGACTATTCCCGTGGGACGTCTCGGCAAAGCTGAAGAGATTGCCTCCATGTGTGTCTATCTCGCCAGTGACGATGCGGCCTTCATCACCGGGGCGACCATGACGGTGAACGGTGCGCAGTACATTGCCGGCTAAGGTCCGCGCTGCAACGTAACATGCAGCGGATGTTGCAGCCGAATCTCGCCATCGGCCAACCAGCCGCGCAATTCCACTTGAGTCCCGTTGGCCATACCGCAGACCGACATAGTATCGCGATCGACCCGAAGCGTGATTTGAGTGTCTTGCAGCCTGCGGCGACACCCAGGGGCGAAGCGGTCATCCTCCAGACGCGGGGCCATGTCACCGAGGGTCGCGGTGACCATTTTGAATCCACGATTGCTGACATCGAAGGTGTTGACGGCGCGCGGGGCGTATTCAGACAGGGCCCACACGCCCAGCGCTTCGTCGCGCGCCGTCCGTTCCGCTTCGAGTAAATCCTGTCCGCGTGCTGCGGTGCTGGCGAATAGACGCACCCGCGCTGCCCCTTGCGCCACCATTTCGTGATTGAGCCACAGACGGGGACCGGCTGAGTCTATGGTCACGACGTGCGCCAGCGCGCGGTCATAACGATCACGCGTCAGACCGGGATAGAAGAGTTGCACCCGCCGACCGAGCGTCATGTCTTCAAGCAGGCGCGCGCTTTCCCCCGAATGGGGCTCGGGCGCGCCTTCAGGCGGCGACAGGACCGGCGCGACAATCGAGATCAGGCGCACGCGCTGTCCAGTATCAAGGATCAGTCCATCACCATCGATCACTTTGGTCACGCGGCCGGTCTCGCCGGGCTGCATATCCGGCAGAGGCGCGTCACGGGCGCAAGCGAACAGAATGAAACATATCATCCAGACCCGATTTCGGATCATGGGTCCTCTTCAATCTGTCCCCTAAACGGATTATGCTCCCTTATACGGTCCCGTAGCTCAGTAGGATAGAGCAACAGATTCCTAATCTGTAGGTCGCGCGTTCGAATCGCGCCGGGATCGCCACGCGCAGCGCTATTAAACAAGACTTAATCGCCATCGCGCATTCTGTCCGCACAAAGATAAGAGCTTGTTTTGGAGATTATGGATGTTGCGTGCAACTGCGTTTGCGCTGGCTTTGCTCGGCGTATTTTCAACCCCGGCTCAAGCGGCTGGACTGAAAGCCACCCAATCTGTTGAACTGGCAACGGTGTCGCTCAGTGCCGATGGCTCTGAGACGGTCACCTTCGCCCCTGCCACGGATGTCGAACCCGGCGAGCAGGTGCGCTATCGCCTCGCCTATACAAATGACGGCGCCGAAGCCGCTGACCGTGTCAGCCTGGTCATGCCGGTGCCAGCAGAAGTCACATATCTTGAAGGCTCGATCGCCGGTAATGCTGCGCAGGTGACATTCTCTGGCGATAATGGCGAGAGCTTTGCCCCCCGCGAAGCCGTACGGATCACGGATGGTGAGACAGAGCGCGTCGCCACGTCGGCCGACATCACGCACATAAAATGGGTGTTCGCTGAACCGATCGCGCCGGCGGAATCCGGGGCGATCAGTTTCATGGCTGTTCTCAAGTAAAGGCCGGTCGCCAAGGCAATTCGGCCCCGACGTCGCCGGCGTCGGGGCTTTTTGTGTCCGGTCTAGAGATAGTAATTCAGTTTCAGTCCGGGTTCCGACCAGCGGCATTTGGCAAGCTTGCCGGTTCCGGACAGGGTCACCCAGGCATCGCCCAAATCCGCTCCGCCAAAGCAGATATTGGTGACGAACGGGTCTGGAAATGCCGTATGCGAATGATCCCCATCCGGTGTGATCGTGGTGATGCCGCCCTTGAGAATGGTGGCCACACAGATGTTTCCGGACGCCGCCACCGCGAGGCTGTCAAAATACTGTAGGCTGGGCATCGCCGCGATTACGCGGCCCTTATTAAACGGGGTCGCCTGTTTTGCGTCACCCGGCTGTTCCAGATCGAAGGCCCAGAGTCGTGCCGTCATCGTATCGGCCATATAGACGGTCGTTTCATCTGGTGACAGTCCGACCCCATTGGGAGAGATATGATTGTGATCCAGCTCCACCGCCTCCGTGGCACCATTGGCAAGAAAGAACAGTCCGCCGACATCGCGGTGGCGCGGGAAAGACTTGCCGAGATCGGTGAAATAGAGATTGCCGTGGCGGTCAAAGACCAGATCATTCGGGCCGCGCAAGGGGTGGCCTTCGACCGTGTCGAGCACACGATCAACCTTGCCAGTGGATAGGTCGATCCGTTCGATCCGACCGCCGGAATAATCATCCGGACAGTGGCCTGGGATCAGCAATCCATCGCGCTCATGATATTTGAAGCCGCCATTATTGCAGATCCATAGCGCCCCGTCTGGTCCGATCGCGGCGCCATTGGGGCCGCCCCCGGGTTCGGCAATGGTTTCACGCCGGCCGTCGCCCCAGATCCGCGTGACGGCGCCTTTGGAAATTTCAACCAGAATGATCGAGCCGTCCTGCATCCAGACCGGACCTTCCGGAAAGCCGAGACCTTCTGCGACAATTTCAAAATCCATTCCAACACCTCCCGCCTGTTTTCCGACAGTCTGGCGCGCGGAGGCCGACGCAGCAAGGCTTACGCGAGGCGATCCAGGATGCGAATGGTGAAGGCGAACTGGTTTTTGTCGCCGGCCGGGATGTGGCGGCTTTCGGCCTCGTGAAACGCCGCCTCATCAAAGTCCGGAAAAAGGACGTCGCCGTCGGGCGCGGTTTCGACTTCGGTGATATAGAGCCGGTCGGCCAAAGGCAGCGCGGCGGCGTAAACGGCGCTGCCGCCAGTGACAAAGATTTCCGATTTCCCCGCGGCGCGGGCTAGCGCACGGGCGGTTTCGATGGCGGCCTTCGTGGCTGTGAACACCCGGGCCTGCGGCGCAGCATACTGTGCATCCCGGCTCAAAACGATATTGTCGCGCCCCGGTAAAGGGCGCCGCGGCAAGCTTTCCCAAGTCTTGCGTCCCATAATGACGGGGCAGCCTTTGGTAACAGATTTGAAGTGTTTGAGATCATCCGACAAGCGCCAGGGCAGGTCATTATCCTTGCCGATCACGCCATTCTGTGCGCGCGCCGCGATCAGGCAAAGCTTCACATCTGTGCTCACGGTGATCTCCTGCAAATCAAACAAACTGGCTGCTGGCCTTACGCGCGTTTGGTCGTTAAGAGCAAGCTTCGGTTTGTCGGAGAAAGATGAATAATGCTGGTCGAAATCTGGGACGCATTCATTGGCATATTGACGAATAATCGGCCCGGGCTCCTATTGCCGGTCCTGATCGGTCTCGCAATGTCAGTGGCGCTGCTATGGCGGCTCGGCGGACGTCTCTGGGCGATTATTTACGTGATGATGATCCCGTTTTTGAACTGGTCGTTCGGCG
>JBCBBC010000067.1:0-19309 GCA_038532145.1 Pseudomonadota bacterium | reverse complement strand
TGGTCGGACGCAATTCTCGGATCATTTCCGGTGGTCGGGCCTCTGCAGATTCAGAACCACGCGCAGCATCGCGAACGGAATTGAGTTGTTCGACCGTCTCCGTCGGCAGATAATTGCTGAGCCAGTCGAGCATCGGATGATCAGGTTGCGTATGTCCGCTCCCCGGCAGGCCAGCTTCGATGACAAGAGCAGCAAACGCTCCCGCCAGCTCAGCGATCGTTTCATCGTCGGTTTGCCAGTATTGCTTGTGTGCGGCGACCAGCATGATTGCTAACATATTCGCTTTGACGGGCTTGTTCGCGTCTTCATCAAAGAAGGCCTCTAATCCAAGTTCGTAGCGATCTTCAATGTAGACATCTTTGGCATCTTCCCAGATTTCGTCGGGAAACAAATTTGGATTTGTTGCCTCCCAGCCCCACAGATTTTCAAAGAAGGCGACATTCATCGTCCGGGGACCCGCATAGCCATGAGGCAGTAGAGATTTCACCCAGTTTGGATTGAGTTGGCGGGCGCGAAGCTCCTGAACGATGGCGCTGGCCAATGGAGAGGTCTTCGGATTGTCGGGGTCACTCACATCAATGACAAAACCCCGTGCAGCGTCCCCACGGACAGACTCAACGGCCAGATTAAGTCCGCCGAGATAATCGAACGCATCATTATTATCGACGAGTCCGTACAGATTACTGGCGCGCCCAAGGAAGCTGTCACTGACCTTCTCCAGACGAGCAACGAAAACGTCCTGTTGGGCGACACCGTCCATCCCGACACCATAGGCATGCCCCATCCGGGCGATATAATTCGACGCGAGTTCATCGCGACTGTCCCAAGCCCCAGATCTTTCGGCCAGTCGATTAATGCCCGCGCCGTAGCGACCGGGCGCCGGGCCGAACAAACGTAGACTGGCCAATCTGCCGTCGCCTTCGGAGAGAGTCTCCTTTTCCAACATGTCGGAGACCCAGGCGGCAGCGATTTTGTTTTCCAATAGACTGTCGGTTCCAGGGTTGCGTAATTCTCCAAGCGGCGCGAGCGTTTCGCTCAACGCCGTTTGTAGCTCTGGGTGATTACTGAGGATGGTCATAGAAGCCCCGTCAATTGCCAGCAAGACAGCTTTGTCCAGCCATTTGACTTGTTCGCCATAGAGATCGCGAAACAGTCCCGAGGTGACGAAGCTTACATCTTCGCGTGGGCCATCCAAACGCTCTAACCCTGTCAAAATTCCACGCGTGTTCCATACCGGTTTCACGCCCATGAGTTTCATGCCGAACGCGATCATTACGCCGCCATCGCGGACCGTGTCGGACGCCCAAAGCACCACGGCCTGATTCTGATCGGATGCAGGCTTCGAGGTCGCCATTGCCGCGCCAATGTCCCAGGCAACAACGTTGGGAATGAGGCTCGCATCGAGGCCGTAGAAGTTGCGGCCTGTGGGCAAAGCATCCGGCGAACGAACGGGATCATTGCCTTTGCCTGGCGGCACAAAACGACCGTTCAAGCCGTCCATAAGTGCCGACATTTCAAGAGAAGGTGATTGTTCCAAAACGCCGCGTGCTTGTGGCATCTCCATGGATGTCAACATGATCTCGACCGCCTCATCCGACCATTCTTGTCCGAAGACATGTAAACCTAGCGGCATGAAGTCTTCTTGAACCTCGGTAAGATAATGCCCGACTTCATGCACCAGAAGATCTGCGGAAAGGGTCTCGAACTCGAATGTCTCGCCGCCACCATGTTCAGCTTCCAGCTCGGCGATCAGGCCATCTTTGAGTCCTAGATCGACGACCATCTCTCTGATCCGTCGAAGAGATTGCGCCCGCGTGGCGTCGCCCGCATCAGACGGGTCGGCGGCCTCAAAGCTTTCGACCAGTTGGCGAAGACTCAGCAATTCATCATAGAATGGTGTGACCTGCAGCGGCGGTGTCAAATGATCCACAATGACGGCCAGTCCGCGCCGTTTGGCCTGGATCCCTTCGCCGACCCCATCAACGATGTATGGATAGAGTCCGGGGATATCCCCGGCGATAAGACGCGGATAGTCTGAGCTCTGCAAGCCAACGCGTTTGCCCGGCAAAAACTCATAGGTCGAGTGACGCCCCAGGTGGATGATTGCGTGTGGATCGAAATTGTTTTGAAGCCAGTAATAGAATGCCAGATATTGGTGTGTCGGAGGCACGCTCATATTCGCGTGTAGCACCTCTTCATTGATCTCCCATCCACGCGGAGGTTGCGGTGCGATCAGAACGTTACCAAAGCGCAATCCCGGCAGCACGAACTCACCCTCATGAGTCATGACTTTTCCTGGCGCCTCGCCCCATCCTCTGAGACCTTCAATGCCTTGTTGCATCAGTCCGCGCGACAGAGCTTCGATTGTCGGCCACTGGTCTTCGCCGGTGAGAAGGCGTTCATAACTCGTTTTAAGCTGTGCGAGCAGGTCTTCGGCGCGCTCATGATACTGTGCTGGCGCTCCCTCAATGACATATTCCATGTCATGCACCGCGTCCGAGATCAGTTGTTCCGCCTGTGCCAGGTCACTTTGATCCATGGCCATCTCTACGTTGATTTGCAGCGCTGCCAATGGGCCATCCGTCAGCTCTGCTTTTGTCGACGCGGGCAGTGTTTCAAACCAGGCTTGATAGGATGATACCGGTAAGTCCATGCCTGATTGGGAAAGCTTTGCCAGCGCACCGCTATCTTCGGGCAGGTTGACCGCGCGATCGAGGATGAGGTCCAGAAGCGCTTCCGGCGACTCTGGCAACGTGCCCACATCATACCCATCGCGATCCAAGCGCTTTAGGATCTGAAAAAGACTGGCCGCGACATCGAGATTGTCCGCACCAATATTGTGTCGGCCCGGTGGATGATTGTAATAAATAATTGCCAGTCGCTTATCCTGATTGGAAACGGTCTGAAGGTCTGTCCAGGCGATCATGCGTTTTACTGCTGATGCGACCTCATCATCTATGGGTTGGGTCACTCGAATTTCGATCCCCGATATCGGGTCCAGGCGCGGCGGCGCGGCCGTTGCCAGGATCAAGGGTTGGCTGGCACCCACGAGTTCCGGCATGGCCACCCTGTAATAGACACTATCGGTCGGCATACCATCAGATCCCGAACGCCAGTCAGCTTCTTCGAGGTCCACCAACCGGATCCCTTTGAGAAGTGGCGTATCCAGCTGAATCAGCGCGTCCTGAGCCCGGTCTTGTGCGCTTCCACCAATCGCGAAGTCCTGCAAGAGGATGGTGCCGGAGAGGTTTCGACTACCGAGTTGCTCAAGAGCGTCCGCACTTGCAGCGCCCCAATCGGCATAGACCGACAAACATGCGGCGCCGTGAGAAACAAGTTCTGCGCACAGACGATCATGCAGATCGGAATTCCCCGCCTGATCCCCCGTGTCATAGTCCACGATGCCGATGATCGGCGCGCTTGGCGGTCCCACGATATCAGCGAACCGGACGGGCGCGATCGGGGCAGGTGGCGGAATCTGATCCAGCTTGTCCTGGTTTAGCAATGCCGCGAAGAGGTTCGATAGATTGTCGACGCCGCGCGCTTGCCAATAATTATTGGCCAGGGTCCAGGAGGCGTTAGTTGTGGCGAGTGCGTCTTCTAATGACTCGTCGAGATCAATTCCAACCCCGGAACGATCACGCGACAGCGAAATCAGATTGCGCGTGGAACTGACAATGTAGAGGTCTTCTGTCTTGCCGGAATTCTCGATGAGACGGCCCAACCGGTTCGCATCTTCACTAAACACCCCCGCCACGAAGAAGACGTCCGAGCGCGCGATGCGATCGGTGATTTCAATGTCGCTCATCTGACCCAGCTGGCGCGGCGTGCGCAGCGAGATTTCAGCGTTTGGGTATCTATCTGCAAACTGTTTGGCGGCGGCTGCAGCGGTGGCGGAATTTCGCTCGGAAACAATACCGAAGAGCTGATCAGCAAATGCTGAATGTCCACCCAGGCAGACAAACAAAGAAATCAAAAGGGTTCTAATGACGAACATCAGACGACCTCCCACTAAAACCGTACAAGGGCGTACGGATTGAACTGACGGGTCGTCTCTGCGGACTTCCGGCGCTGGCGACTATCCCGGTCGCAAGAGCGGACGACATTGGCGGCAAGTCTCCTGACTCATGGGTCTTCGCCTTGGAGCAAATGCCTTCCCGGACTCTTCCAGTGGCTTGATGCTGGCTCACCAATTACAGTTGCGGGAACAGCGCTGGGTTCACACCAGCTTCCTTATTATCCTGATCTCTCAGGACCGCCAACGCCGCCTTAGCAAACGCGCGCGAGACTGTCATTATGGAAATCGACTTGAGCGAGAGCGTTTGCCAAAGATCCAAACCGGGCAGGCTCTTTGGAATATGCGCGGGGAACCGCTGATCGTGATCCGATGTGTTTGCGATCCTTCAAATGTCGAAACGCACCACGGGGACTAAGGGCGAGCCTTGCACATCGAGTCTTTGATCAGTGTGTCGAGGTCCTGAGGAAGCGCTGTTTCGTCATCGGCACGATCAAAATAGGCGTATGCGCCAAGGCTGGAACTCGAAACAATCAACAGGCTCCAAACGATGATCCGGATCTTCTTCTGCATCGCCGCACACCTTCATGGCTCTGCGTGAAGCTAATCGAAAGCCGCGACCGGCTCTACGGTCATGACCGAACACTGAGTGCGCATCAGTGCGCGTTTACCCCCGTCTCACAGTGTGAATGTCTATCTCCCAAACGCCTGAATATAAGGGGAGTAAAGCGTGAGAACCTCTAATCACATCGCGGTCAGTTGGGATGTTATCCGTTGCGTTGGTAGACGGCCTTGCCGGCATAGCCGGTCAATCACAGCGGTCTCTGTCATAGCGCTGGCACAATCGGCGTTTGCCTTGCCACCTGCCGCCGCAGAGGATGTGGACCTTGAAGCGCTGAAGGCGCAAATCGATGCGCTCGCTGACATCGTTGAAGCGCAGGCTCAAGAGATAGAACAGCTCAAGAGACAGACTCAAATCGTCCAGCAAGAGACGGAAACTTTGATCCAGGTCCTCCCAACTGCGGCGCAGGTCCCAACGGAAAGCAGCGCGTCCGTAGATACTGGGATCAATGCTGGTCGCTATGAGGTCGGTCGCGTTCCGGATGATGCGATTGTCACGGCTGGTGATTTTGAAGGCTCTGTTTCGCTGCCAGGTTCAACAGCGTCGATGCGGATCGGTGGTTATGTCCAGGCCGATATTGGATATGATTTCGATAGTCTCGGATTTTCCGACTCTCTCAATCTGCGCACCATACCCTTGGATGGATCTTCAAGCGATGGGCGGCAAGTGTTTCGAAGTCATGCGCGATATACCCGCCTCAATTTCGATGTTCGAGACCAAACCGCGTGGGGTGAGTTTCGTTCGTTTCTGGAGATGGATTTCTTTGGTTCTGGCAATGACACGACCAACAATTACACGCCCGTTTTACGACACGCCGCGGCGGGCGTGGGCAATGTTTATGTGGGGCAGTACTGGTCTCAGTTTGTCGACATTGCCGCCTCGCCGGAAGGCCCGAACAATCCGTTTGCTGTGCCGATCGTCCGAAATCCGGGCATTCGCTGGCGAACCGATTTAAATGAAAGCTGGCGCGTCGCGCTGGGCATTGAAGACCCGGCAGGCGATCTCTCTGGCGATAGCGCGCAGCTCGCTTCAGACTCGCTGCCAAACGTCACAGGCTATGTTCAATATACGCAACCTTGGGGGCGCGTGCGGCTGGCCGGCCTTGGCCTGCAATTGGAGTCAACGACGGACAGCGTGTACACGGGCGGCGTGAATGTGTCCGGCCGGATCAATCTCCCGGTCTTTGGGGAGAAAGACAATCTCGCCTTTGCGGCGCAGGCCGGTGAGGGGTTTACTCATTATTATGCGACCTTGGCCAATGTTGGTTTGGAAGGTGTGGTCGCGGAAGACGGTTCCGTTGAGGCGACCGGCATTCTGGCGGGGCACCTCTCATATCAGCATTGGTGGACGGATGCCTTACGCTCGACCTTCAAACTCAGCGCGGTTGAGTTTGACTCGCCTGCTGGATCCAGCGAGTCAGCGACGGATGGCGGTTCTTCGGTGGCGTTCAATCTGTTTTGGACGCCGGTCAAGAATGGCACATTCGGGATAGAATATGTCTACGCCGATCGCGAGGTTGTCAGTGGCTTAACCGGAGAAGGATCGCGCTTGTCGGCACAGGCTCGCTTTGATTTCTAGCGTCCGCACCTGGCGCGCGCAATTGACCGAACAACGATCAGAAAAAAGCCCTCGCACGCCATTCTTCGGGATGGCTGTGCAAGGGTCAAGATTGGCTCAAGGGTGTTAGGGAGGGGACGTGAGCCAATAGGGACATCAGTGTTCTTCGCTATGATGCGCAGCACCATGATGCATGGCGTTCGGGTCGGGTGGCATGACGACCTCGAGCACTTGCATCATCCCGAAGTCTTCATGATCGAGAATGTGGCAATGAAGCACGAAGGTGCCGATATAGCGCTTGTACTGGGTGCGCACGGTGACAGTGTAGGGCGCACCAAACAGGTTGGTTGGCAGAAATACCGTGTCTTTCCACTGTCCTTTCAGTCCCGCATAGACCGAGCCGGATTCAAAAGCACTGACATCAATGCCTGTGTCGGGATCGATGATGCTCACGATCTGAACGGGATTGACATGTTTGTGGAACGGATGGCCTTCGGTGAAGGCCGCGAGTGTCCATTCCTCGACATTGCCGAGAATAAGCGAACGGTCCATCCGGCCCATTTCATATTCCGAGGCATTGATCAGTTTCGGCAACGGACCAGAGTCCAAATCCAGATCGCCGACCACAAAGTCATTCTGTGCGCCACCTGGCAGATGCGGGACATCGTCATTGACGAACGTATCAAAGCCGAGCGTTTGCGTGCCGTCGAGGGCAACGTCGATCAGGCTTTCATGGGCGACGAAAGATGCAAGACTGATAATGTCGCCAGACAGCTCGCCCGCGATCCGCTCGCGCACGGGTTCCGGCATATGCGTTTCTGCGGCGGCAAGCATAAAGCTTTGCATGCGTTCTTTCGCGCTCTCCTGAGGCGCTGGATCGGCGTCGCCCGTGACGCGCACAAAGCCGAGCAACTGACGCTGCTTTTCTTGCATCCGAATATTCTCATTCTTCGGCGCATCATTATCTACTATGCAATACAGGCCAGGTTCCGGAAATGCGACGAGGACATCATCGCGATAGCCAGGGTGCAGCATCGTTCGCTGTTGAACGTTCACCCGATTGCGCGTGAGGCCGTCCAGTGCGATCGAGAACTGATCGACTTCCTCGCCAGTGCATTGATCGCCGACAAAGGCCGCGCGGGCTGCGCTGTCGCCGCCCTCATAGTCAGAGGCCGATCCCTCAAACTTTCGGAAGCTGACCGATATCGAGCCACTGACGCCGGCCTGAATGAAGCGCCAGCGTTCGATTTCACCGGTTTGCACTCCGTCAATCGTCGGCATCACGCGCCCATTCAACGCCGTGTGACGGCCCGAGACCTGCCAGCGGGTGCGAATATCCGGAACACCACTTGGCGTGTCGAAATTTTCGTACATTCCAAATTGATTATAGCCTTCGACCATGCCGACATCATCCTCGTCACAGATCCAGAAGCCTTCCGCATCGGTCTTGATATCAATCATGCCCAGCTCATCGCGCGCGCCGCAGGCATAGGCTATCTGTGTCAGGGTTACGATCCGCTCGCCGAGCGGCGCACCATCTGGATAGCGCAACAATGTATCGATATCGCCCGTATGGTCCGCGCCGGGCAATCGCTCACCGCGAATGATGAGCGGACCGCCCATGCCGCTGCTGACTTGCAGGGCCGTCGCACCGTGAAGGTGCGGGTGGTACCAGAACGTCCCGGCGGGATGATCAGCGGGAATGTTATACTCATGTGTAAAAGTCGCGCCGGGGGTCAGGCGCAGCAAAACATTGTCCGAGTTGCCGGATGGGCTGACCCAGAGGCCGTGCACGTGCATATTTGTGCTGTTAAAGCAATGCGGAATGTTGATATCGCCATGATCGACACAAGACGGATCATCGGCGGGGAGGTCATTCTGCAAATTGAAAAGAAAGGTGTCGCCCGGTCGTAGAGTGATCGCCGGAGGCACAAATGGGACGGCTGGATCAACACCTTCGCCCTGATAGCTTCGGAGCCGGATTTTATCCATCTTCCCGGTCGCCGGATTGTAGATCTCACCATCGGTGTAAGCGATACGAACGCTCCACTCGACCGTGCCGGCTGCGCGGGATAGGAGGGCGTCGCGCGTGGCCATTTGCTGTTTTGGAGACGCGTAACTGGCATAGGAAATACCGGCCATTGGCGCTTCTGCAGACTGCGTATCTTCCGCCCAGGAAGTAAGCGGCGATTGCGTACACGCGACGATGAGGCTCAGTCCAATGATGGTCAGACCTTTTTTGCCAATCATGGATTTGGATGCATTGCTCACAGGATCGTCTCCATAGGTTGCTGACAAGGAATTCTGGTCCAGACAGATGGCGCGTTGGTAATGATCGAGAGTGCTCGCCGGACCCGATGGGCAAGGGGGGGCGGCGGCTCTAAACAGGCCGCTATTCGATGACCAGTTCCGGATAGCCTTCAAGAGGTTTCATCATATTGTGAAACATCTGGGTGCCGGCCTGGTTCTCAGCATATGTATAATCGGGGAATGTGTATTCGCTGACAAAATCAGACAGGCGGAAATAAACGCCTTTCATCGAGGAGATGAGGTCGACATCGCCGGTATCGATATTTCGTCTGAGCGTCAGGATGAATTGCGCGTCCTGGTCATCCGCTTGCAAAATTCCGGCAAATGGAATGTGTGTGCCGTCGACGCCAAGCGTGTCGCCTAGGGCGGCGAATGGTTCGGTCAAAGCGGGGGCCGCGGCGAGATCTTCAAGCTTGATGAGATTGGCGCTCATTTCGCGATTGATGACCAGCACGAATTGTTCGGGCTGACGTTCCATATTGTAAGCCGTAAGAGACAATACTTCGAGCGGTCGGTTGCCGTATCCGAGCTCCGCAACCGTGTTGCCAACCACATGTGCGCCATCGTCTAAAGCATCGACCGGAATGGTGACGAGCGGAGTACAGGTGTAAGCTGCAACCATGGTCTTTGCGCCATCGAGATCAACCATTGCCATCGCCCGGATCGGCGCGCGCGTCTCATTCTGATTGTGAGCAGTATGGAACATTTCGATACTGGTCGTCTCAACACTGGCATCGAACGGATAAGAAATCGTCCGCAAAGTCGACGCGAATTCGCCATTCGACAAACCAGCTACGTATAGTTGGCCACCGTCATATTCGAAATCAGTGACCGATAGTGTTGGCGCGGAAATGTCTCTCCAGAAGGTGACACTTGGATCGGCCGGCTCGGCAATGTCGACGCTGGTATAGGTCAGCGTCTGATAATCCAGGTTTGCGATCTCACCTTGCGGGGAGACCATCACCAAGGCCGATTGATCGCCGTCTTTGCCTGACATCGAAAGTGAAACAAAGGCTGTTTTGGTTACGGGGTGAACCGCCAGGTCGTGATACGTGATGTCGAACGGGCTGACTTCAAAAAAGGCTGCGAGCTGCGAGCCGAAGCCGACAAGATTGTACGGTACGGATTGCAGGTTGCCTGTTTCGTCAGGGATCTCTGCGAGTTCCAGCGCGTAGACTTTATTCTGCACATCATCAGCTGCGAAGAGCGTGTTCGGACCGCCAAACTCCAGAACCGTGAGCGAGACGGGCGGTGGCCCGACTTCGATTGCGGGTTCGACGTCTGATTGTGATTGTGCGCAGGCTGAAATAATCAAGGTAAGCGCGGACAGGCTCACGACTGAACTCTTTATGACAGAAAACATGGTCGACCCCTTTTGTCGGTAGAAAACTCGACCCATCGTTGGCATGAAACCGTAGCGATATATACAGAACCAAATGCACAGACTGTGCGCATAGTTGCGTCATATTGAAGAATTTGGGTGAGGCCTTCTGGATGTGCATTTTCGCGCATACACTGTTTATTTGTGCTGCATTTCGAATGTAAACAAGTTTGCTACTCTTTCAGCCATGAGTTTGTTGATAGAAATACGGACGGCCTATTTCATCGCAAAACTGGGGACCGTTTCTGCCGCTGCTGATGCGCTGGGCGTCCACCGGGCAACGGTCATGCGGCGGATTGATTTGCTTGAGGCGGAACTTGGACTCAAAATATTTCGTCGGCATTCCAAAGGGTATTCCTTGACTGATTTTGGCGTCTCGCTGGTCCGGTCCGCTGAAACAATCGAGAAAGAGGCAGAGCGTTTTGTAGGGCTTTGCAAGTTGAATCAGGAACGGCTTGAGGGCGAGTTTATCGTGGCCACGCCACAAGGGTCAGCACCGACCGTTGTTGCCGCGGTACAGGAATTTCAGCGCAGATTCCCTGACGTCTCGGTGACCCATAAAGTCGTCAAAGGAATCCCGAGAATGGAGCTCGGTGAGGCGGATATTTGTTTCTATTTCGGGCCTAAACCAGAAGAGCCTGACTATGTGGTTATGCCCTGGATGTCTTTCTTTGGCGGCATCTATGCACATCAAGAATATATCGATCGCAATGGTAATCCAGCGTCTCTCCCAGAGGCCAGAAATCACCGGTTCGCTCTACTTTCAGACGATCTGTACTCGCCGCCAAATGACTGGATCCGCGATAATATTCCGAATGAGAATATCGTATTCACCAGTAATGAACGTCATGTTGTTTGGCGTGCGGTCCAGGAGGGCATGGTAATCGGCTGTATCGGCGACCACCTCGCTCACGCAAATCCGTTGATTCACCGCATCAAAATTCCAGTGCCAAATGTAAAGACGGTGTGTTGGGTGATCACGCATGTTGATACTCACCGAACGCCAAAGGTCATGGCCTATTTAAGCTGTTTGAAAGAAATAGGGCTTTCGGGGAAATTCGATACTGAAATGGACTTGGAAGTGATGCCGCAAGTTTGACGATCGGGTTCGCCGCACGCGTGAACGTATGTTTAGCAGATGACTGTTGGGAAAACTGCATGGAAATCTTGAACTCTTCGAAACACATGATCTGGAACGCACCGACATCTCATGTTGGGCCGGTGGAAGTGCGCCGACCCATGCCGATGGGGCATACGCGCAGCGTTGGACCGTTTGTGCTGCTCGACCATTTCGGACCGGTTCCCGCGCCGAGTGGTAAACTGCCGGCGCATCCTCATGCCGGCATTGAGGTCATGACCTATCTGATGGATGGCGCCAACGAGCATACAGATAGTCTCGGGAATATTGGGCAAATCGGTCCAGGTGGCGCACAATGGATGAAGTCGGGGCGCGGAATTCTGCACACGGAGCGCAATCTGGTCGATCATGCCAGCACGATGCACGGCCTGCAAATTTGGGCCCGGCTGCCAATCGAGCAACAAGACGATGCGCCAGATTACAGAGCCTTCCAGGCAGAAGAGATGACGCATTGGACGCGAGATTGCGTGGATATCAAACTGATCGCCGGAGACTTGGAGGGGCGGCAGGGTCCGCTACCACTGGCAAGCCCGTCCGTGATGGCGCACATCACGCTCGACCGAAACTCGCGCACAGATTTTCAACTCTGGAGCGCCGATCATGAGTACGCTTTGTACGTCATCGAGTCGGTCGAAGGCGTTTGGGTCGATGATACCGATCGCGTTCCTGCCGGTGCAATGCTTCGCGTTGCGCCTCATCGAACAACGCTCAGATTGAGCAATAAATCCTCCAGGTCCGCGGACGTGTTTCTGCTTGGCGGCGCCCCTGCGCCGCAACCGCTTGTGTTCGGCGGAAGTTATGTGTTGGACAGCGAGGCCGCCATCCAGGCGGCTGACCAACGCTATCGCCTCGGCGAGATGGGAACACTCGACGGCGTCCCATTCTAAGCGTTTAAGATACAGGTCTTGTGAAAACTTGCCGCTGAGAAAGTGAACCATGTCTCATCATGCCATCGCAACATTCAGGCAGCATGTGGCCACCCGCGGATATCACCTGAGTGATGCCGAGTGGACGGCTGTGTGCCAACGCGTTCAACCCGTTTCGGTTGATCGAGGTGCGGTGCTGCTGGATAGCGCGTGTGTCACTCAGCACCTGTTCTTTGTGAGCAACGGTGTTGCTGCTTCGATCCAAACGACCCCGGACGGTGATCAACAAATTGCCCGTTTTTTTGAGCGTGGCCATTTGTGCTCCAACCTTACCTCTGCATGGCATCAACAAGTCAGCTCGGATACACTGATTGCGATGAGCGACTTTACCGGTCTGCGTATTCCTTTCGCCATGTTTCGTGAAGAGTTCATGTCGGATGCGCCGCTTAGCTTGTATTGGCGAGCGATGGTATTGGAGACGCTGGTTTTCGACAAAGACCTGATTTGCGCAAAAACCATTCGAGATGTGGAAACAAGGTACCGCTTTCTGGTCGACCGATACGATGATGTGGTCCATACGGTGCCGGATAAGTATATCGCCCGATTTTTGGGGATAACGCCACAAGGGCTCAGCCGATTCAAGAAAACGCTGCGCGAGTTAACCTAGGTGAACGCTGCCAGCATGCGTATGCGTCTAACAACCCCGTATCCTGTGATGGGAAAGGGAAGACCATGGCGAGTTTTTCAATGCCAGCAGAACGCGATTTTGGCTGGTCGCTGAAGCCGACAGACTCAACAGCGTTTGAAATAATTGAGCGACCAAATGGCCAGTTTTGCGTGGTTCTGAACCATTCGCTCCTGCGCGGTGTCTCAAGTGAGATGATCTATTGGTGGTTTTTGAATTTTCCGAACCTTCGTGTCTCGCTGGACGGGGTTTCCGGGTATGAGTCCCAAACCGTGCCCGGATATTTGCTCTGGCATCCGTCTGACCATTGCAGTGCAGACCTGTCCGGTCCACTCGGTCCCGGCGGTACGTCGCGCGCGGGGGCGAAAATTCATATCCGGGAAGCGATGCAGTACAATAAATATGCGCTAA
The DNA here is from genome assembly GCA_038532145.1 of Pseudomonadota bacterium. Taxonomy (GTDB): domain Bacteria; phylum Pseudomonadota; class Alphaproteobacteria; order Caulobacterales; family Hyphomonadaceae; genus Henriciella. Next base: position 6,324 of record JBCBBC010000067.1, on the reverse strand, counting down.
AATACCCGGTTGATACGGCTCTGAGTATTTTCTACTGCGCGCCCGACGGATGGGCGATGGGAAAGCGCTTGCCCATTCTAGGCAAGGTCATGTGTCTGCGCATTCATTTTAAAGATGTTGTGTCCGCCGGGCAGGTCATCGGGGTCCACTACCATTATGAGGTCGTCATCGGTGCAACGGGCAACAATCCCTTTGTACGCGCCTTCAATCGGCGTTTGACGAAAGAATATTCGCCGGAATTCTTTGCCGCCTGGCATCTGCATAATGCCATCGAAGTCGGTACGTTTGAAAACTTCTTGCCCGCTTTGTTCGAGCAAAGCGGTGGGGATGCAATTTTTCGCTATGCGGTAGAAATGAACCCGATGAAAACGGAGATCGACCCGCAATCGGCGCATTCCCCTGATCTGTTTCTCAGCCGGGTCGAAGGATACAAGTCCGCCAAAGACCCGCACGCATATCAGGCGTCTGAGTCAAAGAGTTTCCTTTAGCCTCGCGGGCTTATTCTGTGGCCTCGGTCGCCAAGGCTGCAGCAATCTCAGCTGCGAGTTCCGTCAAACCGGTGCTGAGCGCCGCCATATAGGCTTCATAACTGCCGCCCGTGCTTGGAACTATTATGGAAAACCGACTGATTTCGGGATCGCTGCCTTTGCGTTGCAGAAGATACTGACCCATCATTTCGGCTTCGCCGTCCGCGCCTCGCAATAATCGGTCGAAGGATAGAGTGAGGCGGACATCCGGACGGACACCGGCCGGAAATGGACGCTGAAGCACCGTGCTGCCCGAATTGTCTTCGAGCGCTCTGGACAAGGCCGCGGTCAGGGCCTCGCTGGGCGGCGCGGCCCATCGGTGGTCATCATCTTCAGAGATGCGGTAGTCCGAGATCGCGGTCGTGATCTGTTGATTGCGCGCGTAGGCGGGGAGCGTAAGTTCTGACAGACCAATGATCTGGTCATTGGTGATAGACGGCGAAGGCAGATCATTATCCGTCAGCGTATAAAGAATGGGATCCGGAGCCGACGAGCAGGATACGACGAAAGCCGCCACGCCGATCGTGATGAGCACTCGTTTTGCAGACATCGATCAATTCCTTCCGGTGATCAGCGAATTGGGTTGTTCTTCAAGTCTGGCGGCGAGTCCTGACAATGACCGCGCGGCATCGCGCAAGTCCCGGACCGCGCCGGAGAGGTCGACATAAAGCTGCGAGTCGGGTGAGAGACCGGTCAGCGTGCTTTCTCCGGCATCAGCAATTTGATTGAGATTGTCGATTAGAAGAGGAAGGTTTTTGCTCGCGGCATCGAGTTGCCCTGCAACGCTGTCAAAGGAAGCGAGTGTGGAGTTAAGTTCGCCGGGGAGATCTTGAAGCTCCGGATTGGCGATCAGCGCGTTCGTGTTATCGAGCAACCGAACGGCGGAAACGACCAGATCTTCGAGCGGGAGTGCAGCCAGATTTTGTACCAATTGTTCAGCATCCTGTGTGATGGCATTCAGTTCAGACGGTGCCGTCGGCAATCGCGGGACAGGGTCAGCGAAGTTGACGCGGAACGGATCGGTCCCGACGCCGTCTACGAACCGGATGAGTTTTTTGCCGGTGAGAATATTCCCGGTCGCAAGACGCACGCGCATGCCGGAAGTGACCCAGCCCTGGATAGATGCCTGGGCTTCTTCGACATTGTCGAACGCGAGCCCGATCCGACTTGGTTGCAGCTCGATGATGACGTTGACAATATTTGCTCCCGGAGAGACGTCGAGGTCGAGCCTTAAATCATTGACGGTGCCAATGCGTATGCCTTGCCACTCCACGGGTGCCCCGGGTTCTAAGCCAGCGACCGAATCTTCGAAAGTGACCATGAACTGGACACCTGCTTCTTCGGGGTTGATGAACTGGTTTTCGATCGCGGCCTCTTGATCATCGAAAAGCTGAAACACGTAATCTTCGCTCAATGGTGTGTTCGAGATATCGATACCGATATCGCCAAACTCAATCCCGCCACCGAGGAGGGATTCCAGGGAGGCAAAATTCACGGCGAGCCCGTCGGTATTTGTTTCAAGACTGATACCGGAGACGTTCCAGAAGTGCGTTTTCCGTGAGACCATCTCGTCATGCGGGGCTTCTATAAAGAGCGAGTATTCGATGGCGCGATTGTCGCTGCTGAGCTCGCGGCTTTCAATGCGTCCGACTTGAATGCCGCGGAAGTAGACGGGTGAGCCGACATTCACCGACCCCGCACGCGATGAGCGCATTTTGAGATGGCGACCCTCTGCGCTCGGTGGGGTGAGCGGCTGCTTCTCCAGTCCGTCAAACGTGCGCAGGCTCTGGGTTGGAGGGCCGGACCAATCCACCTCAATGTAGGATCCGGAAAGAATAGTGCTCAGGCCGGAGAAGTTCGTGCCGGATATATTCGCGCTGACGACCCAGAAGTCGGTCGTATCGCCAAGGTAAGGCTCGATCTCGAGATCCAGCCTGGCTGAAACTACGACGCGCTCTAATCCTTCTGCGAATTTCACGTCTTCGACAATGCCGATCACGACGTCCTTGTGCTTGATCTCGGTCTTGCCAGCGGAGATCCCTTTCGCCGCCTCAAACTCGATCTCGACCAGCGGGCCCTGGTTGGCCAAGGATCTATAGGCGACCGCCCCGCCGATCAGGGCTGCGATGATCGGCACGACCCAGACCACCGATATGCCGCCCCGGCGTTCGCTCTTGATTTCGGGCGCTTCAAAGTCAGTGTCCGACATTGAGACCCTCCGCTTCTGGCGTGCTGCCATCCCAGATCAATCGTATATCGAAGCTCATGGCCGACAGCATCGTGAATATGACGGACACGGCGAAGGCATTGACGCCGGCGCCTGGTAATATTGACATCAGGGCGCCGACTTGGATGAGGGCGGCGAGCGCTGCGACAACGAACACATCAATCATTGACCACCGCCCGATCAGTTCGACCGCTTCGTGCGCGAGATGCCGTCTATGTTCGCTAAGCCCCCATCCGCGTTGAATAGATAGTGCAAGCCACGCGATAATGATGAATTTCGAAACCGGAACCACAATACTGGCGATGAAGATCACGGCGGCAATTTCGAAACTGCCATGATGGATAAGCGCAATGACGCCGCTGATAATCGTCGACGGGCTGTCACCCGCGACCGACTGCGTCACCATGATCGGCATGACATTGCCAGGAATATAAGCGAGTACGCCAGCAATCCAGAAGGCCCAAACACGCTGAAGACTGTTTGGGCGACGGACATATGTCTTTGCGCCGCAAACCGTACACGTTTCACCGGGCCGGTCGGTCAGCGTGCCGCAAGATCCGCAACGCGCAAGGCCAGCCTGCTTTGCCGTCTTCATGGCACCCTCCGGATATCATGCCAGATTGTGTCGCGGCAGACGGCAGACGCGCCGAACGCCATGATGACAATCAAAGCGGCCATCCCCCAAAATGCGGGGCCGAGAGAGATGTCTGCGAGTTTCCCGACTTTGACCAATGAGACAATGACGCCAATCATGAATATCTCGGCCATAGTCCAGGGCTCGAGCATCTGCGCGAGTCGAAAGGACAGCGCATGCGGACGCGCGGTGGATTGCTTTCGAAACAAGCTGAGCCCAACAAACAGTAGCAGGATGATCCGCAGCAAGGGGAATAACAGAATCAACCCTGCACATATCATGGCAAGGATCACCATCGAATTGTTCGCCAGGATCGCGATCGCATCGATCACTGAAATCTCGTTTGAAAGGCCGGAGCGTTCCATCCGCATAAACGGAAAACTGATAGCGACGGCGTAGAGCACCAGGCTGGCAACCATGAACGCCACGGTGCGTTCGGCACTGCGATGTTTGTTGGTCAGGATGGTCGTATGGCATCTTTTGCACTTGGCGTGCTCGTTCGGTGCAAGCGTCGGGCGTTCCCAGACGGCATCGCAGGCCGGGCAGGCGATGAGGGTGCGATTAAGATGGTCGATCGCCCGCATCCGAGCCACGGAAGGTGGGGCTTGTTGCTTAAAAATTCGTCCCCAAAATCGTGTCATCTCATCGACCCGGCCCAGATCGCAGCCAGGTGTCAATATTCGACGCAACCACGATCCTGACGGCGGAGGAGAGATCGGCTTTTGTGGATTCAATGGCGGTTGTCATGGTCCGTGATTTCATGAGGTGCGTGGTAATAAGCGACAGTTGCGCGGGGCCTTTTTCTCAATCTATTCAGCAAATTGGATGCGAGCATTCGCATGAACTTTTTTGATCGAAGGAAATGGAAAAATCAATCAAATCAACGGCGCTCTGGCGCACATATGATGCGCATTTCAGGCGCTTTCCGGAGAAGAATTTTCCTGAATAGATCAAGAAGCCAAGTTTTTCTTTCGTTTCGAAGTGATAGAAACCGGAGGCAGCCGGATGATTGGTCGAAGTCATTTTAAATCGATATTGTGCGGTCTGATGCTGACACTCATGACGCCAATGGGACAGGCGGATGAAGCGTGTGAAACCTTTATCGACGGCACGCTCGATCAAATGTTCTCATCAATCAATCGCGCGCCTGAGCGTGACGATCCAGAACTCAGGGCATTGGTGCAAGCCAATGTAGACACGCTATCGATTGCGCGGTTCACACTTGGCAAATATGCGGCGCGCGTGACCGCGGAGGACCTGCATCAATATGCGCGATCGCTCAACGCCTATTTCCTTGGTGCCATTCACGACAATATTCAGGGCGGTCAGGACCTGAGTGCGGACGTGCTCAAATCATTCGATCGCAACCAACGCGACTGCATTGTCGAGACGATCATTCACAGAGAATCCGAGAGCGATTTAGCGGTGGTTTGGCGTGTTATGCGGGTCGGTGACCTTCATCAAGTTCTGGATATCGCGATCGAGCAAAACGGTAACAAGATTTGGCTGGCAATTGAGCTGAGGGCGCAAGTGGTAGACTTGTACGAGCGCTCGGGTGGCGATCTCAACGTGGTGATCCAGAAGCTGGGATTCGACTAATTTCCAGGTCTTGGAACAAATGTGATCTCTCGCGCCCACTCTTTCACCGGGACATCCGTTGCGCGGTCGAACACGACCCCTGGCCGGTTTCCAGCCAGGTCTTCCAGGCGTTCATCAATCGTGATTTTGTGCGGGTCTGCCGTCCAGGGCGCACGCGGTACAAATGTCCAAATGCGCTCACTCTCAGCGAGACCAACCCGGCCGGGAACGGGTTGACCGTCTTCGGTTGCGACACGAATCCGATACGCCATGGAAAGATGATCGTGCGGTCGCCCAAGATCGACTTTCAAGGCGGCCCTCGAACCGATCGTGGGGGGCTCAATCGACCATGCCTCTGGCGCGGGTGGTTGGCGCTCCGCCGCGTGTACAGAAAACCCAAAGGACACATCGCCCCCTAGATTACATCCGTTTGAATCCTTCATCGCCCCTAAAACCTGAAGGTCGAAACGGTCGCCGACGGTGAGGGCCCGTCCAAAAGTCTCATGTGATGCCAGGCCGGTTTTTACGCGGCCAGGATCGAGGATGATGGTAAGACGACGCCGGTCTGAAGACCATAACGCGTATCGCATCGGCAGGAACGCCTGTGTGACTTCTTGGCCCTTGGAATCGAGCAATCGGATATCTGAACTGCGAATGTCCTGGCGCATGGGGCGCGGGAAGTAGAGATAGAACCGAATGAGATTTTCCGGCAATCTGTTTGCGCTCGGGAAGACTTCAATATCAGGCGTCGAAATCAGCGCAGGACACTCTGCCATCATCGCGCCGCCGAGTGCGCAACTCACCAGGCTGAGAATGGACCATTTCCCGAACATGTTCTTTCGGTCCTTTCCATGAATAGAGCTGCAGCCGACCGAGGAAGACTGCCTACGGCCCGTACAGATCACAAGCTGCATGAATGCACATGTGTTGTGCGGCTAGTCGCGGTTGCGTGATTGTTCGGCGACCGGCGCGGTCGCGTTTGGCGGAAACACGTTTCGCAGAACGTCAAGAAACGCCTGAACCTTCCCAGTCCGATGCAAGTCAACATGTGTGGTGATCCAGAATTTCGTGATCCAGCTCCGCAAGGATGGCATGACTTCGACCAAATCCGGGTTCATCTCCGCCTGGTCCTTCGGCAGAAATCCAAGTCCCAATCCGGCTTGAACAGCCTTTCTCTGAACACCGCTTTTATTGCTGACGAAGACTATGTTTTCGTGCGGGACAGTTTTCCGCATCCAAACCCGCATTGGGACATTGGAGCTTTCATCCGTATCCCCAATGAAGCAGTGGTTCGGAATATCGTCAGCGCCTTTGAAAGGACCATGTTGCTCCAGATAGGACCGGTGCGCATAGAGTCC
>JBCBBC010000066.1:0-19361 GCA_038532145.1 Pseudomonadota bacterium | reverse complement strand
GCTGAGGCGAAAAGATTAACCGGCGCGTTGCTTGAAGAAGTCGAGTGCCAGAAGCAGGAGCGTAGAGCGTGACGGAGATTCTGGCACAAGGCCCGATCTTTCTGCTGTGTGTGGCATTCTTGCTTGGCGTTGTCGTGATTATCCACGAACTCGGTCATTATTGGGCTGGTCGCTGGTTCGGTGCCGCGGTCGAGTCGTTCTCAGTCGGGTTCGGACAGTCAATTTTCGAGCGCAAGGACAATAAGGGGACGCGCTGGCGCGTGAACTGGATTCCCCTAGGCGGGTTCGTGAAATTTGTCGGCGAAAGCCAGCTACCTAATGATGTCGGGAAAGTCGAAGATGGCCCGCAGGGCAAACCTTATCCAGAATTAGGGGTTGGCGCGCGGTCGATCGTTGCGTTGGCCGGGCCAGCGGCGAATTTCGTTTTGGCGATCCTGTTGTTTGCGCTCTTTTTTGGTTTCAAGGGCGCAGAGCAATACGATCTCTATGCTTATAAGGTGAATGAAGATGGTCCGGCTGCTGTGGCCGGCATGCTTCCTGGAGACGTGATCAAAGCGGTGGAAGGAAATGAAGTCAGAGAGCTGGCAGACATGCTCACCGTTACCAGCATGTCATCGAACCGACCTCTGGAATTTGACATTCTGCGCGATGGTCAGGCGCTAACGTTAACGATCACTCCCGAACGGGTTATAAGGCGGAACTCGATTGGACAAATGGTGCCCCAGGGCACAATCGGAATTTATCCCCTCGCGGTGCAGGGATCCGTGGTTTATAAGCGTTACGGGCCCGTGGGCGCGATCGTCAAAGGCGTCTCGGAAACCGGGGAGACCGTGGAAAAGACCGTCTATTTGCTGGGGCGTATAGCCACTGGTAAAGAGCCTCTGGGGCTCATGAGTGGTCCCGTGGCGATCGGGGATGCTGGGCGGCGTATTGTCAATCTGACTCTAGGCGAAGAGAGCGTGCCCATGTCAGAGCGAGTCAGCCGCCTGGTCTGGACAGCAATTCAACTAACTGCGTTAATTTCAATCGGTATTGGCTTCTTCAATCTGTTGCCACTGCCAGTCCTTGATGGAGGACACCTGGTCTTCAATGCCTATGAAGCCGTGACGGGTAAAGTCATGCCCGAAAAGGTGCAGGAAATGGCATTGATGGCTGGACTTGGTCTGTTATTGACCATGTTCGTATTCATCACCTGGGGTGACGTACTGGAAACCGGCCTTTTCAACGGCCCCGCAGGCGAGTAAAGCGCCTGCCAAGGAGGACTAGGGATTGATGCGTAAAGTAATCGCCGCTGCTCTTATGGCGACAAGCGCCTTGGCCGTGACAGAGATTCCGGCATTTGAGTCTGATGCTCAAGTCGCCGAAACGATTCGGCAAATCCGGATTGAAGGCAATCAGCGGATCGAAGATCGCACGGTTCAGTCCTATTTGCTGGTATCGCCGGGCGATACGTTTGATCCGTCGCGGATTGATCTGTCTTTGAAGACTCTTTTTGCCACCGGTCTGTTCGCCGACGCATCCTTCGAAAAAGCAGGTCCCGACCTGGTTGTTCGCGTGGTTGAGAATCCGATCATCAACCGCGTCCTGTTCGAGGGCAATAGCGCCCTCGATGATGACAAGCTGCGCGAAGAGATTCAGGCCGCGCCGCGCGGGATCTTCACCGCAGCACGTGTACAGGCCGACGTTCAGCGTATCCTCGAGCTTTACCGTCAATCCGGTCGCTTTTCGGCCACTGTGGAGCCGCAATACAAGCCGTTGGACCAGAACCGGGTCGACCTGGTTTTTGTCATGACGGAAGGCCCGGTCACGGGCGTCCGCGCGATCAACTTTATCGGCAATGATGCCTATTCTGACCGCCGCCTGCGCAGCGAGATTGTCACCAAACAGTCGCGCTGGTGGCGCTTCTTCAGCTCGAATGACAATTACGACCCGGGCCGCCTGGAATTCGACCGCGAATTGCTCCGCGAATTCTATCAGAACAAGGGTTATTACGATTTCCGGGTGATCTCAGCGGTTGCCGATCTGACGCCGGATCGCGAAGATTTCTACATCACCTATACGATCGACGAAGGGGAACAATATACGTTCGGTGAAGTCGACGTAGAGACCGCGCTCGACAAGTTGAGCGAAGAGGGCCTGAAGCGCGCTGTGCCCTTCCAGGATGGTGAGCTGTTCCGCGGCGACCAGATCGAAAACACGATTGATACGCTGACCTATGCTGCCGGGATTGCCGGCTATGCCTTTGTCGACATCACACCGCGTCTGGAAGCCGATCCCGAGACCCGCAAGGTCAATGTCACCTTTGCGATCGATGAGGGCCCGCGTGTCTACATCGAGCGCATCAATATTAACGGCAATACGCAAACCCTGGACCGCGTAATCCGGCGTGAGTTGCGGGTTGCGGAAGGAGATGCGTTTAACCGCGTGCTGCTCGACCGGTCGCGCAATCGCGTGCGGGCGCTGGGCTATTTCGAAGATGTGGAAATCACCGAAAGGGCCGGATCACGTCCGGACCGGACCGTGGTTGACCTAGACGTTACTGAAACGGCCACAGGTGAGCTGTCATTCGCGGCGGGATTCTCGTCCGTCGACTCATTCCTGCTGGATGTGAGTGTGACGCAGAGAAACCTGCGCGGGCGCGGCCAGACCTTTGTTGGACGCGTTTCGGCGTCGGATCGACAGCAATTCATCGATGTCAGGTTCCAGGAACCGCGCTTTCTGGATCGCAACCTATCGGCCGGTATCGAACTGTTCTCGACCCGTTCAGACTTCCTGGATGTTTCCAATTTTGAATCGGAGACGATCGGCGCCGGTTTCAATTTCGGATTCCCGGTTTCGGAAAATACAGGGTTGCAATTGCGCTACCGCTTGCAATCGGATGAAATCAATGTTGCCGACTTTAACATCGTGATTGAGGATGATACCGGCCTCACAGCGTTCGAAGAACAGACATTCGACAATGACACGCCGGATGACCCGACTGATGACGTCACGATCAATGTACCCATTGATGCGAGTTCGCCGCCCTTCCCAGTCGGGACATCGGTTGTGGATCAGTGCTCGCCACTGTTTCTCGCCCGTTCGAGCATCTGCCAGAGTGAGCGAGCCGATATTACGTCCCTGATCGGTTATTCCTTCAACTGGGATCGCCGCAATGACCCGATTGCCCCCACCGGAGGATTCGACTTTTCGTTGAGCCAGGACCTGGCTGGCATTGGCGGTGACGTGCAATATCTGCGTACGGAAGTGACCGGCGCAACCTATCGCGGAATTTTTCCAGGCGTTCGGGCCAGTGTGAGGCTGTCCGGGGGTGTCATTGAACCGCTCGGTGATGATGAAAGCATTCGAATCAACAATCGCTTCTTCCGCGGCGGGTCATCTTTCCGCGGCTTTGACGTGGCCGGTCTCGGACCGCGTGTGATAGACACGCTGGCCGACGAGAATGGCAATGTCACGGATGTGAAAGCGCTTAATTCGCTGGGCGGCAAAGTCTATTATCAAGGCACGGGTGAGCTAACCGTACCGAATTATCTGCCGGAAGAGTATGGCATTCGGACCAAGCTGTTCATCGAAGCTGGTTCTGTTGGCATTCTCGACGATGTCGATATCAGTGATCCGGTCTTCTTCACGACCGCAAACGGTCAGTATAATAACGTGCCGGCAGGAACGCCGGCCGTACGACAGGTTAAAGATGGGCTCGGTCTTCGGGCTGCCGCTGGTCTTTCTGTGGGTTGGGATTCGCCGTTCGGACCAATTCAGTTCGATTTTTCACACATCCTTCGCAAGGAAGAGTACGATCGGACCGAAACATTCCGCTTCAGTACGTCAACCCGATTCTAATAGAGTTCTCAACAGGAGAGAGACTTATGTTCCCCCTCAAATCCATCATGGCAGCGTTCGCGTTGCTATTTACCGCCCCGATCGCGCTGAGTCCCGCGGCCACGGCGCAAGGCACGAAAGTCGTCGTCATTGACCGCGTCAAAATTTATGCTGAAAGCCAGGCCGGCCAGGATCTGCGCAACAAGGTGGCGTCCATCGAGACGACCATGCAAGGCGAATTGAAGCCGACGGCGGACAAGCTGCAAGCCGACGGAACATCGCTTGACTCTAGAACGCAAGGCATGACCCGAGACGCTATTCTCGCGAACGCCACTCTGAAAGCGGAAGTTGAGCAATTGGCACGCGAGGCCCAGGTCTTCAATCAACGACGCCAGATCGCGGCCAACGAACTTGCCTTGACGGAGCGGGCAGCATTGTCGGAATTCAACAATGCCCTGATCCCGGTTCTGCAACAGGTGATTGCCGAGACCGGTGCCAACGTTATTCTCGACAAATCGCAGGTGGTTTTTGTCGATGATGCCACTGATGTCTCGGCGTCCGTGGTCACAAAGTTGAATGCTGCGACGCCTACGATTAATGTGGTACGCCAGAGAATGCCGGCGCAACAACCGCAGCAATAATCACTTGGGGGGCTGATGACGATCGATCAGCGCTTTTACAAATCACTGGGTCCGCACAAGCTGCGGACCCTTTTGAACACTTGCGATATCACCGCTGAGATCGCGAATGACCCTGAAATTACAGGTCTTTCTTCTGCTTCAGATGCCAGGCAGGGTGACTTGTGCTTTGTCGAGGGTGGCCCCAAACAGGCCAGCGAGACCAGTCCGGATGCTGCAGCCTGTTTCGTCAAGGAGAACGCCGCAGCGAACCTGCCTGAGTCGGTTGTTGCGATCATTGTTGATCAGCCGCGATTTGCCCACAAGCTGGCCAGTGAAGCACTGTTCGAACTGAAGGATTGGCTGTTCCCTGGCGACGCGCCTGCTATTCATGCCTCCGCTCAGATCGCACCAACGGCGACGATTGGGGCGGGTGCGGCGATTGGGGAAGATGCGCGCATCGGTCCGGGTGCCGTGATCGGCCCGGGCGTCCAGATCGGCGCACGGACGGCGATCGGCCCAAATGCCGTCCTGCGCTGTGCACTCATTGGCAATGATGTCTCCGTCTATGCCGGCGCGCAGATTGGCGAAGCGGGCTTCGGGGTGACCCCTGGTCCGGAGGGGGGCGAAGATGCGCCGCAATGGGGACGTGTCATCATCCAGGACCATGTCACAATTGGCGCGAACACTTGTATAGATCGCGGGGCCTTCGACGATACGATTATCGGCGAGCGGACCAAGATCGATAATCTTGTACAAATCGCCCACAATGTGATTGTCGGACGTAATGTCGTGATTGCCAGCTTTACGGGCATTTCCGGCACCAGCACGATTGGTGACGGCGTCGCCATGGGCGGACGCGTCGGGATCAAGGATCATATCCATATCGGCGTCGGCGCCAGGATTGCTGCTTCGGCGGGCATCATGCGCGATGTGCCAGCAGGCGAAACCTGGGGCGGCGTTCCGGCCAAGCCCTTGCGCCAGTATTTCCGGGAAGTTGCCTGGATCGAAAAACAGGTTGCGGCGAAGAAGAAACCGACATGAGCGTCACCATACATCCAACCGCTGTGGTCGAGCCCGGCGCGCAGCTGGGCGAGAACGTCACAATTGGAGCAATGGCCTATGTCGGGCCACACGCCGTCCTGAAGGACAGCGTCACGCTGCATCCGAAGGCGACCGTTATTGGGCACACCGAATTGAATGAGGCGGTGGAAGTCTATCCCGGCTCGATCCTGGGCGGACCTCCGCAGGTGCTCGGCTATCGGGAAAGCGACGAATCACGGCTTGAAGTCGGCGCTCGGACGATCATGCGCGAGCATACAACGCTGCACACAGGCTCTCCGGAACATGGCGGTCTGACCCGCGTGGGTGAGGAATGCCTGTTTATGGCGCACACACACGCAGCACATGATTGCGTGCTGGGGAATAAGTGCGTGATCGCCAACAATACGCATATTGGTGGGCATGTGACGGTCGGCGAACAGGTTTGGTTTGGCGGCGCGGTCGCTGTACATCAATTCTGCCGGATTGGCGATCATGCCTTTGTTGGCGGCGGGGCAATCCTGGTGGCGGACGTGATTCCGTTCGGATCGGTTGTGGGCAATCACGCGCATCTGGCTGGGTTGAACGTGGTCGGCCTCAAACGCCGCGGTTTCTCCAGAGAGACAATTCGCAGCCTACGATCCGCTTATCGTATGCTGTATGCCAAGGAGGGGACGTTCTCGGAACGGCTGGAGGATACGTCCGCGGCCTTTCTTGACGTGCCTGAGGTGATGCAGATTGTGAATTTCATCCGCGACAACAAAAGTCGCTCTCTTTGCTTGCCGCGTTAGGAGTTGCTCGTGGCGCCGCTCGGTATCATCGCAGGATTGGGAGAGCTGCCCATCCAGGTCGCGGAAGCGGCCATTCAACGGGGGCAGGGCGTCTATATTGTCCGCCTGAAAGGCTTTGAAGAACCGGCGCTGGAAACCTATCCCGGAGACGTCGCCGGCATTGCTCAGCTCGGCAAGATGTTCAAGGCCTTCAAATCGGCAGGCTGCGAACAGATTTGTTTCGCGGGCATTGTAAAACGTCCCGACTTCCAAGCCTTGAAGCCGGATATAAGGGGCGTGTCCCTGCTGCCAAAGGCCATTGCCGCGGCGCGGCAAGGCGATGATGCCTTGCTGCGCTTTCTGATCGATGTGTTCGAACGGGAAGGGTTCCAGGTCATCGGCGCCGACGAAGCCGCCCAATCCCTCACGGTAGACGCCGGACTGATGGCGGGCCCTGCGCCAGATGACGCGCAGATGGCCGACCTTAAAAAGGCGGCTGATATTGCGCGGCAAATGGGGCAGCTGGATATCGGACAAGGCGCGATCGTCGCCAATGGCCTGGTCCTGTGTGTTGAAGCGCAGGAGGGGACCGATCAGATGCTGCAGCGCTGCGCGACCCTACCGCGCCAGATCCGTGGCACGCCGCAGGCGCGTCTGGGCGTGCTGGTCAAACGACCCAAGCCGCAACAGGAACGCCGGATCGATTTACCTACGATCGGTCTCAATACGATCGAGCTGGCGGCAGAGGCAGGACTGGCTGGGATCGGTTATGAGGCGGACGGCGCATTGATGCTGAACGCTGAACAAATTCGCAAACGCGCATCCGAACTGGGCTTGTTCCTGTATGGCTTTCCGAAAGACTGGACCCCGTGAGCGAACCGCGCGTGTATCTCGTGGCGGCTGAGCCATCGGGCGATTTGCTCGCGCGCGAAACGGCAGAAGCATTGAAGGCGCAAGCGCCGGACATCCATATTGACGGGATTGGCGGGCATGAACTCGCCAAGATCGGCATCACATCCCCGATCGATATTGCGCCACTTTCCATTCTTGGCCTGTTCGAGGGTCTGAAAGCCTATGGCACGGTGGTGAAACTGGCGGATGCGGCCGCTGATGCGATTATGGCGGCCGCGCCGGATGCCGTGATTCTGGTCGATTCCTGGGGCTTCATGTTGCGGGTCGCGCAGCGGGTGCGGGCGCGGGATCCAAGCATCAAGCTGATCAAACTGGTCGGCCCGCAAGTCTGGGCGACCCGGCCGGGCCGGGCCAAAACGCTGGCGGCGGCGGTCGATCATCTGATCTGCATCCATCACATGGAGGCGCCCTATTATGAGCCTTACGATTTGCCCGTGACCGTTATGGGCAATCCGGCCTTGAGCCGGACGCAGCTTGGCGATGGCGCCGCGCTACGGACGGCAATTGGATTGGGCGCGGATGAGAATCTGCTTCTGGTTCTGCCCGGCAGTCGTCCGAGTGAGATCAAGCGGGTCGCGCCGGTCTTGGTCGAGGCCGCCTGGATCATGAAGTCCGAAGATCCGGATTTGACCGTGCTCATGGCGCCTGCGCCGTCCGTGCGGGCGCAGTTTGAAACCGCTTTTCCCGGACTTCAGAAATGGGCGCGACTGGTTGAAGAGGCTGATCGGACGGTCGATGTCATGGCGGCCGCAGATTATGCGCTGGCCTGTTCCGGTACCGTGACCTCAGAACTGGCGGTGCAGGGAACGCCCTTTCTGGTCGGTTACAGGACAGGCTGGATCACCTGGGCATTGGCCCGCTATTTCCTGTTCAAGCCGAACCATATCACGCTGCTCAACATAGCTGCGGATGATAGCACGATTGCGCCTGAGTTCATTCAATTCGACCTCGAAGCCATCGCAGTGGCGCGCGAGGCACAGTCCGTCCTGTCGGACCAACCCAGGCGGCAGGCGCAAATCGCAGCCCAAAACAAAGCGCTCTCCCGAATGGGAGAGCGCGATGAGTCGGCATCAAAAATCGCTGCGAAAGCGATCCTCGATGTAATTAGCGGGCGTTGATCGGCACGAAGTCGCGCATTGCGGCGCCGGTATAGATTTGGCGGGGACGGCCAATCCGCTGGCTTGGATCCTCAATAAATTCGTTCAGCTGCGAGACCCAGCCAACGGTGCGGGCAAGGGCGAACAGAACCGTGAACATCTCGGTCGGGAAGCCCATCGCATCCAGGATGACGCCGGAATAGAAATCAACATTTGGATAGAGTTTCTTCTCGCGGAAATACTCATCTTCGAGTGCCAGGCGCTCCAATTCCTTCGCGACGCGCAGGATCGGCGTATCGATGCCCAGCTCGTCGAGCACTTCGTGCGCCGTCTTCTGCATCACGGTCGCGCGCGGATCGTAATTCTTGTAGACCCGGTGACCAAAGCCCATCAGGCGGAAGCTGTCAGACTTGTCTTTCGACTTTTCAATATATTCCGGAATGCGATCGACCGAGCCGATTTCGCGCAGCATGTTGAGGCAGGCTTCATTGGCGCCGCCATGACTTGGCCCCCAGAGCGAGGCGACCCCCGCGGCGATGGCGGCATAAGGGTGCGCGCCGGAAGATCCTGCCAGACGGACCGTCGAGGTTGAGGCATTCTGCTCATGATCCGCGTGCAGGATGAAGATCTTGTCCATGGCGCGCGCCAGCGTCGAACTGGTCTTATACTTCTCGGCCTCAACCGAGAAACACATTCGCAGGAAATTCTCGCCATAAGACAACTCGTTGATCGGATCGACGAAGCGCTGGCCTTGGGTGTATTTATAGATCCGCGCTGCGAGAGTGGGCATTTTAGCGATCAGGCGGATATAGGCGAGGTTGCGCTCTTCAGGGTCTGAACTGTCCATTGCACCGGGATAGAACGCCGACATGGCGCCGACTGTGCCGGTCAACATCGCCATCGGGTGGCTGTCTCGCCGGAAGCCGTCAAAGAAGCGGTCCATTTGCGTGTGCAACAGCGTGTGCTGCGTCACCCGGCCATTGAATTCGCGAAACTCGGCCTGGGTTGGCAGCTCACCATTCAACAGCAGGTAAGCGACCTCCAAAAAGCCGGATTGTTCGGCGAGCTGATCAATTGGATAACCGCGGTGCAGCAGAATGCCTTTTTCGCCATCAATGAAAGTAATCTGGCTTTCACATGATCCGGTCGACGTGAATCCGGGGTCCAACGTAAAAACGCCTGCTTCGGCGTACAGGCGTTTCACATCTACAACATCGGGGCCATGGGTCCCGCTCATAATCGGCAATTCAATCGTCTTGTCCTTGACGTTGAGTGTTGCTGTCCCGGTTTGTTTTGTCTTGTTGATCATCGCAGCCCTAAATCCTCTTCTTTCCTCATGCCAACGCTCACGCAGGCAAATGTTTCCCAATTCTCGCCAGAACTTCATCGTGGCCGAGCCAGTGCATAACTGGTGCCAGATCTGGTGCCGGCAGCCCGCCGGTGAGCGCGGCCCGCAATGGCGGTCCGACTTGCCCCATAGATAGTGTGTGCGCCGCACAAAACGACTCCAACACATTCTGTAACGCTTCAATAGTCCATGAATCGGATTGGTCTAGTGCCTCACGGAGATCTAACAGACGATTGATGCCGTCTTCGCGCAATGCTTTCCGGGCTTTCTTGTTCAGATTGTCGGCATTGCTATCCCATAAAAACCGGCAAGATTCAGCGAGTTGCGGCAGTGTCTGCCCACGTTCCTTGAGCACAGGCAAGGCTTGCTGCAGGCGCTCAGTCAGGATGTCAGACACCTCCGTCAACTGCGCGATTTCAGGCAGTAACAGTGCCAATAGCCGGTCTTCTGCGATGGTGCGGATGAAATGCGCATTCACATCGCCGAGCTTTTCCAGATCCAGCCGTCCCGGCGCCTTGTTGATATCAGCAAGGTCGAACACATTGGCGGTTTCATCCAGGGTAAAAATTTCCTGATCGCCATGGCTCCAGCCAAGGCGGACCAGGTAGGAATTCATCGCTTCGGGCAAATAGCCCATGTCGCGATAGGCCAAAGTCGACAGCGCGCCATGCCGTTTCGACAATTTGGCGCCGTCCGAGCCATGGATCATTGGCACATGGGCAAACTCCGGGACGGACCAATCCATCGCCCAGTAAATTGGCAATTGACGGAATGTGTTGCGGAAATGGTCATCGCCGCGCACCACGTGGGTCACGCCCATGTCATGATCATCGACCACGACGGCCAGCATATAGGTCGGTGTCCCATCCGCCCGCAGCAGGATGAGATCATCAATTTCAGACGTTCTCAGCGTTACCACGCCCTGAACATGATCCGAAACGGCCATCGTCTCCTGATCAGGCGCGCGCAGGCGGACGGTATAAGGCGCATCTGCGCTCGGCGGTTCGCCGCCATCGCGCCAGGGGGAGCGATAGGGTGCCAACAAGGCGTCGGCCTGGGCGCGCAAGGCGTCGCGCTCGGCGTCGCTCAGTCCCTCGGCTTTTGCCGCGGCGCGTTTCGCTTCGCCTTCATCGCGGCGGGCTTGCAGCTCTTCTGGCGTTGCATAACATTGAAAGGCATGGCCGGACTCGACCATTTGCGCAGCGCAAGCGGCATGCCGATCGGCGTTCTGACTCTGGAAGGTTGGAGGCTCGCTGGGATCGAGACCGAGCCAGGCCATGCCATCGAGAATGGCTTGTGTCGCTTCCTCGGTTGAGCGCTTTTTATCTGTATCTTCAACCCGTAACAGGAATTTTCCGCCATAGCGCCGGGCCAGCAAATAGTTGAACAGCGCCGTCCGCGCGCCGCCAATATGAAGCATGCCAGTGGGTGAAGGCGCAAAACGGGTAATAACGGTCATAGACTTGTTTTCGTCCGTGGATTCAAGCTTCTGGGGTGGATCTTCCCCGCTTCAACACGCTCTGATACAGTTTCGCAAGGGGCGGGGAGGAAAGATGCAGCGATTTCCGCTGTCCGCGGACCGCTTTGGGGAGATATTGCAGGCACCACTGGGCTTTGCCATCGGCATGATCGTCGGAACGGCCTGGTATTTCTCGATCCCGTTTGAACCGGACGCGCGGGTCGTTTGGAGTCTGACCTTGGCTGTTTTTGGCGGCGGATGGCTCGGCCTGAAAAGGCTGGCGCCGCGTGGTGCGATATATGTCTGGGTCCTGGTTTGCGGCCTTGTCTTCGGCGTCGCAGCGGGCAGTGCAGCGACGCTGCGCGCCCAGCACAACATGGTACCCACCGCCATCGGGCCGATCCTGGTCGAGGGTTGGGTTACCGATGCGCAGCCATCCCGTACGGGTGTCCGACTGGTCCTGGACATTCATGCGATAGATGGTTTGGACCCCGACGAAACGCCAGAAACCGTGCGATTGACGCATATTTTATCGCTCAAGACGGAGCCCGGGCGCTTCGTCCGGTGCTGGGCCGTGTTACGCCCGCCACCGCAACCGGTCATCGCTGGAGACTATGACTTTGCCCGGCAAGCCTGGTTCAGTGGTCTGGGCGCGGTCGGATATGTTCAGGGACGGTGCCGGGGCGGGGCGCTTGGCGCGCCGCGGACCTGGGTTAGGAAAACGGACTTAGAGGTTGCGAAATGGCGACGCCGGCTGGCGCAACATGTCCGAGCGGCGGCGGGGGACCGCGCAGGGGGATTTGCTGCGGCATTGGCGTCCGGCGATCGAAGCTTCATGCCGCAATCTGATCAGGAAGCATTGCGGGCATCTGGCCTCGCCCACCTGCTCGCCATTTCAGGGCTGCATATGGGCATCGTCGGAGGTCTTGTCTTTCTGTTTGTGTGGCGCGGGCTCGCCTTGATTGAGCCGATCGCCTTGCGGATGCCGGTCCGGAAACCGGCCGCGATGGCGGCGCTAACCGCCTGCGCGGTCTATCTGATCATTTCCGGTGCCAGCGTGTCGACGCAGCGAGCCTTTATCATGTCGGCTGTCCTGTTCGGGGCAGTCTTGCTGGATCGCACCGCCCTCAGCCTGCGATCGCTCGCAATTGCCATGATCGCGATTCTGGTCCTGGCCCCATGGAGTGTTCTAACACCCGGTTTTCAAATGTCTTTTGCTGCGACTGGGGCGCTGATCGCAACATATGAAGGGTGGCAAAAACACCAGCGAAAACAGGGCCTGATCCAGCGCAGTGGCATCTCTTTTTGGCTGAAATCTCTGGTGGTGACGTCGACGGTCTCGAGTTTTGCAACCATGCCGTTTGCCATGTATCACTTCGATCGGGTCGCCGGGCTAGGCATTCTCGCCAACCTGTTCGCAATGCCGATTATATCCCTGATCAGTGCGCCATTAGCCGCATTGGCGCTGTTGCTAGCACCGATGGGCGGCGATGGTGTGGCGCTGCGTCTGTTCGGACTGTCGCTGGAATGGGTGTTGATGATCGCCCATTTTTTTGCCGGGTTTGGCGAGGAACGCTGGCTGACGCTGCCCGCTATGCCGGCGGCAGCGCTTGCATGGTTCGCGGTAGCCATCGGGATCTACGTGACAGACCTGCGCGCGGCGCCCAAGGCAGTCGGCATGATCCTGATCTCTTTCGTGGCCAGCACGGTCTGGCATCTGTCAGCGCATGAAAGAATCCATTTTGCGCCATCGGGTGAGCTGTTTCTGGAACATGCATCTGGCAAAGTCGATCGCATCGCTCTGCGAAACGGTCCGGGCTTGCCGCCTTTACGGTTCATCGATGCTCCCGTCTCGCAATCTTGTGAGTCAGACGTCCCGTGCGCTCTGCGAGGCAGGGATATGACGATAACCTACACGTCCATCGTGCCGGAAACAGGGAGTCTTCAGATCACCAGCCCGATCGAAACCAATCAGGCGCAAATCTCGTGGACTGAGGTCATCGAGGAAAACGGCGTCACCCTGGAATGGCGGCACGATGGCTTCGTGAAACGCGACAAGCCCGCCTGCGGACACCGTCCGTGGCGGGCTTGTGCTGAAGATTAATTGACGGATCCGGCCTATTCGTATTTCCGGATCAGCGCCACGAGCAGGCCTTGCACGCGGACCCGGTCAGGCCCGAAAATCCGCGTCTCATAGGCCGGATTTGCGGCTTCCAGCGCGACGGATTCGCCTTTCTTGCGCAGGCGCTTCAAGGTCGCTTCCTCGTCATCGATCAAGGCCACGACAATATCGCCGGAATTGGCGCTGTCCGTGCGTTTCAGGATGACAATATCGCCGTCCAGAATGCCGGCATCAATCATCGAGTCGCCTTTGACTTCGAGCGCGTAATGCGCGTCGCTATCTGCATACTCTTCCGGTGGGGTGACCCGATCAACTTCATTCTGAATCGCTGTGATCGGAACACCCGCCGCAATGCGGCCCAGGACCGGAATTGTGCTGCGTCCCATTTGCGGAGTTTGTGACCCAACCACGCTTGGCCGAAAGGCCTGTCTACCACGTGGAGGCGCGGCCGGGGTGGCGGAGTCTGGCATTTTCAGGACTTCCAGCGCCCGGGCGCGATTGGCAAGGCGGCGAATGAAGCCGCGCTCTTCAAGCGCCACGATCAAGCGATGAATGCCTGATTTTGAGGCCAGGTTGAGTGCTTCCTTCATCTCATCAAAGGAGGGGGAGACCCCATCCTCCTTGATGCGTTCATGGATGAATAGAAGCAGCTCTTTTTGTTTGGTTGTGAGCACGAAAATTCTCCGCAATAACGAATCTGTTCTCTATATGTTTATTCCCGTTCTGTTCTTTTGTCAAATTCATAGCGAAGAATGCTCATAATGTGCGTATCCCAGATTTCCGATCCGATCGGTGTGGACTCCCGCCGCGTGCCTTCAAGCGACAGGCCTGCCGACTGATATGCGGCGATCGCTGCGGCATTGTGAGAATAGACAAGTAAATCAACACGGTGGACCCAGGCATGCTGAAATGCCCGGGCCAGGATCAGGTCCATTATTGGGGCTGAGAGCCCCTGACCGCGGTGATCTGGCGCGATGGCGATACGCCCCAGACCGGCGGTTTTGAGGCGGCGATTGAGCCCGATCTGGAAATGCCCGATCATATCTGGTCCCGACATCACGGCCCAGACTTCCCGAACTGGCTCGGCACCCCGGTGTTGTTTGATCAGTCCCTTGAATTCGCGTTTGCTGAGCGGCCAGGATAAAGCCGCCCCAGCCCATTGCAGGACTTCACGCTCGGACTGGAACCAGGAGAAAAGCTCATCCATGTCGCGCGCCGCGAATTTTTCCAGCTGCAGCGTCATCTGGCCTGTCTGAGGGCCTGAACGTGCGCCATTCGATCTGGTCGTTTCATCAGGCTCTCGCCGATCAGGAAGCGCCGCGCGCCGGTCCTGCGCAAACGTGAAATGTCCGCTGGCTCGCTGATGCCGCTTTCCGAGACGAATTGACGATCATCCGGAATGAGCTCGGACAGACGCTCGCTGGTGGCGAGATCGGTCTGCATAATTTTCAAATCGCGATTATTGATGCCGATCAGAGGTGAGGGCAGTTTCAGCGCCCGCTCGATTTCCGCGGCATCATGCGTCTCGATCAGGGCATCCATGTCGAGATCAAGCGCGGCCTGCGTCAGATCGAGCGCCAATGCGTCATCGGTGCAGGATAGAATGACCAGAACCGCATCCGCCCCATGCGCGCGGGCTTCAGCCACCTGAATCGTGTCGATCATGAAATCCTTGCGCAACATGGGCAGCGAGACGGCCCGGCGAATGGCGCCAAAATCTTCCAGACTGCCCCCAAAGCTTGGGCCATCGGTCAATACGGACAGGCAGGCTGCGCCGCCTTGCTCATATTGCGCGGCAATGTCGGCCGGGTTCGCGCCGGGCAGGATGTCACCCGCGCTCGGGCTCTTGCGCTTCATTTCACAGATCAGCGCATTTTCGTCCGATTGAGCAATCTCCGACAGACGTGCCGCAAAGCCACGTGGCGGCGCCAAATCGCGCGCCAAAGCAATGAAATCCTGCTCCGACCGCTGCCGTTTCAGGTCTGCGACTTCGTTGTGTTTATAGTCGATAATGCGATCCAGCGCGGTGCTCATCCAGCTTGCCCTTTGGAGGCAGCTGCGAGCTTGGAGAGCGTTTGCGCTGCCGCGCCGCTATCAATCGCATCGCTCGCCTGATCGGCCCCGTCTGTCAGAGTTTTAGCGCGTCCGAGGACGTGCAGACCCGCCGCAGCGTTCAGGACCACCGCGTCGTGGAATGGACCGGGGCGGCCATCCAGCAATTCACGGATCGCCAGCGCGTTTTCCTCCGGCGCGCCGCCTGCCAAAGCGCTCAGGCGATTACGACCGAGCCCTGCTTCTTCCGGCGTGATCACGCGTTCGGTCAGGCGGCCGTCGGCGACCTCCACGATCTGGGTTTCCCCGGCGATCGAAAGTTCATCAATCACGGTGCCGTCAGAATCTGCGCCATGAACAACCCAGGCGCGGGTCACGCCGAGGTCTCGCAAGGCTTCCGCCATGGGCTTCAGCCAGCGTGCTTCATTCACGCCCAGAACCTGATGCGTCGCCGAAGCGGGATTGGACAAGGGCCCCAGCAGGTTGAAGATGGTGCGAATGCCGAGGCTGGCTCGAACGGGTGCGACATGGCGCATGGCGCTGTGATGGGTGCGGGCGAACAGGAATCCGACGCCCGCCTGGTCGACACAATTGCGGAACCGATCTTCCGTCAGATCGAGTTCGACACCGAGGGCTTCCAAAACATCAGCGCTTCCCGTTTTCGGCGGCACAGAGCGATTGCCATGCTTGGCGACGTTTCCGCCAGAAGCGGCAATAACAATCGCGCTGGCAGTGGAGGTGTTGAGACTGGTCCAGCCGAGACCTCCGGTCCCGCACGTGTCCAGAGTGGGCCCTTCGAGCACGATTTTACGAGCATTTGCGCGCAGGGTTTTGGCCCCTGCGAGCAATTCAGCGCCGGTTTCGCCGCGCACGGCCAGGCCCATCAAAAAGGCCCCGATTTGCTCAGGTGGCACATTTCCTGCGAGGATAGCCGAAAAGGCGTCATCCAGCTGGTTTGACGTGAGAGCTTGTCCTTGCGCCAGCGTTTTCAAGCTTACGGAGATCGAATGTGTATCCATCCATGCGGATATATAGAAGTGATAATTTGTGCCTAGAGGGTTTTGGGCGTAATTCCGAGAGCGTGAGAGGCGAGAGGGACGAAGACGTGCGCCCAGCTGCGAAGTGGGATTTGCAGGGATATGTCATGACCTGTCGCAATGATTGCATTGCAACGGGGGCGAGTGAATTGCCCGCAACTCTCAACGACCTGATCAGCGGCAAGGCGTTCCAGAAACTGTTCGACACATGCACCGTCATTATTCTGGGGCGTAACGCGCATGAGGCGATGCCCAACACGAAAGGCCGGACGCGCGTGATCCTGTCCAGTGAAGCTACGGCGCTGGAGCACAAGGAAGGCGGTTGGTGGTGGAATCCGTCCCAGATGCCGCTGGAGAACATGTTGCGCATGGTCGCGCCATCTGGCGGTAAAGTGGCGATCAATGGCGGGCGCACGACCCTGACTTACTTCTTGCAAAATGAGCTCAATACGCTGCATGTCGGCCGCGCCGAAAGCGTCGCCATCAAGGACGGCTTGAAATTGTTTGCAGCGTCCGACCGACTGATTTCACTTGATGAGGTGCTGCGCGGTTGCGGTATGGAACTGACGGAGCGAAAGCTGATTGATCTGAAAGCGCCGATCTCGCTAAGCACCTGGCAGCACGACTAGAACACATTCAGAAAATTGCGCAGCAAGGCGTGGCCATGCTCTGTCAGGATGCTTTCCGGGTGGAACTGAACGCCGAAAACCGGTCGGGATGCATGGCGCACGGCCATGATCTCGCCATCGGCTGTGAAAGCATCCGCTATTAAGGTGTCCGGCAAATCGCTCGGTTTGATGGACAGGGAGTGATAGCGCACAACTTCGTAAGTCTCGGGCAGGCCCTCAAAAAGCGGGCCGCCATCGTGTCGGATCTGACTGATCTTGCCGTGGCGGATTTCCTGTGATGTGACAATCTCGCCGCCTTCAGCCGCGCCGATGCTCTGATGCCCCAGGCAGACGCCAAGAATCGGCATGTCAGGTGCGGCTTTCTGAACCAGCTCGACGCAAATGCCGGCTTCCTTGGGCGTGCAGGGGCCGGGAGATAGCACAATCCCGTCCGGCTTCAGGGCCAAAGCAGCGTCGGCGCTTAGCTCATCATTGCGGATAACCTGCGTCCGGGCGCCAATCTCTTCGAGATAGTGGACCAGGTTCCAGGTGAAACTGTCATAATTATCGACGACAAGGATATGTTTCGCGGCGGTCATTGATCGAACTCATATCTGGCGGACAGGGCGGCGGCTTTCTTCAACGCATTGGCTTTGTGCACGGTTTCGTCAAACTCATATTGCGGGTCGGAGTCCAGGACGACCCCGCCGCCGGCCTGAATGTGCAGCTGGCCATCCTTGAGCACTGCGGTGCGCAGTGCGATACACGTATCGAGATCGCCATTCCACCCGAAATAGCCAATCGCACCGCCATAGACGCCGCGGGCGTGTTGTTCGAGTTCGTCAATAATCTGCATGGCACGGATCTTGGGCGCCCCCGAGACCGTTCCCGCTGGCAGGCCCGCCAGGAGAGCGTCGACGGCGGTCAGGCCTTCGCGCAGATTGCCTTCGACATGCGAGACGATGTGCATGACATGACTGTAGCGCTCGACAATGAATCGCTCGGTCACTTCGACGCTGCCATAGGCGGCGACCCGGCCGACATCATTGCGCCCGAGATCGAGGAGCATGAGATGTTCAGAAATCTCTTTCTTGTCGGCCAGCAAGTCAGCCTTGCGTTCGGCATCGATTACCGGATCGCCGGAGCGTGGCCGCGTGCCAGCAATCGGGCGAATGGCCACGCGGCCGTCACGCACGCGCACCAGGATTTCCGGACTGGATCCAACCAGGCGTACATCGCCTAAATTCATGTGGAACATAAACGCTGACGGGTTGAGCCGGCGCA
This sequence comes from Pseudomonadota bacterium, assembly GCA_038532145.1. Classification (GTDB taxonomy): domain Bacteria; phylum Pseudomonadota; class Alphaproteobacteria; order Caulobacterales; family Hyphomonadaceae; genus Henriciella. The sequence goes on along the minus strand of JBCBBC010000066.1, from coordinate 1,195 downwards.
GCGCGCGATAGAAGCTGATCGACTTGCGATCGAACGGCGTGCTGAAGCGCTGACTTGGCACGACCTGAAAGATATCGCCCGCTTTGATATAATCGCGGGCCGTCTCAACCATATCGAAATATTGATCCTGCGTCGTATTGGATACGAATTCCAGTGGATCGCTCTCACCATCTCTAGGGGTGATCGGGGGCAGGTTTTCAAGTGCAGACTCGACCTGGTCCAACAGGTCATCGGCGGCCTGTTCGTTTCCCGGCGCGTGACGGCCGACGAGGATCAATTCCTGATACAGATGATCGAAGATCAACACGACGCCCGGAATCATCAAAAGGGCTTCGGGCACATTCAAAGTGTCTGGCTTGGTGATCGCAACCGGTTCGACATGTTGGATGAAATCATAGCCAATATAGCCGAATGCGCCGCTTGCCATTGGCGGCAGATCTTGGGCGGCGTCCGCATCCGCAAGCCCGGCCTCGGCAAAGGCCCTCAGCGCATCGACCGGCGACCCGTCAAATCGTTCCGTGTTGTCGAAAGCAAGCGTATCCGATTGCTCGCCAATCCCATTCAGGACCCGCATCCAACGCTGCGGGTGCAAGCCGATAAAGGAGTATCGGCCCAGGCGTTCGCCGCCATGAATCGACTCGAACAGAAAGCTGCCAGCCGTGTCGGCCCCAAGCTTGAGCATCGCCGAAACCGGCGTTTCCAGATCTCCGGGACGTCGTCGAACCCGTAATACGTCGCGGGTCATTGTTCCGTCACGAGGCTTCTTTTATAGGCCTCGAACGCGGCGCCATTGGTGTTCAGCTCGACGTCTTCCGCAATACTCATCAGATAGGCGCGGAACAGATCCTCGGATATGCCAGCCTGAATATCCAGCGCGCTCGCCTGAGCCAGAAGGTCCAGGGTCTCGCTCTCCGGACGGTCAATGCTGTCGACCTGAAGGACGATCATCTGCGCGGAAATGCCAGGAATGGAAAAAGTCTCACCCGCTTCATTGGCCGAGAACAGTCCAGACATGAGTGAGCCGGGCAATTGGAACTCGGTGTTTTGACGGGTCACAGGGCGCGGCAATGTATCGACCACAGCGCCATACTTTTCGGCTTCGGTAGCGAGGTCGCTGGTTCCGTCAGCAATGGCGCCTTCGATTTCGGCAGCGACGTTTTGGAGCTGCTCGCTCTCACGCTGCGCCTTCCAGGCG
>JBCBBC010000065.1:0-19408 GCA_038532145.1 Pseudomonadota bacterium | reverse complement strand
CGGTAAAGACGTTTTGCGGTGTGCGCAGGTCCCACAATCGCAAGCTCGGCGCGAAGCCCGCGGTGGCGCCGCCGGAATGCGGCAATTGTGCGCTGGTACCAAATGCCAGACCATCATCGCCCGCCTGGGATACGGAGAGCTGTACCCGCGTGATCAGCAGCAGAATGAACTCGGTAAACGTGCTGGGTGTGAAGGCCTGGGCATCAATCGCGAAAGGCACATTCGAAGCGACATAGAAGCTTGAGGATTGCCGGACAGCGTCGACACGGGCATCGCTGATGTCCTGGATGCCAAAGGACGTGAACGCGTCAGCGCCACTGACCACGCCATCGCCATTGGTATCCGTATCAATCGTGCCATTGCCTGTATCAGTAAGGATAAAGGGCATGCCTCCCGTCGCGCTGGCCACGCCGTCCAGCGTTGAAATCAAGGTCCCGGTGACGACCGCATAAGCGTCGGAGGCAATCAGATCGACATCGCCGGAACCAGCCGCGCTGGTACCATTCCCGGAATCGACAATAAAGTCGGAGACAACCGGCGCAGCCCCCGCGGCATCTGCGGCCCAGACAATAACCAGGCCCTCCAGTTCAAAGTGCGGACGATCAATCGTATCCGCCTGTGCGGCGCCGTAGAGGACGCTTCCCAGGCCCATCGCCAAGGGCATTGCCATATGTTTGATGTTCCGCCTCACCCCTAAGGCGTTAAAGCGAGGGCGCTAAGAAGCTCTTAAAACCACTGCAATTTCATTGGCTTGCTATGACGCGCATGTCGGACGGGGCGGCACCGGTCCAGGAGAGTTCGAGTTCGATCGCCTGTGTTTCTGGCGCACCAGGACGGTGCGCCGTTTTTTCGGCCTGGTGAAAGACAATCCCGGGGGCGCCTTCAGATACGCGGCCCGAGGCTCGCGCATTGGGCCCGACCTGGACGATACGAACCTCAACCTCTGGCGTGAGGTTCGACCGCCTTGTTTGGATCGTAAATGCAGAATTGCTGGCAATCTTCAGCCGCATACGGCCCGTAAGTGGGAGATCGCTTGGCGCGACAGAATCCAATAGGCCGGATCCAGGAAATGGCACAGCTTCGATGAATTCCTGTCCGATCAGGTCGACGGACGATCCTTGCCCGACCCAGACATCACCTTGCCAGACCAGAACCTGAGCCGACTGAACAAAGCGGATTTCATGCACCGTGCTCGCCGACCCGCCCGCCGACAGCATTGCCAGCGCGGCCACAAACAGACCCGCTCTTATCACCATGTGTTACGCCCCATAATGCGTTAATCTTTATTAACGAATGCAGGGAAGGTCCAGTCAGTGCTGCCCACGCCAGGGCAGCGACATCGCTTGACGCCAATGCCGGGCGCGAATAGCCCTCTGTTCAACAGGACCAAGAGCAAGGAGCCCCGAATATGGCCGATTATGGAGACATGCCGACCGGCAATCTGATGGCAGGCAAGCGCGGCATCATCATGGGTGTAGCGAATAAGAACTCCATCGCCTGGGGCATTGCCCAGCAATTGGCTGCTCAGGGCGCAGAAATCTGTTTCACCTATCAGGGGGAAACTCTGGAACGGCGGGTCCGGCCCCTGGTTGAGAGCATCGACATGGATTTCATGATCCCGGCGGATGTCACCGATGATGCGAGCATGGACGCCGCCTTTGCGGCGGTGAAGGACAAATGGGGCAAGATTGATTTCCTCGTCCACTCCATCGCCTTTGCCGGCAAGGATGAGCTGATGGGCTCCATGGTCGCCAATACGTCACGCGAAGGCTTTCGCCGGGCGATGGATATTTCCGTCTACAGTTTCATCGATTCCGCTCGCCGCGCGTCGGAAATCATGCCGGATGGCGGATCGATCATCTGCATGACTTATCTCGGGTCCGAGCGTACAGTGCCGAGCTATAATGTCATGGGCGTTGCCAAGGCGGCGCTTGAAGCTTCGACCCGATATGCCGCGCGTGATCTGGGCACGCAGGGCATTCGCGTCAACGCCATCTCGGCTGGCGCGATGCGGACTCTGTCTCTGGCCGGCATTCGTGGCGGCAAGTCACTGATGGGCACAGGCAAGGACTGGTCCCTGCTCAAGGAAGACACCCGGATGGAAGGCGTGGCTGGCTGCGCGCTTTATCTCTTGTCGTCACTCGGACATTCGATTGCCGGCGAAGTCTTGCATGTCGATGCCGGGTTCCATGCGGTTGGTGTGCCGGACTTGCCGGAGGAATAAGCCTTGGCCGCCAAACTCTTCATCTGGGTCGGACACCCGAACGAGACATCGCTGAGTCATGGGCTGGCCGATGCCTATCAGCGGGGCGCCGAATCGCAAGGCGCTGAAATTCGGCGCATAAACCTGCATGACATGTCTTTCGACTTAGATCTGACGCATGGCTACAAACAGCGCAAGGAGCACGAGCCCAGCCTGCGCGCGTTTCTAGAGACCATCGAATGGGCGGAGCATATGGCCTGGTTCCATCCGCTCTGGTGGGGCGGCATGCCCGCAAAGATGCAGGGCGCAATTGATCGCTCTTTCTTGCCGGGTATTGCGTTTGCCTATCATGACAATGATCCCTGGTGGGACAAATTATGGGAAGGTCGCACCGCGGATGTCGTGGTCAATGCCGACACGCCGGGCCTGTTTCTCAAATTCATGTATGGCAATGCCCATAAGCATCGGATCACCAAACAAGTGCTTGGCTTTACCGGCATCAAGGTGACCAATTACAACCATTTCGCCGCGGCCAAAACGGCCTCCGAGTCGAAGATCAAGGACTGGATGGAAAAGGTCTATAAAATTGGCGCAGAAGCGGGTCGGCGATGAAAACCAGTCCTGAAACCCACGTTCCGCTCAGCGCCGACTTTCCGGCCTATCCTGAAGCTGAAATGCAAGCTCGCGCCGTGGCCTTCCACACGCAAATGCAAACCCGGCGCTCCGTTCGCGCGTTTTCCGACAAAGCCGTGCCGCAAGAGATTATCGAGCAATGTGTGCTCGCCGCCGGGACTGCGCCAAGCGGCGCCAACCATCAGCCCTGGTATTTTGCCTGTGTCGGGTCACAGGAGAAGAAATCCGAAATTCGCAGCGCCGCCGAAGCCGAAGAACGCGAATTCTATTCCGGACGCGCGGCACAGGAATGGATTGATGCGCTGGCCCCGATCGGCACTGATGCGGACAAGCCTTATATGGAAATCGCGCCCTGGCTGATCTGTATCTTTGCGCAGCGGCGCGGCGGCATACGTGAAGGCGAAGATCGGAAGAATTACTACATTCATGAAAGCGTCGGCATCGCCACGGGTATGCTGATCGCGGCGTGTCACAATGCCGGCCTCGCCACACTGGTCCACACGCCCAATCCGATGAAGTTCCTGAATGGTATTTGCGGCCGTCCCGAGACCGAGAAGCCGTTCCTGATCCTCGTCGCTGGTTATCCGGCAGAGCATGCCATGGTGCCCAATCACGCCCTGGTCAAAAAACCGATTGGCGAAATCGCTAGCTTCCTTTAGCGGCGCTCAGCGTAAAGGACGGGCCGTTTAGATTCAGCCATTCGGTCCGGATATATGTCTGCGCACCGCGTTCTTCTTCACTTGTCCGTTCTCCGGTGACGATCAGAGTCATATCACCCGGGGCAAGGCCTCGGAGTCGATCTGATTTCAGATCAATCCGCGTCCCATCTGAATCCATCAAAGTATAATTACCCACGGTCCAGCCGGTCAGGTCTGGCATCACATCCAGTCGGGTATCGACCTCATACAGGGCGGGCAGAGGCGTCGGCAGAGTTCCGACCGGATTGGCGAAAAGCTGCGTCACATAGAAACCAGGATCGGTACGCGCAACCCCGACTGCAGCATGGGTAAAGTCCTCGGACAGAATATTGGCGCGGTGACCCTCGCTTTCCATCAGCTTCTGGTGAAGGTCTTCGGCAATATCCGAGGCGGAGGGCAATCTGAAGCCCGGCAGATTGAAACAGGAGACCTGATTGTCATTCTGATCATAGCATTTGGCGGGTCCGAACACCGCGATATTCTCCCCCGTACTCTGCGCCAGCAGTGTTCGGTCGAAGGCCGCAATCCGCGCTGCAGCCCGGCGTCCATCCGGACTCTCATGCTCGAAAAACTCGTTCACGCCCATGTCCAAACTCTGAAACCGGGCGGCAGGGCGCAAGTCCGTGCGAAGCTTCAGCGCGTGTAGACCTTTTCGATTCCGCTCCTCATTCATCTTGGTCATAAAGGCCCGCTCGACAACTTCATCGAAGCGGAACCCCTCAGGTGGCGTTTCCAGACAGACGCGGCCCTCACGGACATAATCCACGATCCGCAACCGCGCCTGATCGCTGGCAATATTGCAGGCAAAAGCCGCGTTTGAGCAGGTCAGCACACCGAGACAGAGGATAAAAAGCCGCTTCATCGCGGCGAGTGTAACGCGAGATCGATTAAATCACAGCTTCTGATCTCATACGGTCCAGGATCGGGGCGAGCATGCGGGCAATGGCATCCTCACTCGCTCGCACCTGGCCATAGGCGGGCAGGCCTTCATCCGCGATCACAAGATCAGCTTCAAACATGGCTGGATAAGTATGCCGATAATGCGCAGCGCGGACCGTGCCGAGATATTGCGCCAGAACGCTCTCGACGCTGCGGCCACGCTCCACCACATCCCGGCGCAGGCGTCGCGCCAGACGCAGATCGTCCGGCGTATCAACATAGATGGACAAATCGATCAGCGGCTTCAATTCCGGCACGGACAGGGCGTGAATGCCTTCCAGAATGATGATCGGGGCTGGCTGAATTGTGCGGGTTTCTTCGCTGCGATCATGGCGGTCATAGTCATAGACCGGCTGCTCAATGGTTCGCCCCGCTTTGAGGTCTGCCAATTGACGGGCCATCAGCTGGGTTTCCTTGCTGATCGGGTCATCATAATTGACCCGGGCAATAATTGCCTGGCGCTGCGCGTCCGTGTCGGCCGGCCCGTAATGGCTCATCGGCCAGTAATAGCCATCCTCATTGAAAATGACGATGCCAGTTTGCTCGCAATGCTTATAGAGCGCTTCCGCAACCGTGGATTTGCCGGACCCGGACCCGCCGGTCATGGCAATCAGGAACGAGCTGGTGCGACTCACGAGATCCTAGTCTTCGCCATCTTTGAGTGGCACAGCATAGAGTTCGAGTCGGTGATCGACCAGTTTATAGCCGTGCGCCTTTGCTATCTCGATTTGCAGCCGTTCGATTTCCTCGTTGTGGAATTCGATGACCTTGCCGGATTTTACATCGATCAGGTGGTCATGATGCTCGTCCGGCACTTCCTCATAGCGGGCGCGGCCATCGCCAAAATCATGGCTTTCAATAATCCCATACTCTTCGAACAGTTTGACGGTTCGATAGACGGTGGCCAGAGAGATATTGCTGTCAACGGCATTCGAACGACGGTGCAGCTCTTCTGCATCCGGATGATCATCCGCAACAGACAGAATTCGGGCAATGACCTTGCGTTGCTCAGTCATGCGGAGGCCTTTTTCGGCGCAGAGTTTTTCCAAACGATCCATAAGCGATCCTGTAGCGTTTTATGTACTGATCTGTCCACCCACGGTCTTTGACATCAAAATGGCATCAATCGACCCGCCTTCAAGGCGTTTATAGTAGTTTCGGCGAAGGCTGTCTGTCTGAAATCCAAGGCTTTCATAGAATGCGAGGGCGGGTGCATTGTCCGCGGCGACATCCAATAGCCAATTTTGCAGACCCGAAGGCCGCAATTCCTGCTCCAGGTTTGCGACAAGCGTACGCGCGTGCCCACGTCGCTGCGCTTGCGGCGCGGTGGCAAGCGTCAGGATCTCCGCCTCGCCCTCAACCAATTGTATCAAGATGAACGCCACAAGCGTTTCATTGTCCCGAATACCCCGTGCCAGGGTCGCGGGCTGATTGAGCAAATCCCGGAACTCTGAGACGCGCCAGGCGGCTTCCCTTGAAAACGCCAACGCGTGAACCGAAGCCAGATCGTCCGCGGCGGTTGCAAGCAATTCAACGGGCCGGGTCATGCTTCAGGTCTGACTTTCGGAAGAGCCGCATCGGGCGCCCGCACATAGGTTGGATGAGCCGGACGCTCCTCCGGATCCAAAGTCATGGCAACCCGCGCAGCATGTCGCGCGGTCGGCATCGCGGCGTGGATCAAGCCAGGATCAAAAAAAGGCTCCAATGCCGGTACTTCCCCGTACAGCATATGGGGCCGTTCGCGCAGCAGATCCAATAAGTCCTCGACCCGCGTCTCGCGGGGCAGGCCGGTTGCAGACCCGGTCCGAAACGTCTGGGTCCAGAAGGTCACATCCGGCGGTCGTTTCTGCGCCGGCAAGGCAACCATGGCGGATCCTTGCTGTCCGCCCGGAAGTGCCGCTTCCATCGACGTGACACCGATACAGGGTTTGTCGACCGCCAGAGCCAGACCGCGGGCAAATGCAACGCCGACCCGAATGCCGGTGAATGAGCCGGGCCCCGTAATTACGGCGAAACGATCAATCTGCGCCAGCTCTACCTTTGCGTCATTGAGCAGATTTTCGACCAGACCCGGCAATCGCGCATCCTGGCCGCGAGCCATCGCTTCACGCTGCTGACCCAGTAAGTCTGTATCGCGCAGCAAGGCAATATCACATGCAGGTCCTGCCGTATGGATGGCCAGTACCAGCATCGACCAAGCCTTACAGGATCAGGCAGGCATCTTCGAATGCCAGACGCGGACTACGCTCAAAAATCGTCGAGTCGTCGCCATGGCCGATATTGCACAGCCAGTTGGAACGCCAGGTCCTGGTCGCTTCATTGGGCAGGAAGAATTCCTCGTCCACCCCGGCATTGTTGAATCCAGACATGGGTCCGCAATCAAGCCCGATCGCTCGGGCCGCCAGCATCAGATAAGCGCCCTGCAGCGTGCCGTTTCGAAACGCGGTGGTATGGCGGTTCTGCTCATCGGCAAACCAGTCCTTGGCCCCCGGATTATGCGGGAAAAGTTCCGAGATCTTTTCGTGAAATTCCAGATCATGCGCAATGATAACGACCCACGGCGCGGCCAGGGTTTTCTCGACATTGCCTTCCATAAGATGTGGCTTCAGTCGTTCCTTCGCCTCGCTCGAGTGCAGGAAGACAAATCGAGCCGGCGAGCAATTGGCACTCGTCATTCCCATTTTCGTCAGATCATAGGCCGCCCGGATCAAGGTTTCCGGGACGCTGTCCGAGGTCCAGCCATTATAAGAGCGCCCATGCCGCCAGATCTGATCGAGGGCGTAATCGTTTACAGGATTCTTTGTCATGCCAGTTCCCACGCGAATTTGTTTTCATCGCGACATAGAACGGTTTTTGCAGAATTGAAAAGCAAACCGCCGCAGATCGCGTCACCGGATCCGCGGCAGCTCACAATTCTATCAAAATCAGCTGGGCGGTACGATCGACTTGATCGACCATTGCACATCCATCTTGCAGACCTCTCGATCCTTGGAGTCTTTCAGGACAACGTCGACCATATAGTCGACTTTACCATCAGCATTGAACGTCGAGAGAATCTCCGCGCCAGATTGGCGAAGCTTGCCATGGGCAATGATCTCGCCGCGGGCAGAACGCAAATAAGTGATATTGGCTTCGACAATCGCGGCCTTAACCGTGGTTACCTTGTCGGCAAACAGGAACACTGATGCCGCCCCGGATGCGGCTTCGGCCAGGGTAAACAACGCTCCGGCATGCTGTGTGCCCATATGATTGGTTGTTTCGGAGCGATCAGGAAGTTTCGCTGCGCCATGACCGTCTGCGATTTCAAGCAATTCAATCCCGGTATGCTTCGCATATGGAACATTCTGCTCAAAGAAGGTCTTCATCATTTCATAAATGACGTTCTGGTTTTCTGACATGGAGTTCTTCCTAATTCTTGAGAAAAATGACTTTAACAGCCATTCTCGAAACGAATAGTGATATTATCGAAATTAAGCTATGACTTTTTATGGGTCCTGATTCGCAACAATGCAGGGGTCCGACGGGCTGATGGATCTGACGCCATTCTGACGCCAAGCCCCTTTCATATTTCTTACCGTTTCGAATTTCGTCTGCGCGATTTACGATTTGGAAAGCTTGATTGACTGTTCCTCAAGAAATTGAAATCAGATTTGCGAACAAGGCGACCGGTTTCTCAAGATCTCTGTGTCATGAAGCCAGAATGCGCATATCGACCAAGTCCGTATTCAACAGTATCGTACACGGTACCTTGGAACTGCCCGACGGCCGTTTGAAGCACGTCGTCATACGCGAACTCTTTGATCAACTGTCGGCCGTGATGAAGCCACTGGCCTTGATCACCGCGATCAACAGTACGGCGGTCACTCTGATCTTTATGCAATTCACTCAGTGGTGGCTTGCACTGATCTGGTGGTTCCCGATCCTCTTCTTCTCCTTCTACCAGTATAAGGGCGCCGTGATGATGGCGCGGGTGCCGAAGGATGTGAAACTGTCTGGCGGATTCCTGAAAAAGGGGGCGCGCAACAATTTCCTGTTCGGCGCCTGGTGGGCGTCCAGCTGTTTGATCTTTGCTGGTCCTGATCCGGCCGCCAATATCACATTGGCGGCGCTGTCGACCGGCATGTGTGCGGCCGCCGCCGCTTGTCTCGGTTCAAATGCCGGCATGTCAGCGCGCTTCCTGGCTGGAGCTTTGCCGGTCACCGTCTTCTCGCTGGTCTTCATTGATGGCGCGGCCGCAATTATCACCGCCGCCATGGGCGGCACGCTTGGCGTGACCATGGTCTATATGGCCCACCTGAAATATCACGACACGGTCGAAATGCTACGCGTACGGCTGGGCCTCGAACTGTCCAAAGGCCGCCTGGAATCGGCGGTTAAGACGCTCGGCATCGGACTCGAAATCCAGGACAATACGGGTGAAGTGGTCTTCTCCAATTCGAACATGGTCGAGAACCGCGATGCGCTGGCGCATGGCAATGTGACCCGGGAGGGCTTCCATTTCTGGCAGGGCCGCTATTTCCGTCAGACCGAATTCAACGGCGTCGAAGGCGATCAGATCGAGTTGATCGAGGATGTCAGTTCGCTGGTCGAAAGCCAACAAACCATTCTGCGCTCGCGCCAGCAGGCTGAAAAGGCCCTGCAGACCAAATCGGCTTTCTTTGAATCGATCTCGCGCGAGGTGATCTATCCGATCAAGACGATCATGAAATATGCACGTCTATTACAGCCGGATTCGCGCATAAGGTTTGACGATGAAGAGCTGGGGAATCTCGCCAATCTGATCATGAATGCGTCCAAGGATCTGGAGCGCCTGATGTCTTCCATGACGCGGCACTCTTTGGATGACAACGCACATCTGGTCGATGCGGAAATGGTCAAACTGCGCGAGATTTTCGGCGAAGAACTGACCGAGATGGCGCAAACTGATATTGATGATCTGACACTGCATAATGTCGTGCAGGCCATTCCAGAAGACTTGCTGGTCAAGTCGTCTGCCAGTGGATCCCTGACACGCGCGCTCGGACAAATGTGCCTCAAGGCGCACCGGACCGTCGGGCCGCAAGGCAAGCTGACCATGCATGTTCGCGCCATGCCTGACGGATCGGATGCGATTTGTTTCGTGGTCCGCGGCGTCCACGGTGGCAATGCGACGGCCAGCAATGCAAAGGGGGTCATCTCCCAGGAGCGCGATTCAGATGTGACGCTGGATGCCTATGCGTCTTACATGTCGGCGACGCATATCGAAAATCTTGGCGGGCAGTATCGCGAAGATCTCGACGGCGAGAAATCGGTCAATCTGGTGGCGGTCGTTCCGTCGGATCAGGTGCAAATTGACGGTGAGACGATCAAGTCATTGCCGATGCAAGCAAGCGCGCATTAAAGGTCGATATTGTCGATACCGCTTCATGTGAAAAACTCGAGCCGGTATGAAACGTGCGTTTTTCGCCCTGCATGGTGATCATGGTCTGCAACAGCCCTTCACGGATCTGATCTGGCGCATAAGTCGGCATGTATTTCCAGATGATTTGCTGAACCACATACGGATCCACAGCGCCTTTCTGCTCGGCACTGAACACTGCGAGCTCTTTCAATTCTTCCGCGCCATATGCCGCCGAGGATTGGCCGACGGAGAAGAATGACCGTCCGCCTTCATCTTCGCATTCATATCTGGAAAACAGCAACTGGCCATCCTTGCCATCATCAGCGCACGTATCACTCCAGGCATTGACCGGGGCGGTGTGTGCCCAGGCCTCAACCGAAACCAGCGTGGTGGTATAGCCCGCCCAGTTCACGGCAGTGGCAACCCGGGCCTCGTTAGGGGTCGCGTCGGTGAGTTGGCCAAACTCATCCATCGGAATCGTATTGATCAAGTAATCAGCCTGGTACTTGGTTCCGTCGTCGGTTTCCACGGTAATGCCATCGTCGCGGCGCGTGATGGATGCCACGTTCCGATTGAGATGCACGGTCAGATTGTCGGCGAACCGATCCCAGAAATGCTGCCAGCCCCCTTCCGGCATGACCGTGAACTTGATTGCGCCCGTGATCAGCATGTCAATGTCGACCCAGCGCATGGCATGAACCAGAGGCGTGCGGTCGAGATAGCCATAACCGATCGACGTCACGACGCGGTGCATCATCCGCTCAATCTTGCCGAGATTGTTGGCCTTGAGCCAGGTCGCCGTCGGTTGGGCCAGCGTTTCATTAACGCCCGGATCGCCCTTCGCAGCGCGCCGCATCAGACGCCAGCGCATCCAGGCATATTTGATCGCCTGAACCGCAAATGGTGGACCAGCGCCATCGCGGATATAGTCCAGCAGTTCACGATCATCGATCCGCTGCGCTTTCAGATAATTGCGGCGAATGCCGAGCTTCTTCATGTGCTTGAGCACATAGCGATGCGACCAGATGGCGTAACACGTGCCGAACTCAACCACATGATCGCCAATCCCGCTGGTCAGACACTTCCCACCCACCTTGAACGACGCTTCCAGAATTGTGACGTCTTCGACGCCGCGATCCTTCAGCATCCGCGCCATGGTCAGCCCGGCTGGGCCGCCCCCGATAATGAGATACGATGCTTCCGCCATGTGATAGAAACTCTTTCTGAGTTTTCGCCTTGCAACGAAATCGTTTACGATCGGTGTGTTAACGCGCTAGTGAGTATTTGTACAAGCGCTCATTATTGTGGTTTTCGTAGAGTAATATGGATCTTTTCCTGACCCTTCTTTTGACAGTATTCCGAACCTTTCGCGGCCCACGTGACGCGAATGTCTGGGATGGCACACGTTATCGGTTCAAGTTGCGGCGGTCGGACCTCGATCGCGACGGCCACCTTCTGCCCTCACGCGTGCCATCTTACATTGATGTCTCGCTGGTCAACTTTTTCATCCAGACGAAAATGTCAGACGTGGTGCGACGCCAGGGCTGGGTGCCGATGGTGTTAAGTTCGATTCAAACCCGCAAACAGCCACGCGTGCCACAGGGCATGATCGAAATCCATACAAGGGTGGTTGGTTGGCGCGAACACTATGTCGAGATGTGGCATACCTGGTCAGACGAGTCCGGAGCCGAAATTCTGCGCTCCATCTATGTCACACGGGTGACCCAGAGGGGCCGGCAAAAAGTCACCGGCGAGGATATGTTGCGCGCGCTGGGTGAAGACATTGTCGATCGCCCACTCTCGCCAATGGCGGCGCGGCAACTGGATGAGTTTCTGGCCACCCGTGAAGCCAATCGCAAGGCCAAGGCTGCAAAGGCGGCTTAAGCCAATTCCATAAAATTCACCTATCAACCGTAACGGGATTCAAAGCTAAATCCGGTAGGCCAGACCTGTACCCAAAAGAGGCACAAAATGGCTATTCTGACTCCTTCAAACGTCGCACTTTCTCCCCGTCCGGTCGTGGATCTCAATCCCGGGCGGTTGCATGAAAAAATCCTGATCGCGCAAGAAAACTATGCCGATTACCCGTTTCTGACCACAGCACTGCCAACCGGCCATGCCGAAACGACAGATTTCCGGACCGCGATTCAATCGGCGCAGAAACTCGCCAATTACCTGCGCCAGGATCTTGGTTATGAGCAGGGCGATGTGGTGGCGATTCAATCGCCGAATTGTACCTCTTACATTGTGAGCCTGCTCGGTGTTTTCCTCGCAGGCCTGACGGTCACCAACGTGAACCCGCTTTACACCGCGGCCGAAACCCGGCGACAGTTGAAAGACAGCCAGGCGCGTTGCCTCATCGGATCCACTATTTTCTCCGAAATGATGGAAGAGGCGGTCGAGGGCACACAAGTCGACCAGGTGATTGCGATTTCGGTGACCGATTTTTTCAAGCCGATGACGCGCGGGGCGCTGAACTTCCTGCTGCGTAAGGTCAAGAAGCTTGATCGCGCCTTTGAAGGGTCGCACCGGACGTTGAATGACATTCTCGCAAAGGCGCCCAAGCCGGATCCGACAGCTTTTGACTATGTGGCCGATCTGGATCCACAGCGGGATACGATCTATCAGTATTCTGGCGGCACGACCGGTGTGTCGAAAGGGGTTCGCCTGACCGAAGACGGTCTGATGAGCAATATCGCCCAATTTGCCGGCGCCTGCCCGACCCTGCTGACCACGCCGAACCAGTCCATGTTGCTGGCGCTACCCGTTTATCATGTCTTCGGCATGCTCGCATCGGTCATCGCCATCACCAATGGCGGTCATTTGGTCCTGATCCCGAATCCCCGCCCGCTGACCAATATGAAAGCGGCCTTCAAGAAGTTTCAGCCGGACATTTTCCCGGGCGTGAACACATTGTTCGAGAAACTGCTCGAGGAAGACTGGTTTCAGGAATCTGGCAAGTGTATCAAAACGACGATTTCCGGCGCTGCTGCACTGCATGACCAGACGGCCAAGTCCTGGATGCAAGCGACCGGGTCAAATATTGTCGAAGGCTATGGCATGACCGAAGCCACGACATTGATTGCGGTGCGCGACCATTCTGTCAGCAAATCGCCGGGCTCCGCCGGCACACCGCTGCCCGGTACGGAAGTGCGCATCCTGCACAATGATGCCGTCACAACAGCGACCGACACGGTCGGTGAGATCCTGATCTCCGGTCCGCAAGTGATGCAAGGCTATTTGGGGCGCGACCAGGAAACTCAGAACGCCTATCACGGTGAATGGTTCAAGACGGGCGATATGGGCCGCTTCGATGCGCGCGGAGAGCTGCACATTGTCGATCGCTGCAAGGATATGGTTCTGGTCAGCGGATTTAATGTCTTTCCGAATGAGATTGACGGCATTCTGTCGACCTGTCCGGGCGTCGGCGAAGCGGCAAGCGCTGGTATTCGAGTCTCCAGCGGCGGCGAGGAATTGCACGCTTTTGTGGTCAAACAGGATGAAAATCTGACCGCTGAATCGGTCATGGCGCACTGTCGCAGCGAACTGACGGGCTACAAAGTGCCGCGCCGTGTTCACTTCATTGAAGAGCTGCCAAAGAATCCGATTGGCAAGATTTTGCGACGCAAATTGCAAGACTATTGCTAATTATTAAAGCGCTTTAGGCGTGACCCCGACAAGCTTTGGTCGTATTTTCTCCATGATTGGAAGCGAAATAAAAAGAGTCGCCAACCGTCAATGATTGGAGTATAGGCGCGCGGCTTGATGGTTAATATCGATTAACGGACCGTTGGTTGTTGGAGGAGAAGGCCCGCAACCGATCTAGAAAAGAACGGCCGATGAAGCGATCCGAGGTGGGGTTAGACACTCAACATGACTTGGCAAACACGGCTGGTCGCGTTTGTGCGGCATCCGAGCGCTTGGCTCATCGCGATCTGTGCGATCCTTTCGGTATGGCACCTGAACAGCGCGCCAACCCTGCTTAAACAGCTACGTGCCGTCACGATGTACGATTATTCGCTGTCGATGAGCTTTGTCGGCGATGATCGCGATGTCGATGTCACCACATTCCTTCCAGCCGCGGATGAACGACAGGACATCGTTCGCGAGAACATCCTTTCAGGTCAGCTTCAATTCGACGATCAGACCGACCCATCCGGACGCCGCGGCATGTGGTCAGGCGATCAGGGTCGCGACATTCGCTATCACGCGCTGATCACGTCCAAGGAACTGGTCTACGATCTCGACCCCGAGCTGCAAGTCCCGCAATTCCTGCCCGAACAATACGGGCAATATTTGATCGAAGAAGAAGACATCCAGGTTAATCACCCAGAAATCCGCGACCTCTGGTCGTCGATTCAGCCTGATGACAGCCGCGAATTGGTGCCCGTGCTAACCGCTATATATGATTATACCTATAAAGGCATTGAAGGCGCACCGTTTAAGGGGACAACCGACGCGCTCACAGCTTTGCGACTGGGGCGCGCCAGCTGCAATGGCAAAGGCCGCCTGTTCGTCGCTCTGGCCCGGTCGAATGGCATTCCAGCCCGCCTGGTCGGCGGTGTGATCATGAATGAGGGCTCTAAAAAGACCTCACATCAATGGCTGGAAGTTCTGATTGAAGGCCGCTGGGTGCCGTTTGACCCGACCAATGGCTATTTTGCCAGACTGCCTGAGAATTATCTGCGCCTCTATACCGGCGACCATGCGCTGTTCCGGCATACGCGGAACATCAATTTCGACTATCGCTTCACGATTTCGCCGATCAGTCAGTCGCCAGCCCTGTTTGAGTTTGAAGAGAATGAACCGGTGCTCAATCGTTTCAATGCGGCCCGGCTGATGCAGCTCACGGGGCTGCCGGAAGAGATGATTGGCGTCTTTCTGATGTTCCCGCTAGCTGCTTTGGTGACAATCTTTCTGCGCAGTGTCGTCGGCATTCAGACATTCGGGATCTTCATGCCCATGCTGATCGCCGCGGCTTGTGTGAATACAGGGCTGTGGCTCGGTCTCGCCACGTTTTCAGGCATTGTTGCCTTCGCCGTCCTGATGCTGGCCTATTTCAACTCGTTCAATATTCTCAAAATCCCCAGACTCGCGGCCGTTATTACGATTTGTACCGTCCTATTTATCGGCGTTCTGCTCTGGCTGGGCGGCCGGTCCAGTCTGCAATTCGGCATTCTGGCGCTCTTCCCGGTCGTTATTATCTCATTCCTGGCAGAGCGCATTCACAACATGCTGGATGAAAGCGACTGGAAAGGCATGACGAATACCGGGATCGGCACGCTGATCACGATTGTCGCCTGCTATATCGTTTTCTCGTCTGTAATGCTGCAAGGCCTGTTTGCGCTGATGCCGGAATTGCTCTTGCTCGTTCTGGCCGTACAGCTGGCCATTGGACAATGGTCCGGCATGCGATTGCAGGAATATGTCCGATTCCGTTCGATTCTGGGCAATGGCCCGGTCCTGGGAATGAACTCGCGCAACCGCAATTACGTCAATCGCCTAAACTCTACCGAATTGCTGGACCTCGCGGCGGACAAGCTGCGTAGCAAGGACATATTGCAACAGGCCGGCGTCCCGGTCGCCAAGACTTATGCAGTTTGTCGCTCCTTCCGCGAGCTGCCAGAATTCGTCCAGACCATGTCAGATCTCGGCGCGTTCGCGCTGAAGCCCAATCGCGGATCGCAAGGCAATGGGATCATGATTATTCGCGGTCGCGACGAAAAGAACTTCGTTACCGCAGGCGGCAAGATCCGCACGCCAGAAGACATGTCCCGGCATGTCGGTGAAATCCTCAACGGATCCTTCTCGCAAAGCGGCGACGAGGATTATGCCTATGTCGAGCCTTTATTGAGTCAACATTCTGAACTCAGCTCGCTTTCAGACTTCGGATTGTCCGATATTCGCGTCATTCTGCATAAACAGCGCCCAGTTTCCGCAATGTTGCGCCTACCGACCGAGAAGTCAGGCGGCAAAGCCAACCTGCACCAGGGCGCCATCGGGCTCGCCATCGATATTGAGACGGGCAAGGTGACGAATGCGGCCCTAAAAGGCACTGTAACGCCAGAGCACCCCGATACAGGCGCAGAGCTGATTGGCTTCAAGATTCCGAAATGGCGACAGATTGTCGACATTTCCGTCGCCGCCGCAGACGCCATTCCACTCGGCTATATTGGCGTTGATATCTGTCTCGACCAGGATCGCGGACCCTTGGTCCTGGAGGTCAATGGTCGACCCGGCATTGAAATCCAGAACGTCCAGCAAAAAGGCCTGGTGGAAAGCCTTACGGACAGGGGACTGGCCCATGCATGAGCAATCACCTTTCTTTTCCGCACCCGTTCTGAGCGGACTCGCTTTGGCCCTGGCCGGGATCGCCCTGATCGCCGAGACTGTGGTCAGAACAGACGAACAGAGCGGCATCGTCCGCACCATCTCGTCGGATGACCAGCAGGAAATCGAACAACTGGTCGAAAGCGATATCAATGAGGATTTCCAGGCTGATCTGATTGCAATTGTCCAGGACACATCGCTCGCGCCACTGACCTCGGACGGACTCCGCTCAACCCTTTTCTTCCGAACAGCAGACGATGCAGACCGCCCGAAATTCGAAGCCTATGTTGGCGGTTTGCTGGCCAAGCGCAAACGCCATGAAGAAGCGCTCAGCGTTCTGTCAGCCCTTTCGCCTGAACAACGTATCGAACATGGCAGCTCCTTCGCCTACGCCCAATCCTATCGCGGCGCCGGCAACACACCAGCCGCCATTAATGCCTATGCAATACACGTCGCCGCCAATCCGAACCACAATCCCGGGTATGTAAATTATGGCATTCTGCTCGCTGAAACCGGTCAGCATGAAGAAGCGGTGCGCGTTTTTGAACGTTCGGTCGATATCACCAGCAGCTCACGCAAAGGCAAATCTCTTTCTCTGCTGGGACAGTCACAGATGGCGCTCGGCGCATATGAAGCTGCGATTGATTCCTTCGATAAATCCATTCAGTTCCGCCCGAATAGTGGCCCAACCTGGCGCCGGTTCGCCACCGCCAAGGCCCGCGCTGGAACGCATCTCCCAGGCGAAGTTGAGGCTGATTATCAGCGCGCCCTGGCATTGGCGCCGGACAGCGCCGCGACGATGAAGGAATGGGCCGAGTATAATTTCTCCTTTGGCCGATTTGAATCCGCCTTGCCGATGTTCCGCGCGGCCAGCGATGCCGCAGCGACGGATTTTGACATCCTGTTCTCCCGATCCGCCAATCTGCTCGCATCCGAGCGGCCACGCGCGGCGCGTCAGCTGATCCGACGCATGGAGAATATCGAAATGTCATCTGAGCAGCAGGTCCTGCTGCGCGCCTTGCAGGAGGCCAGCGGCGTCATCCGTCCGCCGACTCTTGAAACGCGTGACGAGACTTGCGCGAACACCGCGAACAGTGAGCGGCGCGCTTATATGTGCCTGCTCTTGAATCTTGCGGTTGAAGATATGGATGCCGCTATAGAGATTTCTGAGACCCTGTCCGAAACATCGACCTTCACGCAACCAGCAGCATTCGCACTGGCACGGTTTGAGTATCGCCAGGGCGCCCCCGAGTCAGCGTCGGAACGCCTCGATGTGTTGCTGACGAAAAACCCTCAAAGCCCTCTATTCTGGTTATACAAGGCCCGCGCACTAGCTTTGAGTGAAGCTAATGAGGAAGCGCTTCTGGCCTTCCAGTCGGCATTGAACCTAAATCCAGAAAGCCGCAAGATCACGCTCGAACTGAGCGACCATCTCTCCCGTATGGAATCCTATGGCGATGCCGAGACGCTGTTGAACGGCTATGCCGCGCTGAAACCCAATGATGCCACAGTCTTGATGGCACTGGCGAGGATTCATGAGGCCGCCGGAGAGCCGGAAAAGGCTGAAGAAACCCTTCTGCAGCTGATGGATATGAGCGAGGAGAATGACGCGGAACTGACGCAGCAGCTGGTGTCCGTACAGGTGTCTCTGGAAAAATATGCCGACGCGCTCGAAAACGCCGACAGTTTGCTGGAACAGGAACCCGCCAATATCGCGGTCCGCGAGTTGCGAGTCGACGCGCTTATGGAATTGGACCGTGAAGACGAGGCCGAGGAAGAACGCGAGCGTATTGGCAAATTGCAGCCAGAACTCGCCGCGACGGGCGAGCCCGCTGCAACAGAGTTCGCTGAAGCCGCCCCGTAAACTGAGTGCTTCGTCGGGGGCTTCGATATTCTCAGGTTACGGTTGAGCCTATGCTCAGGATGACGCGATTCATCAGCCGCGATCGACCAAACGCTTGCTAGTGTGCAAACACGCTGGCGGAGAGAGAGGGATTCGAACCCTCGGAACGCTTGCGCGCTCAACGGTTTTCGAGACCGTCCCGTTCAGCCACTCCGGCACCTCTCCGCGGGCCGATCAGGTAGCGTCAGCTATTATTCACTGCAAGCCCTGATTTTCATGCTTAAGAGGGTTTGACTCTGTCGACTGTTTGGTGTTTATCCGCGCCTTCATGCCCGCGCCGGCTTCGGCAGCGGCAAAAGTTTCATTTTTTGAGTTCTGAGAAGGACGAGCGTCATGTTCGCGGTCATTAAGACAGGTGGCAAACAGTACAAGGTTGCCGAAGGCGATGAAATCGTCATTGAGAAACTCGCCGTGGATGCTGGGGAAAGCATCACATTCGAAGACGTTCTGATGCTGGGCGACGAGAAGAAAGTAACCATTGGCGAGCCTGTGGTTTCCGGGGCCAGCGTGGTCGGCACAGTCGCAGAGCAGCGCAAAGGTGCCAAAGTGCTGATCATGAAAAAGCGTCAGCGCAATACTTACCGTCGCAAAAAAGGTCATCGCCAGCTGGAAACCGTTGTGACGATTGAATCGATCCTCGCTGACGGCAAGAAAGCCCCGGCGAAGAAGAAAGCCGCTCCTAAGAAGGATGAGGCTCCGAAGAAAGAAGCTGCGCCAAAGGCTGAAGCGAAAGCCCCGGCGGCCAAGAAAGAAGCAGCAGAAAAGCCTGCCGCCAAGAAGGCCGCTCCGAAGAAAGAAGCGGCACCGGCAACAGCTGACGACCTGACCAAGATGAAAGGTCTCGGCAAAGTGTTCGCTGGCAAGCTCGAGGCTGAAGGCATCACCACCTTCGCGCAAATCGCGAAGATGACCAAAGCTGACATCGATGCGCTCGAAGAGAAAATCGGTGCGGCAGGAAAATTTGAGAGCAATGACTGGGTCGCCCAGGCGAAAGCGCTCGCGAAAGGCTAAGCATTCGGGTATGAGTCCGAATTAGAGATTGGAGACCGGTTATGGCTCATAAGAAATCAGGCGGTTCGTCGAAAAACGGACGCGATTCAAATCCTAAATACCTTGGCACCAAGAAATATGGTGGCGAGCACGTGATCCCAGGCAACATCATTATTCGTCAGCGCGGAACAAAGACCTATCCAGGTCGCGGCGTTGGCATGGGCAAAGACCATACACTGTACGCGCTCGTGGAAGGCAAAGTGCAGTTTACGCGCTGACGAATAATGATGTTGCCTGGGATCACGTGCTCGCCACCATATTTCTTGGTGCCA
>JBCBBC010000064.1:0-19953 GCA_038532145.1 Pseudomonadota bacterium | reverse complement strand
GGCGATGGATCACGCGCTGAGCGAGCAGACATTGAAGCTCCTGAGAACACCTAAAAGACCAGTCCCCAATTTGCCCTTCCAATGGTTAAGAAGCGGCAAACCTGAATTAACCTTTGACCTGATTTGCCGGGCAGTTCGAGTCCTGATGCATGACTTTTTCGCGAGCCGTGCACATGAGTTGTGAATGAATCAGCCGGCGCGTGTGTCCGTACTCGCAACGATTCCGCCTGATTTGAGGAAATCGATCGCTTTTTCAAGCTGATAGTCGCCCTCATAGTCTTCCGGCGGCATATCATCCGGAATATGCGGCAGATTGCGGGCGGCGCCATCTTCATTGTCGAGCGCATTTGGCAAATCAGCCTCGGAATAACGTCTAATCCGGGCGAGATCCTCTTCACTGACGCGGCGATTGGCCACTTCAATATCTGGCTCAATACCCGTCGACTGGATCGACCGTCCCGATGGCGTGTAGTAACGCGCCGTGGTCAAGCGGATGGCCCCCCGTTCGGCGCCAAGCGGCATGACAGTCTGGACTGAACCTTTGCCGAAACTGGTCATGCCGAGCACGGTCGCACGATCACGATCCTGCAACGCACCGGCAACAATCTCGGACGCTGAGGCAGAGCCATTATTGATCAGGACGACAATCGGCACATTCTTGAAGACTTCGCCGCGCTGGGCGTTTGAGCGCATGACATCGCCTGGACGGCGTCCAATCGTCGAGACGACTTCGCCGCCTGACAGGAATTGATCGCTCACCGATACCGCTTCATCCAGCAGACCGCCGCCATTATTGCGCAGATCGAGAATAATCCCGGTGGGCCGGCGACCAATCTCGTCGCGGATTTCGTCAAATGCCTCGATCAGCTTGGTCGTGGTCTTTTTGTTGTTGAACGTCGCGATCCGGATATAGGCAATGCCGTCGCCCTTATCTTCGAACTCGACATATTTCGGTTCAATCACTTCGCGGATCAGTGTGACATCGAACGGGTCCTGGCCTTCGCGATAGACGGTTACGGTCAGATCCGTGCCGGGCTCGCCGCGCATGTCACGGACAGCATCGTCCAGGCTGAGCCCGACAATGGCCCTTGAATTGATATGGGTCAGCAAGTCGCCTGGCTCGAGACCGGCGCGGCTGGCCGGCGTGTCATCCATCGGCGTGACCACTTTGACGAAGCCGTCTTCCATCGTGACTTCGATTCCGAGCCCGCCGTACTCCCCGGATGTGGTGACCTGAAGGGCCTCAAACTCATCCGGCGACATGTATCCGGAATGCGGATCAAGCGAACCGAGCATGCCATCAATTGCGGCTTCCAGGGCGGCGACCTCATCAATTTCTTCGACATAATCGGCCTTGGCCCGCGCCATGACTTCGGTGAAGAGGGAGAGTTGCTCAAACGCGGCTTCATAGCGCGGTGAGCTATATTCAGAGTCCGGCCAAGCCACTGCTGACACACCGACCGCCGTTGCGCCTAATACAACCCCAAGCGCGGCCCCTGTCAGCATTGCTCTCATAATCCGTCTCCTTGTGCTGGCCTTAGCCGCGTTTCATCCACTGCGCCGGGTTCATTGGCTTGCCGCCTTTGCGGACCTCCATAAAGAGTTCCGGCGCGCCATTGGCCCGTTCTGACATTCTCGCCACCGGTTCGCCTTGCTGGACCGATTGGCCGACAGAAACGTAATTCGATGACATGCCCCATAAAAGAACATGGTAACCATCGCTTGTCGAGAGGATGAGTAACTGTCCATAACTGCGAAATGGCCCTGAAAACTCTACAGTGCCACTTATTGGGGCAGAGACCTGCGCGCCATTGCGCGTTGCGAAGGCAACACTCTCTGAAGACTCACCCCCTGGCATCTTGTCACCCCAGGCCCGAACCATGCGTCCAGTGGCTGGCAAAGCCAGGACCCCAAGCGGTTGAGACACGGTCGGTCGCGGCAGGCTGGGCCGGCTGGCGACTCGGGATTGAGACTGCTCGGCCAGAACCAGTCGCGGCTTGAGTCGCGGTGCCCCCGGCGCAGCCGCTTCCAGCGCCGCGATCAGCTCCCGAATGGTGGAGGCCTTTTCTCCAAGAGATTCAGCACGTTGGCGGAGGAATTCGGCATCGGCATTGACGTCTTCAAAGGCGGCGCGCTTGGCGGCCGTCATTTGCGTGATTTCTTCCTGCTTCAAGGCCAGGGCAGCATCTGCCGCCGCCAGCACTTTCTGTTCGCGCAAGACCTGTCGCTCAAGGCGGCGCAGCTTGGTGATCTCGCCGCTCAGGTCGGTGGTTTTCTGCTTCACTTGCGGCGCCACTTCGCCCATCAGGATGGCGGCGCGGATCGCCTGGTTTGCATCCTGTGGTTGCGTCAACAAGGCGGGCGGGCGGTGACGTCCAGACAGCGCTAACGAGGCCATCAAATCTTCGAGCGTGTCTTCGCCTTCGACCAGATCGGTGCGCGCCGTGGTCAATCGGGATCGCAAGGAGATCAGTTTGAGTTCGGCAGAGCTCGCCTGTTCTTCCCGGCGCTGGCTCTCCATCGCGGCTGAAATCAGGTCGCGTTCGAGTTTTTCGAGATCATCTGAGACCAGGTTACCAGCCTGTTCCAGGGCCGATAATTGCTGCAAGGCATCCTCGCGCTCGGCTTCCAGCGCCTGCAATTCGGCGCGCGAAACATCGCCCTGCCCCACGGCCGGAAGCCCGATGGCCCCGAATGCCAAGCAAGTTAGAACGCCAGCAACAGAGGAGGGAATCACAATGCGCATCGATCAAGTATGCCATGATCCGTGTGATCAGGACATTAATGAAAGCGGGCAAGCTTGAAGTTTTTAAGTCAGAATTAGCAGGCGCTTAACCCGCAGCATCCTTGGCCGCGATCTGGTCTGCCAGGTCGACAATCACCTTGGCCTGTTTCCAGGTCGCATCATCCTGCATCTTGCCATCCAGCATGGCAACGCCGGCGCCATCCGGGATCGCCTCCAGAACCCGGCGCGCGAAGGCCACTTCGTCCGGGTCCGGGCTGAACACTTTCTTGGCGACTGCGATCTGGCTCGGATGCAAGGTCCAGGTGCCGACACAGCCCATCAGAAAGGCGTTGCGGAATTGCTGTTCGCAGGCTTCCAGGTCGGCAATATCTCCGAACGGGCCATAGAAGGGTTTGATTCCCGCCATGCCGCAGGCATCGACCATCTTGCCGAGCGTATAATGCCAGGGATCCTGCTGCGCCGCGGCGCGGGCGCCGCCATCGGCTTTCGGGTCCTCAATGACGCGATAGAAGGGGTGCCCGCCGCCCACCCGCGTGGTTTTCATCTTGCGCGAGGCGGCAAGATCGGCCGGGCCGAGCGAGATGCCCTGCATGCGCGGTGAGGCGAGCACAATGTCCTCGACGCGCGCGACGCCTTCGGCCGTTTCGAGGATGGCATGTAGCAAGATAGGTCGGGACAGACCGACTTTGGCTTCCAGTTGCGCGACCAGTTGATCGACATAATGAATGTCCCAGGGGCCTTCGACCTTGGGGATCATCAGCACATCAATCTGCTGCCCCGCCTTTGTGATCAGTTCCGTGACATCATCCAGAAACCAGGGCGAGTTGAGGCAATTGACGCGGCTCCACAACCCGGTGCCCTTGGCCTGCCAGTCCAGCATGGACGCCATCTCGATCACGCCGGCGCGGGCGGCCTCTTTGGCGTCAGCCGGAATGGCATCCTCAAGATTGCCAAGCACCACGTCACACGTGTCCGCCATGCCGGGAACCTTGGCGCGCACCTTGTCGAGATGCGGCGGCACGAACTGGATCATTCGTTCGACCCGCACGGGCAGGTCTCGCATCGGCTCCGGGGCGCCTGCGGCGAGGGGTTGAAAGAATTGGCGCGGCGCTTTCTGGCTCATAGTGAGATCTCCCATTCGCGGCGCAACCTAGCGATCAAGGGACCGGTGGCAATGGCGAGATGGTCGCAACCTAACGGGTAAACACATAGACGTTGCGGCGGAAGGCCTCTGTCTCGCCCTCATAGGTGACCATTTTGCGCATCACGACCTCGTTGCTGCTCAGCAGATAGATCATTTCGCACGCCGCCGCCTTGCCCATATCTTCGCAGGCATATTCGGTGCGAATTTCGTGGGCACCGGATGCCTGCATCGCATTGACGGTCACCGGCGCGCCCATGAGTTTGGACCCATCCTTGCTGATGCGCGCCGTGACGGTGGAATTCTGATGCGGCTCGTCGGGATAGATATAGGCCATTTTCAAGCCTTGTTCGACGCGCTCCACATCCAGCTCGGCCGGGATGGTGAAGTCTTTCACCGGCTCACCATAATTGAGATAGGTCAGCTCACCCGACCAGTCATCGCCGACAATCGCATCAAAAACATCCGGGCTCAGCGCCGGGGTTTCCGCGGCCAGACCGGATTGTGTTAAGATCGGCGCGAAGAGCACCAAACAGGCGATCCGTTTCATCAGGCGTGTCCTCCGTAAATCCCACCCTCAATACGGGTGCAATACGGATCTGGATCACCCCCGCTCGACCAGATCAGGAAGCCAAGGGGTGAGCCGTTTCAAGCAATTCCGCCAGCTCGTCGGTCAGCACATGGGTGTAGATTTGCGTCGTCGCGATATCGGCATGTCCGAGCAGCGTCTGGACGCTGCGCAAGTCGGCCCCGCCCTGCAGCAAGTGGGTCGCATAAGCATGCCGCAGCGCATGCGGATGCACACGCGCCGCATCAATCTGCGCACTTTGTGCAAGTTTCTGCAGCATTTGCGCAAGCCGGCGCCGCGTCAAATGGCCGGATTTGCCGCGTGACGGAAACAGGAAGGCGCCGCTGCCGGAGCCATATTTGTCATCATCACGGTCTTCCAGCCAGTTGCGCAAAGCGAGCAGTGCCGGCGCCCCGAGCGGGCATAGCCGCTCCTTGCCGCCCTTGCCGCGAATGATCATCTCGCGCGTTTCCCAGAGCCCTAGGCGGCGCCTAGGCAGGTCGCCGAGACGAAGACTGACCAGCTCACTGACCCGCAGACCGGCGCCGTATAGCAATTCCATCAAACAGGTCAGACGGGGGTCGTCGGCGCAGGTCTGCAACAGAAGGTCGACTTCCTCGCGTGACAGCACGTCCGGGACATCGCGGGACACTTTCGGGGCATCCAGTTTGGACGTCGGATCGTCCTTGCGATCGCGCTCTTCGAACAGGAAGCGGAAGAACCGTTTCAACGAAGACAGTTTCCGCGCCTGGGTCGAAGCGGCGAGGCCATCCTTCGCGAGACTCTGCAGCCAGTCAGATAGATCCGTCGCCTCGGCGACGCATAAATGTCCCCCAAGATAACCGGACGCATCGAGCAGATCGCGGCCATACGCATCCAGCGTGTTGGGCGAGGCCCCGCGCTCCGCCGACATCATTTCCAGAAACGCTTCAATCCGTGAGGTGTCAGACATGCTGACAAGCTAAGCGACAGACCTTAACGGCAAACGAAAACGGGCACTCCGGTCAGGAGCGCCCGCTTGTTTTGGAGTGGGGAGGAAAGTTACTCGACCCCTTCGCCTTTCAGCATGATGGAATTGCCATCTTCGGTATCCGGGTCACCATTCTTCTTGTGCATGGCCACAACCACACCAGAGAGCAGCAAGATCGCGATCAGGTTCGGGAAGGCCATGGAGGCATTGGCCAGATCGCCAAACTTCCAGACAAACTCGACCTGCGCCATCGCACCGACAAAGATCACCACCACCCAGACATAGCGGAACGGCTTAGTCGCCCATTCGCCGACCAGATAGGTGATCGCCTGTTCGGCATAATAGGACCAGCCAATAATCGTTGTGAACGCAAACAGGGCGAGACAGATCGTGACAATCCAGCCCCCGCCCGTGAAGGCGGCTTCATAAGCGGCATTGGTAATCGCTGATGCCTCGAGGTCTGCGGCCATCCAGATATATTGCGTTTCGCCGCCATCTGCAGTCACCCAGGTCCCGGTCGTCGTCAGGATGACGAGCGCGGTCATGGTACAAATCACCAAAGTATCGATGAACACACCAATCATCGCGATTTCGCCCTGCTTGACCGGATTGCGGGTTTGCGCCGCAGCGTGTGCGATCGGGGCAGACCCCTGGCCCGCTTCGTTCGAGAACAGTCCGCGCGCAACACCGGCGCGAACCGCTGCCGCCATACCGTATCCGGCGAGGCCGCCAGCGGCCTGCTCGAGGCCAAAGGCAGATTTCACGATCAATGCGAGCGCTGCTGGAATTTCAGGGGCGTTCATCACCAGAACCACGAAGGCCGCAGCGACATAGAACAGCGCCATGAATGGCACCACACGGCCCGCCACACTACCGATCGACTTGATGCCGCCAATAATCACCGCGAACGTGAGCACGGACAGGACCAGACCCACACTCCAGGTCGGAATGCCGATGCCAAGGTCCGAACCGCTGCGCACGATCGTCTGGGTGATCGAATTCGCTTGCACCATGCCGCCGGTTGCCGTGGCTGAGAATAGCGTACCGATACAGAAAAAGATCGCCAGCCAGGCCCATTTCTTGCCGAGCGCGTTCTTGATGTAATACATCGGACCACCATTGATCCGACCATGCTTGTCGCGTTCGCGGAATTTGATGGCCAGTGAGCTCTCCGCAAACGCCAATGCCATGCCAAACAGGGCGGTCAGCCACATCCAGAAGATGGCGCCAGGTCCGCCCAGCGTAATGGCCGTGGCCACGCCGGCGAGGTTTCCTGTTCCCACCTGGCCTGAAAGGGCCGTTGAAAGCGCCTGCCAGGCGGTAATCGTATTCGGGTCGTCATCGCCTTTGCGGCCACCCCAAACTTCCGCCAGAGCCGGGCCAAACCGTCTGAGGGGACGACCGCCAAGGCGAACCATAAAGAAAAGACCCGAACCCAGCAGGAATACGGCCAGCGGTGCAAAAGGCAGGACTTGCGTCGCGCCCCATGATCCGCCCCATATAAACCCGCTCAGATTATCAACGAATCCGTAAAACGCTTCCATAATGCCTCCCCGGCAAAGCTCTTTTTCCTACTTGCCCGGCACCCTAGAACAGAAACGGGCGCTGTGAAGCGCCCGCCAGTACATTTTTGCAGATACGCAAGTGATTGCGCTAAATCTAACCGACAAACCCCTCGCTGACGCCAAAGTCGCGTCGGGCTGCAACAATGGTGACCACCACGCCGGCCAGGACATCCAGCAAGGCCATGACGGTGAGGATGAAGAAGACGGACGTCGCGAAATTCGGATGCAACAGGAACAGCATCAGGCAAACGATGAACACGATCATCGACAAGGCGTGATTCATGATGGTCGCTGTGCCGGTACTGGTCGATTTGAGAATTTCCATGAACAGAATGGCGATTGAAAGGAGCAGCAGCGCATCGCCTTTGGTCAACACCCATTCGATTTCACCGCCAATCATGGGAATGGCGAAAAATTTCTGACCCAAAACCCCCATCAACGGCGAAGCATTCTCGCTCAACACCGTGGCGCCATGGGTCAGCGTTACCGGATCCCCGGACGTCGTCAGGGCAATCAGGCAATAAATCCCAACCGGAATGACAAATAGCGGAAATGCGCTCAACAAGATTCGCATCGGATTACCCCTTCTACGCGGACCCGTGCCGTTCTGGCGGTGAATCCATGATTTTGTTCTGAGGCGGCGCCGCAAGCAAGCGCGCCTCTTCGCTGTCCCAGTTAACCGTATTAGAGATTAATGCAAAGTGAGCATATCCATGAACCGTCCGTCCGCCCCGCCTTTTTTCATCCTGACCGGCCCGCCCGGATCCGGCAAAACCAGCTTGTTAGAGGCCCTTTCAGACAAGGTCAGCACGGCCCCCGAAGCGGCCCGGCGGGTCCTGGCCCAACAACGCGCCAGCGGTGGCACAGCCACTGGGGAACAGGATCCTGAGGCGTTCATCGCGCGGATGTGGCAGATGATGAAAGCCGATTATGACGCCGCCTCCGGGCTCACTCTGTTTGATCGGGGTCTGCCGGACTTGCGCGCCTTCTGCGCCTATTATGACGTTCCAGACGCCGAGATTCGCGCTGCGATAAAGACCATGCGGTATCAACCCCTGGTCTTCTTCTTGCCAGCCTGGCTGGACATCTATCAGTCAGATGAGGAACGCAGGCTCGATTTCGCTGGCGCCGCTGCCTTTGGCGAGCGGACTCGCCAAGCCTATAGCCGGTCTGGCTATGTTATTCTTGAGGTCCCGAAGACGAGCGTGGTGGATCGCCGTGCCTTCATTCTCGATCACCTCGACGTCTAGATCTCGTCAGCACCGCCCGGATTGCGACGGCGACGGATCAACCACATCACCCCGCGCAAATCGGACAAGGCATCTGCCAAACGCCCGAAATTGGTATATTTCGACTGACCGGTCCCGCGTTCGCGATGATTCACATTCAGAAACTCGACCTTGTGACCTTCGGCATTCATCAGGGCCGGCATGTAGCGATGCATATGGTCGAAGAATGGTAAAGACAGAAACACGTCCCGCCGCATCACTTTGATCCCGCAACCACTATCATCACAATCATCCCGCAACAGCCGTTTGCGAATGGCATTGGCAAAGCGCGAACCGAACCGCTTCCAGGCGGTATCTTTTCGGCTGGCGCGGCGCCCCATCACCATGGCCAGGCCTTCCGGCGCATCGGCCCGGGTGAGACTGCGATAGAGGGCGGGCAGATCGGCTGGATCATTCTGGCCATCGCCGTCCAGCGTGCCGACAATTGGCGCCCGGGCATGTTGAATCGCCGTGCGCAACGCACGTGACTGCCCAGCATTCTTGCGGTGAGACAGCACGCGAAGCTCTGGATACTTGGCCTTGAGGCCCGCCAGAACCGCACGCGTGTCGTCGGTCGAGGCATCATCTGTAATCACCATTTCATAAGCCCGTCCGGACAAGGCCGAGGCGATTTCATCGATCAATTGTTCCGCGTTGCCTGATTCATTATGCATCGGCACGCAAATTGAGAATTCCGGATTTGAGGTCACCACGCGGTCTCCAATTGACTCGGATCGCCAGCCTGTAATTGAAATTGCACAAGAGCGAAACCGCTTGTCTGATCAACGCACTGCTCATACCATCTTCGCGGGGACGTGCAATCTGAAGGCACGCTCATGATATTCAATTATATTGCGGAGAATCCAGCCATTATGCTGGTCGCCCTGATTGGCGGTTGGAGCACGATTACGACAGTCAATGAAGGTTATACCGGGGTCGTGGTGCGAGGTGAACAGACGGTTAGACATTTAAAGCCAGGGGCGCACTATTATCTCCCACTCGCAGAGCGCGTCATTCACGTGAACACGCACGTCTCGCATGGACGGACTCTGGCTCATCAAGCATCGCTGAACCATCGCGAAATGTGCACCTTTCGCGTGCAGTATGGCTATGTCTTTGACGACGCCGACGTGGCGGTGCGTACGCTTGAGCGCCAAAGCCCAACCCGTTTCAAACCAGCCAAAATTGAGGAGCAGATTCGAAATCGAATCGACACGCTGGCGAAACAAACGAGCGCCTCGAAAGTGAACGGGGAATTCAGCCGACAATTCGAGGCCGATGTGAAGCCTCTGAACGATCAAGTGTTCGAAGACGGAACCAAAGTTGACCACATCGCACTCTCGGAGATCGCGTGTGATGACCCCGAGACAACCGCTAATCTCGAGCGGCAGCAACGCGTCAGATTTCGCGCAGGGGTGCCGGTTAGGTTTGAAGCATCAAGCAATTGTGGCGTAATTGAATCTAACACGTTCGATCACACTTTGCCGACGATCACCGTCTATAGTCGCGATGGGATTCCAGTCGATCTGATGGGCTTAACAGTCCGATACAAGCTTCTGGACCCATCCTCCGAGCCTCCGCCATCACAATTGATTCAAGCGCTTATCGGCACCAGCTTAAGCAACCGGTTCGGCATGACCGACAGCGCAAATATTGGTATGGAAAATGTGTGTCCGATGCTGTTGGAAAATGCTCTCCTTAAACGGGCAATGAACCGTTTGGGTATTGAGCTGGTTGCGCTGGATCCGAATACACCGCAATACGCGATTTATGAGGACATCAAATACGACGTCACACCTGCCGATTGATTCCATTTTGTCAGAAATCGCGAGTCGGCTGGGCGCGCACAAACGCCTAATCCTTGGCGCGCCGCCGGGCGCCGGCAAAACGACGCGCGTTCCGCTGGCCCTTGCGGGTTTTCTGGAGGGGTTTGACGCTTTTCCAGGCAAGATCGTCATGTTGGAACCGCGTCGGATCGCAGCCCGCATGGCGGCGACCCGGATGGCGACCACGCTTGGAGAAAAGCTCGGCCAGCGGATTGGCCTGTCGACACGGGTCGACCGACAGGTCAGCCGCGACACCAAGGTGGAAGTCATTACAGATGGCTTATTCACCAGACGCCTGCTCGCCGATCCTGAACTGTCGGGCGTCAGTGTTGTCATTTTCGATGAAATTCACGAGCGCAGCCTGAGCGCCGATCTCGGCCTGGCGCTGGCCCTGGAAACACAGGGCGCGCTGCGCGATGATCTGCATCTGATGGCCATGTCTGCAACGCTCGATACGGCAGAAATGGCGCGTAAGCTCGACGCACCCGTGATTGAAAGTGCGGGCCGTCAATATCCCATCGAGACACGTTATCTGGGCCGCACGCAGGACCGTCTTGAAGATCAAATGGCGCGCGCCATCTCGCGCGCTGTACGAGAGACCGATGGCTCGATCCTCGCGTTCCTGCCCGGCGCTGGCGAGATTCGCCGAACGGCCGAACGCCTTGAGGTTGGAGACGACTTGCTCGTCGCGCCGCTTTTCGGGGCCTTGAGTCCGCGCGAGCAGGATGCCGCGGTACAGCCGCGCACAGATGGCGGGCGCAAGATTGTCCTGGCCACCGATATTGCTGAAAGCGCCCTGACGATTGATGGCGTCTCAGTCGTCGTGGACAGCGGTTATGCCCGCGTCCCCCGATTCGTGCCGGGCGGACTGTCGACAGAACTCCAGACCGTGCGCGCCGCCCGCGCCAATGTCGATCAACGCCGTGGCCGTGCCGGACGGCTTGGACCCGGCATCTGCTACAGGCTCTGGGACGAAGCCGAAACGCGCGGTCTTACCGCGGCGCCAGAGCCAGAAATTCGGAATGCCGACCTGTCCGGCCTGGTATTGACCCTGGCCGAATGGGGCGAGCCTGACCCGACCGCCCTCACCTGGCTTACGCCGCCGCCATCTGGCCGACTGACGGCTGCTAGGTCTGATCTGATCGCGCTCGGCGCATTGATTGAGACGGGCGCGCTGACGGAGAAAGGCGCGGAGATGATCAAGCTGCCCATGTCGCCCCGCTTCGCCGCCTTGATCGCGGGAGCTTCATCCGAAAGCGACAAAGCCCTCGCCGCCCGGATTGCGGCGCTGGCCAGTGAGCGCGGTGTCGGCGGCCATAGCGCGGATCTCACTGAACGCCTGGCACGGTTTGAACAGGAGAGCAGCCGCCGCGCCAAACAGTTGCGTCGCCAGGCCGAGCGTTGGGGCGGATCGGCGGCGCCCGCGGGAAAACCGTCAGATGTGCTGGCGCGCGGCTGGCCAGACATGATCGCGCGCAAAAGAGCGGGGACGCAGGACCAATACCTGCTAGCATCGGGCCGGGCTGGGCAGGTCGATGCCACATCGAGCCTCGCCAAATCGGACTGGCTGGTTGTTGCCGATATGGTGGGCGGCGCGAAGTCCGCCCGAATCACGCTTGCCGCGCCCCTTACAGAAGCGAAAGCACTGGAATTCGGACACGTCGAGACTCGTGATGAAGCTGAGTTCGATCCAAAGGCTGGCATGTTTCAGGCCCGTCGCGTGAAAGCCATTGGTGCGATCATCCTGAACGAGCAGCCATTGCCCAGGCCCTCTGCTGCGGTCGCAAAGGCAGCCTTTCTGGAGCACATCACGCGCGAAGGTTTCGCGCCGACAGGATTGGCCTCAACGATTGACGAACTGCTGGCGCGCATATCCTGTATCAGCGCCGTCTCGAATGAAGACTGGCCAGACTGGCAGTCAGATGGTTTGCAGTCTTCGGTCTCGGACTGGCTCGGGCCGGCCCTATCTGACAAGAGCTTTTCGCTGCCGACGCCAGCGACCCTGCGGGACGCATTGAAGGCACAGCTGGAATGGCCGCTGCCCCAAAAGTTGGATCAGCATGCGCCACTGGCATTGACCTTGCCGTCCGGCCGCAAGGCCCCTGTCGATTGGCTGGATGATCGATCGCCTCTGGTAGAGTGCAAGGCGCAAGAGCTCTATGGCGCAACACGACACTTATGTGTGGCAGACGGGCGCGTGCCGGTGACCGTGCAAATCCTGTCACCTGGTGGCAAACCGGTGGCGACAACACGGGACCTGCCCGGCTTCTGGACCGGTGGGTATCTCGACATGGCCAAGGATATGCGCGGTCGTTATCCGAAACATGACTGGCCGGACGATCCCGCCAATGCAAAGCCGCATGCCGGTATGACCAAGGCGCGGCTGGCGAAGCGCTAAACTTCGCGCCAGGTGCCGGGGGCCAAGCCGTCCAGCGCCCAATTGCCGACGGAATAGCGGATCAGGCGCAGGGTCGGATGCCCGATCGCGGCTGTCATGCGGCGGACTTGCCGGTTCCGCCCTTCGGTGATGGTCAGGGCGATCCAGCAATCCGGGATCGACTTTCGCACCCGGATGGGCGGCGTGCGGGGCCACAGGCTTTGCGGTTCTGGTATGCGTTCGACCTTCGCGGGCGCTGTCTTTCCGTCTTTGAGCGTGACGCCCGTTCTCAGGGCCGCCAGTGCATCCTCCTCCGGAATGCCCTCAACTTGCGCCCAGTAAGTTTTTGGCGTCTTGTTGCGCGGATCTGTGATTCTGGCCTGCAATCGCCCATTATCGGTCAGGACTAGCAACCCTTCACTGTCTCCATCCAAACGGCCCGCCGGATAAACCGCTGAAATATCGATATAATCTGACAAGGTTTCACGCGATGAGGCATGCGTGCCGCGATCTGTGAATTGCGACAACACATTATGCGGTTTGTTGAAAATAATCACCCGGGTCATGCAAAAAGTCTCTGAGGGTGTTTGTATCCAAGGTCCAGCGCTAGCCCGTTGTCCACACTGGAGAATTTTTTATCCACAGGTCGGAAATATCCGGTTCTATCCTATTTTTAATCCGTATCGCATCATATAATTCATCCGAAATCGTTGTATTAAACTGAAACCCTGCTAAATTATGCGACCATCCAAAGTGCAACAAAGGAGGGAGATAGATATGAACACACTTCCCATGCACAATCAGGCGGCCATGCACGATCAGTCAGATCGCCGCCAGGACACATTTAACGGCCCTATTCTCGATCGCGAGAAACTCCGTGAGGGCACCTATGTCGCCATTATGACCGCGATTGGTTCGGTCTTTCTGGTGGTGGCCGTGAAGGCCCTTTACGCGATCTTTTAATCGCGAATACTGAACCAAGATATGGCTTTTCGGGCGGTTTTCAGTCATAAGCCGCCCGATGACCAAAACGACCCCGGATACGAACAGCAAAAAGGTCTTCATCAAGACCTATGGCTGCCAGATGAATGTCTATGACAGCGAGCGCATGAAAGATGTGCTGGCCCCGATCGGCTATGCGCCCGTCGAAGCGGCAGAAGGCGCCGATCTGGTGGTACTAAACACGTGCCATATTCGCGAAAAGGCGACCGAGAAAGTCTATTCCGAACTCGGCAAGATCAAGAAACTGAAACAGGCCCAGGGCGGCAAGATGACGATTGCGGTCGCGGGTTGCGTCGCGCAGGCCGAAGGCGCAGAAATCATGCGTCGGCAACCGGCGGTCGACCTGGTGCTGGGCCCACAAGCCTATCACAAACTACCCGAGATGATTGCCCGCGTGCATCGCTCCACCGGTGAGCGTCTGGAAACAGAATTTGAAACGCTGGAAAAGTTCGACGCGCTACCAAAGGCACGCCAGGCCGATGGACCGATGGCATTTCTGTCCGTTCAGGAAGGTTGCGACAAGTTCTGCACCTTCTGCGTCGTGCCTTACACGCGCGGCGCCGAACTGTCGCGTCCGGTCGACGATATCACGCTCGAAGCCCGAAGCTTGGCCAGCCAGGGCGTGCGTGAAGTGCAGTTGCTCGGTCAGAATGTGAACGCCTATCACGGCGCCGCGCCAAAACTGGACGGCGCTGGCGAATGGACCCTGGCGCAACTGGTTCGTCACCTTGCGAAGATTGGCGGCTTTGATCGCATTCGCTACACCACCAGTCACCCGCGCGATATGGATGACGACCTGATCGCCGCCCATGCGGACACGCCGGAGCTGATGCCATTCCTGCACCTGCCCGTTCAATCCGGCTCGAATAATATTCTCAAGGCGATGAATCGCGGGCATACGCGCGAGCAGTATCTCGACACCATGCGGCGCATGAAAGACGCCCGCCCGGATATGGCACTGGCCTCGGATTTCATTGTCGGCTTTCCGGGTGAGCGCGACAAGGATTTTGAAGATACGATGGATCTGGTGCGCCAGGTGGATTACGCGATCGCCTATTCCTTCAAGTATTCCGAACGCCCGGGCACACCGGCGGCTGAGATGTTTGGGCGGGTGCCGGAGGACGTCAAGAATGAGCGCCTGCAGGCCTTGCAGGCCTTGCTGCGCGAACAGCAAACCCGATTCAACGTGTCCAAGATTGGCCAGACGATTCCGGTCCTGGTGACGGGCAAAGGCCGCAATGCGGGTCAGATGCATGGTCGATCGCCCTGGCTGCAAGCGGTTCACTTCGACGCTGCGCCGGATCTGGTCGGACAGATTATCGACGTGACGATTGAAGGCGCGAGCCTGAATTCCCTGTCTGGCGTTCTGCCGGGACAAACCGCAGAGGTCGCCGCTTGAGTCAGGTCTGGACCCCGAAGGACGCATCGCTCCTGCCGGTGATTTGCGGCCCCAATCATATGAATCTGCTCTACCTGGAATCAGAGCTTTCGGATGGCAATCTGAAAGTCGAAAGCCAGGGCGGTGGCATTAAGCTGGATGGCTCGGCAGAGGCGATTGCGGTCGTGCAAGTTGCGCTGTCTGCGTTCGAAGCCATTCTGGCGAAGAACCTGGAAGCCGGCATTCCGGCATTGGAAGGCGCCCTTGAACAGGCGCGCAGTCCGGAACAGAATTACCGCACGTTGACCGGTCTAAAAGTGCCTATCAAAGCCCAGACCAATGCTCAGGCGCAATATCTCGATCTACTGACCGGCACCCGAAATGATCTCATCTTCGGGGTCGGACCGGCCGGAACGGGTAAGACGTTTCTGGCCGTCGCAGCCGGGGCTGCGGCGCTCAAGAACAAAGCCGCATCAAAGCTGATCATTACGCGCCCAGCCGTGGAAGCTGGCGAAAATCTCGGCTTTCTGCCGGGTGACCTGGAGGAAAAGGTCGAACCTTATCTGCGCCCGATCTGGGATGCCCTGGATGAAACACTGGGCGCGGATCAGGCCGGGCGCCTGCGCGAAAAGCGGGTGATTGAGGTCGCGCCTCTGGCTTTCATGCGCGGGCGTACGCTGAAAAGCGCATTTGTGATCATGGACGAAGCGCAGAACGCCACTGTGGCCCAGATGAAAATGGTGCTCACGCGGCTTGGCCGCGACAGTCGCATGGTAGTGACAGGCGATCCCGGTCAGGTCGATCTTCCAAAGGGGCAAGCCTCTGGATTGGCGCATGCATTGCGAATCCTTGGCGATGTGGAAGGCGTTGGCCGCGTGACGTTTTCGGCTCGTGACGTTCGCCGTCACGCCTTGGTCAGCCGTATCATCCAAGCCTATGACAAGGATAAGGACTCCTCGTGATCGAGCTCGATCTGCGTATTTCCGAGCCCGCCTGGTCCAACACCATCCCGGATCTCGACTCGGTTTGCCAAACCGCCCTTAATGCAGGTGCAGTGCAAATGTCAGCGCGCGGCGAAGTCAGCGTCTTGTTGACTGATGATTCCGAGGTTCAGAGCTTGAACAGGCAATGGCGCGACAAGGACCGGCCCACAGACGTTCTATCCTTCCCGGCGGATCCGGTAGACGCGCCCTTTCTCGGCGATATTGCGGTTGCGTTGGGCGTGACGCAGTCAGATGCCGATGCGCGCGACTTGACCCTGACACAACACCTGTCGCATCTCCTTATTCATGGCTTGCTGCACTTGTTGGGACATGACCATAAAGATGACACAGAGGCAGCAGAAATGGAGGCCTTGGAGATCGAGGCGCTTGCATCTCTTGGCTGGCCTGATCCATATAAGTAAATTGCGATTCGAACGCGTACAGGCGGGATCATAGAAACGAATGTCGGAAAGACGCAAAGGCCTGCTCGGCCTTTTTAGAAAAAACAGCGAACCACCCGCCGAACCCGTTCCGGAAGACCCGGTTGCGCCATCCCAAAAGGAAATGCGGCTGCGCATTGCCGATTTCGAAAGTGCCCGGGTGGAGGATGTGATGATTCCCCGGGCAGAGATTATTGGCGTCGAATTGTCGACCAGCCTTGATGATCTCATTCAGCTCTATGCCAATGAAGCCCATTCACGCTTGCCGGTCTATCGCGAGACTCTGGATGACCCGGTCGGCGTTGTTCACATTCGCGATGTCATTGCTGAGATCGCGCGAGCCAATGGCGACGGACCGGATGAGGATGATGTCCCGCTGGAACGCCTCCGCCGGGATATCCTGTTCGTGCCACCCTCCATGCCTTTGCCCGATCTGCTGGTGAAGATGCAGGCCTCCCGGACCCATCTGGCCCTTGTCGTCGATGAGTATGGTGGCACGGACGGTCTGGTGAGTCTCGAAGATCTGGTCGAAGAAATCGTGGGTGACATCGAAGACGAACATGATGAAGAGGTCGCCATGCTGGTCCGCCGCGGACGGCTCGCCTGGGAAGTTGATGCCCGAATGGAAACCGACGATTTTGCCGAAGAAACAGGCCTGGAGCTGGAATTGGAAGATCATGATGTCGATACGCTCGGCGGCGTTGCCTTTGCCCTGGCCGGTCGCGTTCCCCTACGCGGCGAGGTCTTGCCCCACCCGAAAGGCGTGGATCTCGAAATCCTCGAATCTGATGTGCGGCGCATTCAGCGCCTGGTCGTTCGCCAACCGGCGACGGAGCAGAGCTCATGATCGAACACCAAGCGCCGCGCAGCCATGGCTTGCGCGTCTTGACTGCCACGCATGAAGCGGTGGCGCGTACGCGCGGCCTAACAGCGATGCTGTTCGCGATTTTGCTTGGCGCTTTCTGCGCACTGGGGTTTGCGCCATTTCATCTCTCCCCCACGCTGGTGATTTCTCTGACCGGGCTGATCTGGATGCTGGATGGGGCACGTAGCCAGCGCCAATGGGGCCGGGCCATGTTCGCGCGCGCCTGGGCCTTCGGCTTCGGATACTTTCTGATCGGGATGTACTGGACCGCCCTGCCGTTCCTGGTCGAGCCCGAAAAGCATGCCATCTTTCTGTGGATGCCGTTGATCGCGCTTCCAGGCGGCATGGCTCTGATCTGGGGCGCGGCCTGCGCCCTGGCCGGCGCGTTCTGGTCTGCATCGCCCTCGCGGGTCTTTATCTTCGCCGTTTTCATGGGCGGTGCCGAATTGATCAGAGGCACCCTGTTTGGTGGCTTCCCCTGGAATTTGCCCGGGACGACATGGACACCAGGTGGCGCGCTGTCGCAAGTGGCTTCGATTGGGGGTGTTTACTGGTTGACCCTGATCACCCTCCTGGTCACGGCGGCTCCTGCTGCCCTCGTCGATACGCGCGAGGAAAAAGGCGTGCTTGGTCGTGCGGTCCCGGTCCTGATGGCAGTGGCGCTGATTGGATTCAGCTGGGCCTGGGGCGCGCAACGCTTGAGCAATGACACCGTGATGACCGAACGCACGGTTGTGCTGATGGATGCGGGTGTTCCGCAAGCCGAGAAATTCAAGGATCGCGGTGAGCCGGTTGTGGCCCGCTATATCGAATTGATGCGCGATGTGCCGAGTGAAGATGGTGACATCATAATCTGGCCGGAAGGGGCGCTGCCTTACGGCATCCTTGAAGACAATGATCTACTCGACCTCGTCACAGCCTTTCTCGGTCGACGGGCGCTGATCGCTGGTTCGGCGCGGTTCACGCGGCAAGGCGACGATGTGAAAGCCTATAATAGTCTGGTCATGTTTACCGCAGGTGCGAACACGGCCGGCCTGTCGGCGCTCTATGACAAGCATCGGTTGGTTCCATTCGGCGAATTGCCGGCCGCGAAGATCATTCCATTTGGCGAAAGCATTTCGGGCATCCTCCCATCGGCCATGCAACGCATGGCCAAAAGCGGTTTTGAACCGGGGCCTGAAGCCACCGTTCTGTTGCCACAAGCCGTGGCGCCGCCTTTCATCCCCCTGATCTGCTATGAAGGCCTGTTCCCGGAAATCGTTCGCAAGGCGGCACCGCAACGCGACGCTGCGGAGTGGATTGTCGTCATATCCAATGATGCTTGGTTCGGTGGCGGATTGGGACCGGCGCAACATTACGCCCAGAATCGCTTCCGCGCGATTGAAAGCGGCCTACCTATGGCGCGGGTGGCGACGCGCGGGGTGACGGCCATGGTCGATGGCTATGGCCGCGAATTCGGCACAGGCAACCCGCACCCCGGCGATCCTTCGGGCTGGCGATCGGCGGTGCTGAGGTCCCCACTCCCGGAAAGGTTGAACAACACGATCTATCAACGCTTCGGTGAAACTTTCTTCTGGCTCACATTAGTTCTGTTTACAGGGCTAGCCTTTATTACCTGGCGACGCTAAGAGTATAAAAGGGGGTGCAGAAAGATGGGTGGTGGATGTCTGAGAATAAAATACCAAGCGGAATCGATCGAATAGTTGGACAAAGACTTCGTTGGAGACGCCGAGAACTTAAATTGACGCAAGAACAACTGGGCGAAAAGCTTGGATTGACGTTTCAACAGGTCCAGAAATACGAAAAAGGTGTAAACCGGATTGCCGCAGGCCGATTGTTCGAAATCGCCCAGGTGCTGGGAATCACGATCACCTATTTTTATGAAGGTGTGGATGACATGCTTGATCTTCCACATCGCCGGACCGTGCAGGAAGATGAGCATCCCCCCAGCCTGCCGGTCATGGATGTCGAAGCCGTGGCGCTGGTCAAAGCGTATCAGGGCA
This sequence comes from Pseudomonadota bacterium, assembly GCA_038532145.1. Lineage (GTDB taxonomy): Bacteria > Pseudomonadota > Alphaproteobacteria > Caulobacterales > Hyphomonadaceae > Henriciella. Next base: position 821 of record JBCBBC010000064.1, on the reverse strand, counting down.
TTGACGATAAAGGCCTGCGCCGGTCCTTGCTGGAGACGATTCAGGCCGCTGCGGCGCGCAAGCCAACCGAATCTGCCGCTTGAGCCGCATGGCTGTGGCTCTGAAGCGACAGCCAGCGGTCTTTTGCAACTGCGAAAGAAATCCACGGTTGCTTTGCCGCACTGCACAAGCAACCTAGTTCCGTTAGATAAGAGATTTTCCGACGGGAGACGAAAGTGGCTGAAATCAAGACCGTAGGCGTCGTCGGCGCGGGACAGATGGGCAATGGCATCGCACATGTGTGCGCGCTTGCCGGATATGATGTGATTTTGAGCGACATCTCTCAAGATGCGCTCGACGCTGGCCTGACGACCATTGAAAAAAATATGAGTCGGCAATTGTCGCGGGAGCTGATCTCTATGGATCAGATGAAGGCGGCGCAATCGCGGATCCAGACGTCCGCCACGCTTGACCCGCTGGGGCAAGCGGATCTCGCCATTGAAGCCGCAACCGAGAATCGCGAAATCAAGGAGAAGATTTTCGCCGACTTGTGTCAGGTGGTCCCCGACCATGCCTATCTGGCAACCAACACATCTTCGATCTCGGTGACGCGTCTCGCCTCGACCACCGACCGACCGGAGCGGTTCATCGGGCTGCATTTCATGAACCCTGTCCCGCTGATGAAGCTGATGGAAATCATTCGCGGCTTGGCCACGGATCAGAACACATATGAAATGGCAATGGGGTTTGCCGACCGGCTCGGCAAGACGACGACCAATGCGGAAGACTATCCGGCCTTTATCGTGAACCGGATCCTGGTGCCGATGATCAATGAAGCCGTC
>JBCBBC010000063.1:0-20323 GCA_038532145.1 Pseudomonadota bacterium | reverse complement strand
TGGGGCCGCCCCAAATCACCAGTCAACAAACGCCCAAACAAGCCCGGTCAGCACGGCCCAAACCGTCGCGGTAAAGTCTCTGACTTCGGCATGCAGCTCATGGCCAAGCAGAAACTCAAGTTTCACTATGGCGACATCACTGAGAAACAGTTCAAGGCGACCTTCGTTGAAGCCGCCCGCCGCAAAGGCAACACAGCCGAGAACCTGATCGGCCTGCTCGAATCACGTCTCGACGCCTTTGTCTATCGTTCGAAATTCGTACCGACCATTTTCGCGGCGCGCCAATTCGTCAATCACGGCCATGTCACCGTCAACGGCACCAAGACCAATATTGGCTCTTATCGCCTGAAGCCGGGCGACGTTGTGCAGGTGCGCGAAAAGTCTCGCAACATGGCGCTGGTTCTGGAAGCCCTCGGTTCGCCAGAGCGCGACCTGCCGGAATATATCGAAGTCGACCCGAAAGCGATGACCGCCACGTTCGTACGTATGCCTGAATTGTCTGATGTGCCGTATCCGGTCCAGATGGAACCGGCTCAGGTGGTCGAATATTATTCTTCGTAAGCCGCTCAAGGCTTGCACAAAAGATCAAGCCGCGCTGTCATGGCGCGGCTTTTTTCATGCTTTCTTTCAGGAGGATAGAATTTGTCTCACCCCTCGATCAAGGGTGTCCGCGACACCCTGATAGCCGCGCCCGGCAAATCCTTCGATCTCTCGAAACGTGATTCCGGCGACCGGTCCCTGTTCCCGGACAAGAAGGAGGCGCGCGTCTCCCTGAAAAAAGACGCGGCGGCGATCAATGAGCTGCAGGACAAACTCTACGCCAATCGCGATCGCGCCCTTCTGGTCGTGCTGCAAGGTATGGATACAGCCGGCAAGAGCGGCGTCATCCGTAACGTGTTTGCGGATACCAGCCCGCTTGGCATGCAGGTCCGCGCCTTCAAGGCGCCGAGCAAGACCGAACTTGCGCATGATTATCTCTGGCGCATCCATGATGCGGTCCCGCGCAAAGGCCGGATCGGGATATTCGATCGCTCGCATTATGAAGATGTGCTGGTCGTCAAAGTTCGGCAGTTCGCGCCAGCCGACGCGGTCGAGCGGCGCTATGACCAGATCAATGCGTTTGAACAACACCTGTCCGAGAATGGCGTCAAAATCCTCAAATTCATGCTCAATGTCGGCTATGAGGAGCAAGGCATCCGGCTGCGCGAACGCCTGACCGAGGAGCATAAATTCTGGAAGTTCAATCCTGGCGATCTCGAGGATCGCAAATTATGGCCGGATTTCATGGACGCGTATCAAACCGCGATCACACGGTGCTCGACGACCCATGCGCCCTGGTATGTGGTGCCGGCGGACAGCCGCACACGGCGCAATGCAATGATTGCCCGGGTCGTGCGGGGCGCGCTTGAGGATATGAAGCTCACCTGGCCCGACCCGGGCCATCGTCTGGAAGATTTCGATTTCGACTAGCTGCGAATAGACACGGAACCGCCGCTGGACTTGTCGCTATCGACGTCGGCCGGACCGCCATAGACATCGACATCCGCGCCACTTGAAGCATCCGCGTCCACGCTAACGGTCGTGTGGATGGAAATATCCGAGCCGCTGGAGGCGTCGGCGCGGCCATTCTCACAAATCAGATCGCGGGCATCGAGATCAGACCCTGAAGAGGATTCCGCCCGCACCGTCACACACGTGCCGGACACGGAGGCGTCCGAACCACTGGAGGTTTCGATCGAAACCGTACCGCCTTCAACGCCGGTCACCGTGACATCGGCGCCCGAAGAGACATCAACATAGACAGAGTCCCCGGACATGCCGCGCCCAGAGACATCCGAGCCGGAGGAGGCTTCAACACTGGAAATGACAGGTGCGGTAATGGTGATGCCATATTGCTCGCGCTTGCGACCCCAGCCCCAATTGTTCTTGACCCGTTTCAGGACCAGCGTGTTGCCCTTCACCAGAACATCGATATCGCTGAAATCGCCATTTCGGTTTTCAACCGTGATAGATTGTGCCGCTCCGGTTTCGAACGTCAGATCAAGCCCGGCCGAAATATCGATGGCGGTGAAAGCACCAACATCATAGGTGCGGGTTTCAGCACTGGCAGCGCCAGCAAGACCCAGCGCAAGGAGGCTGGCAGCAGTAAAAGTGCGGATCATAGCAGATTACTCCGTTAGAATTTGTGTTTTTGATCCTGAACGCTCGGACTGTCTACATATCGAAAAACAATAAGTCAACAGGTTTGACTACATTTGTGGTCGCTTCACGGCGGGAAGCTTATCCCAGGGCGGTCCGGGTTTGGAGCTGCGTCCCTTTTGGCCGGCGGATCCGTTTTAAAACAGCATTCAGATAGGTGCCAATCATAGGCATCGGATCGCCGGGATCAAAAATCGCATGGTGCGCCCAGCACGCATCCAGCATCAGAATCGGTAGTTCGAACATCGCGTCCGACCAGGTCTTCATGCCAGACGCCACGCCCCGTTTCAGGCGCATCAGGTCGCCTTTCGTCCAGACATAACGTACGCCCAGCTTGGTCGCCCACGGATCACCCTGATCGAGAATCGTCTCGCCCAGCGCTTGCCGGAGGCCGAGCACGCTATGCGGCACACCGGCTGCCTCGGAGATACGGGCGAGGCTGGTGCGGGGATTGATTTCCATGAATGTGGTTTCACCCGTGTCCGGATCAACGATGAATTGGGCGCATCCGGTAAAATTATAGTCGAGGGCGCCGACGAGCCGTTCTGTGGCTTGTTGGATCACAGGTGTTGGCGCAACGGTGACGCCCAGCGTGGTATAGCCCGTGCCATCCTCTTCATGGGTCCGCCGCGCCGAAACAGCGACAGCTTTCAGCAATTTACCCTCTTGCGCACTAAAGATGACGCTAAGTCTGGGCCCCTTTACGAATTTTTGGATGATCAATTCGGGGTGCAGATCCGGCCAGACTGAAAAGACCTCCACGAGATCTTGCTCAGATCGCGCAATAATCGCCTTGCGCCCGAACAGTTCGGCATCGACCGTGGACGGTTTCACAATGAGCGGAAAGCCAATTCTCCGACTCGCGCCAAACAAAGCGTCTAAAGAATGCACGCGCTCAAACGGTGCCAATGGAATCTTGAGTTTCTCACATAGTCGAAACATCTCACCCTTATTGGCGCACAGCTCGACGGTTTGGGACGCGGGCATAACCAGTCTTGCATATTGTTCAAAGGTCGCGCGATGCCGCAAAATCAGGCGCGAGGCCGATTCCGAAACTGGTTGAATCACATCAATCTGAGGGTTCTGGTCGAGCCAGTCCAAAATGACCGGAAGGGCCTCGTCCGTGCCCGCATCCGTCGACGGGTGCGCGAAGGTCTGGCTGACATATCGCGACCATTCGAGATAGTTGCTATAGATCGACACGCCGGCAGAGACGTTAACGCCCTGTTTGTGCAGCGCTTTTGCAATCGGAAACGCCATCCGGGAATCGCCCAGCAAAAGGACGCTTTGGTCGCCTCCAGTCGTGTTTGCTTGAGGTCGATTCATCGGCGATATCTCCCAAAATCAAAAAGTCTCTTCTCGGACAAGCAAACCCCGCGCCAGCGACATTACTGCCCCCAAACCGCCCGCTCGCCGGGCCGCTAGTGCTGGCGCAAACAAAAACCCCGCCTTTTCAGACGGGGTTTCGATCTGCAGAAGCGGACAAGACTTATACGAAGCCTTTGAACTTGTCCTTGAAGCGGGACACGCGGCCACCGCGGTCCAGGTTCGCATTGCGATCGCCGGTCCAGGCCGGGTGGGAACTTGAATCGATATCCAAGACGAGCTTGTCGCCTTCTTTGCCCCATGTGGAGCGGGTCTGATACTCCGTCCCGTCAGTCATGACGACGGTGATGAAGTGATAATCTGGATGGCCTTCGGCTTTCATCGCGTGTCTCTCTTTGAGTCTGGTGCGGGACGATTGCTGACCGGCCCTTAAATCTCGAAAGCGCGGACATACAGGAAGGCCTCGTTGAGCGCAAGGCAAATGAGTCATCTCATCTGCCGGATCTGACAGTGGCCGCATCGCCGCAGTCTTGCTTGGATCTTTGTCGAAATACGGAGGTCTGATTATGCGCCCAATTCGTTGGTTTGGTCTAAGCCTGCTCGCCGCAGCGATCTTCGCTCCAATAAGCAGCGCCGAAGATATGCATTTGCGATACATCACGCTGTATGATGGCGGTTGGTACAATGTCGATCCAATCATGTTGCATTGGAAGACCCCGGACGGCGAAACCTTTTCGAAGAAAATGGGCGCGAAAATCGGGAAGGGCGAAGCCTGGTGCTATGACCTGAAGAAAGACGGACGCGTCCCCACCGGGTCGCAAGTCTGGATCATCGCCAAGATCGAGTCCGGCGAAAACAAGAATTGCAAAAAAGACCGCAAGCACATTTACGACGAGAATAGTAACGCCATCTGGTGGCTCGAAATGTGGGGCACGACGCTCAACAATAATCGCTGCACCAATGTCTCTGACAAGAACCAGTCTTATACGCCGGATACGACGATCAAAGGCAATTCAGACGCTTGCTCGTAATCCCCTCTCCCGTTCGCAACCAAGGAGCAGAAGCTCATGAAACCTATCATTATCAGCGCAGGCCTGGCCCTTATCAGCAGTGCGATAGCACCCGTCGCGCTCGCCGCCTGCGATATCTCTCAGACCAAATGCATGATCAATAATGGCAAATGCAATATCAAGTTCAAAAACCAGACCGCGGAAAGCGGCGGCTCTTCCGGCGGCACATCGCTGGAACAGGCCTCTCTGGCCCAGACCATTCAGATCAAGGCGCGCAAGGCGAATGGCAACAAGGCGGGCAATAAGCTCGTCATCAATTCCGGCGCCAACTCCACTATGAATATTGAAAAGAAGGCCGATAAGGACTTTCAGGACATTCGAATCTCGTCTCAGACCGCGTCCGAAGCGGTGAGCGATACCAATATGACCTGTGCTGATGTTCAAGCGGTTTTGAATGGCAACGGTACATGCAAAATTTTCAATGGCATGGGCAGCGGCTTCCCAGGTTATCGGCTCGGCTTTAGCTGCGATGGCGGCAATGTCAGCGGACCACCGAAATAGACCCGGCGCTAACCCGCGATCCCATCAAACTCTCTTCCAATTATCTCAGGCCGCAAGGATCCGCTCCCATGACTCGTTTTCTCCCGCTTGCCGCTCTGGCACTCACCAGCCTTACCCTTGCGCCGACGGCATTTGCGGCCTGCGACATCACCCAGACGAAATGCTGGGTAAATGGCGGCAAGTGTAACATTCAATTCAAGAATAAAACCGGCGATTCCGGCGGATCGGATGGCGATTCCAACTTGAACCAAACCTCATCGGCGCAAACCATCACGGTCAAAGCAAAAGACTCCAGCAATGATAAAACCGGCAACAAGCTGAACATTGTCGCCGGGGCCAGCAAAACCATGAACATTGAGAAAAAGGCCAAAAAGGGGTTTGAATATATTCAGCTTGAATCGGCTGATTTCGGTCCGGTGAATTATTCACGCATGTCATGTGAAGAGGTCCAAGCGGTGCTGAATGGCAATGGCACCTGCAAAGCGTTTCACGGCGCGGTGACAAACAGTGCCGGCGGCATCGCCTTCTACATTGGCTATCAGTGCGATGGCGGTAATGTGGGCGGGCCGAAGGACGCCAGTGTTCGCTGAACTCTAGGAATTGTCGGACGCCACGCCCGAGGCGAGCTCGGGATCGAGATAATCGGCAGTGATGCGATGGTCGGCTTTTTCCAGACGCCACGTATAATAGGCAAAGGCCATCCAACCCAAATGGAAGGCGACGCCTGCCATCAAGGCCAGCCAACCCGGTATCGGGCCGATATGGGCGCGGTAAAGAAACTCACTCCAGGTGCTGACATCGGTCGGGTGCATGCCAATCTTGGCGTAATAGGCGACCCCCTGGATCGCGAAGAGCCAGCCATAGTTTCGGCGTAGCCGCCGGCCAATCGCCCGCATCGCCGAAATCCGGTGCCGAGGTCGCATATAGTCGTCCGACAGAGCGGTGCCTTTATCCATTGGTATCTGCGCCCCCTGACCGCGCAGGATGGGCACGTAATTTGTAATCTCGATCATCCGCGCCCGAAATTTCCAGACATAGAAATAGCGGTACCGTCGCGCCTCAAGAATGAGGAACATAGCCGATAATAATCCGACCAGAACAATCGGCAGGGGCGACGCTTGCTCATTGGCGAAACTGACTGAAAAGGCGATGCCCGTCGACAACACCGCCCAGTTGGTCGTCATGTCTAAACGCTGGCGCCAGATCGTCGAGCGGTAGACCTCGGCGCGGTACAGGTGCGCGAGCGCACCGACTTCGGCGCTGCCGCAAATCGCTTCAGGCGGGTCCTGATCCGGGTCCATCATGAGGAAAGGTATAATGCGATTTGCTTAACCGCCAATTGCGGAAGCGCTTTGGTCGCAATATCCAAGTTCGAGAATGGCGCGATACCCCGCCAGAACGCGCCGCACGTCCCGTGTGTCCTCGTCATTCTCGATGGATCTGATCTGGTTGAGGAGATCGCCCCAATTTCCAGTGATCCGCGTTCGCCATAAGGCATATCGCAAGTTTTGTGGCGCATCGGTGCGGGCTACGGCCTGGCGCATCCGCGCCATATCACACCGGGTCATCGCAAGCTCTGCTGCGGCGTGCGCCAGTATCGGCGTTTCGAATGCAGACGCGCCGCGAGACAGTTCGAGCAAGACATCATTCAATCGTTCAGCAGCAGCCGGTTCGGTCGCGTACAGTCTTTTTCCGGCCGACAAAAGGGCATCAGATCGACCGAAGCTGAGCGGCACTTGTCGCGAGCGCGCCACCGAAATCAGCTGCTCGACACCGCCGGATCGAAGGATCGGCTCGGCCTTCTGCCAACCATAGTCGGAATAGTCCGAGCGTTTCGATATGCGTTGGCCGAGCCGCTTTTCCCAATGGGTCAAAAGCTCTGGGTCACGAGCGAGCCTTGCGATTTCCAGAAAATCCTGCGCCAGGCTCATGCGCTTGCTGTCCGGCAGGATCAGGCCGGCCGACCAGGCTGCATCCAGAATGCAGGCTGGCTCGCGCTTCTCGCACACGTCCGCATGCGCGAACACAGGCAGCGCGACGATCGAGCAAAGAAGGATGAGTCCCCGTAACATCATCGCGATTTACACGATCATGTCTGAACCGAAACTGAGTAAGCGCAAAGAATTACAGCGCCTTAGCCGCGGCCGCGATAAGGCGCCACGCCGGTATCCGGCACATACAGCCCGTCCGGAACGGCGCCGGTTTGCCAGAACACATCAATCGGAATCCCGCCGCGAGGATACCAATAACCGCTGATCCGGAGCCAGCGCGGGTCGAGCAATGCGGCAATGTCTTTGCCAACCCGCAAGGTACAGTCTTCGTGAAATCCACCATGGTTTCGGAAACTGGTCAGGAACAGTTTCAAACTCTTGCTCTCAACCAGCCAGTCGCCGGGCGCATAATCTATGACGAGATGCGCGAAATCGGGCTGTCCTGTGACCGGGCAGAGCGAGGTAAATTCGGGCGCCACAAAGCGCGCCAGATAAAGCGTGTCCGGATGCGGGTTTGGGACCCGTTCCAGCTGCGCCTCGTCCGGCGAATTGGGCGCGCTGGTTTGCTGTCCGAGCTGGTCGAGACCGGTATAGATATCCTTGTCCGCCATATCAGCCTCCAAAGGTCGGGATCAGATCAAACCGCATGCCGATATAGAGGAAATAGGCCGTCAGCAGGACGCCGCCCTCCCATCGTGCCAGCCGGCGGCCGGTAAAGGCGAAAATGAACAAGAGCACCAGCGACAGGAAGATGGCGCCCATATCGGTCCAGGTCACCATGCTGGCGGCTTGCCCGAACTGCATGGCGGCAACCTCGAGTGGCACACCCTCGGCCGATGTTTCGATCAGAGAAAATGGGAAAACGATGGCTGAGACACCAAGGATACCGAGAATGTTGAACACGTTCGAGCCGAGCACATTGCCCAACGCGACATCCGCCTTCCCCTTGCGCGCCGCCATAACCGACGTGACGAGCTCTGGCAGGCTGGTTCCGATCGCGACGATCGACACGCCAATGACCGTCTCCGAAACGCCCAGCAGTCGCGCCGCATCCGATCCGCCTTCGACGAGAAAACGCGCCCCGAAAATCACACCGGCGATGCCGCCAAGAGTCAGCAAGATGGACACCAGGACCGGATCATCATGCTCAAACTCTTCGGCTTCGCCCTGATGCATTTCGCCGGCCGCGCTATTGTTGCGTCGATCCAGAACAATAGAGGCGACCAGATAGACGACGAGCAAGCTTGTGAACGCGATGCCTGTGATCCGGTTGAATCCATCAATCCAGACAATCAGCGCAAAGAGCGCCGTCACCGCCACCATGAACGCTCCATCCCGTGCCAAGGCCTTGGGGTCGGTCGTAATCGCAGCAACGAAAGCCGCGGCACCGATGACCAGCATGATATTGGCGACATTGGACCCGATTACATTGCCGATTGAGAGCCCGACCGCGCCTTCGCTTAGCGCCTGAAGGCTCGTCACCAGTTCAGGCAAACTGGTCCCGAACCCGACCAGGGTCAGACCGATCACCAACTCCGACATGCCGACCTTGCGTGCGATGCCCACGGATCCCCGAACCAGCGATTCTCCGCCCGCGAAGAGCAGGACGAAACCGCCAAGGATCAACAGGCTCATCATCATAGGGTTTTACTCCCAAATCCAGGCGCTCATATGGACGCTCTTGCCAAGAAGGCCAAGCGGGTAAATGATTTCGGCAGTCAGGAACAGCCCTAAGGGGGAGTCGTCATGCAGTTTCGCTCAGTTTTAATCGGTGTTTGCGTCGCCATGGCAATGCCGGCCTGTACCGTGAACCTGGATGTGAATGATCGGCAGCTTCTAGGATCGTCTGTCACTGAGGAAGATCACATTCGAGACGTTCTCACCAAACAGCAAGATGCCTGGAATGCCGGCGATATTGATGGGTTCATGCAGGGCTATTGGCAATCGCTTGAGCTGCGCTTTGCCTCGGGTGGCAGCGTGACACGAGGCTGGCAGGCCACGCGCGATCGCTATCACGAGAATTATTCTGACCGGAGCCTTATGGGCAAGCTGAGTTTTGAGAATCTGGAAACCGTCCTGCTCGGCGACAATGCCGCCGTGGTGCATGGCGGCTGGGCCTTGCAGCGAGATGCAGATCGCCCGTCCGGTCTGTTCACGCTAATCTTTCGACAAATCGATGGCGACTGGAAAATCGTCAGCGACACCACAACTTCGGCAGGATAGACATGACCCTTCCCCGCATTCGACAACTCGTCTTCGCCTCGCAGGCCCAATCAGACATTGAGACATTGCGCGCCGTGCTCGACCTGGGACCTGGCTTTGTCGATCCGGGGGTCGCCGAGTTTGGTCTGACCAATGGCGTGTTCGCCCTTGGCGATCAATTCCTGGAAACCGTCGTCCCGGTCCAGGAGAATACGGCGGCTGGGCGATTCATTGATCGCAGCCAGGACCGCGGCGGATACATGGCGATCTTCCAGACCGATAGCCTCGCCCGCGTGCGCGACGCCGCGGATGCGCTCAAGCTCCGCCGCGTCTGGAATATTGACTTGCCGGACATTTCCGCCAGCCATCTTCACCCGGCCGATATCGGCGCTGCGATCGTGTCGGTGGACGAGGCGCGACCCGCGGGAGCCTGGCGCTGGGGTGGGCCGGACTGGACGCAGAATACGAGACCTGGAGGTCTCACCCGTCTCGATGTGACCGCAGTCGACCCAAAGACGATGAGCGAGAAATGGGGCAAAGTGCTTGGCGCGACAGCTGTCGACCTCGGCCATGAGGTGCATGAAGTTAGTCTGGTTGGTAGCACCATCCGATTTCTGCCCGGAGAGCGTGATCATCTCAGCGCCTATCAATTGCGGGTGCCGGATCCCGCTGCCTGTCTGGCGCGCGCGGAAGCGCATGGCCTGACCTGCGAATCAAACAGTTTTATGTATTGCGGCGTCGAACTCGCACTGTCAGCGATTGATCCTGCTGAATAGCACGCTAAAACCCGTGTTTGAGATTCGCCCAGGGGATCATAGGGGTTTACTCGATGAAGCAGGGTACGCTTGATCTGAATACCAGCCATTCGCCGCTTGAGCGGGCGATTGAAGGCAAGCTGTTTCGGAATTTCATCACCGGACTGATCATCATCAACGCGATCATTCTCGGCGTGCTGACTTATGAGCGGCAAATGCCGAACGAGTTTGTCGCGTCGCTAAGCTGGTTCGATCGCGCCGTAACGCTCGTGTTTGCGGTCGAAATCCTGATGAAGCTGGTCGTTTATCGACTGAACTTCTTCAAATCGGGCTGGAACTGGTTCGACTTCCTCGTTGTCGGGGTCTCGCTGATCCCAGGCGGTGCGGCCTTCTCGGTCCTGCGTGCCATGCGTGTGCTACGCATCCTGAGACTGCTTCACATTGTGCCAATGATGCGGCGAATCACCGAGGCGCTTTTAAATGCCCTGCCTGGCATGGGCGCTATTCTCGCCGTGCTGGCACTGCTGACCTATGTCGGTGCCGTCATGGCGACCAATCTGTTTGGCGATACGGATAATCCGGACGTCCTGCAATTGTTTGGCGACCTGCCAAGTTCGGCCTATTCGCTGTTCCAGGTCATGACCATGGATGGATGGCGGTTCGAGGTCGTTCAGAAAGTCGTCGATGATGGTAATCCCTATGCGCCGCTTTTCTTCCTGATCTTCATCTTCATTGCCAGTTTCGCGGTCCTCAACTTGTTCATTGCCTTGATTGTAGATGCCTTGGCGGCCGAGCAGCGCGCCGTCACCGAAGAACATCTCGAGGAGATCGAGGAAGAAATGGATGAAGAATTCAGCGACGCCGACAAGGAGCGCGATGAAATCATCGCCTTGTTGCAGGAATTGAAGCAGGAAATCGCCCAACTGAAAGCTGAAAAAGCCAAAGACGAGGCCTGACCGGCGCTGCATTCAAACGCCCAAGGCCAAAACGGTTGTCCCGCCAGCGGGGGAACTGGCGGGACCGTATGGGAAGCGGAAGGGATGGGGGGACGTTCGCTTCCCAGTTCGAATGTGTCCTGACGCTTATCCCGCTGGCAGCAGGACCGTGTCGATCACATGGATCACACCATTCGACGCAGCCACATCGGCAGCGACGACGGTTGCACTGGAGCCAGGGGCGGTCAGAACAACACCATCTGTTCCGTCAACGCCGAGATCACCGTTCAGGGTACTGGCTGTGATTTGTTGACCGGCCAGGTCGCCAGATTTGATCTTGGCGCCGGCAATAACGTGAAGCTTGAGGATGCCAGCAAGGGCGTCTTTGTTCTCTGGCATCAGCAGGGTTTCAACCGTGCCTGCTGGCAGGGCCGCAAAGGCTTCGTCCGTCGGAGCGAAGACTGTCAGTGGGCCATCGCCCTTAAGCGCGCCGACGAGACCAGCCGCTTCAGCAGCCGCCAGAAGCGTTGAGAAAGACCCAGCCGCAGCGGCCGTATCAACGATATCGGCGGTCGCTTTGGTATAGCCTTCGCCCGCAATCGCGGTCGTATAGCTCGCATTGACGCGGTGGGCATCATGCTTGGAGGAACATTGCTCGGCAACGGCTGGTGCGGCGAGGAGGCTTGCAGAGATCAAGAGAGTAGCGAGTTTCACGAAGAAATCTCCATGTAAGTTACGACCCGAACCATATCGGTATCATATTTACTACGATATCGAATATAAAATAGATTTCGAAATGACTCGATTTTAATAAATCGCTTTTTGCGACCTTAACGCGCGTATCAGTATCGCTTATTCACAGGCGGGCCCAATACGCGCTATAGGTGTGCGCATGTCTCTCTGGCAACGACTCATAGAAAGCGGCAAGCGCTTGTTCGACGTGGACGTGGTGGATGACCCCGTCCCGGCCGATATCGACTGCGCGCCGGATCCGAACGATGTTGGTTTCACCGCTGCCGTGGTTGGCCTGGGCGCCAAAATGGCCAAGGCGGATGGCCGCGTCACCGATGATGAAATCATGGTTTTCTCGCGCGTTTTTCAAACGGCACCGAAAGACGCCGCGGCTGTTCGCCGGGTGTTCAATCTCGCTCAGCAAACGGTCCGAGGCTATGAATCCTATGCCCGCAAAATCGGCCGTAAATACGCAGCCCGGCCATGTTTGCTCGAAGGTGTCTTGGATGGACTGTTCATGATTGCAACCGCAGATGGTGTCGTAACAGAAGACGAGCTGAACTATCTACAAACTGTCGCGGAAGCTTTTGGATTTACGGACGCGACGTTCCGCCGAATCAAGGCGGGGCATATGGGTCCGGATCGCGATGATCCCTATCACATTCTTGGTGTCGCCCACGATGCCGAATTCGAAGAGATTCGCCGCGTCTATCGGCGGCTAATGGCGGACAATCACCCCGACCGTGTGATCCAGAATGGCGCGCCGCGCGAGTTTGAATCCGCGGCGCATGAGAAAGCTGCCACAATCACAGGCGCTTATGCGCGAATCCGCGCCGAACGAGGTCTGATCGCGGTGAATTGATGATCGGTCATAATCTAGCCGTTGACGGCACCATACTTGCACGCCATCTATTGTGTATAAGAGGACACCATGACCGCCACACACACCGCCCCGCTTGGCTTTCCTGAAAACCTGTTCGCGCTGATGCGTCGAATCGGAAACCTGTTTGCCAAGGGCGTGCTGGCGGCTGCCATCATATTTATGGCCGGTTTGATCGCCGTTGCCACGGCAGCTGCGGGTCTGGCGCTGGCCGCCTTTGCTTTGATCTTGCGTCTGTCCGGGTCAAATAGTGGCGTTCAGAATCCACAATATGAAGAGCGTGCGGAAAACGGAACGGTGACGCTGGAAGCGAAGAAAACCCCGCGCGGCTGGACCGTCGAATAGGGCGCTAAGCGGCCTTTTCCCTGTCAGACATACCTTCAATAAACAACGTCTGCGTCGGATAGGCGAACTCGAGCCCGTGGTCTTGCAGGCCCCGGAACAGTGCCAACAGCACGCGTGATCGCGCCGCCATGGCGCGATTGAAGTCCGGCTGTAATGAATAAAAGACCAGGTCATAGTCGAGAGAGCTCGGTCCGAAAGCGGACATGCCACAGCGATCAAACTCAACCGCCGGCACATTCTTGACAATCTCCGCGACGATTTCCGGAACTTTTTCGGCGAGGTCCGGAGCGGTCTGATAGATCACCCCAAACGCGGTCTCTATCCGCCGGCGCGCCATACGCTCCATATTATGGATTTCGTAATCGAGCAGGTTGGTGTTGGAGATGATCATCTGCTCGCCCGTTTTGGCGCGGACACGCGTTGTTTTCAGGCCGATATCCTCGATAATCCCCCAACTCTCGCCATAACGCACGGTGTCGCCCACCTGAAAAGGTTTATCGATGACAATGGAGAGCGACGAAAACAGATCACGGAACACGCCCTGGGCCGCAATACCTATGGCGATACCACCAATACCGAGACCGGCGAGCAGCGCGGTCACATCGGCGCCGACATTGTCCAGAATAAGCAAAAGCGCCACCGACCAGACAGCGACACTGATAAACCATTTGATGATGTTGAAGGCCGAAGCGAGCGCCCGGGCATCGCCGCTTGATCGTGCGACGTTGCGGCGAATGAAGGAGACCGCGAACTCTTGGACCCATTCAGCGATTTGCAGGATGGCCGCGAGAACAAAGAAGATTTTCACGATCACGGATACTGCATTTGGCAGGCCCAGCATGGCGTCCGTCAATGCGAACGCGATCATGATCATGAAATAGGTGTGGAAGCGTTTGACGACGCGATGCAGCAGGGCGGTGAATGAATAATCATCGCCGCGCGGCAGTTGCACAATGCCTTTCAGGATCGCCCAGCGCGCCAACCATTGTGCGGTTGTGAAGGCAATAACCAATCCAAGCGCGATCAGCGCCGTCAGCTCACCAGAGCCAATCCAGCTGACGAATTCGGTCGCTGCCTCTGTCGCCTGGGCCGTCGTTTCGGTGATCGCTTCAATCGGGTCTGATGCCGGTTCCGACGGCGTCGGCACCGAATCCTCCTGCAGGCGTCGCAAGGGTGCGCCCCAAATCCAATCTCCGAAACCCATGTTGCGACCTCTTAATCCCGCCTCAGGCGTGCCGCTGCGGCATCAATCACGCGCAGCGTTTCATCCCACAGATTGAGAGAGGATAACTCAGATTGGTGAAAAAACCGTGCCTCTGCCGCGTCATCGCCAGCAATCGGTATCCCCGAGACCCAGCGCGCCGCATAATCGACCAGAACGTAATGCTGGGTGATCAGGTCACCCGCGCGATTGTTGAAGATAGCATCGACAACATCGACCAGGCCGACGATCTCGGCCTCTACCGCTGTTTCCTCGCGCAATTCGCGCAACGCAGCCGCCTGCACAGGCTCTCCTGGCTCAATACGCCCGCCCGGAAGCGACCATTCGCCCTGTCGGGGCGGCGTACCGCGTCGAATCAACAAAACCTCCTCGCCGCGAAAACACACGACGCCGACCGCCGGAACCGGGCGCAAATCGTCCGCAGGTCTTGCAGAATCGCTCATGGCAAACAGATTGCACGGAATGTCTTGAAGACCTCGTAAACACTTTGTGCCAAAGCAACGGGCGCCAAATGGAAAATCTGCCATGCCTAAGACCAAGGATCGATCGATCAGTCTCGCCCTGCAAGGCGGCGGCGCGCACGGGGCATTCACGTGGGGCGTGCTTGATCGGCTGATTGAAGAACCAGGCTTTAGCATAAAAGCCATCACCGCAACCTCAGCCGGCGCCGCCAACGCAGTCGCTTTCGCGGCCGGGCTGGCAGAGGGCGGCGATGACGGCGCGAAAGCCGGACTCGAGCGACTGTGGCGCACCGTGTCGCAAAAAGGGGCCCCTTTCTCGGCCTTCTCCTGGTCAAACTCGCCTTTCTCGGCCTTGCCATATGGCCCGATCCATCTGGCCATGGCCTTTACCAGCATTGCCAGCCCGTATGAGTTCAATCCATTCGATATCAATCCACTGCGCGATGCACTGGACGAGGCGGTGGACTTTGATGCCGTTCATACGGCGCCGGTTGACCTCTTCCTGTCAGCGACCAATGTCGAAACAGGGCGGGTAAAGGTCTTTCAGGATGGCGAGATTTCGCGCGATGCGGTCCTCGCCTCGGCCTGTCTGCCTCAGACGTTTCGGGCCGTCGAAATCAATGGCAATGCCTATTGGGATGGGGGTTATATGGGTAATCCCAGCCTGTTCCCGCTCATCTATGCCAAAGCGCCTCGCGATGTCCTGCTAGTTTTGCTCAATCCGATTTCGCGACTCGGCGTGCCCCGGCGCGTGCCGGAAATCATGGATCGCCTGAACGAGATTAGCTTTAACGCCTCTTTGATTGGTGAATTGCGGGCCATCGCTTTCGTCCAGAAACTGCTCGATGATGGCATGCTGAAAGAGTCGCTGATGAAAAAGTATCGCCGCCTGAATGTGCATGCTGTACGTGGTGGACAGGTGCTGCAGGACCTCTCTCTGCAAACCAAATATGATACCAGCTGGAGCTTCCTCACCGATTTGCGCGATAAGGGTCGGGCGGAAGCCGATCGATGGCTGGGCAGCTGCGCGCATTATATTGGCACGGGCGAATCGAGCCTGGATCTCCGCAAGGAATTTCTCGAGGCCTAGGGCGCGGACAAAAACCAGAGTCGGGCGGCGCCAATATCTCGGTCCGCCAACAGCGTCCAATCCGCCAAATCAAGCGGTTCGTCTGACGCGGTTTCGACGACAACCAACGCCCCCGGAACAAGCCAGCCTCCGCTTCGCAAACTCTCCAGACACGGTTTCGCCAGATCTTTGTGATAGGGCGGATCCAGGAAAGCCAGATCGAATGGTGGTCCAATCCCGCTTGGTTTCTCACCCAGATCAACTGCACTTCTACGGTGGATTCGGGTCGATCCAAACAGACCCAGCGTTTCGATATTGTTCCGGATTGCACCGCGCGCGGCATGCATCGTCTCAACGAACAGACAGAAGGCAGCGCCGCGGGACAATGCCTCGAACCCAAGTGCACCCGAGCCCGCAAACAGATCTACAATTCGCGCGCCCTCCAACGCTGGTGCCCAGTCAGCATGGGCGAGAATATTGAAAAGACTTTCGCGCGCCCGATCCGAGGTCGGCCGCGTCGCATCGGTCTTTGGCGCCTGAATGGGCCGACCTTTGAACTGTCCTGCAACAATGCGCATGGCTTGCCTTTACGGCGCAGCGGCGCGATGGGGAAGAGATGACAAACACGATCGATCCAATGCAGCGGGCCTTGCAGCTCGCAATGCAAGCCGCCGACCTCGGCGAAGTGCCGGTCGGGGCCGTGATTGTAGATCCCGAAACGGGAGGCATCATCGCCGAAGGTCACAATCAACCCATCCGCGATCGTGACCCGACGGCCCATGCCGAAATACGGTCGATCCGGGCTGCTGCACAGGCGCTTGGGAATTATCGCCTGACAGGCCTGCATCTCTATGTCACGCTGGAGCCCTGTGTCATGTGCGCTGGAGCGATCAGCGTTGCGCGTCTGGGAAAAGTAATTTTTGCGGCGGACGATCCCAAAGGGGGGGCAATCCTGCATGGCCCGCGTTTTTTTGAGCAGCCGACCTGTCATTGGCGGCCTGAGGTCGAACAGGACCTTGAGAACGCCGAACGCGCCGGCGCGCTGCTAAAGGAATTCTTCCGAGCACGGCGGTCTTGATCGGTCCGTTTGCAGCGGATCAGCCGAACAATGAGCCTTTTTTGCGATAACAGCAGATCAACAGGAGGATCAGCAAAGCCAAAACAATCGCCCAAAGCCATTTTTGTAATGTACACGATAGGCAATTTTGACCACATGCCTCACCACAAGGTTGAGGATTCGGTATTGATTGGGCAAGCGTCACAAAACGTGTGGCTTCGCGGGGTGTCAGTTCACCACGATCATTTTTTCCGAGAGCTTTGAAGTAAAACCGATACGATCCAGACTGCGCGGTATCGCGAAAACGTCGCGACCAAACCCCGTCATTCGCTTCCAAATCTCCGTGCGTACCATCGTCGAACATAGGAAGCCGGTTCAGCTCCACACCATCTGGCGTACGAACATCCACCAGGACAGCCCCATTCACGGCGGGCCACCCCCGATCGCTAAGCTGCGCGGTCAGGAATATTTCGGCCCCCGGGAAAAGACTGGATGGATTGGCGGCGACCGCGAGTTTGTAATTGGACGCAACCGCCGCAGCGAACCCGAGCGGTGCTTTCGACGTCAAGACCGTCTCACACGGTTTGAGGCGCTCTTTCAGATTGGCTCCATTATCTGCCGATAGAGAGCGTGGGCGGCATTTCCCATTCGGTCGAAGCCGTAGTTTCCAGGCACCAATATAGCTTCCGCTTTGTGCGAGTTCCGGGAAGACCACACGGAAGACGCGATAGGTATTGCGTTCCTTTATCTGCACGGGAACACCACCAATGTCCGTCCCAATCGCGAGCACGTCTCCTTGCGGACTGACCAGTTCCAAATCGTAAAAAGGTCGATATTCAGGCGCGTCGAGCGACAGGAAGTACGCACTCTTATCGGAGGACGTAATGATTGCCGTATCAACGATGATCGGATCCGTGGAGGTCAGATCGACATGGAACCCCGGATCAACCGCCATTTCCAAATCAGCAGCATCCGAAAAAATCTTGAAGTAAAAATTTTCCAACCGAAAGCGACCCAGACCCGTTAAGTCATCGTCAACCTGGTGAAACCCGTCCGCTCCAGCATTGCTGATAGACTGTAATTTGTCCGAGTCGATCGTCGCATCGGATCCGAGCCCGACGGCGTAAATGTCCAGTTCGGGATCCGCAGCAAAAACGCCTGGCTGCACATCGGCAATCGAGGGCAAGCGATTCTCGATACCATCGGTGAGCAAGACCATGACGTGTTTACGACTCGCAGGCGATCCAATGAGCAAATTGGCCGCTGTCTCCATAGCGCCGCCAATTCCGGTTTCTCCCGCCGGGAAGAGACGAGTCCCATCGGTTACTGAGTCTGGCGCTAAACGGGTGTTTATCAGCGTGTCAAAATGAGCGCCTTTCGCGGCTTCGAGCGGAAGATAGATCTCGTTCGTATGGTTGTAGCGCACCAATCCGATCTTATCCGCATCCGTGTCGGAGAGTTCGCTCGCCCGGAAGTTGAGTAAGTCTCCGAACAGGCTCGCCGCTCTTTGCATCGACTCAATTTTACGATCAGCTGTCGCACCGCCCAGTCTCTGGTCCATGCTTCCGGAACGATCCAAAACCAGGACCGCATCAATCGGGATCGGTGGGATACCCTCGCATGACATGTTGATCGTCTGACTGAGGTTGTTCGGGTCATTCCCAGTCACGGTCTTGGTCATATTATACGTGCCCTCGGCGTTCGGCTCGCACACTTGCCGGAAGATCTCTGTGTCGCCGCCTGGATTGATCACGCGCATGCCGGATTCGCGGAGCAACCATTGGTCGGGCGTATCCCCGGGCACCGCCGCATCTGCTACTGTGACGATTAAGGGCGCGTCTCCAAGATTGGAAACCAGAATGGGTTTCGTAAACGCAAAGCCGATCTCGACCTGTCGGAAGTCCAGGTCCCCAGCGGGATCGACCACCATAATCGGCCTGGGTTGATGGGCCCGCGCTGTGAAGCCGCATTCCTTTGGCGATTCATCGGGGTCATTGCTGCTCACGCTCAACACGCCCATGAACACAGCATCCTGGCTGGCGCCCGTAGGATCGAAAGTGATCGGGACATTCAGTGAATTCAGTGGCGCAATTGTTGCCGCGACGGGCGTCCCAGCGAAACTGAATTCCGTTGCGGTCGGCACACCAAAAGTTGGAACCGCAATCGTCAAGGGCGCGGTTCCACGATTCTCAATCACCACGTTGCGCGTAATAATTTCTGGAATGGTCTGATCGGCGTCGCCAAAATTTGTCACGGTAGAACAGAAAATGTCCGGCTCTAGCGCCTCAACACTGCACGTCAGCGATGCGCTATCAGTTGCCACGTCCGCGCTGCTTCGCGCGGTCACCGTGAGCGTGGCGGACTTATTGCCTGGGGCGTTATCCCCAGTACAGCGAACTTGAAACGAGGACGGCGCAGCATTTCCAGAAGGGTTTGGACCGACGATTTCAAAGTGACCCGCTTCGGGTCCTGTGATCTCGACGGTCTCGATAACGAGATCTAAGTCACCGGTGGAAGCTACGGCGAATGTGCTGGCGCTGGATGAAGCATCCTCAAGTGTTGTGAAGCTCTCGCTGCCAGGTGTCAGCGCGATGTCCGTCGTTAGATTAAAAGAAATGTTGTAGCGCCCGGATCCCATCGTTCCGAGATTGATCGGAATTTGATACGAACCCGGCGGCAAATCCAATTCTCCGCTATCAAAAGATGACAGGGCGGTTGATAGCGGCACATCTTGAAGCGATCCGCCATCCATTCGATCCAGCCAAAAATCATCTCCTGCGCCCGGACCCGTCGGACAAGGGGGTGACGAGAAACGTTCCGCAGTCCAGCGAATTCGTGTGTTTGATGGGGTAATTGTGAATGGACCGCTGGTCGACGTCTCGCAGCTCGAAACGCCACCTAGCTTTTGCGCCGACGCGGTTTCTTCCGCTTTGGCAGCGCCGAAGCCGTTCGAGATACCCCCAAGTAAAATAATCGCAAATACCGAAATCCATAAATGTCGCATCGTAATCACTCTTTCCTTTGGGAAAGTCTTTAATTACATGATTCGATACATCGGAGTTCTCATATAGTATCAATTTACTATGCGTCTGTAAGTATAAGCCATAATATTCGTGCGGCTTCACGCGAGCAAGACCATTCTATGCCAAATTGTATTGGAATGGTGGAGCCAGACGGAATCGAACCGACGACCTCTTGCATGCCATGCAAGCGCTCTCCCAACTGAGCTATGGCCCCATCTTTAAGGGAAAGGCGGGAATAGAATTTCCAGCCCGGGCAATCAAGCCCTATTTCTCATCCTTTTGGGGCTCGATGTCGTCTGCATCGGGCTCGCCAAGTTCATTATCATCGTCGAGATCGATATCGCCGCCAAGATCGAACTCTTCATCGAGGTCGATATCTTCCTCGGCATCATCGTCATCATCACTGTCGACGCCATCTTCGCTGAAGCCAGCCGGCATTTTGCCAGGCGCGGCATCATCGTCCTCGTCGCCCCCGGACATTTCTGAAGTTCCAGCGGCCAGGCCGCTAAGGATGAGTGCGCGGTGCGAGCACGACTTGTCGCCAGGCGCGCGCAA
>JBCBBC010000062.1:0-21430 GCA_038532145.1 Pseudomonadota bacterium | reverse complement strand
CCGGCGCGCCTGGAAGTCGCCGCAATAAGAACAGGAACTGATCTCGCGATAGGTGTTCTGGCTCGGCAACCAGACTTCCAGATCATAGGTCTTGCGCGCGCCAAATCCCATATCGCCGGTACAGAGCACCATGCGCCGATATGGCAGGTCGAGCGCTTCAAGAATGCCTTCGGCGCATTTGGTCATCCGCTCCAGTTCCGCCAGCCCCTCTGCCTCACCCGCAACGATAGAGACCATTTCCACCTTGTTGAATTGATGCAGCCGGATCATGCCTTTCGTATCCCGCCCGGCACTGCCCGCTTCAGACCGGAAACAGGGCGTGTGGCCGGTCATGCGAATGGGCAGCTGATCGGCGTTGAGGATTTGCTCGCGTACAAGATTGGTGAGGGGAACCTCAGAGGTGGGAATTAAATAGTGGCTAAAATAGTCTTTGGCGAAAACAGAGTGCCCTGCGACTTGCTTTTCGAAATTTGGAAAGTCCTTTGATATTTCGGGATTTCCCGAAACCGCACCAAACAACTCGTCGTCAAATTTTGGTAATTGACCTGTACCTACCAAAGCCTGATCACGAACCAAAAGCGGTGGGCTAACCTCCTCATACCCATTCTCAAGCGTCTGCTTGTCCAACATGAAGCTCGCGAGGGCGCGTTCCAGTCGTGCCAATTGTCCGCGCAGGGCCACAAAGCGTGCCCCGCTCATCGCCGCCGCCGCTTCAAAGTCCATAAGCGGTTGGCCAATCGCGTTCTTCAGCCCGGCGCCGAGATCGGCGTGATCCTGGACGCTGTTGCGTCCGGCCATACGCGCATTTGGGTCCCCCCATTTTTGCTGTTCGACATTGCCGTCTTCATCTTCGCCGACCGGCACGTCCGGCATCGGAATGTTCGGCGTGCCGAGCAGCAATTTGTCCAGCTCTTCGCGCGCGGCTGCTTCTTGTTCCCCGGCTGTTTCGATCACCTTTTTGGCGTCGGCGACCTCCGCGCGGAGCTGTTCAAACAGGGCCTCATCGCCGCTGGCCTTAGCCTTGCCAATCTCTTTCGACTTGGCATTGCGCGCGGATTCGGCGTCCTGCTTGTCAGCGACGGCTTTACGCACAGCGGCGTCATGATCCAGCATGTACGAGACCACGTCGCCGAGGCCTTTTTGCTTGCGCTCGAACGCGTCGCGGAACGCGTCAGGATTATCGCGAATGGCACGGATATCGAACATGACACCAATCTCTGTCTTCAGGCGAGCTAGCGTCTAGTCTGATGTGCCGCCTTCGTCCATATCAGGCCCGCACTTTGCGTGATTTTGTTGCGTGGGTATCGCGTTTCCGTTTTCCTGATTTGCGTTGAAACGACCACAAAGGACCCGCTCATCCCCGCGCAGGCGGGGATCTGGTGCGGCTAGTCCCGGCCAGGATGGCCTGAGATCCCCGCCTGCGCGGGGATGAGCGAGGTTTGAATCCGACCGGGTTCTGGGTGCGCTTATCTTCAACGCCATGATCATTCATCGCTATCTCTTCGCGCATTACCAGCAGGTCGCCGTCTATTTTTGGCCGATCCTGTTCTGGAACTTGTGGCGCGTCGATCGATGGAGTGAGGCAACCGGGCGTCAGGCTTTTGTGCAGGTCGACCGCTATGGCCGGGCCTGGGTGCCTTATTTCGAAGGCATGGCGAGGAATTACATGGTGCATGATCCGGACGCACGCTTCTATGCGCCGAGTGATGTCGAGGATCTGTGTCCGCAGGTCTTTGCGCGGGCCATTTCCCTCATCACCGATTGTCCAGGACTTGATCCGGGATCTTCCTCGTGGCTTCCGGTCATGTGGCCCAAGGTCCCGGGTCAAGCCCGGGACAGTCGGACACGGGTGCGTCTCGAACCCGGCTAGCTCTCACCCAAACCCCCGAACGCCTCATCCTGAGCCTGACGAAGGACGAGGCGGGGCGTCCCGCAAGCCCGACCCATTATCCTTCGCCAAGCTCAGGATGAGGGGCTTAAGAACCTAATCAATACCGAACACCAAACCGCCCGCACGCCGGGCCGCCTGTGCTGGCAGAAACGCGCCCTAGCTATCCTTAACCTGCGGGGCCAGGCGGATGTGAAGCTCGCGCAATTGCTCATCACGCACCGGGCTCGGCGCCTGCATCATCAGATCGCGGGCCTGCTGGTTCATCGGGAATAGCGTCACATCACGAATATTGTCGGCATCTGCGAGCAACATGACGATCCGATCGACGCCTGGCGCAATCCCGCCATGCGGTGGCGCGCCATAGCGGAACGCGTTCAGCATGCCGCCAAACTCAGCTTCGACCACTTCCGGGCCATAGCCGGCGCGCTCAAAGGCCTTCAGCATGATGTCCGGGCGGTGGTTCCGGATAGCGCCAGAGGAAAGCTCATAGCCATTACAGACAATGTCATACTGATAGGCGGTCAGCTCGAGCAGATCCTCATTCGTCTTGGCGCCATCAAGCGCCTCCAGTCCGCCTTGCGGCATCGAGAATGGGTTATGCGAGAAATCGACCTTCTTATTGTCTTCATCCCATTCATACATCGGGAAATCGACAATCCAGCACAGACGGAACACGCCCTGCTCGATCAGGTCCAGCTCCTGCCCAACCTTTGTCCGCGCGGCGCCGGCGAGTTTGTAGGCATCACCTTTCTTGCCGGCCGAGAAGAAGATGCCATCGCCATCGCCCAGACCAGTCTGGTCCAGGAAGGCTTTCAGATGATCGGCTTCAAAATTCTTCAGCACGGGGTCCTGGCTGGCCACAACGCCATCATCGCCCGCCCGCAAACGCGCATAGCCGAGTCCAGGCGCCTGCATTTCCTTCTTCGCCCATTTGTCCATGTCGTCGAAGAATTTACGCGACTGGGATTCCGTCGCTTTTGGCGCGGGAATGGCGATGACCTTGCCACCGCCTTTGATGATCTTGGCGAAGATGGAGAAGCCGGTTTTGCTGTCATCCTCGAAAAAATCGGTGACATCGACCAATTCAATCGGGTTGCGCAGGTCCGGCTTGTCAGAGCCATACTTGGCCATTGATTCCGCATAGGGAATACGCGGGAATGGCCCATCCGGCACCGTTCGGCCCTTGCCTTTCCAGTCGGCAAACTCCTCGAACACGCCGCGCATCACAGGTTCGATGGCCTGAAACACGTCTTCCTGCGTGACGAAGCTCATCTCAACATCAAGCTGATAGAATTCGCCCGGCGAGCGATCGGCGCGGGCATCCTCATCCCGGAAACAGGCGGCAATCTGGAAGTAGCGATCAAAGCCGGACACCATCAGCAATTGCTTGAATTGCTGCGGCGCCTGCGGCAGCGCGTAGAACTGGCCCGGATGCAAACGCGATGGCACCAGGAAGTCGCGCGCACCTTCGGGCGACGATGCGGTCAGGATCGGGGTCTGATACTCTGTGAAGCCCTGCCCGGTCATGCGCTGCCGGATCGAAGCGATGACCTGCGCCCGCAAGATCATGTTGGCGTGCAAAGTCTCCCGTCGCAAATCGAGATAGCGATGCTTGAGACGGATATCCTCGGGATAGTCCGGTTCACCAAAGACAGGCAGTGGCAATTCAGCCGCTTCCGATTGAACCGTTGCTTCCTTGACGCGGATTTCAACTTCGCCCGTGTCGAGGCTTGGATTTACCAGCTCGGCATCGCGCGCCAGCACTTCTCCCTCAATCGTAATAACGCTTTCAGTCCGCAAACGTTCAACCACGGCAAAAGCCGGGAAATCCGGATCGAACACGCATTGGGTCAGACCGTAATGGTCGCGCAGGTCGATAAACATCACGCCGCCATGGTCGCGGCGGCGGTGCAACCAGCCAGACAGTTTGACGGTCTGACCGACATGAGACTTGCGAAGTTCGCCGCAGGTATGGCTGCGATAGGCGTGCATGATAGGCTCCGTTTGGGACGGGAAATAAAGGCGGCTTTTGGCGTTGCCCGGCCTCGAATGTCAAGGGTGTGGGACATCTGCAAAGCTGATACATCAAATTAACGGGTTTTTCAGGCATCTCAGGCACTCATACGGGATGACAAACCCGCAACCTGAACCGGCTACAATGCCTGCCAGCACTGCGATACCGCGCAATCGCACGCAAGGACGCGTGGTCGAATGCAACGGTACAGAAGCGCGAATCGCTGCTTTTTCGCAGATTGGCGAGGATACTGGCGAGTATTGGGTCGTCGGTCAGATGATCTCGATCCAGACCGGTGATAACCGCGTTGTCGGTCTGCTTTACAAGGTAGAGAATGACCTGGCCGCACAGAATAAGGGCGTCGATGGCGCGATTATACTGAGTGTCGAACTGTCGGGTGAAGTCCGTCCGGATGCGCAGCGCGGCTTCATATTTTCCGGTGGTATCTCGAACTATCCGCATATCGGTGCCGTCGCACACCGTATCCGCAAGGAAGACCTGAGTACGATCTACAAGGCCAGCGACAAGTCCGCCGTGACCGTTGGGTCCTTGAGCCAGGCGGCCGACATTCCCGCTGTTGTGTCGGTTGATGCGCTCCTGTCGCGTCACTTCGCAGTGGTTGGCACCACAGGTACCGGTAAGTCGACCGCCGTCACCCTGATCCTGCATCTAATCGCGAAGCACAAACTTAATCAGCGCATTCTGATCCTCGACCCGCACAATGAATATACCAGCGCTTTCGGTCCGAAAGCGAATACGATTACGGCCGAGTCGCTTGACCTCCCCTTCTGGCTCTTGAACCTGGAAGAGTTCCAGCAAGTCGTCTTCCGTGGCCGTGAAGGATCTGAAGAGGAAGTCGACGCGCTGCGCGAATTTATTCCCAAGGCCAAGACCGTTTACCGCTATGGCGCCGGCAATGGCGTGCGACGTCGGTCCAGCTCAGGCACATCCTTTACGGCAGATACGCCAGTGCCATACCGCCTCGCTGATCTGTTGAAACTGATCGATGAAGAAATCGGATCGCTCGAAGGTGCCCTGCGCCGTTTGACATTGCGACACTTGAAGGCCCGGCTCGAGGCAGTCATCGCGGATCCAAGATTCAATTTCCTGTTTGGGTCGCATGACGCAACGGACCGTATCCAGGATGTTCTATCAAACATCTATCGCGTCCCCCTGAATGGTAAACCGATCACTGTATTTCAGATGTCGGGCATCCCGTCTGAAGTCGTCAATTCGGTTGCTTCGGTGCTCTGTCGTCTTGCCTTTGATCTGGCCTTGGCCAGCAATTCCAAAGTCAAAACCCTGGTCGTCTGTGAAGAAGCACACCGTTACATTCCAGCCGATGTTTCAAGCGGCTTTGCCCCAACCCGTGGCGCCATCGCTCGAATTGCGAAGGAGGGCCGGAAGTATGGCGTGTCGCTCGCGATTATTACCCAGCGTCCGAACGAACTCGACCCGACCATCTTGTCTCAGTGCAACACGATCTTTTCGCTCCGATTGGGCAATGATGCCGACCAGGATGTGATGCGCAAGGCCATTTCGAACGGCTCTCGCTCAACATTGGCCTTTCTGTCATCCCTCGCTGACCGCGAGTGTATTGCTTTCGGGAGCGCGATTTCGACACCCATGCGTATGCGCTTCCGCAACCTGGCTGCCAGCGCCCGCCCATCGAGCCAGAACGTAGCGGATGGGGAGGATATCGAGGCTGCCGCAAGCGCCAGTCTGACTGAAATCGTGACGTCGCTGCGCGGCACTAAAAGCGACATCCCGTCTGATTCCGAAGGCGACGAATGGATTGTGATGGACCAGGAATCTTCGGCTGCCGTAGCGGCGCCAACCCCGGACGAGGCGCAGGATACCAATCTGAAACGCCGATCCCTGCTGCGGCGCAAAACCGGATAGTTCGACTCATTTTGCAGATTGCCACTCGCCTTTCCCGGCGGCTTGATTTAGGGCCGAGCGCATGAGTCGCGTAAGCCTATCCCCGATCACCGCTCAAGCCGATCTCGACATTGCATGCGAACGTCTGGCCCAAGGCACTTTCATTTGTGTTGATACCGAGTTTCATCGCGAAACCACCTATTGGCCGGAACTTTGTCTGATCCAGGCATCATGCGAAGACTATGAAGTCATCATCGATCCGATGGCAGAAGATCTGGACATTGGACCCTTTCTCCAATTGATCGCCGACCCCACTCGACCAAAAGTCTTCCATGCTGCCCGTCAGGATTTGGAAATCTTCAATCGACTGATCGGCCATCCCCCAGGCCCGATCTTTGATACGCAAATTGCAGCGATGGCATTGGGCATCGGCGATTCCGTTTCCTATGACAATCTGATCCAGCGCGTTCTCAAACGCCGGATCGACAAGTCGAGCCAGTTCACCGACTGGAAGCGACGTCCGTTGACCGATAAGCAGCTGACATATGCGATGGGCGATGTCACCCATTTGCGGGATGCCTATCAGGAAATGTTGAAACGCCTGGAATCTCTGGACCGCTTGAGCTGGGTCCAATCCGAAATGGCGCAATTGATCGACCCACAGGTTTATGACACCTCACCTTCCAATGCCTGGAAACGGCTGAAGATGCGCAAGCCAAACAAAGAATATGCTGCGGTGTTTGCAAACGTGGCCGCCTGGCGCGAAGAGAAGGCGCAATATTTCAACAAGCCGCGCCGCCGGATCCTCAAGGACGACGCCATCCAGGAGATCGCCGACCAGAAGCCACAATCCGAGAAAGCTTTCGAGCGCCTGCGCGCTGTGCCGAAGGGGTTCATTCGCTCCAAATATGCAGAAGGATTGATGGATGCCGTTTATGCAGCAACGTCCGATCCGGCTGCACACGCGCCGAAATTGCCCAAGCGACAGCACAATCCTGAAATGCCGGCCGGCGCGCCAGAAATGCTGAAAGTGCTGCTGAAAGCCGTAAGTGATGAAGCGAACGTCGTCCCACGACTGATCGCCAATGCGGCGGATATCGAGAAACTCGCGCGCGGTGAAACGTCAGACGACATTGCAGCCCTGACCGGATGGCGTTACGAATTGTTCGGCCGTAAGGCGCAATCACTCTTGTCGGGCAAGCTCGCTCTGTCGTTCGAAGATGGTCACGTCCGACTGTTCGAACTTTAGGACTGTTCGATCAACAATCTCGGGTGCAGCTTCATCAACCCGGCAAGCTGTCCCAGGCGGCGTTCTACCGTTTCAGATATGAGATCGCTATAGTCTCTATCAACGTGCAGGCAGAGCACCTGATCCTCGATCGCCAGTTTTGCCGTGGCCAGAATGGGACCCGATCGTCCGGAATAAACACTCCCCAGACGCATGGCGGTGCCGAGTATTTTTGACTGCCGCTTCAAACTCATGCTGAGCAGGCGGGCATAACGCGGGTCTTCATTATACTTGAATGTGTATCGCGATGCTGTTGCATAGGCTGCGAACAAACGCTCTGTGTGGTTCATTGATGGTAAAGGCGCGCGCAAGACCTGTTCGAAGACAAGCTGCGCGCGATGATCTGCGTGCATGCCTGCCCCGGCATCTGCCATCATGCAGATCGCCCGCAGGACCGTCTCGCTTTGCTTGAACCGGTCCGAGATGGGGTGAATGAAGCTGTAAAGCTCGCGACCAAAAGCCAGGCTCTGCGGCGATGACCGCATGAACAGAGGCACAGCATCCAGCAAGGCTGTTCTGCCATTGATCTCAACGCCTTCTGCCGCCACACCATCGCGCAGGCCAAAAGCCGAAAACACCACATCCTTGGACTCGATTTGCGTCATCAGCGACTTCAAGAGCAACGCGGCGTGGGGAAGCGTATCATATCGACGTTTCGACACGCTGATCAGTTGGTCGCGCGTCTGTTTGTCGGACTGAGCCAATTCTGCGGCCTCGATCACGTCCTCGACATCATCGATCGTCATCCTATAGCCATGCGCTACCCTGAGCGGATAATTCCGTAACATCATGTGGACGGCGGCCACATTTCGCCAGGCCCCGCCGACTGCGAATAATTGCCCTTTTCGCGACTCGACTTTGAATTGGCTCTTGGAAAGAACTTTGTTGATCAGCTTCGATCGTTTGCTGAAGGAAAGCTCCTCGTCTCCCGCCCTTGCCAATGGGCCGAGCAGGAAGGATTCGCCTTTGGCTCTGCCTTGAACAGGCCGGATCTCCATGCTGGTGCCGCCTAGATCGGCGATCAGGCCGCCAGGCTTCACAAACCCGGCCGCGACGCCGAGGGCCGACATGCGGCCTTCATCGGCGCCCGACAGAATCTTGATCGAGACGCCAAGGATGCGTTCGGCGCGGGCCTTGAAATCCGGGCCATCATCCGCTTCACGTACCGCCGCCGTCGCGACGGCTCGAATATCGCGAATGTTCAAACTTGCGGTGATCGCGCGAAACCGATGGAAGGTCTTAAGAGCCAATTCCTGACCTGACGGTGACAGTCTCCCGGTTTCCGAAAGGTCACGTCCAAGCCCCGCCATCGCCTTTTCGTTGAAATAGGGGATCAGTGCCGCGCCGGAGCGTTCGTAGATCACCATGCGACAGGAATTCGATCCTATGTCTATGACAGCGATTTTCTCAACCGGCTTCATTTGGACTTCCGGACGCGCTTGCGCGGCGCCAGCCGCGGAGGCTCACTGATGACCAGCGCGCTGCCGCGCCCTGATAAACTGGGATTATCCATAAAGTAATGGTGGGCGCTGAACCCGGGTTCGGACTCGGCCGTTTGAACGCGCGTATAGGCCCCATCCCGGTCCATTTCCCAACTCTGCTCATCATCATTGAGATTGGCTACCATGATCTGATTCAGGACCTGGCGATGCACCGTCGGAACCTCAATCGGCACGAGCGCCTCGACCCGGCGTTTCAGGTTGCGATCCATCCAGTCGGCCGATGACATGAAAACTTTTGCCTTGGCCGAAGGCAAGGTTTCCCCATTGGCAAAGCAGACAATGCGGGAATGCTCCAGGAATCGGCCGACCAGGCTTTTGACCTGAATGGTCTCTGAAAGACCTGGGACACCTGGGCGGAGACAGCAAATGCCACGGACAACCAGTCGGATCGGAACACCCGCCCGGCTGGCCTTGTAGAGAGCGTCAATCACATCCTGATCAACCAGGGAATTCATCTTCGCCCAGATCCCGCTCAGTTTGCCCGCTTTTGCTGCCCGTTCTTCCTTCTTGATCTGCGCAATCAGGAAGTCTTCCATCGCGAAAGGCGACATGATGATCTTGTCGAGCTTCGGCCCGTGTTCCGGCGGCTCCTTGTAGGCGGTGATGTAATTGAACAGACGCCCCGCATCGCGCCCCATGTCCGGATCTGCTGTAAACAATGCCAGGTCGGTATAGATTTTCGCTGTAAGGGGATGGTAATTGCCAGTCCCGAAATGCGTGTACGAGCGCAATCCATCGGCCTCGCGGCGTATGACCAGTGATACTTTCGCGTGGG
Source organism: Pseudomonadota bacterium (assembly GCA_038532145.1). Taxonomy (GTDB): domain Bacteria; phylum Pseudomonadota; class Alphaproteobacteria; order Caulobacterales; family Hyphomonadaceae; genus Henriciella. Next base: position 12,079 of record JBCBBC010000062.1, on the reverse strand, counting down.
TTTTATAGTCGATAAAGCCATACACAACCTGAACGCCAGCGCGTTCCAGATCTCTGGCCAGACGCAGATTTGTCTCTTCGTCAAAGCGGGCTTTGATTTCAACCAGAGCTGTAACGTTTTTGCCCTCTTCCGCCGCCTCGATCAGGGCTGCCACAATCGGTGAGTTAAGCGTTGTGCGATATAGCGTTTGCTTGATCGCGATAACGTCTGGGTCCCGCGCAGCCTGGCGAATGAACTGCACCACGACGTCGAAGGACTCATAAGGATGGTGGACCAAGATGTCCTTCGCGCGAATGGCCTCGAAACAATCCCCGCCCATTTCGCGAATGCGTTCCGGGAACCGCGCCTCGAAGGGCTTGAACAGGAGTTCCGGGCGATCGCGGGCGATCAGACCGGACAGGTCTTTCATACCCAGCATGCCGTCCAAAAGGGCAATATCGCGGGTCTCTGCGCCAATTTCCTGGGCGATAAAGTTGCGCAGCGATTCTGGACCGTCCGAGTCCAGATGAATGCGAACAATTCGACCCCGGCGGCGTTGCTTGAGCAGAATTTCGAACTCGGCAATCAGGTCTTCCGCTTCTTCTTCGATCTCAATATCGCTGTCGCGGACAATCCGGAATACGCAGTGGCCTTGCGATTCAAACCCGGGGAATAACATGCTCTGGAAATGCGCGATGGCGCTTTCAAGCCGGACAAATCGAAGAACCCCGGATTTCTTGTCGGGCAATCGAATAAAGCGCGACGAGAAGGCGGGCATTGGCACCAGACCGACCATGGGCTCTCCGCCACCCTCGATCGGCGTGAGTTGGAACGCGACCGCGAAACCGAGATTTGGAATGAACGGAAACGGGTGCGCCGGATCCACAGCTTGGGGCGTGAGAATTGGAAAAATCTGTGTCTCGAACCGTTCCTTAAGCCAGGACATGTCCGGGCGTTTCAGTTCGGCGATGGACAGGACCTCGATATCCTCGCTGCGCAATTCATCCCGCAATTCCAGCCAGCATGATTGTTGATCCGTCATCAGGCTATCGACGGCCTTTTCGATGGCCCTGACCTGCTCGGCTGGTGTGCGACCTTCCAGGCTTTGCTTTTGAATACCGGCCCGTTCCTGTTCCCGCAGGCCAGCATAGCGCACCATGAAAAACTCATCGAGATTGTTTGCCGATATTGACAGAAACCGCAGGCGCTCGAGCAGAGGATGTCGTTCGTTTCGCGCTTCCTCGAGCACGCGCTCATTGAACTTCAGCCAGGAAAGTTCTCGGTTGATATAGCGCTCTGATGGAAGTGTTGGCGCGTTTGCGACGTCACTCATGCGCTTGTGTCCTGCATCATGACCCCTACCCGTCCTCGTCTCCGAGAATTTCTCGCGCCAGCGGAATGGTCAGCGAACGATCACCGGTCGCCCCCGCCAGAAGCTCCGCAACATGTTCTATCTGCGAGTAGTCCAGCCCAACACGCGTGACAAGATAGTCTTCCACGGATTCTGGCACTGCCATGACGGAACGCGCGAATGCCCGTCGAAACCGGGCCCGCATCAAGTCTTCATCAGGCGCCGGCAATTGCGCCAGCGGCGCCGCGTGTAGACGCGAATTCAGGTCCGGCGACTGGATCGACCAATTGGATGGCGGGGTGTGCGCCGTCAGCAAGATCGACGTCTGGTGCCGCTTCACACCGCTCAGCATCAGGAGCAGGATTTCCGCGTCCCTGAGCGTCTCGACATTATCGACGACCAGGTCGTGGTCCGTGATCTCTTCAATTGCCGCAACATCGACGTTTACAAGCGTTTCTGCGTCAAAATAGGTCGCTCCGCGCTCAGCCGCCCACGCGCGGGCAAGCGTGGTGATGCCGCTGCCCTTCGGTCCGATCAGACAGAACGCATGGTACGGCCAGCGGTCGGTCTTGCGAATGGCTGAACAAATCGCGCGATTGGCGGATGTGATCGCCATATCTTCGAAGCTGAGCGCGCTCTCCGGGAATTTTAGAGGGATCTGCCTCGAAGGCGGCATGCGCTAATTGTCCTCTGCCGGAAGCGCAGCGGAACTAATCGCTGAAGACATGACCCAACCGATCGTCTCGGCGCTGATCACCACTCCGCGATCCCGGAGATCCGAGATCAGGCGCTGGCCGTCACCGGCAAATGCGAATGCGACCACTGCGCCATCTGTCGAGATGGCCCGGGTTTGAACATTCGATACCAGAGGCGATCTGACCAGCGCGCCGCGAAGCGTGATCCACTCTGCCAGAGACGTATATGTGACCGTTGCTTCGATCAACGTTCGGCTGGTATCGCGTATGATTGAGGTCTGTTTCCAGTCATCGTTCAAACGCAGCGCGACCGCCTCAATCGTATCCTCAAGTGTCGCTGCCCGACGCGTGACGCCAATCCGCCGGGGTCCCGAAGGCGTGACAGAGACCAGATCCACGAGATATCCGCCTTGCCCGCCGCGCAAGTCGGCGAAAATTGCTCGCTGCGCCCCATAAAGGGCGATTTCCTGCTGCAGTACATTCCAGGGTGTTTCAGGGCTATACCCGGAGCTGCGGCTGATCAGGAGCGGCACCAAACTTCCTTTTGGCGCTTCTTCCCAAGCGAGATTCCAGGCGAGGTCCATACCGTTTGACGTGGTGGTGAACAGCACCGCCTGAGGCGCCAGGCTGTCGGTAAATGGCAGACCAACCTCGGTCAGCACGGCGCGAACCTGAACCGGATTGTAAACCACCGCGAGACTGCCGCGATACCGACCCGCGCCCGCCACTTCCTCTTCGACATCGACAGCAGCCGCAATTCGATCCGCAAGGACCTGGTCGATGATGAGGTCGGTTGCGGCCAGGCGATCTTCCGGCAGGGTCAGCCGTTCGATCAATCTCTGGGCACCAATCAGTTTGGCAGCGGAAAAGGCTTGCAGCTGAGCCTCGCCAACGGTTTCTGCGCGCTCATCAACGGCAATTCCGTTGATCGTATAGGCATCCCGGCTCTGTGCATGAGCAGTAAAACCCGCGCTGAAGACCAGAAGACAGGAGATCAGGATCAAACGAATCATTTTTAAGGCCTCATTGTTCGAGCGTTTCTTACCAACACTCAGATCGCTCGTGAACCGTAGAAGCGCGCTGGTCAGCAGCCGGAGCCCATGCTAACGCGCGCAGCCATGACAAGTAACGCATCTGATTCCCTGACTTATCGCGACGCAGGTGTCGATATTGAGGCAGGCGAGACCCTCGTGAAAGCCATTGGTCCTCTGGCAAAAGCCACGCGACGCGCCGGCGTCATGGGCGGTCTCGGCGGCTTTGGCGCCCTTTTTGATCTGAAGAAAGACGGTTGGAATGATCCTGTTCTGGTGTCGGGGACGGACGGTGTCGGCACGAAACTCATGCTCGCCTTTGAAACCGGGATTCACCACACTGTTGGGATAGATCTCGTTGCCATGTGCGCAAATGATGTGCTGGCACAGGGCGCTGAACCGCTGTTTTTCCTGGACTATTTTGCGACTGGGAAGCTGGAAGCGGGGATTGCGGAAAGCGTAATTTCTGGCATTGCCGAAGGCTGCAAGCAAGCGGGCTGCGCTCTGATTGGCGGCGAAACCGCTGAAATGCCGGGCATGTACCCCCCTGGACATTATGATCTGGCGGGCTTTGTCGTCGGCGCGGTAGAACGGGCAAACCTGCTGCCCCGAATGCAGGAGATGCAAGCCGGCGATGTTCTCATCGGGATCGGATCGAGCGGCCCGCATTCAAACGGTTACTCCCTGATCCGAAAAGTCGTTGAGCGATCCGGACTCTCTTACCAAGACGCGGCGCCATTTCTCAGCAATCAGTCTTTGGGCGAAGCGCTGCTTTCACCGACTCGCCTTTACTCTGCAGCCGCGATCCCTTTGATCAATGATGGCCTTGTAAAAGGTTTGGCGCATATCACTGGCGGCGGATTGACCGAGAATACGCCGCGCATGTGCCCGGAAACGCTGGTGCCTCGAATTGATCGTTCTGCGTGGTCGGCCGCGGATGTATTTCGCTGGCTGCAAGAGACTGGCAACATCGCCGAAGATGAAATGCACCGCACGTTCAATATGGGCATCGGCATGGTCTTCGCTATCGCTAAAGAAGATGCGGAACAGGCTGTGAATCGCCTCGAATCCCTTGGCGAGCAACCCGTTATCATTGGTGATTTGGCCGAAACATGACCCGCCTCAGGACGGCCGTACTGATTTCCGGGCGTGGGTCAAATATGCAGGCCATTCTGCATGCCGCGAACAGCATGGACTACCCGGCAGAGCCGGTTTTGGTGCTGTCAAATCGACCTGCTGCGCCGGGTTTGGAAACGGCTGCTGCAGCCGGGATTGCGACCGGCGCTGTCGACCACAAGCAATTTGGCAAGGATCGTGAGGCCTTCGAGCATGCGATGCAATCATTGCTGGAGACACACAAAGTCGAAATGATCGTGCTCGCCGGCTTCATGCGGATCCTGACACCCTGGTTCGTCAACAAGTGGGCGCGGCGCATGATCAATATTCACCCGTCGCTTTTACCGAAATACCCCGGACTAGATACGCATCAGCGCGCCATCGATGCCGGGGACCGGGAAGCCGGTTGTTCTGTGCACTGGGTCACGGAAGGCGTGGATGAAGGCGACGTGATTGCTCAAGCCAGGGTCCCGATCCTGCCGGAGGATACGGCAGAAATCCTGGCGCAGCGTGTCTTGCTCGAAGAGCATCAACTCTATTCCCGCGCGGTGGAAATGGCTGCCCGAGATATCCTGACCAGAAAAAAACCGCTCTCGGTCTGAGAGCGGTTTCGTGTTTCTATCGCAGCGATGACCTAACCGACAATATCGGCTTCGCTGAAGAATTGAGCGATTTCCAGCGCGGCATTCTCATCGCTGTCAGATCCGTGCGCGGAATTCTCGCCAATCGACTGCGCAAATAATTTGCGAATGGTGCCATCAGCGGCTTCAGCCGGATTCGTAGCGCCCATTATTTCGCGATACCGAGCGACGGCATTGTCGCCTTCCAGCACCTGTACAACGACCGGCGCTGAGGTCATGAACTCAACCAGTTCGCCAAAGAACGGGCGCTCTTTGTGAATGCCATAAAAGCGCTCAGCTTGCGCCTGGCTCATATGAATACGACGCTGAGCGACAATCCGAAGACCGCCCTCTTCGATGACTTTGTTGATCGCACCGGTGAGGTTGCGCGCCGTGGCGTCAGGCTTGATAATAGAAAATGTACGTGTGCCAGCCATGACTAGGCTCCTGTCTATTGCAATAATGGTATTTGGCGCGCCTATAACGAGGCATTCGTTTTCCTGCAACCGTCGCGCGCAGGGGGCCATGAATTCTTCATAACTTGGTGTGACTATTTAGAAGTCATGCCATCGATCGGGAGGACAAAATGACTGGAACACTTCGCATGATGCTGGCTTTTGCGGTCCTCATCGCCGCCGGTTACGGGGTCTATTTTCTCTGGACAGGCACGCTGCCCGCGCACACGATGCAAGTGGCCGGGACGTATGGCATTATCGTGTTAATTACGTTCGTGATAACGCTGATCACCAAGCCTGCCGGCGAAAAACACTAGTTCAATCAGCGCTCTTTGGGCGAAACTTGCTCAAATCCACTGTCCAGGGTTCCGCCTTGGCTTCTTCGATCAATTGCTCGGATAAAGGATGACTGAGCACTGCGCTGGCATACTCTTCAGCGACCCCTTCCAGCGCATAACCATACGTCCGGAAGCGTGTCGCAACGGGCATGAAAAAGGCGTCCGCCGCTGACCATTCGCCGAACAGGTATGGACCATCGGCCGCATGCTCAGCGCGAGTTTCCTGCCAAATCTGCAAGACCCGATTGATATCCCATTTGAGGCCACCGGTCAGGGTCGGGGTGGCGTGCTGCGAGCGAATATCAACGCCCATATCGCTCCGGATGTCGATAAAACTCGCATGCATCTCGGCGCATAGGCTTCGCGCCCTGGCACGTTTGACTGCGTCTTCCGGCCAGACCTTTCCCACCGGCGCCTGTTCCGCAATCCATTCGGTGATCGCTAGACTATCGTGAATGACCGTTTCGGGCGTGACCAGAACCGGGACGCGATGCTGACCGGTTTCACTCAGCAAAGTTTCATACGTTTCTTCGGGCCCTAGCGGCAAAACCTGCTCAGCGATATCCACACTTGCCCCGCGCGCGACCAGAACCGCACGAATAGACCAGGAGGAGTAATTCAGGTTTCCAAGATAAAGTGTTGTCATGTCCCGGCTTCTTTCCATCCACGGCCGTTTTGTTGAAAATACCGGGCGGTTAGTCCGGCATCCTTGGCCGCCTTGAATTGTTCACGCGCTTTCTGACGCGTCGCGCTGTCGCCATCGTCGAACATCACCATACACCGTTCAAACGCGGCATCGACGGGAAGATCGACACCGTCCATCAACAGGGCCACTGCGGCTTCATTGGCGTTTTCAATCTGGTTCGAGATCAGGATCGGTTGATCGTTAGCCTCCAAACCCTCAGCTTCCGCCTGACCATGGGGAAGGAAGCTTTGGTCATCATAGGTCCACAATGCTTCATCCAGGGCTGCGCGACGCGTGGCATCCGAACTGATGGCGAGGACGCGCCAACCACGTTCCAGACATTTTTCAAGCAAGGGCCCAACCGCCCGCTCCAGCGTTGTGCGCTGGAGATGGTAAAACCACCATTCGGGCTGCGGACTCTTGCTCACGATTAGCTTTCGTAATTGTCTGCGATCCAGCGATCGAGCAGACGCGGGCCAAAGCCACTCGCCCAGCTTGGATCAATCGGCGCTTTTTCACCGTCGACCCATGCCACACCAGCGATGTCGAGATGCGCCCAAACTTGTCCATCCTTGATGAAACGCTTTAGAAATTGCGCCGCGGTTATCGAACCCGCTGCGCGTCCGCCAATGTTTCGCATATCTGCAAACTTGGATTTGAGTAGACGATCATATTCCGGGCCGAGCGGCAGGCGCCAGATGCGTTCGCCCTCCGTCAGACCCGCTTGGGTCAGCTGATCCGCCAGATCATCATCATCGGTGAACAAGCCCGCATGGTGATGGCCAAGGCCGATGACGATTGCGCCGGTCAGCGTGGCCAGATCAACGATCGCTTTCGGCTTATAGGTTTCCTGCGTGTACCAGAGCACATCGCACAGAACGAGCCGGCCCTCGGCATCCGTGTTCTGAACTTCGATCGTCTGACCGGAAGCGGAGGTCAGAATGTCTCCGGGTCGAATCGCGTCGCCATCGGGCATGTTCTCCACCAGACCGACCAGCCCGACCACGTTGGCTTTCGCCTTCCGCTTGGCGAGGGCGAGCATGGCGCCGACAACAGCGGCGGACCCGCCCATGTCGCCGCGCATATCTTCCATGCCGCCACCGGGCTTGAGTGAGATCCCGCCTGTATCGAAACAAACCCCCTTGCCGACGAGCGCGACCGGCGCTTCATCCTTCTTGCCACCCATCCAGCGCATAATACCAAGCTTGGATTCCTTGACGCTGCCCTGCCCGACACCAAGCATCGAATTCATGCCCAGTTTCTTGAGCTCCTTCTCGCCGAGAATCTCGATTTCGAGTCCATATTCGGCCAACGTCTCGATCTTCTTGGCATAGCTGCCCGGATACAGATCATTTGGTGGCATATTAACAAGGTCGCGGGCCAGATATGTGCCATCAGCACCTGCATCAAGCGGCTTGAACGCCGCCCGCGCAGCTTTGGTATCGTCCGAGATGAGACTTACACTCGTCAGGCTCGGCTTGTCTTCCGGCTTCAACTTGGTGCGATAATCGTCAAACCGATACGCGGCCAGTTTTACGCCGAGCCCAATACGGGCCGCCTCGGCTGCTTTGGCAACGTATAAGTCCAGCGACTTGAAGCCGCTATTGGCCTGCGCCTTGAAAATCGTACCGCCAATGCGCTCCAGGGCACGATCTGTGCGTCCCTTGGCCTTGCCAGCGCCCACCAGCAAAGCACGCTTCGCGCCGGCGCCTTTGGGCAAGACAACGAATGCTTGCTGGCCTTCTTTGCCGGCAAACCGTCCCGCGGTCAGGGCTTCCGTCAAAAGTCCGCCCGAATCTTTGTCCATAGCCTCTGCCGGTTCTGGCAGTTTGCCGCCTTCGTCGATGAGGAACCCAACGATGTCAGACTTGGCTGTGTCCGTGAATGTAATTTTCATGCAACAACTCCATTTGAGCCGCAAAGTAAGCATCGACGCGCGCGGCGCAACTCGCTAAGCCGGAAAACAGACAGGAAAACAAACAAATTCATCCATGAATCGAGTCCAGCGCTATCTCTTCAACCGGGTTTTGCGATCCGTGCTGATTATTGTCGGGGGTTTGACGCTGCTCGCAATCCTCGCGCAGGGCCTGTCGCAAACCGATATCATTGTCGAGAATCGCCAGGGCGCTCTGACGTTCTTCAAGATTGTGGCGCTTGGCGTCCCTCAGATTGTCGCCTTGCTGACGCCCATGGCCATGTTTGTGGCGACGATATGGGCGCTCAATCGGCTCCATCGAGACAGCGAAGTTGTGGTCGCGCAGGCGGCGGGTATGACCCGTTGGCAAGTCGCGTCGCCGGTCTTGCGTCTGGCGGTTCTCGGGGCCGTTGTTCATCTGGGCGTGAATCTCTGGGTCCAACCCTCGGCGCAACGTGAGATGCGCGCGACGATCAGTGACGCACGTGCAGATCTGGCCTCCTCGCTGGTGCGACCAGGACAGTTCACCACGCCCGACGCCAACCTCACAGTCTTCGCGCGAGAGCAACAAGGTCAGGATCTAATCGGCGTCCAAATCTCTGAGCGGATCGGTCAGCCGGACGCACGCGACTATCTCGCAGAACGCGGCCGATTTATCGAGATTGATGGATTACCGGCGATTGTCATGTTCAATGGGCAAATTCATCAATTGGATCAGAATGGCGCGCTCAATATTCTCGATTTTGAGCAGTCGACGTTTGATCTGACACCGTTCGTGAAAGAAGACGGAAAGCTTATCCTGAAAGCATCTGACCGTTATCTGCACGAATTGCTGTTCATCGATCGCTCCAGTTATAATGAACGCCAGAACGAGACGGAATTTCTCGCGGAAGCCAATTCGCGCCTGTCGTCACCTCTGATCAGTGTCGCCATGGCCCTGTTGGCCATTCTGGCGGTCGTCGGCGGAAATTTCAGTCGCAGAGGCTATGCGAGGCGTATCGTTATCGCTTCGTCCGGGGCTCTGGTTCTGATCATTGTCCAACTCTCCGTCCAATCCAGCAGTGGCGGCGACCCAATGATGAATCTGGGCCAATGGCTTGTACCGTTCGTCGCTATTGGCACGCTTTCCTATGTCTTGTTTCGGAGCGGACAACGGATCAAAGGCGCCCCGAAATCATGACAGGCTCGATGATCCAGCGTTATGTTTTAATGCGCTGCGTCTTCGCGCTGGGGCTCGTCATCGGAATATTCGCGATCACGATTATGCTGGTGGATGTGGTTGAGCAATTGCGCACCGTCGGCGGAGATATTGAACTTTCGCCATTCTCGGCCGTCCAGCTCTCACTGATGAAACTACCAGGACTGTTGGAAGAGACCTTATCCTTTGCGGTGCTCGTTTCGGCTATGATCGCATACAATCAATTGTCGAAAAGCTCAGAGCTGTCCGTAATTCGCGCCACCGGACAGTCAGCCTGGCAATTTCTGGCGCCCGTCATGGTTATGGCCGCCGTGCTGGGCCTGTTCGCCATGATGGTGCTCAATCCCCTCGGGGCGCACCTCTCCGAGCGATTTGAAGCGACACGGGCCAACCTGCTGCAGGAAGGTGGACGCGTGGTTGAACGGCAACGCTCGGATATCTGGCTCAGACAAGGCACGGATGACAGTCAAATTGTGATTCATGCCGGTTCCGTCGACAGCACTGGACAAGTGTTCACTGATGTCCGTTTTCTCGAAGAAGGCCGCGTTTATGAGGGCGCCCGGCCGACCTCGCGCTTTCGCTTCATTCGGCGCATTGACGCAGAAACAGCGACCATATCCGGCGGCTTCTGGCAGTTGACCAACCTGGTCGAAAATACACCGGGCAGTCCGCCGCAAAGACTGTCCAGCCTCGCCATTGAGACCGATCTGGATCCGAATACCCTGCTCTCTCGTTTCACATCACCGGATACGATCGGGTTTTGGGGACTGCCTTCTTTCATTGATCAGACAGGTCGGGCCGGGCTCGACACCTCTCGCTTCTCGATGCGCTGGTTTGGGCTAACCTCACTGCCGATTCTTTACACAGCTATGGCGTTGATTGGTGCGATTGTCTGCCTTCGTCTGTCACGGCTGGGCGGGACGAGTCGATTGATTGCGGCGGGTGCGGGCGCGGCGGTCGTGCTCTTCTTCATTACCCAGATCGCCTCCAGTTTCGGGTCGTCAGGGGCGATCCCGGCTCTGATCGCAGCCTGGTCGCCGGCTCTGTGTGCGCTCTTCATTTCGCTGACCATTTTGGCCTATCAGGAAGACGGCTGAAGAATTCCATCCTTGACAGCAGGCCCGGCCACAACCACTTTCCGCCGCCTTGAAGCCCATTCAGGAGCCGTCCTCCCATGAACGTTGTTGTTGTTGAGTCCCCCGCCAAAGCGAAGACAATCAACAAGTATCTCGGCAAAGACTATAAAGTGCTGGCCTCTTATGGTCACATCCGAGATCTGCCCTCTAAAGATGGATCGGTTGATCCAGACAATGATTTTGAAATGGTCTGGCAGGCTGATTCTAAAAGCCAGGCCCGCATTCGTGAGATTGCAGAAGCGGTCAAAGCTGGCGGCAAACTGATCCTCGCCACCGACCCGGATCGTGAAGGGGAAGCCATTTCCTGGCATTTGCTCGATGCGTTGAAAAAGCGTCGCGCCATCAAAAAAGATACGCCGGTTGAGCGCGTCGTGTTCAACGCGATCACCAAGACGGCGGTCATTAGCGCAATGGAAAATCCGCGAGAAATCGATCAGGAACTGGTCGATGCGTATCTCGCCCGCCGTGCACTGGATTATCTGGTCGGCTTTAATCTGTCGCCGGTTCTGTGGCGGAAATTGCCGGGGTCCCGCTCGGCTGGCCGCGTACAGTCAGTCGCCTTGCGCATTGTGGTAGACCGCGAGCTGGAGATCGAGAAGTTCAAACCTGAAGAGTATTGGACGATCGGCACCAAATTGCGGGCACCGGATGGCACCGATTTCGAGGCGCGACTGCATGCCCTGAACGGCAAGTCGCTCAAGAAATTCGACCTGCCCGATGCGGCGGCGGCGCAATCTGCACTCGAAGCGGTCAAGATTGGCGGCTATTCCGTAGACAGCGTCGAGGCCAAACCGGTCAAGCGCAACCCGCCCCCTCCTTTCATCACGTCGACCCTGCAACAGGACGCGTCCCGCAAACTGGGCTTTTCGGCCAAGCGAACGATGCAGGCAGCTCAGAAACTCTACGAAGAGGGACGCATCACCTATATGCGGACCGACGGCGTGAACATGGCGGAAGAGGCCTATCACCACGCCCGTGAGCATGTGAAAGAGAATTACGGCGCCCAATACCTGCCAGAGAAGCCCCGGCGCTATACGTCCAAACAAAAAAACGCCCAGGAAGCGCACGAAGCGATTCGGCCCACCGTCTTCAGCCTACGCCCTGAAGATTACAAACAAACCGATGGCGACCTGTGGAAGCTCTACGCCCTGATCTGGCGCCGAGCCGTGGCGTCACAAATGGAACCAGCGCAATTCGAGCGCACGACCATAGATCTTCTGAATAAGGAGAAAAGCGCGACCCTACGGGCGACCGGACAAGTCCTGATCTTTGATGGCTTCATCAAGCTCTATACTGAAGGACGCGACGATACAGACAAGGATGAAGACGCGGAAGCGCGCCTTCCGAAACTGTCAGCGGGTGAGCATGCCGATCTGCTGGAAGCGAAATCCGAACAGCATTTCACCAACCCGCCCCCGCGTTATACCGAAGCATCTTTGGTCAAGAAGCTGGAAGAACTGGGTATTGGGCGTCCATCAACGTATGCTTCGACCATGTCGACACTGGTTGACCGCGACTATGTTCGGATCGAGAAAAAACAATTGGTGCCCGAAGATAAAG
>JBCBBC010000061.1:0-21639 GCA_038532145.1 Pseudomonadota bacterium | reverse complement strand
GGAGGCGGCACAGGCCTTTGATTCCTGGCGGCAAGCCAAGATTGGTGGTCGCATCCAGAATGTCTGGCGGCAATTCTCCGCCGAGCAGTTCAACCGCAGCCTCAAACCGTTCGCTCGATAATTGCTCCAGCAAATCCGAGGCATCGGCGGGGTGCATACCCTCCAGCGTCTGGCTGACCCATGCGCCTTTGCCTGCATCGATCGCGTCACGCAGATCAGCGGCGAGCTGGGCGCGCTGTTCTTCGCTGTCTTCAGCCGGGGTCTGAGGCGTATCCGTCATTCCGCCTCTTTGGCTTGATCGCCGCTGCGGTGCAAGACGTTTTTGAATGCGGTTCAGGCAACGGCCAGCCGCGCCCAGGGCCCGGTCACCGCGACCGTGACGCCCGCCTTCTGCACATTGAAGAAAAGCGTGTTTCCGTCAGGCGAGAAACAGGCCCCGGCCACTTCTGACACGCCTGTCTCTGCAATCGTGTAGACGCGGCCCTCCGGCGTGACGCCCTTGACCGCATTGCGCGCGGGGCCGTCTTCGCAAATCACCAGATGCCCCCAGGGCGACGGCACGATATTGTCACACATGTCCATCACACCGCGATCAGCGCTTTCATAATGGAGGATCAGCTTCCCAGGCGATTCTGCCTCACGGGAGGTGCCCTCATAAGGACTCGGCACATAGCGCCAGATCTGACCTCCCTGTGCCAGTCCGCCGCTGGTACAGGCGAAATAGGCCGCCGAGCCGGCTTGATCCACAGCCCAGGCAATGCCTTCGCCACGGGCAAACCAGGCGGCGCCTTTATCATATCCCCGCGCCTGGAGCGGGCTCTGCAGGGCCTCGACGTCATTAAGATCGATCCAGTGACAATCGTGGCTTTGCCCGTTCACAAAAGTCGGTCCGGCCTCGTCCCAATTGCGCGTGTCGGCTGAGGGCCGGCCGATCATGGCCAGAGCTTGCAATCGGCCGCCGCGCTGCAAGACGCCGGGGTGATCGGGGATGAAACGATATAGCAGACCGGTGCCTGAATCCTCGGTCTGATAGACAATTCCCGTGCGCGGATCGACGGCGGCCGCTTCGCGGTTGAACCGGCCCATGGCCCGCAACGGCTCGGCACTGACCAGGCCACGCGCCGAGGCCGGGACTTCAAACGCATAGCCATGATGCTGGCTGGCCTCGTCGCCGGGCACGCTGCGGCTTTCTTCACAGGTGAGCCATGACCCCCATGGCGTGATCCCGCCCGAGCAATTGCGTTCCGTTCCAACCAGAGACAAGAAAGACTGTTCCAGCTGCTGCGTCCGCAAATTGTAGATCAGGGTCGTCGTGCCCCCCGCCACCGGGTCGCCATTCGGAGCAATGTCAAAGATCGCCGCGGGGTCCGCACCGTCTGGCACGCCGACGCCGGCCCGAAATGGTCCGTCATCCGTTTCATCCAGGCTGAGCTCATGATTGCGGATCAGCACACAGCGATCCGCATCGCCCGCCATCACGAAACAGCCCATACCGTCATGCGCGCCCGGGACTTGAAATCCATCCGACATACGCGTCCCCACTTCGGAGAAGCGCTGATAGGTGAATCCCGGCGGCAAATCGAGAAAGCGCTCAGGGTCTGGTACGAGCTCCGCGTTCGGCGCATCGCCCTCCTCGGGGCCCGGCATGGAACAGGCGGACAAAGCTGAATAGGCCGGCGCAGCCGCGGCCATGGCCCAGGCTTTGCGGAGGAAATGACGACGCGAGTGGGACATGGCTGGCGGCTCTCCTGATCTGGTCTTTCGGCCCTCTTGTGCGGCTTAGCCTGTGTTCATGACGGACATATGATGCTGCCATCATGGCGGCCACTGGCACCGCAACTCCAAATTGAGATACCGGGACAACAACTTGGAATACCGCGATAATGAACGCCAAGCCGAACCCCAACACGGTCGTACCTGTTGCAGAAGGGGCTGTCTCATGAGTGGTGAGCGAATATCGATCTTGCGCCCCGTCATCGATGGAGGCGATAGATGAAATTCAAACTTATGAGCGCGACGGCGATGGGGCTCGTGACGGCGGCGGGCCTGGTCAGCGGCGCAAATGCCCAGGCGGTGGATGATTGCCGGTCCGGTACGGATGATTCGGGTCCCATGACCGTCGAGATCGCCAACACCCTGGAGTGCGGGGACGATGCGGCGGCCAACGCAAATGGCGCAACCGCGATTGGCGACAATGCCAGTGCGGCAGAAGAAAATGCGACCGCGCTGGGCTTTAATGCCCAGGTTCTAGCGCTGTCTTCCGTCGCGATCGGTAAGGATAGCCTCGTCGAAGCGTTGGCTGACGACTCAATTGCGATTGGCGGGGACGCGACCGTTTTCGAGGGTACAGATTACTCAATTGCCATCGGACACGGCGCTCAAGTCGCCGGCACATTAGACTTAACCGACTCAGATACGACTGGGAATTTCAATCTGGCCATCGGGTATGACGCCGAAGTCTCAGGCGATCGCACGACTGGATTGGGCGCAAATTCTGAAGTCACTGGCCAAGAATCCAGCGCATTCGGGGCCGAGACCTCGATTTTCGGCTCCGCATCAACCGCAATTGGCACCGGTTCGGTCATCGTCGGTGACGATTCTATTGCTTTTGGTAACCTCGCAACCGTCGGTATGATTCCTGAAATCCCTGGTCCACTCGGTACAGTGGACAATGCGATTGCAATCGGTTCTGACGCGGATGGGGATGGGTATGGCGCCAACGCGGCGCACGCAAACGCCATCGCATTGGGCGCGGACTCCGTCACCGCGGCGGAAGACACGCTTTCGCTGGGCGACGCCGATAATGGCCTCACCCGCCGCATCATGAACGTCACCGATGGCGAACTCGATACCGATGCGGCCACGGTGGGCCAGATGACGGATGCGATCGCCGCAGCAACCATTTTCACGGATTTTGACACAACCTTTACGACCGCCGCGGCCAGTGCAACCGGGGCTGATTCCCTGGCAATCGGTCAGGACGCGACTGTAGACGGTAGATATTCGACTGTGATCGGAAGCGAAGGGCAGATTGGTTTAGCTGCGTCACAGGTCGATAATTCCGTCGGAGTCGGACGTCGCGTGCTCGTAGATTCCGATGATTCAATTGCAGTGGGGTCTTCGGCGATTATTGGTTCTTCGGCGAATGGCTCGGTGGCACTTGGTCGACTCGCCATCGTGAACGCGGGCACGGATGGCGGAATCGCGATTGGCGAGAACGCAAACGTAGTCGGCGGCGATGTTTCCGGCGGCGATTTCGTGTCCGATTGGGCGATTGCGATTGGCGCAGACTCCGCCGTGGACGGCGGAGGGTCCATCGCGCTCGGTCGACAGGCGGCTCTGACTGGCGATGAGTCGCTCGCGCTGGGCGCCAATGCCGTGGTCTTTGGCAACCGATCCATCACTCTGGGCGCGACCGCCCTGGCTGGAGGGATAAATAATCCCGTCGATGACGCCATCGCGATCGGTGGGGATGCAGATGAAGACGGTCTTGGTGCGCGGGCTCTTCATGCTGGCGCCATCGCATTCGGCGCGGACTCCGTTACCTCGGCTGAAGACACGCTTTCGCTGGGCGACGCCGATAATGGCCTGACCCGCCGCATCATGAATGTCACCGATGGCCAGCTTGACAGTGATGCGGCCACAGTGGGCCAGGTCACGGCGGATATCGCCGCTGCGGTGGCCGCGACAAATGCCTATACTGAGATTAACAGCGTAGGTGCAGGACCGACGGCAACCGGCACAAATAGCATCGCCATAGGGCAAAGCGCGGACGTCCGGACCGACGCTGATGACGCCATCGCAATTGGTCGAGACTCGACGGTGGATAATGGCACAGATAGGGCCATTGCGATCGGTTTGAATGCGACCGTCTCTGGCCCGAGCGTTGACGCCTCAGAGGACACGGATCTGTTCGGCAATGGCAGTATGGCGATTGGCGCAGACACCCTCGTGGAAGGCGCCGAGTCAGTCTTACTTGGTGCAGACTCCCAAGTCTTCGGAGATGCCTCCGTCGCGATTGGCGCGAGCGTTAACGTGGATGGTAACGGCTCAATCGCCATTGGCGATGACGTTGCAATCGAAGGCAACGACGTCCTGGCCCTTGGTCGAGATACGATCGTGAATGCCAATGAGACAGTGGCGATTGGCGCCAGCACAACTGTCGAAAGTGCGGGCGGAATGGCGATCGGCGTTGAAGCCCGTGCTTATGGCGAAGACGCCCTGGCGCTGGGTACCGGTGCGACAGTCGGCTCTGAATTGGCCCCGGTCAGAGGCGCGGTCGCAATTGGCGGAGACGCAAATGATGACGGCATCTCGGCCATGGCGGTCCATGCAGGCTCGGTCGCCCTCGGCGCCGATTCTCGCTCCGCGGGCGCAAACACCGTTTCAGTCGGCGATGCCGATACCGGCCTGACGCGTCAGATCCGCAACGTTGCTGATGGCACGCTCGATACAGATGCGGCGACGGTCGGTCAGGTCGGCGTCGCCATTGCCGATGCGACCACGTATGTCCAGATCGACAGCACCTTCCTGGGCGCAACGGCCTCCGGCTCACAAGCCGTAGCGATTGGGTCGTCGACGAATGCGACAGAAATAGGAGCCACCGCAATCGGTTCCGGGGCATCCGCGCGCACAGACAGTTATGCGACAGCCCTGGGCTTCAATGCCGATGCGCAAGCGCTGAATGCGCTGGCACTCGGGCCTTCGGCAAATGCCGCACACACCAACAGTGTGGCACTTGGGGCAGGTGCAAAGACATCCGCCGCAGACACCGTCTCGGTCGGCGATGCTGATACGGATTATCAAAGACGGATCGTCAACGTCGAAGACGGTGTCGACGACACAGATGCCGCCACCATTGGACAATTGACAGCGGCAATCGCTGCCTCGGGCGGATCGGGTGGGTCGACCTCGCCTTATCTCGATGTGAACAGTATTGGCACATTGCCCGGGGCTGACGGCGCGGACTCGATCGCCCTGGGGCCGCGCGCCACAACCTCGGCGGACGCGACCAATGCCGTCGCGATCGGCGTTGACGCGTCTGCGACCGCTGAAAACACGGTCGCTCTGGGCGCGGAATCGGTCGCCGATGAAGACGATACGATCTCGGTTGGCAACGACACGCTGAAGCGCAAACTGACCCATCTGGCCGATGGCGAAGCAGATGACGACGCCGCCACCTATGGACAATTGACAGACGTCACACAGACCGTGTCGACGAACACCCAGGCGATTGCCAGCAATTTACAGCTGATCCAGGCCAACATCAACTCGCTGACCACATTGAGCGGAACGGTCTCCGGTCATTCTGATGCGATCGACGACCTCACAGATCGGGTCGATACGCTGGAGACGTCAAATGCGGGGGGCGGTTCCGGCGGTACCCCACTCGTCAATGAAGGCGCCTCCGAAAATGCGTTAGAAGGCGGACCAAATGCCGCTGCGACAGAACCAAATTCGACCGCCTTTGGCGCCAGTGCTGCTGCGACAAATGAGAATGCCACCGCGATTGGGGCCAGCGCCCGGGCGGAAGGCTCGACGGCTGTTGGCGGTTTTGCCGAAGCCCTCGGCGAAGACTCAGCTGCGTTCGGCGTCGAAGCACAAGCGCATGGCGATCAATCCACCGCGATTGGCGAATATTCCAGCGCCACACAAACCGGGTCTTCCGCATTTGGCACCAATGCCTCGGCCAGCGCATCGAACGCCGTCGCGCTCGGCGCGGCATCGATCGCCGATCGCGCTGATGCGGTCTCGGTTGGCAGCACGGGCAATGAACGACAAATCACCAATGTCGCGGCGGGCACGAGCAACACCGATGCCGTTAATGTCGCTCAACTCGACAGTGAGATCGCGACGGTGAATACGGCGATCAGCAGCAATAGCTCTGCCATTTCCGCCAATGGATCCGCCATCAGCACCAACAGCGCTGCCATTTCCAGCAATGGAACCGCCATCAGCACGAATAGCTCTGCGATCTCGAGCAATGCTTCAGCGATCGGCACGAACCAAAGCGGCATTGCCGTCAACGCGGCCGATATTGCCCTGCTCGAAGCGGGGGTCGTAGGCGACGGATCTCGCTTCATCGAACTTGAGGACGCCGTCGACACCAATACCGG
Source organism: Pseudomonadota bacterium (assembly GCA_038532145.1). Lineage (GTDB taxonomy): Bacteria > Pseudomonadota > Alphaproteobacteria > Caulobacterales > Hyphomonadaceae > Henriciella. The sequence goes on along the minus strand of JBCBBC010000061.1, from coordinate 15,523 downwards.
CTCGATCACGACGCTGAGCGGCCAGGTCAGCGTCAATCAAACACGCGTGGCCCGAAACGCCACAAACATCACCGCAAATGCAGAAGCGATCAGCACGCTCAACACACAGTTTGAGCAACTCGACTTTCGGGTCGATGCGCTGACCAATCACATGCGCCGGGTCAACCACGAGATCGATGAGAACACGGCCGGTATTGCGATCGCCAACGCTCTGGCCGGGTCGACCTGGCTGCAATCGAATGAGCGCATGGCCTTCTCAGCCAATCTTGGTTATTTCGATGGCAATAGCGCGATTGCCTTTTCAGGCGCCGCGCGACTGAGCGATCGGTTCTCTGCAAATATGGCGCTCGGCACAGTGCCAGCGAATGGCGATGTCGGCGCCCGCGCCGGCGTCCGGTACGGGTGGTAAGGCGATGGGGGACACGTCAAACCAATCCGGGCCGGAGCGACCAGATCAAGTGCTCCTCGGTTCGGTCGCACTCCACCTGGATGAAGGCGCGGTGTGCCTGTATGGCGCCGCGCCAAAGTTCGGTCCAGCTTTCCAGCATATCCTCCCGCAAGGCCCCGTCCAGGCCGCGCACAATCCGCAAGCCGGACTGGACGATGCGCTGCGTGCCATCTTCGTCCCGCGAGCGTATGCAATCATCGCCCATGCCCGCAAACATCGCGACTAGGAAATCTGCTGCGGCTTCCGGGCCGCCATCCATGCCGCCAACGGCCTGTGTCATGGCGGCATAGTTCTGCAGCCCAGTCAGCCGCGCGGCGCGGCTGGCATGGGCGCGCGCCGTCTCACGTCCGACCACGTCGCTTAAGGCCGATACACCATTGCGGATATATTCCATTGCATAATTGCGATTGGCTTTGGCCAGCCGCTCGTCGCTCCAATCCTGCGCAGGCGGTGCGGGTTGCTGCGCCGGATCGAATGCTGGCGGCCGCTCATCCGGGGCAAAGATGAGGCGCTCCGCATCGGTCAGATCGCGATCATATTCCTTGAAATAGCCGCACAATCCGAATTGTCCGGTGACGTCTTCCGAAACACAAACAAAGCCAAGCCGCGGATTGCCGAGGCTGACGCCATTCTGGGCATACCAGCCGTGCAGGAACCCGCGTCCGGCTTCGATGGGAATGCCGCAAATCGCCGGGCCAGCATACATCCAGCGTGGATAGCGAAAGCGGACCCATGCTTTGCTTGCGGACTCTTCCATATATTCGACCGCCACACCGCCAATCCCGTTAGACAGGACGTGATATTTGGCGCAGGCGACCGCCGGTGGTTGATCCGCCAGACCGAGCTTTTCAAAACTGGACAGGAATTTCGCCTCATGCTGGCGGCGAAACAATCGGAACATCCAGTCAAACACCGTGTCCTTGCTTTCTTCGACGGCGACCAGGAGTTGCAGGCCCAGAAAGTACTGATGGTGCAGATGCGCCTGCGCAGCGATGGCGGCGGAGGACATCTCTATGCGGCCGCAGCGGCGTGCGGCGGAGCCGGGTCGTCGAGATACGCTTCGACGACTTTGTTGAACGCGTCCAGAGCGCCCTCAAACTTTCCAAACAGCATGTTCTGATTGGCGCCTGAGGCGAGCGTGGATTGAATGCTCTCTCCGATCGCAAAATCCTCGTCCAGCGTCACGCGGGTAATCTCGTGATTGCGTTGCCAATGCTCACTGCGATCCGCTTCAGCTTTCGGCACCAGGGTCGACATGCGCACGCGGGTCTCGCCGGCTGACAGGGCTTCCTGATTGATCCAGGCAATGTGATCCGACTGCACCAGGAGCGCTGTGTTCGGGAATAGCGTGTAGAGCACTTGCGCATGATCGCGCAGCCGCCAGTCCTGGCGAGTCTCAGGCGACAGTTTGGCCATACTGGCGCGCATCAGCACCGATCGCATATGCGACCCGAGCATGCGATAGCTCGACAAATTATCCTCAAAATGGGGGCCAATCGTCTTCCGGTGCGCGATCTTGAAATGGTAGGCTTCAATGCCGCCCTCGACGAGTATTTTCCAGTTGGCTTTGTGCACGGGCGCATCCTGGTGCACGACCACCATATCGTCGATCTGAAGCGCGTCGAGCTCCGTCGCGATGTCTCCGATATGCGCGTCGAGGCTGATCGCGTCAGGGCTTGCGCTGACCCAGACAAACCCGAAGCGTTCTTCGCATGGCAAGGAGATGAGCCCGAGATCTGATTTCTCCAGACCTTCAAATCCCTGATCGAAATGCGGTGCGGCAATCAGCTCCCCGGAATTGGCATAGGTCCAGGCATGATAGGGGCAGGAGAAGCGATGCTTGCACCCCTTCTCGTCATCGACCAGGCGCGTCCCGCGATGCCGGCAGGCATTCAGGAAGGCGTGGACGGCGCCTGATTTGTCGCGCGTCAGCAAGATGGGCAGGCCAGCGATATCGCGGCGCAGGAAGTCCCCGGGCTTGGCGAGTTCGCTGCTATGCGCGGCGATCATCGGCACGCGTTTAAAAATCTGATCCCGCTCAATCTGGAAGCGGTCTTCGCTGAGATAATGGTCGACCGGGTTTCGGGTGACGGTCTCGTCGAGATAGAAGGACTTGTCAGCCTTGATCGAGAGCAACTCGTCGATCAATTGCAGTTCTGTTTCGCGATCCATATCGATCTCCCTTTAAGCCAGTTCGCTACGCTTGCGCGGATGTTCAGATTTTGGCGCCTGGCTGTAATCACCAAAGGGTCCGTCCCGCTTGATGACCGCACCCTTGACGCCGTCAGCCTGGGCGTCCCGCACGAATTGCCGTCCTTCCGGCGTGTTGCGCATGATCCCATCCAGGATCGGGCCGAGCGTTTGCGTGCTTTGAAGCCCCATATTGTCATACGCTTGATTCACAATCAGCTTCATCGCCACCAATTGGGTGAGCGGAATGCTGGCCAGCTTTTCAGCTTCCTTCTGAACGCGGGCATCGAGCTCTTCCAATGGCACGGCGAAATTGATCAATTCGATCTCGGCCGCTTCCTTTCCGGAGATCCACTCCCCCGTCAGCGCGTAATATTTGGCCTTGGCAAGCCCGAGGCGATAGACCCACATGCCGGACAGGTGGCAGCCCCAAACGCGGGAATAAGGTGTGCCGATCCGGGCGTCTTCGGAGGCAATGACCAGGTCCGCGCAGAGCGCCATTTCCGATCCGCCACCAACGCAATAGCCATGGACCTTGGCGATGGTCGGTTTCTGCCCGCGCCACAGGCCCATAAAGGCGTGGAGATAGGTTGTGTACTGATTGGTGACGTTGTGCACGTCCATGCCGGGATCATACCCGTCTTCCTTGATGCCGCCATAATGTTCCAGCCCGTCCGAGAAATCGAACCCGCCGCAAAAGCTGTCCCCTGCCCCTTCGAGGATGATCACCTTGATCGCATTGTCACTATTGGCCTCACGCAGTGCCGCATCGAGGCCCTGGATCACCTCGCCGCGCAGCGTGTTGTATTTTTCGGGCCGGTTCAGGGTGATCGTCGCGATCGCCTCTTCGGTTTTGTAAAGCACAACGCGCTCAGACATGATGACCTCCTGCTGGCAAATCGCAGCTGATATAAAACTTACCGCTTGGTAAGTCGATGTACTTACCATATGGTAAGCTGTCAAGTCTATACGAGATCAATCATGGCGAGCGACACACGAGAACTCCTACTGGACCGGGCGGAAAGCCTGTTCGCGGAACGCGGATTCTATGGCGTCAGCATTGCTGCCATCGCCAATGAACTGGGACTGACCAAACAGGCCCTGTTGCATCATTATGGCAGCAAGGAACGTCTGTATGGCGAAGTGCTCAAGCGGATTTCGACACGCTTTGAAACAGAGACGCCCGCGTCCGACGACCCGACGCAAGCGTTCAAGTCTTATATTCTCAAGCTACAGAACCCAATGCCGGGGCAAACCGATTCAACCCGGGTCCTGATGCGCGAATTGCTCGACAATAAACGCCGCGCGGACACGGCGGGCACGTGGTATCTGAAACCATTCCTGGAGCATTGCACGGCGATGCTGAAAGCCATCCCAAACTGGCGGGAGGCCAGCGATGTCGAGGCGTTTGCCATGGTCTATCAGCTGCTCGGCGCGATCAATTATTATGGCATTTCCGCCCCGACCCTGACCGGCATTTTCGGAGCGGAGACCTATGCCGAAATCGATCAGACGTTCCCAGGGCAAATGGAACGGCTGATCGATGCCGCGATTGACGCGGGGCCTAGATCGACAAAGTGATCTTGCCGAAATGCTGTTGGCTCGCCTGATGCGCAAACGCGTCGGCGATTTGATCGAGTGGGAAGTCCTTGTCGAGGACCGGCTTGATATTGCTCGCTTCGATCGCCGCGATCATGTCTTCCTGATGCGCGCCAGAGCCAACCGTGATGCCCGACATGGTCAGGTTCTTGGAAAAGAAGGCTGCCGTCGGCACTTCGCCGGACACCCCGGTGAGCACCCCAATGAGCGAAATATGCCCGCCCACCCGGCACGCCTGGATGGATTGCGCCATTGTCCCGGGGCCGCCAATCTCGACGACTTCGTCGACGCCGCGACCGCCGGTCAGTTCAAACGCCTTGCGGCCCCATTCCGGAGTTTCCTTGTAATTGATCACATGATCGGCGCCGAGCGCGGTCATCCGCTCAAGCTTCTCGTTTGAGGATGATGTTGAAATCACCCGCGCCCCGGCGGCTTTGGCAAATTGCAGTGCGAAGACCGAGACCCCGCCCGTGCCTTGTGTCAGCACCCAGTCGCCGGGTTTGACCGAGCCTTCGACAAACATCCCGCGCCACGCCGTCAGCGCGGCGCATGGCAGTGTCGCAGCTTCGGTAAAGGAATATCCTGCAGGTATACGCGTGAACGCGGTTTCCGGCATCGCCACCAGTTCCGCGGCGAACCCGTCTGCGCCATCACCAGGCACACCGCCAAAACCGAGCGCATCGATCTCGCCTGTCAGCCAATCCGGAAAAAACAGGCTGAGGACATGGTCCCCGGGTTTAAACCTGGTCACGCCGTCGCCGACAGCCACCACTTCTCCAGCGCCATCAGACATCGGGATACGGCCATCATCCGTCGGGATTCCTCCCATCACCACAACGAAATCATGATAGTTGAGCGATGAGGCTTTTACCCGCACCAGAACCTCGCCCGGGCCCGCGACCGGGTCGGGACGCTCCTCAATGATCAGATTTCCCGGACCCCCGGGTTTCTTGACGGCAGCAACCTTCATTTCGCATCCTCTCTGCTTGTTTCAAACAGGAGGTGGGGCGGCGACGCTGGGGAAGTCAAATCCGGGTTTCGTGCGTTACAGCGTCAGCCGGATCCGCATCCGCAACTCAAAATCCGCCGCTGCCTCACTGATTCCGGCAAGCGCATTGACGCGATAGGAGAGCCGTTCAGACAGCGGCCCTTTCAAAACCCCGCCGACAGAATGGCGCTGCGTGTCAAACGCGCCAAAATTAGTGGTCGAGTTGTAACGATTAAATATCTGCGCCCCGGCGCGCGTGCCTTCAGCGATCTGCCAGGTCGCCTCACCGCGCGTTTCGAGCGCGAGCCCATCGTCCCGACCATCGCCAAACTCATGCGACGCCAGACCGATCAAGCGCAGCTCTGGTCCTGTCGCCGGTCGCCAGCGATTGAGCCAGGCCACCCGCACCCGCCCCGGCCCATCATTGCCATCAGGCAGGCGGCCGCGAATCTGGATCGCGCTGTTCCAGCCATGCCGGCTGGACGCAAACTGATGCATCGCCTCCAGGGCGAGACGACGATACCGATAATCCCCGCCGCGATCATTGAAGAAAACAAGCGTTCGCAGCCGCAGCGTATCCGAGACGGCGTGCTGATACTCCACGCGATGGGCCACACCGTCATCCCCTTCGTCCAGTGCGTAACCGCCCGCCAGGCTGATCGCCGCACCCGGTTTGATCACCGGGCTGGCCACGGTCCCGGTGCCCTGGGCGGTGGCGGCAGGCGCCATCATCATCGCTGCGAGCCCGTACCGCATCCACAAATACCAGCGGCGATGCATTTTGCCGAAACGCCTAATCTGCACGTCTCCAGCTCGGCACACCGCTATTCGGTGTAAACGGTGCCCCCAAGCCTTCGAGGCGATCCTCGATGCTTGCAATCCCGGCTTCTATTTGGCGCAACTCGGCCAGCGCGGTATCCAGTTCGACTTTTGCGGTCGCCAGCGCGTCAATATTCGATCCGGTTGCCGGGGCCTGTGTGAACCAGCCCCAGCCGCGTATCTGGGACACGCGCGACGCGACCGGCCAGGGTGCGGGCTCATTCCGGCTCGATATTGTGCGGTCGCCCGTCAGGATCACGTCGACATCATCCAGTCGCGCTTCCATGGCCTGAATTTCAGCGCGAAGAGACACGTTCGAAGCCTCGATGGTCTCGACGCCCAGTTTCAGATGCGCCAGTCGATTGCGAAGTTCAGACGCGGAACGGGTGGACCCCTCGACGACGCGATAGATGCGGGCCGTGTCTTGCTGGAACGCCAGCAGAGCCGCGCGGTCAGTGGTCGCTTCCGGGGTCTGATGCAGGGGCTTGAGCGTAAATGATTGCGGCTCGGACAGAGTCGTCACCACGCCATTTACGCGCTTGGCCAGAGTGACTGAATACTGTCCTGGCACGACCAGCGGACCAACATTCGGATTGGCAAAGGGGGACGGCGTCGGGGGTGTCAGCTGAACGGCTTCAGGTGCCGCATAGCGCAAGTCCCAGGCGACGCGATGCAGACCCTCACTCGTCGGACCGGTGATCCGCCGCACGACATTGCCGGCAGCGTCGGAGATGATGAACAGGATCGCAGGCTCATCCTGACGATCTTCAGCCCGCAATGCTTCCCAGGCGGGATAAGGCGTATCGCCGCCCTCCTTTTCAATCTCGATCTCGGCGTCGCGGCGGGTCTTTGCCAGCGTCTTCAACCCGTCGCGCAGGACATACGTGAAGACCGCGCCGAACGGTGGGTTTTCAGCGAACCAGAAATTGTCGCCGTTAAAGGCCTTGGCCCCGCCGGCAGGCCCCCACAGATCGCCCTCAATATAAATCCAGCTATCGCGCACCGGGAACAGGGTCGCTTCGGTCTGGGCAAGCGCTTCGGTTGAGGTTCGTAGCGCGGAATAATCGTCCAGCACGTAGATCCCGCGTCCGAATGTGCCGACGACCAGATCATTTTCGCGGCGTTGAATCTCGATGTCGCGGACATCAATCGTCGGGAAGCCCGTTTTCAAGGCCTGCCAGTTGCGTCCGCCATTCTGGCTGTAGAACAGACCAAATTCCGTTCCGACAAACAGCAGATCAGGATCGATATGATCCTCTGCGATCGTGTGGACCGAGCCCCAGTCCGGAAGGTCGCCCGAAATATCGCGCCAGGAACCGCCGCGATTATCTGTCCGGAAGACATAAGGTTTGTGGTCATTGCGCTTGTGATTGTCGAACACCGCATAGGCGACATCGCCATCATGCACGGAGGCGATGATATCCTCGACCAGGGTCATGTCCGGCACACCGCGTGTCGTGTCACGCCGTCGCCAATTGGCGCCATTGTCTTCAGTGACAGAAATGACGCCATCATCGGTTCCGACATAGATCAGCCCCTCGACCAGCGGGCTTTCACTGAGGGCGATCGCGGCGCCAAAGATCGACGTGGAGTCATTCTTCGCAATGGCATCGACGCTCCACACCCGACCCATCACTTCCAATGCATTCCGGTCGATCTGGCGCGTCAGATCCGGGCTGATAATTTCCCAATTATTTCCACGGTCATTCGATGCGAACAGATATTCTGCGGCATAATAGATGCGATCCGGATTATGCGGGCTGATCAGAAGCGGCGTGTTCCAGTTCCACTTGTAAGCCGGCTCACCGGAGGGCGGTTGCGGCGTCAGAAAGACGCGCTCATGTGTGCGGCGATCATAGCGCACCAGGCCGCCATACTGATATTGGGCATAAACGATATTGGGATCGCGAGGATCGATTTGCGGCTTGTAGCCGTCGCCACCCAGGACAATATGCCAGTCGGAATTTGTGATCCCATGTACCAGATCCGTTCGCGACGGGCCGCATAGCGAGTTATTGTCCTGCGTGCCGCCGCAAATATTATAGAAGGGTTCGGCATTATCCGGCTGGATCCGGTAGAATTGCACAATCGGAAGATTGCTGGTGTGGCGCCACACGTCGCCGCCATCCCAGCTTTCATAGATACCGCCATCACCGCCGATAATCATGTGATTGGTATTGTCCGGATCGATCCACATCGCATGATCATCGACATGGCGATGCGCGGCGTTGAGATCCGTGAAGGTCTGACCACCATCATCCGAACGCTTGGAGAAGGTGTCGAGCGAATAGAGCATATCCGCATTCTTCGGATCGACGACAATCTCATTATAATATTGCGGGCTGGTCGTCATATGGTCGGACCGTTTTTCCCAGCTCTGACCAAAATCGACCGAGCGATAGATCCCCTGCTCGTCGGGCTGCGCCTCGATGATGGCGTAAAGCATATCAGGCGTCGATGGCGCCATGGCCAGGCCAACGCGCCCCATATCATCTGTCGGCAAGCCTGCGCTGATCTCGGCCCAGGTTTCGCCGCCATCCGTTGTCCGGTGAATGCCGGATCCCGGTCCACCATTGATCAGCACCCAGACATGTCGCCGACGTTGATAGCTCGATGCGACAATCGTATCGAAATCGTCTGGATCGACGATGAATTCATTGATCCCGGTATGCTCGTCGACGCTCAAAATCGAGGTCCAGGTGGCGCCACCATCTGTGGTCTTGAACAGGCCGCGATCCCCGCCTGCCGACCAGAGCGGGCCTTGCGCGGCGACGAGGACCGTGTTCGCATCATCCGGGTGAATCCAGATCTGGCTGATATGGCCAGACTCCTTCAGCCCCATATTGGTCCAGGTCTGACCCCCGTCGCTTGACTTGTAGACCCCATCGCCAAAAGCGACCGACCGCTGAGCATTGTTTTCGCCGGTGCCGACCCAGATCGTCTTCTCATCTGAGGGGGCGATTTCCACGACACCGATCGCGTAAGTGCCTTCATTGTCAAAAACGGGCGTCCAGGTCGCGCCAGCATTTCGTGTGCGCCACAATCCACCAGAGGCCGTCGCGGCCAGATAGTCATGATATCCGGACGGGAAAAAGGCAAAATCTGAAATGCGCCCGGAGGGATAGGCGGGCCCGATCGCGCGCAAGGGCAAAGACGCGAGCGGGCTTGCCTTATCCTCTTCCGCGGACTGCGCCAACGCGGCCGGTATCACCGAGATTGCAATTGCCAGGACCATAAGTCCCAAGAGCGCAATCGCGCGTGTCATTATCACCATCATCATTTGCCCCGTAATCATCCCGTTTTAGGCAAACTTCGTGGATGTTGGTTGAAATGGCAACTGAAGAGTTTGCGTCACGGCCTCCCGAAACGAATGAAAGGGCCGCTCCGTTATTGTCTGTCTGTCTCAATTGCGGCGGCAAGGATTAACCCTGCCGTTTTTCGTCGCGAGATGGCCGTAGGATTGCCGCGCCCGATCAGAACACACGCCGTATTTGCCGAGCAGTCTGTGGTCTCACAACATAGCAAGCAGGACGCACCCATGACCCAGATCTCCTTCAGGATTCGCCGCCCCACCCTTCACCTCCTTTCGATCCTTTCTCTCATGTTGAGCGCGCCATCTCTCGCCCTGGCTCAGGGCGCGCCGCGGCTGGTTACGCCGGGCGAGCAGACCAGCGGAACGCTTTTGCTGGAAACCGATACGGTTGGAAAATACATCTCCGCCCCCTCGCTGATCACGGATGTCGACATCGACATATCCGGTCCGATTGCACGGACGAAAGTGACACAGCGGTTTGAGAATACGTCGGATGCCTGGGTCGAGGGCATCTATGTCTTCCCGCTGCCGGACGAGAGCGCGGTCGATATATTACGGATGCAAATTGGCGATCGCTTTATCGAGGGGCAGATCAAGGAGCGCAAGCAAGCCCGGAAAATCTATGAGGCGGCCAAGGCCGAAGGCCGCAAGGCGAGCCTGATGGAACAGGAACGCGCCAACATCTTCACCAATAGCGTGGCCAATATCGGCCCTGGCGAAACCGTGATCGTTCAGATCGAATATCAGGAGACGATCCGGATCGATAATGGCCGGTTCTCCCTCCGCTTTCCAATGGTGGTCGCCCCGCGCTTCAATCCGCCAGCCAGGGTTCTGACAGCCAGTATCGATGAGACCAGTGGCTGGGCGATTTCTGACCCTGTGCCCGATCGCGATCGTATCGAGCCCCCCTATCACAATCCGGACTTTGTCGTGACCAATCCGCTGCGTCTGACCGTCGATATCGAAGCCGGATTTCCGATTGGTGCGCTCGCCTCATCCCATCACGAAATGCACACGGTCCGGGACGGCGATCAAAACGCGACCCTGACCCTGAAAGATGAAAGCGTTCCCGCCAATCGCGATTTTGAACTGGTCTGGTCGCCCCGTTCCGAAGAGAGCCCCCGCGCGGCCCTGTTTTCAGAAGTCATACAGGACGAGGACTTTTATCTGCTGATGATCACGCCGCCGGATCCGGATCTGGCCACGGCCATACCGGCCCGCGACATCACCTTCGTGATCGACACGTCCGGTTCCATGGGCGGCGCCAGTATTCGTCAGGCCCGTCAAAGCCTGAGCCTCGCCGTGGCGCGTCTGAATGAATCAGATGTCTTCAACATTATCGAATTCGACAATGCGACGCGGACCCTGTTCGACGCCCCACGTCCGGCAACGGCCGCGCATAAGCGAAAGGCCGTGAACTGGATCGAACGCCTGCAGGCCAGCGGCGGAACGCATATGCTGCCCGCTCTGACCGCAGCCTTGCGAAACTCATCGGATGACACGGGTCGTCTGAAACAGGTCATCTTTCTGACCGATGGCGCTATCGGTCACGAGCAGGATCTGTTCGAAACGATTGCCGCGCGCCGTGGACAGGCCCGTATCTTCACGGTCGGGATTGGGTCGGCCCCGAACAGCTTTCTCATGTCCAGAGCCGCTGAACTCGGTCGTGGCACGTTCACGCATATCGGATCCGTGAGCGAAGTTTCCGACCGTATGAACGCCTTGTTCAACAAGCTCGAAACCCCGGCAATTACGGATCTCGCACTGACATGGCCCGAGGGCGCCGACGTCGACACGTCATTCACCCTGATCCCGGATGTGTATCAGGGCGAGACCCTCACCATCGCGGCCCGGTCCGATACGCGTGCGGGCGATGTGGTTCTGACCGGGACCAGCGGCGCCCAGCCCTGGGAAGTCACGCTGAAACTGGATCAGGCCAGCCCGCGCACGGGCATTTCAAAACTCTGGGCCCGCAAGAAGATTGCTGGTTTGGAACTCGATCGCGCCCGCCGATCCTCGCCCGTGGAAACGCTTGATGCAGCCATTCTGAAGATTGCGCTCGATCACAGTCTGATCTCGCGGCTAACCAGTCTGGTCGCGGTGGATGTCACACCGTCTCGCCCCGAAGGCGATCACCTGACGGCGCGAAACGTCCCTCTGAATTTCCCGGAAGGCTGGGATTTCGAGAAAGTCTTCGGCGAAGGCACGATCGACATGATGAGGCCTGAGCCAGTTATGGTGGCACCAAAACGCGCTGCCGCGCCGACCGAAACGCCGCTCGTTGTGGCAGAGGAAGTCACCTTGCCACGAACCGCAACACTGTCTGACCTGAAGCTTATATTGGGGGTCCTGTTGATCTTCCTGTCGTTGGTGGCTCTGATCCGCCGGTCAGAGGCGGCAACATGACAGGGGAAGTGATCCCGCATCTTCCGCCCAGGCGATCATCCTGGCGCGGGAGAGCGCTGGCCGCCGGTCTTGCCCTCCTCGGCCTCGCCCTGTTTGGGGATGGCCTTTACGTCAAGGCCAAGGCTGCGCTGGCTCAAATCTTGCTCGAGCGGGCCTGGAATAAAACGCTGGAAAGCGGCCATCCCGTCCGCCCATGGGCCTGGATCGACACCTTTCCGGTCGCAAAGCTCAGCGTGCCGCGCCTGAACCAGTCGGCCATCATTCTGCATGGCACGAGTGGACAGGCCATGGCGTTTGGCCCTGGCCTGATGAGCGCCGGACCACAACCCGGCGCCCCTGGGCTGGCCATCCTGTCCGCGCATCGTGACACCCATTTCCGTTTTCTGAAAGATGTCCAGCTAGGCGATGAGTTTCAGATCGACACGCCGGATTCAATGACACTCACTTTCCGCATCATCGATTTGCGTGTCGTCGATGCCGACCAATCCGGTCTGGCATTCGAACATGACACGCCGCTGATCGCGCTGACCACGTGCTGGCCATTTAATGCCCTTCAAACCGGCAACAAACGATATGTCGCAATCGGAAATATGGTCTCGTCAGAAAAAAGCGATCTGTGATCTTATCTTTTGACACTTGGTATGCCATAAAGCTGAAGCAGGTTCATATGTGGAGATTGGCATGCGCAGAACGATTCTCATCATCCTGGCAATCATACTTGGCATCGGTCTCGTCGCATCATTCATCGTGACGCGGGACGGTCAGCGTGTCACGCCGCAAGGAGTCGGCGAGATCACGATTGGCGACAAGACCTTCGAGGCGTTCCCACTGCCAGACTATGCGGCTGCCGTGATCACGGATGACTATAAGAGCTATTTCATTGAAGTAGAGCCGGGCATCAAGATTCACGTGCTGGAGTCCGGGTCCGGATATCCGGTCTATATGCAGCACGGCAATCCGACATCCGGCTTCCTCTATCGCAAGGTTGTCGAGGCCTTGCCGAAGGATCGGGTGCGTATGATCATGCCGACGCTGCCCGGGTTGGGATTTTCAACCAAGATCCCGGCCAGTGAGCACACGCTCGACAATCATATGCGCTGGATGAATTCCGCGCTGGAAGCGCTTGAACTCGAGCGTGTGATTTATGTCGGACAGGATTGGGGCGGCCCAGTCGGCATGGGCGCCCTGTCTCTGTCTCCTGAGATGTTGCAAGGCGTCGTCGCCATGAATACCGGATTCAACGCGCCGACCGAAAACGTCGATCTGTCACGTGCCCATGCGACCGTGAAGACCCCAGTGGTCGGGGAAATGCTGATTGAGGTGTTTCGCTCGATCTTTGACTCTCTGCCGCAGGTTCAGGGCGATCCGGATTCGATGCCCGAAGCTGTCATTGCCCTCTACGCCAAGCCGGTTCAGGACAGCGGAAACGTAAAAGCCCCTCTGGCCCTGATGCGCATGGTGCCGGATGGCCCGGATCATCCCAGCAGTGTGCAAATGCGCCAGATTGAAGCTTATGTCCAATCGCTGAGCGTCCCGGCCGAGATCGTTTGGGGCCTTAAGGATCCCATTCTCGGGGCCCAGCTTGACAGCATGCAGGGCAATTTTCCTGATGCTCGCGTCACTGAAACACAAGCCGGTCATTTCCTGCAGGAAGAAGTGCCTGGCGAAATCGCCGCGTCGGTGATGCGTCTGGTCGAACAGGTCGATCCAGTGGCCGCCACCGAATCGCCGGCTGCATCAGCGGACGAAGGCACAGCGGAGACTCCCTGAGTCGTCAACGCAGTTTTAGTCCCGGAGTCTCAATCCAGGCGGTCGTGCCCAAATCAGTGATCACTTCTGATTGATCGCCCCTGTTTGGGCTTGACTCTTAGCCATGTGAATTGCTGGTACGGGCGACTTTCATGGAAGGAGGCCATTATGGAAATCTCACAAAGTCAGACCGTTAAGGCAGTCGCAATCCTGCTCTTGCTGGCAGCGATATCGCAGCCGATCTACACCGCCTTATATCTCGGGGCACCTGACATTGATCGCCAATTCCTGTGGGGGCTGGAAGGTCTGATCTTCGTATTGCTCGCAGCCTTTGGCGGCTCGGCTCTGGTCATGGCCAAGCGTTACACGCTGGGGTATTCCGCCATTGCCTTCAGCGCGGTGCTGAACGTGATTCAGGTCGGTGTCGGCCTGACCCAGTTCGGTCCGTTTGGGGAAGCCGCCAGCGCCAATCCAGAGCTTGGTGGCCTCGGCCTCTCAGTCGTCGCATTCTCATTCTTCGGGTATAATGCCGCGAAAATTCTGCTCGGCCTCGCCGCAGTCGAGTTCGGCATGGCCAAGGTCAAAAGCGGCGGCAATATTCTGGGCGGCGCGGCGGTCCTGTTCGGCGCAGTCGCCTTCGTCACCAACACCATTGTGATGATGTTCGGTCGCGACGGATTTTTGCCGGCCCCGGTTGCTGGCGGGACCGGTGTCGTCGCCACATTGCTGCTCGCCATCTGCCTGTTCAGCGTCCGCAGCGAGGAATAAGGTCCGTTCGCGCGCCTAGGTCCGCAAGGGCCGGGCGCGCTGGCCAAAGATCAGTTTCTTGATCCGCTCGATCTCTTCAGCGCTCAACGTGCTGGGATCGATCCGCATCTCGTCTTCGCCCACGGCCATGCCCTTCTGGACCGCGGGGCGGGCCGACAGCTCTTCAAACCAGCGTTTGAAGTGCGGAAAATCGTCAATATCCTGCCCCTGATCTTTCCATCCGACGGTCCAGGGGTAGCAGATCATGTCCGCAATCGAATAATCTGACCCCGCGACATAGGAATTGTCATACAGGGCCTGGTTGAGCACGCCATACATGCGATTGACCTCGTCATCATAGCGTTTGAGGGCATAGGCATGCGCCTCATCTTCGCCAGCATAGCGACGATAATGTCCAAGCTCGCCCGTTTTCGGTCCCTGATTGGCCATCTGCCACATCACCCATTGCAGGATCTGATAACGGCCCCGGACATCCTGCGGCATGAACTGGCCCGTTTTCTCTGCAATATAGAGCATGATCGCCCCGGACTCGAAAACCGAAAGCTGGCCCCCACCATCGCTCGGCGCATGGTCAACCAGAGCTGGCATCCGGCCATTCGGATTGATGATCAGAAATTCGTCCGTGAACTGGGCGCCTGTCGCAATTGGCAGCGCGACAATTTTGTAATCGAGGCCGCATTCCTCGAGCAGAATGGTGACTTTCTTTCCATTCGGTGTTGGCCAGTAATAAAGGTCCAGCATGCAAAAGCCCTCCACGTTTGGTTGGCGGCGATCAGCCGATGTCTGACGGTCGGGAAGTCAATGGCGGTGACAAAAATGTCAGCTCGCGCATTGAGAAAATGGTGCGGCCGAGATGCATGGGTATTCTTTTTTTACCTAACCATTTCAACACTTTGACTGAGTCTGCATGAAAATTGTATCACAATTTGTAGCACGTTTTGTGGCACGAATCTGACCCCGCACCCTATAGCGCGGCCGGTTTCTGTGTAGTGTTTTGAATGTAGACTTGTAAGGGTGATTTCGTTTCGGGTGAAGGTGCCCCAAGTGGATCCGAGTGCGGTTGTTGAAGAACTGAAAGCGTTGTTTCGTAATTCGCTTGCATTTGCGCAGCGGATCCAAGAGATGCAGCGCGATCGTGACTACACTAAAGCGGTTTTTATCACTGTTTTTAAATCACTTTTTCCGTCGATGCGTCCTCCGGCAGCTTCGATCAAATAAGCAGATCTTGTCGATCGAATACGTA
>JBCBBC010000060.1:0-21704 GCA_038532145.1 Pseudomonadota bacterium | reverse complement strand
GGGTGGCCGTCACACGCCATTCTTCACCAATTATCGTCCACAATTCTACTTCCGGACGACGGACGTGACCGGTGTTGTTACGCTGCCAGCGGACAAGGAAATGGTTCTGCCAGGCGACAATGTGAAAATGAGCGTTGAGCTGATCCAGCCCATTGCTATGGACCAGGGTCTGCGCTTCGCGATCCGCGAAGGCGGCCGCACGGTTGGCGCCGGTGTTGTGGCCTCTGTCTCCAAGTAAGACACGCTGACATAATCAAACAAGAAACCCCGCAGCGCACGCTGCGGGGTTTTTTGTGCGCGAAATAGTAGTTGGCCGGCAAAATTGACCCGACACCCTTTTGAGCTCCCGCAGTTTGTGTCTTGAGCGTGCGCCCGGCGCGTGGTGTACCTGAAGCCAAGACGAATACGTCACACAAATCTCAAAGGCCGGGGAGGCATATTTGACCGACACAAGCATTGCCGCAGAGCGCGACACCAGTTTTTTTGGTCATCCCAAGGGACTGATCATCTGCTTTCTCACCGAAATGTGGGAGCGCTTTTCGTATTATGGCATGCGCGGTCTGTTACTGCTCTACCTCGTTCAGCACTTTCTGTTCGGGGACCGGGAAGCTTCGATCATTTATGGTGGCTATATCGCGCTTGTTTATATCATGTCTATCTTTGGCGGCGTTCTTTCTGATCGATATCTGGGCCAGCGCAAAGCGGTCACTTATGGTGCCATATTGCTTGTATTGGGGCATTTTGGGATGGCCTTCGAGGGTGCTGGGTCGAAGGAGACGCTGACCTTTGCCGGAAATGACTATGTGATTGAAGATGTCGGCCGCGATGATAATCGAAAGCTCTATATTGATTATGAGGGCCAGAATCGTCGGATCGTCTTTGATTCCTATCAGTTTATCACCGTAGGAGAGCAGCGCTTTGAACCGATCGATGATGACGGGCAGGGCGACTATGTCATCCAGAAGAATACACGCGGCCTTGTTCAGAATATTTGCGCCATAGTGGGGTTGGGTTGCGCGGGTCCGGCGCCATCGACCGATCTGCTGCTGCAAGGCACATCTTATCCCGCCACATTCAGAGCAAGCGCCGTGGGCAAGGAAGAGATGTTCGTGCAGCTCAATGGTGCAGAACAGATCGTTACCGAGTTCAGCCAGAGCGATATTTTGATTTTGCCCACAGCGGATGAGAATAAAGACGCCGATACCAGTCTAGTTCTGGCTACCGTGCCCGATGGCACTTATTCGACCAGTGTTGAAAAGCAGCAATTCTTCGTCAATGTGCTATTCCTTTCTCTGGCGCTCATCATTGCGGGTGTTGGCTTTTTGAAACCAAACATTTCAACCATTGTCGGCGATCTGTATGAGCCGGGCGACGAACGCCGGGATAGCGGCTTCACAATTTTCTATATGGGCATCAATCTCGGTAGTTTCCTGGCGACTTGGTCCTGCGGTATTCTCGGAATTGTTTACGGCTGGGCGTATGGCTTTGGCCTCGCTGGGATTGGCATGCTGGCAGGCCTGATCGTGTTCCAATGGGGACAGAAATATCTTGGCGATGTCGCCGAGCCGCCAAACCCAGAAAAACTCAAGCAAAGCGTACTCGGGCCGATCAACATAGAATGGGCCTGCTATATTAGCGGGCTGGCCCTAGTTTTGGGCGCGATGTCGCTGTTATTTGTGGCACGGATCATTGGGCCGCTATCCATGATTATTGGCATTGTTTTCTTTCTTGGTTTCATTCTCTATTCGTTCCTGAAACTACAAGGGGTGCAGCGGTCTCGAATGTGGGCGGCTCTCTATTTCGCTGTCGCACAGATTCCATTCTGGTCCTTGTTTGAGCAAGCCGGATCATCTTTAACACTGGTAACGAGCCGTCTGGTTGATACCACGATCTTTGGGATCGATGTGCCGACGCCTGTGTTCCAGTCATTGAATGCCGGTTTCATCTTCCTGTTCGCGCCGGTGATCGCCTGGCTGTGGATCTGGCTCGGTCGTCGCGGCTGGGAGCCATCGACGCCCGTTAAATTCGCAATTGGCGTATTTGGTGCCGGTCTCGGTTACATGGTTCTGGTGTCAGGCATGAATAGTGTGGGTGCGTCAGCGCTCACTCCTGTCTTCTTTATCTTCGCGATTTATTGGGTGCACACGATGGCGGAGCTGATGGTATCGCCGGTCGGTCTGTCCGCGATGACAAAACTCGCGCCGGCGCGACTGGTCGGATTCTTCATGGCGGCGTGGTTTGTTTATTCCGGGATCGCCAATGCGTTGTCCGGGGTCATCGCTGCGGCCGCGGGAGCAGAGACCGTCGGAGGACAAATCGTGTATGTAGCGGCCGCTAAGACCGGTTATATCCAGGTCTTCTCATCCATCGGCTATATTGGCATGGGCGTCGGTGTGGTGATGTTGCTTATCGCACCGATTGTGAAATCCTGGATGAAGGAAAGCGAGTTTTCGGTCGATTCATTGGATGATGAGTTACAAGCGAGCGGAGAGAAACCGGCTTAAGGTTGCATGTTTCTAGTGACGGTTCTTGGCCAGTTTCTTCTCGCGTTCGCATTCATCTGCGCGACTCCAATAGCCAACTCGCGCCAAACGCAAGACACACGAATCAAGACCTGGCCAAAACCGAAATATCCACCTTTGGCCTCCTGGTTGAGATGGGATGGGTATTGCGAAGTCCGTTTCGCGGTGGATGAACAAGGGTTTCCATTTGCTGTTGAACCGTCCTGCTCAAGAAAAATATTCTGCTTTGACGCCAAACGCGCCGTCACTGCTTCGACGTTTTATCCGCAACTGGTCGACGGTGTTCCCACAGCACGCATAAATGTCGTCTATCCACTGCAATACAGCTTCAACTTCGATCAATTCGACGAGGAAGCGCTAAAACAGAAACTGGAGCGTTGCGAAGAACGCGCGGTGTCCTAACCCGCGCCGCCTACGGTCAAGCCACCCACTTTCAAGGTCGGCTGACCCACCCCCACAGGCACTGACTGCCCAGCCTTGCCACATGTGCCGACGCCATCATCCATGGCAAAGTCATTGCCGATCATCTCGACCTGGCTGAGCGCCGTCGGCCCGTGGCCGATCAAGGTCGCATTCTTGACCGGGGCGACCACTTTGCCATTCTCGACCAGATAGGCCTCGGTACATTGAAAGACGAAATTGCCGGACGTGATATCAACCTGGCCGCCGCCAAAATCGACGGCCCAAATGCCTTTCTTGATCGACGCGACGATCTCGTCCGGGTCGTCCTTGCCGCCTAGCATCACCGTATTCGTCATGCGGGGCATAATCGTCGCGTCATAAGCTTCGCGACGACCATTGCCGGTTGGATCAACGCCCATCAGGCGGGCATTCTGGCGATCCTGCATATAGCCTTTCAGGATGCCATCCTCGATCAGGACGGTGCGATTGGTCGGTGTACCCTCATCATCCACGGATAGGGAGCCGCGACGCGCATCGATGGTGCCGTCATCAATCACAGTGACGCCTTTCGAAGCAACTTGCTCGCCGACCCGACCTGAATAGACGCTGGTGCCTTTGCGATTGAAATCACCCTCGAGACCGTGCCCGACCGCTTCATGCAGCAGGACGGCGGGCCAACCAGGCCCAAGCACGACTTCCATTTCGCCGGCCGGGGCGGGGATGGATTCCAGATTCACGTCAGCCTTGCGGAGCGCCCGCATGGCGAGGCCCTGCCAGCGTTCAGGGGCAATCCACTCATCATAGGCTGCGCGTCCGCCAGCACCGGCCGACGCCGATTCGCGGCGGCCATTCTGTTCCAGCGTCACAGATACGTTCAGTCGAACAAGGGGTCTGACATCATGAAAGGCCTCTCCGGCCGGGCGCAGGATATCAATTTGCTCATGGCTGCCGGCAAGGGAGACTGACACTTGTACTACACGGGGGTCCTTGGCGCGGACCCACGCATCGATCTCGGCGAGTAATCCGGTTTTGACCGTGAAATCCGGCGCTTCGGTTGGATCGATCGGCGCATAAAGCTGGCGATTCGTTGGGGTTGGGCCGGTGGCCAAACTGCCGGAATAGCCGCGTTTGGCTTGCCGTGCCGTATTGGCCGCCCGGCGAATCGCGTCGATGGACAACTCGCCGGAATGCGCATTGCCGCTCGCTTCGCCCGCGACCATACGCAGACCAAAGCCCTGGCTGGTATCATACGTTGCGGACTTCAGACGGCCATCATCAAAGACGAACCCTTCAGAGCGGGAGCGTTGAATGTAAATGTCACCGTCATCCGCATCTCTTGCGGCATCGGCGAGCAATTTTGTGGCGTCTTGGGTGTCGAAGGGCAGGTCGGTATAAGTCATACCATGTATGTGACGCTACAGGGGCGCCGGATCAAGCGCCCCTGTGCGCGTTTTTGACTAACCGGTGGGTTCGAACGAGAAACGGGTCAGCTGGCGCTCAGCCAAATCCCAACCCGGCTTCAGTTCCAGAGATTTCTGGAAGTCATAATACGCGCCGGCAACATCGCCCGTATTTTCTTTGGCGATGGCGCGATTGTAATAGGCCGCAAACAGGTCATGCGATTCGAGTTCGATCGCCCGGTCGAGGGGCGACAGGGCCGACGCGAAATCACGACGATAGATATGTGCTGCGCCTTCATTCAGATAGGCCGCGCCCAGTTCAGGCTGCAGGCTGACGGCTTCGGAATAATCAGCCAGGGCCTTCTCATATTGCCCTTCGCGCATTCGCAGCACGCCGCGATTGACATAAGTGGCTGCGCGATTCTTCCGGGTCATGGCCTGTTCTCGCAGAGCTCGCGTGCAAATTTCCTCGACCGCGCGGAAATTTGAAAATCCGCTTTTGGTTTTCTGGAAACACTCACCACCGAGTCCATTTCCGATTACAAAGACCTGCGCCGAGGCGGTTTCCGCAACGAGAGCGGTCGCGGCCGCGGCAATCATAAGCTTGAGCTTCATAGCTTTGCCTCCTGTGTGTGGTTTTAATTATACACTAAGCGCGACAATTTATCGACCGACTGCGACATTTTATATGCGACGGTTGTATTGGGTAGACCTGCGGGTCTGTCATATATATGGCTGCAGCAAGACTGGATGGAGTGACTGTTGCGTTACATCTTTGCATGGATTTCCGCTGTGTTGATGTCTGGATCGGCATATGCACAAGAACTGGTGGGGCAGCCCACACCCGGCGCGATCGGATTTCAGCCCGCAGCGACGCGAATCATGGAGCGTGTTAACGACTTCCATAATTTCCTTCTCGTGATCATCACGGTAATCACTTTGTTTGTCCTGGCGCTCCTGGTCTGGGTTTGCCTGCGCTACAACAAACGCGCCCATCCAGAACCAAGAAAATTCAGCCACAATACGACGGTCGAAATCGTCTGGACGGCGGTGCCGGTGATCATTCTCGTGGTCATAGCGTTGCCGTCCTTCTCGAACCTTTTCTACCAGGAAAATGAGCCTGATCTCGAAGTCATTGCGCAAAGCGGCGACCTGAGTGATCCCAACATTTTCGTCGAAGCGGCTCAGGAAGGCTGGATTACTGTTAAAGCCGAAGGCATGGGGAACTGGGCCTGGACTTACTACTATGTCGATGAGCTCGACGCAGATGGTTATCCCATCCAGTATGTCTCGAATGGTATTCATTATGGATTGCCGACAGACCCATTGCCCACCCCGGAAAAGCCACTTTATCTAGCCACGGACTACCCAATGGTGATTCCGGCCAATCGTTACATCCGCTATCAGACAACGTCAGATCGCGTCATTCACTCATGGACCGTGCCGGCCTTTGGAGTGAAAACCGATGCCGTTCCCGGTCGCCTGAATGAAGGCTGGTTCCTGGTCGAAGAACCGGGCGTCTATTACGGCCAGTGTTCGGAATTGTGTGGCAAGAACCACGCTTTCATGCCTATTGAAGTCCGCGTTGTTCCGCAAGACCAGTATGATCGCTGGCTCGAAGTGATGCGCACGGGCGATGTCGATGCGGCGACTGAACTAGTACAAATTATTGACCCGATGGGCGCCGATACGCGTCTCGCATCGGTCGAGTAGGAGAGGAATTAGATCATGCCTATGGATCAAGTTGCTGCTCACGGCCACGATGCCCACGATCACAAGCCAGGCTTCTTTGTTCGTTGGTTCTTTTCGACCAACCACAAGGATATTGGGACACTATACCTCGTCTTTGCACTGATTGCTGGGATCGTCGGATACTCGCTTTCCGGCCTGATTCGCCTAGAACTGGCGCAGCCTGGTATTGGGCCGCTCACTGGACTGATGGAGGTCCTTTACGGTACGACCGGCCAGCAGGCGATTGAGCAGGCGAAGAGTTTTTACAATGTCGTGATCACTTATCATGGCTTGATCATGATCTTCTTCATGGTCATGCCCGCCCTGATTGGCGGGTTCGGCAACTGGTTTGTGCCGCTAATGATTGGCGCGCCTGATATGGCGTTCCCTCGCATGAATAATATCTCGTTCTGGTTGACGGTTACAGCCTTCGTGCTGGCGATGATTTCTTTCGTTGTTCCCGGCGGCAATGGGGTTAATGGGTTTGGCGGTGGTTGGGTGCTTTATCCGCCACTTTCAAGTACGGCCGGTCATGCCGGACCATCCATGGACCTCCTGATCCTTTCTCTGCACACCGCTGGTATCGCGTCCATTCTCGGGGCGATCAATTTCATCGTCACAATCCTGAATATGCGGGCGCCAGGTATGACGCTGCACAAGATGCCGCTCTTCGCCTGGTCCATGCTGGTAACGGCGGTTCTTCTGCTCCTGGCGCTACCGGTTCTTGCAGGCGCACTGACCATGCTGCTGACAGACCGGAATTTCGGATCCCAATTCTTCGATCCGTCCGGGGGCGGCGATCCAATCATGTTCCAGCACTTGTTCTGGTTCTTCGGCCACCCTGAAGTCTACATCATGATCCTGCCCGCCTTTGGTATCGTCTCCCACATCGTATCGACCTTCTCGAAAAAGCCGATCTTCGGTTATCTCGGCATGGCCTATGCTATGGTTTCGATCGGGGCGATTGGGTTCATCGTATGGGCGCACCATATGTACACCGTTGGCATGCCGTCAGACATGAAGGCCTATTTCGTTGCGGCGACCATGGTGATTGCGGTGCCGACCGGGATCAAGATTTTCTCCTGGATTGCGACCATGTGGGGCGGGTCGATTGATTTCTCCGTTCCTATGGTCTGGGCGATCGGGTTCATCTTCCTGTTTACGCTGGGCGGCGTCACCGGCGTGGTCCTGGCCAATGCGGGCATCGATCATGCCTTGCACGATACGTATTATGTTGTCGCGCACTTCCACTACGTGCTGTCGCTGGGCGCCGTGTTCGGCCTGTTTGCCGGGTGGTACTACTGGTACGAGAAAATGTTTGGCATTAAATACAACAAGATGATCGGGTACGCGCATTTCTGGACAATGTTCCTCGCTTCGAACCTGATCTTCTTCCCGCAACACTTCCTGGGTCTGAACGGTATGCCGCGTCGCTATGTCGACTACCCAGAAGCGTTCGCGTTGTGGAACAGTGTTTCATCGATTGGGTATGGGATCTCAATGATTGCGACGCTACTTTTCTTTGGAGGCATGGTCGAATCCATGATCCGTCGCCGCAAAGCTGAAGCCAATCCTTGGGGCGAGGGCGCCACCACGCTCGAATGGACCCTGCCAAGCCCACCGCCTTTCCACCAGTTCAACGAACTGCCAGTGGTCAAAAACGAGGGCGGCCACTAAGCCCGCCCGACAAACGCAAATTCGGGCGGCCCTTTACGCAAAACCAGCGTAGAGGGCCGTTTCCATAGAAGCTGAAGAGAACCGCCCTATGTCTGTCGTTATGACCGCTACCACCACCAGCCCGCGCCTGGCGACAGCAAGCGACTATATTGAGCTGCTTAAGCCGCGCATCATGATGCTGGTCGTGTTTACCGCTCTGGCGGGCCTCGTTGCCGCGGTTGGGGTCAGCGGTCAGGAAGTTAATCCGGTTCTGGCTACCGTTGCCATTCTGGCAGTGGCGCTTGGCTCTGGCGCCGCAGGGGCGATCAATATGTGGTACGACGCCGATATAGATGCTGTCATGACCCGCACGTCGACACGTCCGATCCCGTCCGGGGCTGTGCCGAAAGACGAGGCGTTGGCGATGGGGCTGATCATGTCAGCCGTGTCTGTGCTTCTGATGTGGATTGCCTCCAATGTATTGGCGGCAGGCTTGTTGGCGTTATCCATCGTATATTATGGCTGGTTCTACACCATGGTGCTGAAGCGCCGGACGGCCCAAAATATTGTTATTGGCGGCGCTGCGGGAGCTTTCCCGCCAGTGATCGGTTGGGCCGTCGTAACCGGTACTACCCCACTCGATGCGTGGATCCTGTTTGCCATTATCTTCTTCTGGACCCCGCCGCATTTCTGGGCGCTTAGCCTCGTTGCGCACAAGGAGTACAAGAAAGCCGGTGTGCCCATGCTGCCCGTGACCAATGGGGCGAAGGCGACCCGCACACAGATCTTGATCTATACCGTTCTATTAGCCCCGATCGGCCTGGCGCCATTGGCGACCGGACTCGGGGGAATGGTTTATGGTCTTGTCGGTGGGCTCTTAACTCTGGCCTTCCTTTTTCATGCCGTGAAGCTCTGGCGCAGCCAGGCTGGTGAGGCTGAAGCAGGCGATGGCGAACGCAAGGTCGCTATGGGCATGTTTGCCTTTTCTATCCTGTATTTGTTCGGGCTGTTTGCCGCACTCATCATCGAGCATGGTTTCGGGTTATACTTCCCGCTCGGAGCCTTTTAATGACCGACGCCACACCCGGACCAGATGCTGAAATGCTGCTGAAAGCGCAGAAACGCCGCAATGCCTGGCTGGCTGTGGCTTTGGTGGCCTTCGTCGTCATTGTCGGCGTGACCACGGCAATTCGAATACAGGAGACTGACTTTAGCGGCGGCGATCGTCTCTATTTCACGGGCTATATGGACGAGGCCGCCAGCGAAAAAGCAGATCGCGTGGCGCAGGAAAGAATTGCCGCGCGTCAGGCAGCGGAGGCTGCCACAGCTGCCACAGCTGCCGAAGCTACGGATAATGGCGATGAATAATACCAAAATCGCTTTCCTGGCTGCGGTGAGCGCTTTGTTTATGCTGGGGCTCGCCTTTGCCTCAAAGCCGCTTTACGACACGTTCTGCCGCGTCACGGGCTTTGGTGGAACCACACAGACCGCGCAAGCCGCGCCAGACCGGATCAGCGATCGCGAAGTGACCGTGAGATTTGATGCGAATGTCGCGAATGCACCCCTCAGATTCAAAGCCAGTCAGACCAATTTGCCGGTCCAACTCGGCGCCCACAGTCTCGCCTTTTATGAGGTCACCAACACGTCTTCCAGAGATGTCAGTGTGATCGCGAGCTATAATGTCACGCCGCACAAGGCCGGCCGATTCTTCAGCAAGCTCGAGTGCTTCTGCTTTGAAGAGCGCGTCATCAAAGCCGGAGAAACCAAGAAACTGCCCGTCATCTTCTTTGTCGACCCCGCCATGGAAGACGAGCGCAATGCCGATGATATCCGCACGATCACGCTTTCTTATACGTTTTTCAATACCGACGAATTCACGGGTGCGACCAAAACGGCATCGCTCAACTGAATGGTTGCAGAATCCGCCAACACCGGTCTAAAAAGCGCCTGAGATTGTAATAACCATTGCCACAAGGGGTTCCCCGTCATGGCCGAAGACGTCAAACACGATTATCACCTCGTAAACCCATCTCCATGGCCACTGATCGGTTCGATCGCGGTTCTGGTGCTCGCTGTGGGCGGCGTCACCTATATGAAAGGTCTGTTCGGGATTGAGCAAGGCCAACTGTGGACGCTCGTCCCTGGCTTTCTGATGGTGATCTGGGTGATGATTGGCTGGTGGCGTGAAGTCGTCAAGGAAGGCCGTACCGGCGATCATACACCTGTCGTAGAGATTGGCCTGAAATACGGTATGGTCCTGTTCATTGTTTCAGAGATCATGTTCTTTGCCGCTTGGTTCTGGAGCTTTTTCGAACTCGCCATTTTCTATCCGGCGCGTGTCGGCGGGACGTTCGATGCCGCCAGCCCGGTCTGGGAAGGCCTGAATGCGTTTGCGCAATGGCCACCAACCGGCGTCACGACGTTTGACCCATTCCACTTGCCATTGATCAACACGCTGATCCTGCTTCTGTCCGGAACCACGGTGACAGCGGCGCACCACGCGCTGGCACATGACAAAATGGACAATGCCAAATTCATGCTGATCCTGACCATCATCCTGGGTTTCGCGTTCACATGCCTGCAGGTCTATGAGTATTCAGAAGCCCAATTCACCTTTGACGGGACGCTGTATGGTTCGGCCTTCTTCATGGCGACAGGCTTCCACGGCGCGCATGTTGTTATCGGGACGATCTTCCTGACCGTTTGTCTGTTCCGCCTCTACGCGAAGAATATGACGGCCAAAAAACATCTCGGGTTCGAGTTCGCAGCCTGGTATTGGCATTTTGTGGACGTGGTCTGGCTGTTCCTGTTCGCCTTTGTTTATGTCCTGCCGCACATTGTCCTTGGACATTAGCGTCAGGTCAGGTCGCGCTTGATCGGGCGCTCTCCCATACTGGAATAGGCGCCACCGTGTCGACTCACGCGTGGCGTCATTCTTATTTCAGCATAACCCGGATGAGAGGTTGAGAGATAGAGCCAGATGATGTTCCGCCCGATGCCTATTTTGACGGTGCTCACCGTGGTCAGTCTCGGCATCCTGGTTCTGCTCGGAAACTGGCAATACAGCCGATATGCCGAAAAAATGCGCAATCCGACGATCGCTGAACAATCTGAAGATAAAACCGAGATTCGGGTCGTGATCGATCGAACCCGCCCAGGTGCAGCGCAGCAAGTCTATGGATTCGCGGACAGTGAACCGATCTGGCGGCGTTACGTACCCGGCATGCTGGAGGATAGTCGCGAACCTGTCCTTGTCATGCTGGAAGCGACGGGCGGCGCGACGCCGGTCCCGGTTGCGTTGGCAGACTTGCCAGCAACGGTCGCGTTCGAGGGCTTTATCGCCGAGCGGGAGGTCGGCAGCGCGGCCTTCGCGGGGCGTGACGACCCTGACAACAATATCTGGTACCGCCTGGATCCGGATGCGCTGGCAGCTCGTCTCGATCTGGCCCCCACACCGCGCATTGCTGAACCGGTGATCATGCGGGTGCGAAATGCTGACGACCTGACGCAGGAGCGATTCACCCTAAATCCATATGCATTTGCCAAGCCGGTCGATCCATTGCCGCCTGAACGTCATTTTGGCTATGCTCTGACATGGTGGGGGATGGCGCTGGGACTGATTGGCGTGTATGTGGCGCTGCATCATTCACGCGGACGCTTGAGATTTAAGAAGGCTTGAAGGCCATGAAATACATATCGACCCGCGGCGGCGCCGCTCCCGTTGATTTCGTCGAAGCCTGTTTGACCGGTCTTGCGCCGGATGGCGGTTTGTATGTGCCGGAAATCTGGCCGCAAATCGAGCCCGCGGCCAGCGATGAGTCCTATGTTCAGATCGCGACCCGTATTCTGAAAGCGTTTGCGGGGGAGGCGCTCAGTGAAGATGATGTGGCCGGCCTGTGCGCGCGGGCGTATGCAAGTTTCTCACATGACGCCGTCACGCCTCTGAATCAAAGCGGCGCGGGGACGTTCGTGATGGAATTGCACCACGGTCCGACCCTGGCCTTCAAGGACGTGGCGATGCAATTCATCGGGCAACTCTATGATCTTGTCCTGAGCCGACGTGGAGAGCGAATGAGCGTCGTCTGCGCGACGTCCGGCGATACGGGTGGAGCAGCGGCCGCGGCCTTTGCAGGCGCCACGCAAGTTGACCTGTATATCCTGCATCCACATGAACGGGTCTCACCCGTCCAACGCCTGTTCATGACGACGACCGGCGCACCCAATGTCCACAATCTTGCGGTCGACGGCGATTTTGATGATTGTCAGGCCCTGGTCAAAGCCATGTTCGCCGACAAGACGTTTGCGTCCGATGTCTGTCTGTCCGGCGTAAACTCAATCAATTGGGCTCGAATTGCCGCACAGTCTGTCTACTACGCCGCGGCGCAAGCCGCTTTGGGCCCGGGTCGACCGCTGCGTTTTATCGTACCAACCGGCAATATGGGTGATGCGTTTGCCGGTTACGTCGCCGCTCGATGCGGATTGCTGGCCGGATTCGAAATGGTCTGCGCGGTGAATGAGAACAAAACTCTGGATACGTTGCTGCGGGATGGACTGATGCAACGCGAACAGGCGGTGGCGACGCCGAGCCCAGCCATGGATATTTCCGTACCGAGTAATTTCGAGCGCCTGTTCTTCGAAGTGGCTGGCCGCGATGGCGATTTGGTGCGCCGAACCTATGACCAGTACAAGCAATCCGGCGTCGCCGAATTGCCCGAGACGGTACGCGGCCCTCTTGGCTGCACGGGCCTGTCCTCGACCATGGTCAGCAATGCGGATACTTTGCAGGAAATGCAGGACTTCAAGTCGGCGACGGACGCGTTGATCTGTCCGCACACCGCAGTCGGCTCCGCTGCAGCGCGCAGGCTGGAGGCCGCCGATGCATGTACGGTTATTCTTTCAACTGCGCATGCCGCCAAATTTCCGGAAACCGTGTTGGAGGCGACCGGCGACGCAGCACCTTTGCCCGCGAGGTGCCAATCCCTGCGCGATCGCGGAGAGGTGTTTGAGCGAATCGGGAATGATCTGGGCACCGTGAAACACCTTATTCGTGCCAAAATGGTCGCTGAAGCTTAAGCCATGAGTGCACCAATCGGCGAATGGCAGTGGAACAGGACCACGCAGCGTTTATCGCTGAGTATTGATCAACCGGGCCTCAGTCGGCAATTGTCGGGCGAATGGGCGTTGGAAGACTTGAGCAATGTCCTGGACGGTCTGAGTCGCCAAAGGTTGCGCAGCGGGCTCGAAACACCGAATGGCGATGTCGCGCTTGAACTGGTCACCGCAGAGGGGGGCGTTGTGCATCTCGCCGGTGCGAAGATTGATCAGGACTGGTCGCGAGGCGTGATTCTCTCGGTTGAGGATCAACCTTCCGATTCATCTCCGGACCTGGTTGAACTGCTGCCGGTCTTTCAACCTATAGTTTGTTTGCGCAGCCGCCGCGTAGAAGGCTTTGAAGCCCTGGCACGCTGGGGCGATGAGAATGGCCTGCAATCGCCGGTTGGCGACACACAGGGCCTGGCATCCAGCATGCTAATCCACGCGGCGGATGCGCTGAACAGCTTCCGCAAGGCCGCGCATGTGGAAACGCTGTTTGTTCAGGTCAATATTACCAGTCTCGATCTTGCTGACGGTCAATTGGTCGATCTGATCTCCGCACTGCAGAGCGGTCATAATCTGGCGCCGCGATCCATTCGCTTGGAATTGACCGAACAGGACGCTTTGCGGGATACGAAACAAACGCTTAATCGCCTTCACGAACTCCGCGCCGCGGGCGCAGGGATTGTTCTGGATGATTTCGGGTCCGGCCATTCGTCATTTCAATGGCTAGCGGACTTGCCGGCCGATGCGTTGAAGGTGGATGCGGCGTTGATCCAGCAGATCGACAATCCGCGCGTTGAGACCATTCTGGAGGCCCTGACTCTCATGGCGAGGCGGCTTGGCATGAGTTCGACCGCTGAAGGCGTTGAAGACGAATCCATGATGGCCCGTCTGCGGACACTCGGATTTGATCATGCGCAAGGCTTCGCCCTGGGGCGACCGATGTCGACCAATCAGATGGAAACCTTCCTGAGGTCCTAGATTCCGAGATCGACTTGCAGTTCCGAAATTGCGTGAACGAAATTATTCGGCGCCAGCGCGCCGTCACCCGTCCAGCGAATATCTGGAAAGCGTCCGAGAATGTTTCGATAAGCGGTTTCCAGCTGCATGATCGCAACTCGTTTCCCGAGGCAGACATGAGGTCCATTGCCGAAAGCGAGGTGCTCGTTTGCATTCGCGCGGGCAATATCGAACTGATCGGGATTATCAAACTTTGCCGGATCGCGATTGGCGGCGGCATAATACATCACGACCTTGTCGCCTTCGTTAAGTGGCTGCCCCCCCAATTCCGTATCCTTGGTAACCGTGCGGCGCATATAGGTGACCGGACTTACCATCCGGATCGCTTCATTCACAAAGTTGGGATAATGCGACTCATCGGCCAAAAGCTTGGCGCGCTGATCCGGATGATCCGTCAACAGTTTCATCGTGCCGGACAAGGAATTTCGGGTCGTGTCATTGCCTGCAAAGACAATCAAAAGCCAGGACCCGTCGAGGAATTCGTCTGAGAGTGGTTCACCATCAATTTCGGCATTGGCGATGGCCGTCAAAAGGTCATTCTTGGGGTTCTTGCGCCGCTCCAGCAATTGGTGGCGACCATAATCAAACAGCGCCTGAATCTCATTCAGGAAGGTCATGATCTGCTCTTCAGAGACATTGCCCAAACCTTCTTGTTGCGCTTGATATTGTGAGGTTTCCAGAAAATGCATCCAGTGGACCAGTTTTGGTCGATCCGCTTCGGGCACACCGAGAATCTCGCAAAGCGTAAACAAGGGGAGTTCGGCCGAGAACATTTCCACCATATCCACAACTGGACCCTGGGCTTGCATATCGTCGAGCAGACTATTGACCTTGGCGTCGACCTTCTTTTTCAGTTCCGAGACAAAGTCAGGACGGAACCAGGCCATATGTTCCAAGCGGAGCGGCGTATGATGCGGCCGATCCAGATTAATCAAGGAATTGAGCGACGAAGAATGGAGCAGGGGATGGCGCGGCGTTTCAGGCATGCCATAGGTCATCAGAATGCCGCCGCGCTGCGAAGAAAATGTCGCCGGATCCAGCTCGACCGTCTTGACCAGATCATAAGAAGTAAGGGCCCAGAAGCCGCGCGCGACCTCTTCTGGATGCCACATAATTGGTGCTTCGCGGCGCATCTGCTCAAACGCCTCGAATGTATATCCGCCGTTACGTGAAAATACTTCAGGGTCGTGCAGGGCGACCGGCGGCGCCAGGTCATAGATCGGGGGATTGGATGGAGGTCCAGGCGGTGAATCTTCCTGATAAGTCTCCGTGACGTTCTGAAAGCCCATGGCTTCGCTCCCTTTCGCAAAACTTGATCTTCGATCGGACCAAAATGCAGCATTTCCTCCGGGCGGATCTCATGACCGCCTCAGGATTAAGGTAACTCAACGTTTGCGTCTGTGAAGGCGTGACCCCACGGGAGCTTTTCTCGGCCGCTCTCTTGTCTCTTCGATCACGGGGAGGTGCTGATCGGGAATCGCGTCCTTGAGCGTCTCGCGCAAGATTTCAGCAGGGATTTCTTCGACCGCACCGGGACGCAGGTCTGAGAGTTCGAACGGGCCATATTGAGTCCGTATCAACCGGTTCACCTGCAGGCCGAGATGTTCCATGGCTTTGCGCACTTCGCGATTCTTGCCCTCGCTCAATCGCACGTTGATCCAATTATTCGAGCCTGTCGCCCGCTCCAGTTCGGCTTCGATGGACGTATAGCGCGTGCCATCCTCCAGGGTTATGCCGCCTTTCAACGTGTCCAGTTGATCCTGGGTAATTTCACCATGCGCACGAGCGCGATAATTGCGCACAAAGCCCGTTTTTGGTAATTCCATCGCTCGGGCCAGGCCACCATCATTGGTCAGCAGCAGGATGCCCTCTGTCGTCAGATCGAGCCGGCCAATGGTGATGGTCCGGGGCAGGGCCTTAGGTAGTTCGTCAAAAATGGTCCGGCGACCTTCGGGGTCTGAGGTTGTCGTGATCAGACCGGCGGGCTTATGATAGCGCCAGACCCGAACGGGTTCATGAGCCTTCACGCGCTTGCCATTTACGCGAATATCTTCGCGCCCGGTTACTTTGAAAGCAGGTGTGGTGAGTTTGCGGCCATTTATTCGGACTTCGCCGCGTTCAATCATCGCTTCCGCTTCGCGTCTTGATGCAATCCCGGCGCGGGCGAGATATTTTGCGATCCGTTCACCATCACTCCAGTCCGGGTCCACATTGGTATTGCGGCGAGGCGGTCTGCGGTGTTTGGATTTGCGGTTCGTCTCCCGACGGTCCGTCATACGATCATCTCCTATGTCGCCTGCAAACCGAATACCGGAGCAAGGATGGCGAACCCTAGAGCCAATTCCATTGGAATCCAAACTGGAATGAGACCGTTTTCGCGATTTTCGGTCTTATCCATCAATAGCGACAGGAGTCGTCCCATTCCGGCGCCGAGCCAGCCCATAGCGACCGGGAAGATGGCAAAGATCTTATAGGTCAGCGCCAAACTGTCCTGCATCAAGATAATCAAGGCCGAGAGATGGATGAGTAAGAGCAGGCCGCCATAAGTCGCCCTGAATTCCGAAAAGCCACCCGGCTTGTCCGGATCCGGGTCGGCAACGAGCCTTACGACACCCGCAGCCCATTTTGGGGCGAACAGAGACCCCAGACCCAAAGCAGCGCAAAAGCCAAGCGCAAGGATCGAAATGAGTTCATAAATGGACGGCATGACCGGCTCCTTGAGAAATACAGTCTGACTATAGGGCGTGGCGACGCTTTGGACAGGGATTAGAGGATGCCAGCATTTCGCCAGGCGTCTTTGGGCCAGCGCCTGTGTTGCCAGAACCACTGGCCAGGGTTGGTGCGAACTTCTTTTTCCACGAAAGCTGCAATGCGTTCCACGCAGGTTCGGAGATCGGCCTCCTCATCGCCGGTCTGCGCCGGATAGTACGGCTCGTGGACGATTACCTTGAATCGGGCGGGGCCGGTGCGCCGAGTCGAGATATTGACGATGGGGACGCCATATTTCAGGGCCAAGCGCGATGGTCCAGGTGCGGTCATGGCCTCATGCCCGAAGAAGGGGACTGCCAGCCCCTGGTTGAACTTTTGATCATTCATCAGAGCGGCGCACCGCCCCTGGCTCAGCGCACGCATCAACTCCCGCGTACCCAGTCCCTTGGGCGTCAGAACCCCGATGCCATAATCATGGCGCAACTTGTTCAGCTTGCGATCAATATGCGGATTGTTCAGGGCGCGATACGTGATCAGGCAATCGACAGGACGACGGCAAATCACGGCGGCCATGACTTCCCAATTGGCGAAATGACCGGTGGCGATAATGGCGCCTTTGTCAGAAGCTTCGATCGCATCCAGATGTTCGGCGCCGATGACTTCGACCCGGTCGCCATTATAGGGATCGATCTTTGGCAGATGCGGCAATTCTCCAGCGGTGCGCCCGACGCTTTCCCAGGCCTCTTGCGCGATCCGGTCGCGCTGGGCTTCGGGCATATCAGGGAAAGCAAGCTGCAAATTGCGCTTCACGGTTTTGTTCTGGGAAAAGAGCGGCGCGACGGTCTTCATTAGCCAACCGAGGAAGTTGGACGCTCGGTCTGGTCCAAGCGCCTTCATGGGCGCCCAGTAGATTACATCCCAGGCAACTGACTCGACCCGCCACATCATACGCTGGCGAAAGGTTGACCGATTATCGATGTCCTTGGGGCGAATATATTGTTGCTCTGACTTAGCCATGGCGACGGGCATTGATCACATCTGCAAGTAAATTGTCGAGGTCCGTTTCCCGATCGAACTGCACCTCGATCGGCAAGAAGATCAGATCTTCCCGCATCGCCTCCGGCATGCGTGCGTAGTCTTTTTCTGTCGTAATCAGGCGAGCCCCATGATCCTTGGCGAGGCGACGGAGATATCTCATGTCCGGATCTGAGAATGAATGATGATCAGGGAAGGGGACAGAGTCACGCAGGTCGACGCCGAGTTCGGTCAGCGTGTCGAAAAATTTCTCCGGACGACCTATGCCTGCAAAGGCAACATATCGCCCGGCATTAGGGGTCTCGCTGGCTAAGATCTTGCCGCGAT
The DNA here is from genome assembly GCA_038532145.1 of Pseudomonadota bacterium. Lineage (GTDB taxonomy): Bacteria > Pseudomonadota > Alphaproteobacteria > Caulobacterales > Hyphomonadaceae > Henriciella. Next base: position 3,805 of record JBCBBC010000060.1, on the reverse strand, counting down.
ACAAAGGCAAACCGGTATCGTGCAGGATAACGGGTTCACCGCCATCTCCCATCACAATGATCGCTCCTGCGCGTTGCAATCCGTCCGCCACGGTTTCTCGCAATGGGCCTTTGGGAATCACATAGCCGTTGCCAAACCCGATTGTCGCATCGACGACAATGATTGACAGGTCCTTTGCCAGTCCCGGGTTTTGATGGCCATCATCCATCAAAATAACGTCTACTCCGTCGGCGCTCATCGCTTGCCCGGCGGCCGCACGATCAGCACCGATCCAGGATTCTCCTGAGCTGGCCAACATCATGGGTTCATCGCCAACATCAATGGCCGAGTGTATTGTCGGGTCCACACGTAAAGGCCCTTTGAGGCGGCCTTTATATCCTCGACTTAGCGTCGCGACCCGTACGCCAAGCGCGCGTTGGATACGTTTACGTAATCCCGCGACGACTGGGCTCTTGCCGACTCCGCCAGCTGTGAGATTACCGATACAGATGACCGTGGCTGATACATCCAATGCGTCTGCCGCGCGGATCTTTCGGCGCGTGATTTCGGCATATGTCCAGGCCAGAGGCGAAAGCAAGAAACGCAGCAATGGCGCCGCTTCGCGAGACTTGGGATCAACCTCCCTGGACCAGAAGCGCGGTTCTCTCATCAGGTCATGTCCACGCGGTTCAAAATTGGCTCCAGGGCGCTCAACGTGCGCGACATGGGTCCGAGAGAATCGGCTTTCAGAGTCATGGTCATTTCGGCCGATACAGGCAGCGCAGGAAACGCAGCAACCAGCTCATCAACATCATGGACAATCGAGAATCCCTGGAATGGCAATAGCCGTTGAGACAGGTCCCTGAAATTGAAAATGCTCGGTCCTGTGAGCACAGGCTTGCCGAGTCGCAGTGCTTCGAGGGGGTTGTGACCTCCGACCCCTGGTGCGTGTCCGCCACCAAGATAAACCGTGTTACACAGGCGATACCAAAGTCCCATTTCACCCATCGTGTCGGCGAGCAGAATGTCTGTCGCCGTGGTAAGGGGGTCATTTTCGGATCTCCGTGACACCGCGGCTTTGGTCATTGACAGGAGTGTGTCGACATCATCGCCGCGTTCCGGATGGCGCGGGGCAATGATCAAAAATGGCCGTGGGTTCATTTTCATCCAGGCGTCGACAACGATCGCCTCTTCGCCGGTATGAGTTGAGGCGGCAAGCAATACCGTTTTATGGCCAATTGCTTGTTTCAGGTTTTCCAGCTCGTCCACGTCCACGGATGGGGCGGGAAGGGCCGATTTTAGGTTGCCGGGACAGATTACGGTCTTGGTCGACAACTCGGTCAAGCCGGTCTTGGTTTGCGTGTCGGCTGCAACCATTAGGTCGAAGCTCGAAAACACCTCGCGTGCGGTTTTTTGCCAACGCATCCAACCCAGAATGCTTTTTTCGGTCATTCGCGCGTTGATCAGTGCCGTCGGTACATCTCTGACGTCGAGTTCGAGCGTGAGGTTCGGCCAGACTTCTCCTTCGGCGAAGATGGCTACAGCAGGCTGCCAGTGATCCAGGAAACGGCGCGCAATCCCAGGTGTGTCCGCTGGCGCCATTTGTTGCAGACAGGTCCGTGTGCTCAGGATTTCATCCGAAGCAATGGCATCTTGTACAAGCCGTGCACCGGTTTGGGTTTGACAGGTGAACAGAAAGCTAGCTGTTCCCGTTTCGCGCGTGATAATTCGACGCGCGAGTTCGAGAAGAATTTGGGACTCACCAACGCTGGCTGCGTGTAACCAGATCAAAGTGCCGCCAGGACGATCCGGCAATTGCTGCGCCAGGCGCTCGGGGATACGCGCGGCATCCTCTTTTCCGGACTTTGCGCGACGACGAAAGAAAGCGCCCAAAAAGGGCGCGATCAAGGTCGTCATCGATTTGTATAGTAACAGTCCGAACGGCATTGCGTTTCTATAGACTGATTGTGGGCGCCAGGCCCAGTATCAGTTTCAGCCAGCGATTGAGCTGATGAAGCTGCTATTTGGGACAGGTGCCATGGATTCCTGGTTGTCGTCAGAATCCGGTGAAACCGAGAAGCCCATCCATGCCAGGATAATTGCAACCGTAAACTTTTGAACAGCAATGAGAAGAGTGATCATATCTAACCCCTAAACTTATCGAATAACACTAAACCAGAATCGTCTTAACGAAAAGAGGCGCGGTTCGAATTAATTGCACGAAACTGCAAATTTCGTCTAGAAGAGGCGGAGACGGAGCGAAGCATGCAAATTGATATGGAACACTTGCTCAACATGACAGGCGGCGATGTCAATCTGGCGGACGAAGTGCTCGATATCTTCCGCAATCAGGCAGACACCTGGGGGCGAATGCTGGATCCTGATCTCGAGCAAGGCCAATGGGCCGACGCAGCGCATGCTCTGAAAGGGGCGGCATTGAGTATCGGGGCCAAAGCGTATGCTGACGCATGCGCTGGTGTTGAAGCTCTGGGTCGCTCAGAAAACGAAGTGTCACGGATTGAAGCCGCGGCGGTTTTGTCGGGCCTCAAGGACGGATTGGCACAAACCATCGAAGCGTGCGCGCGAGCGAGCTATGAATTGTCTAAACCCGGCTTGAGACGATCGAACGATTCAAATTCATAAGCGATGCAACGATCAATCAGGGTGCGCCAAACGGGTTCGGCGATCGCGATAGAAAGGCCTTGCTTTTCCGCTTCTGCTTTGACTTTGGCCACAACATCTTCAATCCGCGGGCGATCGAGGACAGATTTGCGTGCGCCCTTGATGCGCGCCGCGGCGTCCATGAAGGATTGCCGCTCGACCAAAAGCTCAACCAGCAAGCGGTCGATGCGATCGACTTCGTGGCGGACATCATCCATCGTTTCGGCAGTATCGCGAGTATGATACTTCGTCGAACGGTCTTTGATAGAATGTGGCATGGGATCGACCCTCTGATTTCCTATCATATGTGGCGTGTGCCGAGATAAGGCGATGCGGTGAGGCGACGCGGGCACCTATTGCCCATGGAATAGGGCTTCCGACCGGCGGTCGAAAGGCCTTCTATACAGTCATTGTGTTTGCTCAGCGCTCCGTGAAACTCGGCATGCGCGCCTGGATGCGGCTGCTGCGCGCGGCTTCGACTTCCGTGATCAAAGCCTGAATTTCGGGGTCGTTGATGAGATCTGCCAGTTGACCAATGGCCTTTAACTCACTCGCCGAGGCGCCGCTTTGAACGTCAAACAGGCCGAGGCCAGGCGTCACCTGCGGATAGGTGGTGATCCGCACGGCGACATCCTCTTCGATTTCAGCGAGGCTTCTGGCTTTGGCGATGGCGGCGGTGAGGCCGCCCAACTCATCAACCAGACCATTTTGAATCGCGTCTTGGCCACTCCAGACCCGGCCGCGCGCAACTTCATCCACCTCTGTGAGGCTCAGCCCGCGTCCTTCACTGACCAATTGGGTGAAACGAGCATAGCCGCGTTCCAGCCAGGACCGGATCATGGTTCGTTGTTCATCGGTGAAGGCCTCCGTCGTCGTGAAGGCGCCTGTGAATGTACCACCTATCTTGATCGATTCAGCGTTCACCCCAATGCGCGCCAGGCCTTCTTCAATGGCAAATTTGCCACCGAAAATGCCGATCGATCCGGTGATCGTCGTACGATTGGCCAGAATCCAATCGGCGCCTGTGGAGACATAATAGCCACCTGAGGCGGCCACCGATGCCATGGAAACGACAACTGGCTTTTGTTCTTCTTCCTGGATGCGTTCGATCGCCCAATTGGTCAGTGAAGGACGCGGGCTGAGCCTCACAGAGGTGGATGAAGTT
>JBCBBC010000059.1:0-22934 GCA_038532145.1 Pseudomonadota bacterium | reverse complement strand
CTTGAGCAACCAGACGCGGTGTCTGAAGCATTATTGGCATTACTGGATCGGCCAAGAGCACATCTTACGCGCGGCGAAAATCAGCACTTAACGCTGGTTAAATAGACAAATTGACTTCGAATGCAATTTGTCTATTCATGCTGTAAGAGAAGGATGATCAAAGATGTCTGAGACCATCACGCCTACCCGACAGAAGATTGAAGATCGGATCGTTCGCTATAGCGAACTGAACCCTTGCTTGGACGCGTTCATCGACACTCGGACACCTGGATCTGACCAAAAAGAGAATTTCACCATTATTGGCCCTGGCGTATCCGAGAACCCGAACCAACATGTTCACATTTCCGAACCTCACGGGTTTAACATTGGCGGCGCACGCCAACCGCCAGGATGCACGAACTCGCAACACAGTCACACCACAGTCGAGGTCTTCTATGTCCATTCAGGGCAATGGCGGTTTGACCTTGGAGAGCATGGTGAAGATGCGCAAACGACACTTCATCCTGGCGACTTAATCTCAATCCCAACCAATGTGTTTCGCGGGTTTACGAATACAGGCGATGACACTGGATATTTGTGGGCGGTCCTTGGAGGTGATGACCCAGGCCGCGTCCTATGGGCCCCTAGAGTGTTTGAGCTCGCAAAAGAGTATGGTTTGGTCTTGTTAGAGGATGGCTCACTCATCGATCAGAATAAAGGCGAGCAGATCCCCGCAGGAAAAAACGCAATGCCGGTCACCTCTGACGTTCAGATCGAACGCCTCGATCGATACGATAATGAAAAGCTGGAAAGCTGCGTCATTCGCAGCGGTTCTGGGAAGTATCGTGGGGAGTTTCAGTCGCTAAACGGCGTCGAAGAGCGACGCCTTATTGGTATCGGTCAGATCGACTGGGATCATGGGTTTACGTTAAGCGAAATCTTGATCGCAAAAGGCGCAGCAATCCCCGAGCACCACCTTAACGTAAAAGATGTGCTGTTCATCGACTCCGGAAAGGTCGTCTGTTCGATTGAAGACGAAACAACGATCTTGTCGGCCGGAGACACAATCACGTTCCCGATTGGCGCACGCCGGTCGCTTCGAAATGCAGGCGATATCGAAGCGCGTATTGTAGCAGTTCGAGGCAGCGATCGAGAAGCGCGAATTGAGTGGTGATGCAGAAAGATCTATCGGCAAAACGCGCACTCATAACCGGAGCGAGTCGCGGCATTGGCCGCGCCATTTGCGAAGTCTTACACGCGGCAGGCGCTGAAATCATTCCGGTTGCGCGGCCGTCGGAAGCGCTAGATGATCTGGCCGCGTCCTGCGGAGACCGCTGCACGCCCTGGGCCGGTGATGCAGCTTCTGATGATTTGATTGATTTCATTACTGGTCAAAACCGGATCGATATTCTGATAAACAATGTCGGCACAAATCGTCCTAAGCCGATGACCGATGTCAGCGATGAAGACCTGGACGTCATGCTCGACTTGAACGTCCGCACCACGTATCGCGTCTCGCGCGCGGTTCTCGGTGTTATGCCCAATGGCGGCCGAATTGTTCATATCAGCTCTCAAATGGGCCATGTTGGATCCCCCAATCGTACAGTTTATTGTATGACGAAGCATGCGATAGAAGGCCTGACAAAAGCCATGGCGGTGGAGCTCGCGCCGCGTGGAGTACGCGTCAATTCCGTCGCCCCGACTTTTGTTGAAACACCGATGACCAAACCAATGTTGGACGATCCAGAGTTCTCGGCATTCGTCAAACGCATGATCCCCCTCGGCACAGTTGCCAGCACCGAGGACATTGCTCAGGCGGTACTCTATTTGTGCGGCCCGGCGGGCAAGATGATTACAGGTCACTCACTCGTTGTAGATGGCGGGTGGACAGCGCAATAGGATACCGATGACACGTAAGCCCATCACCCAAGTCGCTACGACGGATATTCAGGAGATGATGAATCCAGGGCCTGAGCGGCGCATGGATTTGCCGGGCTTCGCCGACGAGTTTGTCGACTTCCCGCATTATATTATTCGCATCACCGAACGGATTTGGCACGATCGCGAAGTCGACAAGTGTCTAGACTGGTATGCTGAGGACTGCGCCATTCACACGATGGCGGGTGATATTAGCGGGGCGCAGACCGTCGTCGACAATACGTGGGCAACGCTTAAGGCTTTTCCGGACCGTCGCCTCGATGCGGATAATGTCATCTGGTCTGAAGAGGGCGAAGGCGCCTTCTATTCCTCGCACCTTATTACCTCGAAAATGACCAATGAAGGCCCGAGCGAGTTTGGCCCCGTGACAGGCAAACAAATCCGCATCCAAACGATCGCAGAGTGTTTGTGCAAAGACAATCGCGTCATCGAAGAATGGCTCGTGCGCGATAATCTTGCTGCGGTACAGCAACTCGGTTTCGATCCAGACCGGGTTGCCAAAGACCAGGCCCAAAAGGACAAAATCAACAGTTTCAGCTTACTCGACTTTCACACTGACAATCGCGCTGCGACAGCCGCGGGTGATCAAGCCAAAACGGATGCCAGCCCCACCATCACGCTCGCCGCGAACGCCTTGCGACTGTGCTTCTCACAGTCTGGATTGGACGCGCTTCAAGATGTGTACGATTTCCGCGTCGCGGCGCAGTTTCCGGGCGATGTCTCTCTGTACGGCCCAGACCAAATCGAAACCTGGCGCAACAGTTTTCTGGCCGCCCTACCCGATCTGAAACTCTCCATCGATCATGTCGCCGAGACCCCATACTTAGGAGACGCCAAAGACGTATCTTTGCGCTGGAGCGCCGTCGGCACGCATTCGGGTGCAGGATGCTATGGAGCGCCAAGCGAGGCACCGGTCTATATGCTGGGCGTGTCGCACTTTCGCATGATGAATGCCCGCGTACGCGAACAAGTCACAGTCTGGGACGACATCGCCTTGCGCCGTCAGATTGCTACCGCGAGATATCAAAGTGGATGATTTACCCTATATCGTCGACGCACATCACCACTTATGGGATCTAGAAGCGTGTCGACACACCTGGCTCGCTGAGCGCGGGGTCATTCGCTTCTTTGGCGACCCTGCTCCCATCCAAAAGAATTATCACGTTGACGATCTTCGCGCCGATTTCGGCTCTATCCCAGTCAAGAAATCTGTCCATATACAAGTCGGTGTTGAGGTCGATGACAGCCTTAACGAAACAACTTGGTTGCAAGCTCAAGCGGACACGTTCGGCCTGCCCACAGCCATTGTTCCTTTTTGTGACCTCACGCATAAAACAGTGGACGTCGATCTCGAAAAGCATACTGCCCATTCTGGCGTTAGAGGCGTTCGGCAGATTATCGGACGCAGCGCCGAAGAAGATCGCAAGACTGGCACGTCGGCTTTGCTCAGCGATCCCAATTTCAAACGCGGCCTTCAAACGCTCGCCGACAAAGGTCTGTCATTCGACCTGCAACTGACACCCCCTTTGATGCAGGCGTCAGCCAATTTGTTTGCACAAGTGCCGGAGTTAAAGGTTGCGCTTTGCCATGGAGGTTCGCTCAGCGCCCATGACCAGGACAGCCTCGCTGAGTGGAAAACCGGATTGCAATCCCTGTCCGAACTACCGAATGTGATCTGTAAACTTTCTGGCTTTGGCATGTTCGATCATAACTGGTCGATGGAGAGCATCGCACCCCTAGTGCATCGCGCGATTGAGATCTTCGGACCTACCCGCATAGCTTTTGGTTCGAACTTTCCCGTCGATAAGCTCTACGCGAGCTATGAGGAAACGATGGGAGCCTATTTGGAGATTTGTCAGATTTACACCGCAGCAGAGCGCGACGCTATGTTTCGCACCGTCGCTGAGAGTTTCTATCGTATCTAGAAGTGCGCGCGGACTTTTGTTGTCAACTCCGCCGCGCCGCTCAGCATGAAGCCATGATCTGAGCCAAGCAGAAACAGACTCGCTCCGGCGGCGCGCCATTTTGGCAACTCATCCAAATTGGCTGTGAACATACCAATTGTGGCGCCTGCCTCTTTTCCCTTCGCGCAAATCTGCTCGACCGCCGTAATCACCTGCGGATCGTTCGGGCCGTCAGCCCCCAGCGAGACCGACAAATCAGCTCGCCCGATAAAGAAGGCGTCTATTGTCTCAACCGACAACAGATCATCGAGATGATCCAACGCATCGGCATCCTCAATTTGAGCTATGATAACCGTACTCTCGACGCTGGCGGCTTTGTGTTCAGCCATCTTGCGCGCGCCATAGCCTGCAGCCCGGGTCGAGCCAGCATAACCACGGCCCGTGCCAAAATGCGAATTTGCGGCAAGCGCGCGCGCATCGTCGCCCGTGATAATATGGGGCACCAGGATCCCAGTCACCCCGCAATCAAGCGCGTTCAAGATATACTCAGACCGATTGGCAGGAATACGCACGAGGCTCGGTTTGCCGACATGCGTAAGCGCCAGAACGCAATCATTGATATCCCTGCGATCGAACGGTGAATGCTCCGCATCAATACAAACCACGTCCAGATCACTGCGCCCTAGAACTTCACAGATCATCGCAGAGGGCGTTTTCAGAAACGTCCCAACTAGGGGTTCCTGATCTCTAAGGCGCGTTTTTAACGTCAAACCTCGGCCCGCTCCGAAGCCAAGGCGGCCCCTTCAGCCAACGTCGCCAATTTGGCGTAGGCAATTTCAGGATCTACAGCGCCGAAGCCTGCAAACGTCCCAAACCCACAATCACTGCAGCCAATGACGCGGTCTTCGCCAACAATGTCGGTGAACCGCTCAATTCTTTGCGCCACCAGTTTCGGGTGCTCGACAAAATTCGTTGTTGTATCGATCACACCCGGCATCAGAACCTTGTCCTCTGGGATCTCGTTCTTTCGATCGTGGAAGACGGCCCATTCGTGGGCGTGGCGCGGATTTGCATTCTCAAAGGAAAGGTATCGCGCATTGATAGACATGAGTGTGCTGAAGACCTTGTCCATCTCAATGTCCAGAACGTGCGGCCCTTCATAATTTCCCCAACACGCATGCACGCGTACTTTATCGCTCGGAACGTCACGCAAAGCGTGGTTGAGCACCTCAACGTTGACTTCAGCGATCTTGATGAACTCATCATCTGATAAGTCGGAGAACAGCATCTGCCGCGACAAAGCCAAATCTGGGCAATCCAGCTGGATATCCAAGCCAGACTCTACAATGGTTTCGTATTCTGTTTTCAGAGCGTCGCCGAGCGCCTCTAGATAGGCCTCTCGAGACGGGTAGTGTTGGTTAGGCAAGAACAGGGCAACCACACCAGGCGACGCGGCATTCATGAAGCCACGCTCTACGCCATGTTCTTGCATAGCAGTCTTCAAATTGGAGATGTCTCTTTTAAGTTCATCTTGCCCAAGAGGCTTGATCTCGCCTGTGCATTGTGGACGCGCATAGGTCGCGGTGCCGCCTGTCTTTGAAAGCCGCTCCATAAAGCTCGGAAACAGCTTGAGGTCTGCGGGCGCGTTGCGTGGACTGTCGCCTGAAAAGCCGGTGTAGCGATCTTTCACATAAGTCGAGTAGGAAATTTTCGACGCTTCGCCATCACTGACGATATCAACGCCGGCTTTCTTCTGCCGCGCCACAGACTCGCTCACCGCTTTGGCCATAACCGCGTCAAACTCTTTCTGGTCGTAATCTTCGCCTTTTTCGCGCGCGAACAAAAAATCGACGACCTCTTGGGTTCGCGGCAGGCTGCCGACATGGGTCGTTAGAACTCGATCTTGGCTGGTTTTCATGGCGTTTCACTCCGAACGTGCATTCGAAGTCATACGTCTAAGACGGCGCCCGTGCAATAGAGCCGCCCTGAATTACGGCACCTTCGAAAACGCGTTTCTCATGAGACTGATCCGGCCGCTCGACTCGCTCGGTAATCATACGAACCGCAGCTTCAGACATTCGACCAATCGGTTGTCGGATCGTCGTTAATTCATAGCTCGCGAATTGACTCATACCGATCCCATCGAAGCTAATAATGGACAGGTCTTGAGGAACGTTCAAACCCAGCACCGAGCGCGCCTCATCGATACATCCCATAGCCATCATATCATTGATACAAATGATGACGGATGGCTGTTCGGCCGCTTGTTGAAGCTCTTGCAGCCCGGCTGCTCCGCTTTCGTAAGAAAAATCGCCTTGCACCTCAGCAACGACTTTAAGACCAGACTTGGCGAGCGCGGATTTGCTCATTTTCATGCGCTCGCGGCTCACCATATTGTCCATAGGCCCATTGATCAGAGCCGCGCGCTCATGCCCGAGTTCCGCGAGTCTGTCAGCGAGCTCCTCAACCTGCTCAGTCGGATCACAATAGACGACTGTGTTGGGATGATCGGCAAAGTAGCGATTGAAGAAGACAACCGGGATTTTGCGTTTTTCCAAGAGTTGATATTGCTCTTGCGACATATGCGATGCCGAGATCACACCGTCGACTTGGAATTGCCACGCTTGTTCAATGACTGCCTCGGCGTCTTCCTCAGTTTCTACTGTAAACAAAAGCGCGCGGAGCCCAGCCGCGGATAACTCCTCCGTGATTTTGAACAAGGCCTCTGGATAGTACAGGTTCAAGCGCCCGGACACCAATACAGCAACCAGATTAGATCGCTGAGTGATCAACCCGCGGGCAATCGCATTCGGTTGATATTCCAGCTCCTTGGCGGCCTTCATGACCCGTTCGCGCATCTTTCCAGAAATGCTCGAACCAGGTTTGAAACAGCGCGAAACCGCCGATTGCGAAACGCCAGCCAGCCGCGCGACATCATAAGACGTCGCACGCCGCCCCTTAATCAAGGGGATGACCTTGCTGTCCTCCTCAGGCGGGTTCTTTTTGCGCGGGTTGTTGGCCATAGCGTCTCACACGAATGTCTGCCTGTTCTTTATGACCGGCAAACCCTTCCAAAGCGCAAAGACGAGAACAATATTCGCCAACCATTACTGAGGCTTCTCGCGTCACACGTTGAAATGTGCAGGTCTTGATGAACTTACCAACCCATAGGCCACCTGTATAGCGCGCCGCTTTCATCGTGGGGAGCGTGTGGTTGGTACCAATGACTTTGTCGCCGTACGAGACATTGGTTTCTTGTCCGAGGAACAGGGCTCCATAATTGGTCATGTTTTCGAGGAAGTAGTCAGGATCTTTAGTCATGACTTGGACGTGCTCTGAAGCGATCTCATCAGCGACCTCGACCATTTCTTCATAGCTGTCACAGACAATGACCTGTCCATATTCGCGCCAAGCTTCGCCAGCGACATCGGCGGTTGGCAACCATTTCAGTTGCCGATCAACCGCTTCGATCGTCCGCTTTGCGAGACTTTCCGAATTGGTCAACAGCACGGCGGGCGACGTCGGCCCATGCTCGGCCTGCCCGAGAAGGTCTGCGGCGCAAAAGTCCTCGTCGACACTTTCATCCGCGATAATCAGAGTTTCCGTCGGACCTGCAAAGAGATCGATCCCGACCCGACCAAACAGCTGCCGCTTGGCTTCGGCCACATAGGCATTACCTGGCCCGACAATCATATCGACTGGCGCAATCGTTTCGGTCCCGATTGCCATAGCTCCAATACCTTGAACGCCGCCCAAAGAGTAAATCTCGTCTGCGCCGGCCATATCCATCGCGACAACAATCGCCGGATGGGGGCGGCCTCCGAATGGAGGTGCCGTCGCAATAATCCTGGGGACTCCGGCAACTTTCGCTGTGACCACGCTCATATGCGCTGACGCGATCAATGGGTATTTGCCGCCCGGGATATAGCATCCAACAGAGTTTACCGGCACGTTCTTGTGGCCAAGCGTCACACCCGGAAGGGTTTCTACTTCAACGTCCTGCAGCGCGTCCTTCTGGATCTGAGCAAAGTTTCCGACTTGCTCCTGTGCAAAGCGAATGTCGCTAATCGCTTGTTCGTCGAGCTCTTGATAACACGCGTCTATCTCTTCGCGTGTCAGCCGGTAGCTTTCTGGGCTCCAACTGTCGAACTTTTCCGACAAATCTCGAACCGCGGCATCCCCGCGCGTATCGATATCTTCGAGGATGTCCTCAACCGTCTTTCGAACTTGAGCATCCGCCTTTTGTTTGATGTCGGGGTCAATTCCCTCTTTGAGCCAGCGCGCCATAACAATCTCCTTGATCAGGCATGCTCCTTAGCATTTTTGCATTCGAATGCAAATCTATAAACCTTGAGGGCATCCCTATCCGCCAAGCGTGCCAAACCAGGTCAGGAACAGAACGATCACCACGAAGAATCCGAGCAGATACCAAGCGATATTGTCTATGCGTCCCGGCACCACGTACCAGCCATCCTGTTTCTCGGCCAAGCCTTCTGATTTGAACCGTCGGAGCTGACCAACGACCGTTTGGGCGTGCCAGTCTTTTTGGAAGCCATCCAACAGGACGCTCGCTGTCCATGAGACGAAGATGTTGATCACGCCGCCAATCACCACATACCAAGGCCATGCAACATTCGCAGGCTCCAGACCAATGAGGGGAATACCAGCAACAATCGCGAAAAGCCCTAGAAAGCCGGCCACCACGCCAACCAATAAGCCCTGTTCACTGGTATGCTTGGACAAGAAGCCAAGACCAAACATAGCAAGCTTCGCTCCAACAAAGTAGGATGCGACCCGGCTTAGCGTCTCGAGGATCGATCCCCCGCTATTGATAAACGCAAAGGCGACCGGCACGGCCATAGCCGCCCAGACGAACGTGAACAGTCGCGACGCCCCCAAAAAGTGCTCCGGGCTGGCTTCGGCCTTGAAGAAGCGCTGATAGAAGTCGGTGACGGAGATCGTCGCCAAGGAATTGAGCGCGGATGATAGACTCGACATGGACGCCGATAGAACCGCCGCGGCGAGAATCCCCATCAGCCCCGGGATGGCGAGCGACTGCGCGAAAACGAGAATAATCTCATTTGGCTGCTCAAATGGCTCACCTTTGAAATGCACATAGAGCAATGCGCCGATGAAGAAGAAGAGGAAGTAGATGAAGAATGCGGCGAACCCCATCATCAGATAAGACTTCTTGGCGTCCCCGAGGGTCTTCGCGGCGAGCGCCCGCTGCACCATCATCTGATTGGTGCCGTACACCGTGATATGAAACAAGGTCATGGCCAGGACGCCAGCCCAAACCGTCGGCGCAACGGAAAAGTCTAAATCCGTATTGATCGGATTGAGTTTGCCATCATTGGCCAGCGTATCGAGCGCACCCGAGAGTGGACTGACTTCGCCCAGCAGGCCCCACAAAACGATCCCTGCCCCGAGAAATAAAATCACGCCTTGCAGAACATCGGTCCAGATGACGGCGTTCATGCCCCCAAGCAGCGTATAGACTAGCACCACTAAGGTCATGCCTAAGATCGCGACCCCAACATCGATGCCGGTGGCAAAGGTTATGACCACCGCCGTGGCTGTCAGAATAGACGCGGTTGTGATGGTTTGAGTCAGCAGGAAGATCGCCGACATGACGGTCCGCGACGCGAGGCCAAACCGTTGCTCGAGATACTCATAAATGGAAGCGACACCGCTATTATAGAAAAACGGCAGGAACAGCACCACAACGACGAAGATCACCAAAGGATAGTTGATGTGGATGGCCAGTGCCGCCATGCCATCGCCATAGGCCCAAGCTGGACCGCCTAGAAATGATAGCGCGCTAACATAAGTCGCTACGACTGATATTCCGATTGCCCACCAGGGTGCCGAGCGATCCCCGATCTGATAGTCAGCAGCTGTTTTGACCTTCCGGCTCATCATATAGCCGAGGAACAAATTGCCGACCAAATAGCCCGCAACGATTATCCAATTCAAAAGTCCAAATTCAGTCATGTTTGGATCGCCCTGCCCTACCCATTTCTAAGGTCTAACCAAAAATGGGCGACTTAACAGCCGCCCATTCTGAAGTATCACAATGCATCTGCCAGTCTTTTACTGGCGGAAGCCAAAGCGGATGCCGTACATGGCAGGGTCCTTGAAATTCTGGACGATTGCATTCTGTCCAAAGCGAACGGTCCGGTTGAGGATTTCCTCATCGGTGACGTTCGTTCCAAAGATTTCAGCATACCAATCATCACTCTCAGGCGTGTAGGTCAGACGCAAATCCAACGTTGTGTACGCGTCCTGACGACCGAATGAGTAATCAACATCATTGGTATTGTACTCGCTTGAATAATAGAGATCGACAGCTGGCGTGAGGGTAGCGCCATTATCAAGAGCGAAGTCATAGAGCGCGCCAACACCCAGGGTCAAATCGGGGCTGAGCGGCACTGGCCCACCATCCAAATTGACAGTCTCACCAGAGACCGGTTCGCCCACGAGGTAGTCACCAAATTCTGAATTTTGGAGAGACGCGCGTCCCGTCAAAACGAGTTCATTGGTTGGCGCCCAGTCGGCTTCGATTTCAACACCGGTCGAGGTGACTTCCCCAGCATTCGTCGAAATCGCCAGCGTCGTTGCGCCGACATTGACAAACTCTTGAGCGAGAAGGTCTTCAAACTCGTTCTGGTAGAGCGCGACGTTCAAAATCAAGTCGCCATCAAGCAGGACGTTCTTCGATCCAATCTCATAAGCGGTGACTTCTTGCGGCCCGAAGGACGCGCCGCCCGTCACCGAGTCGGCCGAGTTGTTGAAACCACCGGACTGGAAGCCTGTCGATACGGAGGCGTAGATCAAGCTGTCTTCGTTGATGTCATACTCACCTCCAAGACGGAATGTTGTCTTGTCGAATGTCGCTTCGTCTTCAAAGACAGGCCGCGGCGTAACGCCATCTGCCTCGAAGAAAGTGATCGGAACCGTGTTGGTGCCAGTTGTTACACGCTGGAATGATTTTTCATCTTCGGTGTAACGGAGCCCTGCCGTTAAGCGAAGCGCTTCCGTGAGCGCGTAAGTCGCCTGCCCGTAAAGCGCGATACTATCCGTCTCAACGTCGGCCCGCGCATTAAAGTCAGCAAAGAAGGCTGTCGCGACGGTGCCATCAGGGGCGTTCGTCACCGGGTCGGTATTAAACAAGCGGTCAAACACAAAGGTGCCGCGCTTGTCTTCTTGCAAGAAGAAACCGCCCACAGTCCACTCAAGTGGCCCTGTGGTTTGTGAGGTCAGTTGAATTTCTTGCGTGGTCGCGATCACGTCATCGCGCTGCGATGAAAACCCGCTCGAAAAGCTCGACAGATCTGTATCAGCGTCTCTGAACGTCTCGAAATCAGCGTAACCAAATAGGAATTTGAGGTTCGCAAACCCGAGATCGTAATTGCTCTCGATATCGATTGTCGTTTGCTCCGTATCGAGCGTCGTCTCAAAGTCGGTATCGATTGTGTAAGGATCTGCGTTGACCGGGCTATTCCCACCGCCGACGCGCGGGTTGATGGGTGTGATGCCGCCAGTAAGCACGCCTTGAAGGCTGCTCGGATCCGTCGGTGTACCAATCAGATTGTATCCGAAATCACTGTTGCCGTTGCCACCTTGGGTCCAGTGGCTCGCCCGCAAGGTAACATCGAAACGATCGGTCGGTTCGTAACGCAACTGAGCGCGGAGATACTTTTCGTCTTTATCCCGCAGGCCGGCATCAGGGTTGAAAGAGTTTTCAACGATAAAATCCTGCTGCTCAATCGCGGCCGTCAGACGGAAGAACAAATTGTCCGCTAAAGGAATGTTCCCGAATGCTTCACCGCGCACACGGCCATAATTCCCGAGCGTCAGATTGCCCCCATATTCTGGATCTGCGGATGGGGCACGAGAAATAATATTTACGGCGCCGCCAAATGCGTTCCGCCCATACAGCGTGCCTTGAGGTCCGCGAAGCACCTCGACGCGTTCGACATCAACGATGGATGCGAGCGCTTGCGATGTTAAAGAGCGGTAAATCCCATCCACATAGAAGGAAACAACCGGATCTTGTTGGACAGATACATTTTCGGTTCTCGCGCCGCGGATCGCTGGGCGAGCATCATTCCCTGATTGTCCGAATTGCAGACCAGGCGCCAGTTTGTCCAAAGTTGAAAGGTCGGTCACACCAGCTGCTGTTAGGGAGTCTCCGGAGATCGCCGTCACTGAAAGCGGCACATCTTGAACGCTTTCTTCGCGTTTTTCGGCGGTGATCACGACAGCCGTTAGCCGTTTGACTTCTTCTCCGCTATCGTCCTGAGCAGTGGCGATTGTCTGCGCCCCACCCAGCGAGAAAGCGGCCAGAGCAGATCCTTGCATGAGCGATTTCAAGCGTAATGTTTTAAAAGTCATCAGTGTATCCACTCCGTGGTTTGCATTTCCTCATCGTCAGAGCGAACATAAAATGACTTCGAATGCAAGAGGCGATGAGAAAGGACTTTGCATGCGATGTCACTTTTTTGTCACGTGTGGTAAATTGGGCTCATTAGCTGCGATCGCATGCGGGCCGAAGTCAAACAACACTCGGCTCTGTATGCCTAGTGCATGGTCACTTATAGAACGAAGAGAGACTAATCCTATTAAGCAAAGAGCCAGAAAAACGGAGACAAGCACGCCCGCTTCACGAACAAAAGCAGACATAACATCACAAGCATATACTATACTGTTACGGCACTCATCTCATTTACTGATGCGTTCCAGGATCGGATCCATAGCGCTTTTGCGGCGTCGACCGAGCGGTGCCTCTAATCCCGACTCTAGCGCGACTTTATAGCTGGAACCAGACTTCTCCACGCGGCGTACGGCGTTTTCAGCGACCCACCAGGATCGGTGCGTGCGAACCCCGGGTATGCCGGAAACCGCGCGCACTGCGTCTTCGAAAGTTGACATGACGAGATCATCGCCGCGCTCGGTGTAAACGCGGACGTAGTTGCCTTCTGCAGAGAGGGCAAAAGGCGTTGCACCCCGCAGTTTCATCGGCAGTTTTTCAAAGAGCAAATCAATCGCTTGGCGCCCGGCATTTGTTTCTGCGTCGAGGATAATCTGTCGAGAGATAAAAATGGTGGGCAAAATCACAAAAACCGACAGCGTGAGATGCGAGATCACAAAAGCGGACCATTCGGTCGGAAAGCGTGACCCAAACGCTGCATTTAAAACCAGATGAAACACGACCAGGAAAACGGGGTTGATAAAGGCAAAAGGGATCGCGACGAGGACTTCACCCCATTCATAGGGCCATTCTGGGATGAATTTTTTTCCCAGTCCCCCAAGTCCCCACCACAACGCACAACCGCCAGTGATTGCAATCACCCAATAGATCGTTCGGGGTACCAAGGGCGCATATACGAATGTGCCAAAGGGGCCGACGATTCCGGCGCCTAAGCCGAGGATGAGTGGCAGCCAGATCCGATATGTCCAACGATTGAAAATCACTGCGCGCGCCTCCCGATATGACCATTCGACCGTTCGTACTTGATGAGTGGTAACACAGAACCATCCAACATATCGCCTCTGCCTTCCGTCCAATTCAGCTTTTATCGCGTTTCAGTTTGCTCTTCATCGAACTGGCAAGGCGGTCGTCTTGTCAAGCAATCATTAGGAGCAAATCATGACCTCAAACCTTCTCTTCTCACGTACTGCCCGCGTCGCCGCGACGCTTGCGATCGCAACCAGCATAAGCGCGGCTTGTTCGCTCGCCTCACCGGAGCCCGTCGAGCCGGGTACGCATCAGATCGAAGTTGTCTTCTCGAACGTTCAGTCCGAAACCGGCATGATTTGGGCGAGCCTTTGCACCAAAGAACAGCATGCAAAGCTTGGTCAAGAACCGTGCGAAATGAGTGCGCGTGTGGATGCCAAAGACGGGGCTTCGATGTCGTTTTCGGATGTGCCGTCGGGCATTTATGCCATCAGCGCCTATCATGACAGCAACGCCAATGCGGCGTTGGATTTTGATACGCGCGGCATCCCATATGAACCAACCGGCAATAGCGGCAATGCCAAAGGCTTTTTCGGCCCGCCATCCTTTAATCAAATGAAGTTTCGCTTGAGCGGACCTGGCGAAACGCCTGCCAGACAAATCTCAATCAAGCTCAGCACGGTGGAAATGCCATGAGCCGGGGTCAGACTTCTCGTTCTTCGAAGCGGCTTTCCTGGCTGAAGCTCTCCTTGATGGGCTCCTCCATCAGTCTCGCCGCGCCTTTCACCTCACTGGCAGACACCGGCGCCATCGAGACGAGTGTAAATGGGAAGTCTGACATAACCTCAGACGAACGGGTGCTCGAGGAGATTATTGTCGACGGATCGTATCTCAAGGGCAGTTCGCTGTCTGAATACGAACCGGAACTGGTGCTCACCGAAAGTGATATCGCCGCCTATGGTGTGTCATCGATCGGAGAGCTGCTCAGCATTATCCAGGTCGAGACATCAAGTGGAAAACAGCGCCGCAGCGAACCTCCCGTCGTGTTGATCAATGGGCGCCGCGTCTCGGGCTTTCGCGAGCTGGACAACTATCCCGTTGAAAGCTTGGCCCGCGTCGAAGTGCTGCCAGAAGAGGCGTCACTCGCCTACGGTTTCACAGCCAATCAACGCGTCATCAACTTTGTGCTGAAATCGGATCTTCAAATCATTCCAATAAATACGCGAACCCAGGCGCCTGCAGGTGGCGGCACGCTCTCAAACACCGTCGATGGATCAAGGGTTTTCATAGACGGCAACAATCGCTCCACGATCAGAGCGAAAGTGAGCGAAAGCTCTCAGCTGACAGAGCGCGAACGCGACATCATTCCATTCGCATCCGATCAACCTCGAGACGCAAGAAGCCTGTTACCGTCATCAGAGCTGTTTGAAATGAGCGGACTAAAAACGATGGCTCTGCCAGATGGCGCCATTGGCACTTTTTCGGCGCGGTTCGAGCGGAGCGAGTCCGATTTTTTGACGGCATTATCTTCGATCGATGGAACGCAGCTCAGTCAATTCAACCGTTCAGAAACGCTAGATCTCGGTGTGACCATTAACAGCAAGCTCGCTGCGAACACTTGGTCCGTTCTGGGGAATTATTCTCAAACGGATCGCGACGTCGAAAACCGCGGCACATTTGGTTTCGATATTTCGCCCGTTAAGACATCAACCCGCCTCGCCACACTGGACGCAAACGCGAATTTCTCTTTGTTCGAAGCGGATAACGGCCCGGTTACCTTTAGCGGTGCTTTAGGTGTTGCTAGCGAAGCGTTTGAGTCCTCGTCTGATCAAATCTCGATCTCCCGAGAAACGGCCTACATTCAAGGCGCGATCAGTTACCCATTGCCGATTGACGAAGACCGTTGGGGGCGCGGCACACTGTCTGTTGATGGACGACAATCGAACCTCTCGGATCTCGGTAGTCTATCAGATTTTGGGGTCACTGCGAATTGGATCCCGGTTGAAGGCGTGACGTTGACTTATTCATGGGCCTCGGAAGATATTGCGCCAACTTTGCAGGAATTCGCGCTACCAGCGACGCTGTCTCCCAATCGCAGCTTTTTCGACCTGACACGGAGTGAGACGGTAACTGCTACGCTTGTTGATGGCGGCAATTCGGACCTGCAAGTGGCTTCACGCGATATCTCAAAAATAGGTTTGGTTTGGAAACCGTGGGAAAAGCGGGATCTTACGTTCTCAACCAATTACATTGCCGCTGAGGGCGCAAATGAGATCCGATCGTTTTCGGTGCCAGCGCCAGGATTGGATGCGTTGGGGTTAAATCAGGTCGTCCGCGATCCAGCGGGAGAAATCGTCCTGCTCGACCGGACACCAGTAAACATCTTTGAAAGTGAGACGGAGACCCTGCGAACCAGTTTGTCTTGGTCGATCCCAATCAAACCAACCCGTGCAAAAGCACCGCCAAAACCGGGCGCGAAGCGGCGGAAGAGTGGGCGACCCGGCAGTCGACGTCTCTCGCTCATTCATCGTTGGGAACTCGCGAATGAGCTGCGCCCAATTGCTTCAGCGGGCACGCTCGACCTTCTCGATGGTGACACCATTGATTCAATCCTTGCCCGCCCGCGGCACCTGGTCGATCTCACCTATTATCAGTGGAACAATGGGTGGGGGTTTTATGGCAGCGCGCAATATCGAAGTTCGTCAGCACTCACCACGGCAACAGATGAGCTCGAATTTTCAGATACGCTGCGTGTTATTCTGAGTGCGTCTTACGAGTTCAACTATGCGGATAAAGTCTTAGACAGGTTTCCAATCTTGGAAGAAACGCGCCTCACGGTTGGAATCGCCAACGCACTGGACGACATCGTATCTGTCACCGACAGTCGGGGGAGAACGCCTTTGGCCTATCAAAAGGATGTGCTTGACCCGGTTGGTCTCGGATGGCGTGTCGAGCTGCGGAAACGATTCTAAAGCTCGGACGTATCGAGGAAGAAGATGAAACGGCTCTTATTCACACTCTGCTTATTGGTTCCGGCTTGCGCCGCCGACGATACTCGCGAGCCCATAACCACAGAACCCAACAACAAACACGTGGAAGCGGTCGCGGAATTCTGTGCCGCCGTAGAAAGGCGCTATGCCTATTTCGACAAAGTTGCCAGCTATTGGGACCAATCGTGCGAGCGTGCGGGCTTAGAAGCTCGAGCGGGTGGAAGCTCACCGCCCACACTCGATATCTTCGAACGTTTGCTTGATGATCTCCATGATCCACATGCAAACCTCAATTCCAATGATCAAACATCCCCACGGTTGTTGCCTTCGGGAGCTGACCTTGCCTTCGAGTGGGTGGAGGATGCTTATCGCGTCGTTGGGATAAGACCGCTAACGAGTGCTGCCGCAGTCGATATTCGGATCGGTGATGAGCTCGTCAGCTTCAATCAATTGCAACCCGATCAAATCATCCTCGAGCGGGTTCATTCTGGTCGGGAAAACATCTCTAGAGAGCGAATGACGTGGGCAATCAATGCGGTCATTGCGGGGCGTTACAATGAACCAAGACGGCTAGTGCTGCGGCGTGGAAGCAACATGGTTGAGCATGATTTAGGAGATCCCATCCCTCCGCCGGCTAACAGTCGGCTCAGCTATCAAAAGCTGGAAAACAACATTGGCTACATCCGGTTCAATAACAGCCTTGGTGAAAATGAAACCGTAAGCGACTTCGGCAGCGTCGTAACAGAGCTTTCGGACACGAGTGGCTTGATCCTGGACCTGCGGGACACACCCAGTGGAGGAAACACGGATGTCGCTGAGCCGATCCTTGGGCACTTTGTCGATCGCAAAACACCCTACCAAATCACGGCACCCACGGATGCTCCTGCCTATGAGCGAGGCATTTTCCCAACGACACAACGGCCGTACACCCGGCCCGTGATTGTCTTGGTCGGCGGATGGACAGGGAGCATGGGCGAAGGCATGGCGATTGGCCTCGATGGTATGGGCCGCGCGACTGTTCTCGGTACACAAATGGCGCGCCTAGCAGGCGGCACAGAAGCGATAGACCTGCCAAGTGTGGGGATCACTGTGTTCATACCAACTTACGATCTTCTCCATCTCGATGGGACACCGCGTCATCAATGGGCGCCGAATATTTCGAACACGCAATCAGCTGATCTTGGAAATGGAAAGGACCACCTGCTCAGTGCGGCCATCCGTCGTCTTTCACCCGTGGCAAAGGAGAAGAGGCAATGAAGTGTCACTTAATCGCATTGGCGCTGCCAGCGCTTTTAGGAGGCTGCCTACTCGCGCCGAACGCATACTATGAACCGAGTGGTCCGGAAGGGGAGTTGCGTCAGACACTGACGGCTTGTGAAGTCTTCGGACCGGCGCAAAACTTGGTGGTCGCAATAGATCGGTCATTGGATCTCGTCGTGTCAGCGGAGCCTTTTAACTATGCCACCGACACTCGGGATTATGGCGCCACGGTCTCATTTGTGTTCTTGTCTGATCAAGCGATAACGATCCCAAACACGGATATTGTGGCGCTCATCGACGGTCGCGACGTGCCACTTGCTTTCATTGAGGATCGAGCTGCGTCCAGCAGAAACTCGATCGGGCCGATTTTGCCTGAAGAGACCTCATATCGACGGATCAGACTTCAAGGCCAACCCGTTCGCTCAGGTGTGTTTTCGCGGATTACTCTGTTGTACGGCGTTCCCGGAGAAGCGCCTGAAGCGTTTTCGATCACGCCACCGACCGTGCAGATTGGCCAAAAGACTTTCGATGCTCCCAAGGTCTCCTTTGAAAAGAAGACTAATATTACCTCTTACTCATTGAACTGCTGATGCTCGGCATGGATGCCCGATAAAGGTTTTCGGGCGGTGTTGATCTTGAGCGAAACAGTCTTCAGTTATTTCCCAGATTGGAGCATTCTTGAGTGTTTAAGGCGATTTAAATACCCGCTGAGCGAACAAAAGCGGACATTGGCTCTAAGGCTAAATTCATCTTACGCGTGAGGTTCAAAGTTATGCCACTCGTGAAACGACTTGCCGAATTATTACATCGAAGCATGTCATAAGCGAAGCGCACTGATCTCTGCAGTACGCGAGCGATCAGAATTAGTCCCAGATGCGTCTATGCAAAGGAACGCTTTGTTTCGTATTCTACTCGCGAGATCGACCAACCCAAAAGGACTGCCTCCTCGAAATGAATAGCACGATTAATCTAAAGCAACTCGAACTCGACTTGTCCCTTGGCATTTATGGGCCCGATGATGTCGTGCCGGAAAAGCATCTGCTTGATCTTACGCTGACGATTGATCCGCGCCTTGTTTTCATCGAGACGGATGAAATGGGCTACGTGTTTGACTATGACCCGCTTATTCGAGAAATCGATCGTCTCGCGAAAGATAAACACTATCACACGCAAGAAAGGCTTATGACGCTCATAGTTTTCGCGTGCGCCGCTTATAAAGAAATCGAAGCCTTGGAGGTGTCGCTCAGCAAGTGGCCGGTCTTGCGTGATAGCGGAGAATTAGGGGTGCGGCTTTCGATCGGCCGAGAAGACCTTCGTGCGTTGCGTGAGAATCGAGACCGATAAGTTCGATATCTGATATGACTTTAGAACCGTTTGCGTTCGCAAAATCGTTCTTTTATCCACCGCAGATAAAAGCGAGCGATCCAGAGACATTCTAGTTTATAACAAAAAACCCGCTGCAGCTTTAGGAGGCGACGCAGCGGGTGAGTTTGTTCAATCTTTCGGGAGGAAACATTGATGCGCGAGATCTACCCGCAAAATCCGGCCGAATAACCAGAAAGCGTGTATAACCTCAAAAAACAATCGCATTATGAGTGCTCTTTGAGCACAAATGTAATCACCCAGGCCCAAATGCTCAATTCGTAGACTCATCATTGCGCGTTTGGACCCGGCTCAAATGGTTCGCTCCGAAATCTAGGGCGTCACCCACGATGCCTGACAGGTTTGCCCTGAAATACTAACCTTCGCGCGTCGATGTCCTTCCCTCTCAAGTGAGAGGATATCGTATTCCTGAGCAACAATTTCGATAAGCGCAAAATGATCGCGAGACGTTTTGAGAACCCGCTCCGGCTGCGCATTGACTAAACGCGCGCCAGGCGCCGTAACGGTGGAATAATCAGACTGACTGCGCGCTGGTAACTGATCAAAAGCGGCGTCCTTTTCCGGTCCATTGGTTTGGACACGAGCGGTCCCACGCATTCGGATTTGCAGCAGGCTTTTTGGATCGAAGAAAACGAGTTCAGCGTCTGGCTTATCTGCTATGTGTGCCACCTTGCTCGACCTTCGGTCTGTATAGATCACGGCTTGGTGCTTTTCTGCGTTGAACCGACGCAAAACAACAACCCGACCAGACGGACCGAATGGCTCAGCCACCGTGACGAGCACGGGCCATTTAAAAGCAGATCTGCGATCCACGGTGCCGCGAACTAGCTGGGCAACAGTCCAAGCGGGCACCTGGTCGATTTGAGTTGGAAACGACATCAAGGCCTCATAGTTTGATTACGTGAATGTAGCAGGTGCGTCGCATCACCACGCCTGAACAGATTGCGGCCTCGCAGTCTCTAATCTTAGGTGCAGTCATGAATGACAACACACAACTCTCGCTTGGACTTGTTAGTGCGGAATGCCCAAGCGCTTTGGTGCGCACTCGGTGGCGGCACCTCGTCGAGAGTCGCCTAACAGACGCGGCCCGCAATACGGACTCGCCGATAAACGCTGATCACTGTTTTGCCCGCGTATTGCTGGACAATGTGCTTGGGGTTCCATGGAGACATGTGGTGCGTCCACCAGCTTGGCGCAACACGCCCATCAAGCAGCTTGAACGCGCGATCGAGCTTGGTGAAGACGTACTCGCGGGCCGTGTCGATCTTAAGATGCTAAATAAGGCATCACTCACTATGAGAAAAGCGAAGCGTTAGGACTTTACTAGCGATCTACACAAGTTCGCCGCGCACAGTCTTCAAAGATGTTTTGAGCTTTCCAATCGCCCGCTCTTCCAACTGACGGACGCGTTCTTTGGATATTCCGAGACGATCTCCTAGCGCGCCAAGCGTCGCTTTGTCTTCGGAAAGACGCCGTTCTTTGATGATAAGTCGTTCGCGTTCATCGAGTGATGTCAGCGCTTTTGAGACCCAATTTTTATAGGTTTCCGCGTCGCGCACTTCGATCGTCGCCTCCTCCGGCGACGGCCCAAAATCTTCCAGTAGATCTTGGCGTTCCATATCGCCGTCTGCCGCCAACGGAGCGTTTAAAGAACTATCTGATGCCGAAAGCCGGGAGGCCATAAATTCTACATCACGTTCCTTCACGCCAAGATCTTCTGACACCTTTCTTACGTTCTGCGGCGCCATCGACGCGCCGTCTGTATCATCGATCTGGGCGCGTATCCGCCGCAGATTAAAGAAGAGCTTCTTGTGAGCCGCCGATGTTCCGGTTCTAACAATAGACCAATTGCGCAGCACATAGTCCTGCATTGCAGAGCGCACCCACCACATGGCGTATGTGGAGAAGCGAACTTCCCGTGCTGGATCGAATTTAGCGGCAGCCATCATCAGACCGACATTCCCTTCCTGAACCAAGTCTGCAAGCGGAAGGCCGTAATTTCGAAACTTTGAGGCCATCGCGATCACGAGGCGCATATAGGCCGTCGTCAATTCGTGGAGCGCGGCCTCATCTTCATGCTCGCGCCACCGTGTGGCTAAATGTTTCTCAAAATCTGCTTCAAGCATAGGCGCATTCATCGCCTTCGTTACGAAGCTTCTGTTTGGGTCGTCACCGCTCTGCATCATGGAAACCTCTTTTTGGACGGCTGAGTGTTCGATACGCCGCTAATCTCGGATGTGAAGCTGATCTGGAGCGCGTCTTTGAATGATACGCTGCAAGGTTCGCCTATGCATGTTCAGCAAGCGTGCCGTTTGGGAAACGTTTCGATTATTCTTGTTATAGACCGACTGAATATACTCCCACCGAGCATCGTCAGGATCCATTGGCGTATCGGGCGGCGAAGGAACACTATCAGGCGCAGCGAGAAGTGAATTAATAATGTCTTCTATGTCAGCAGGCTTTGCGAGCACATTCTGAACACCGATTTTCAGAGACGCCACGACGTTTTGTAGGGCACCATAACCGGTGAGTACAACAATATGGGTTGATGGGCTCGTCTCTCTTAAGGCCTGAGCAACATCCAATCCAAATCCATCGTCGAGTCTTAAATCCAAGACTGCAAATGCGGGCGGATTGTGCTGAGCGACCGTCAATCCATCTCTCACTGTTCCAACCGCTGAAACAATGAACCCGTATCGGGTTAGAGACCCGGCGAGTCGCTCTCGAAAGACCGCGTCATCGTCCATGACGAGACATGAGCGATCGTGAAGTGCACCAACCAGTGCAGCCAATTCCGTGTCAATTTCATCCGTTTGCATCATTAGTCTCCTTGGCTCAAACGAACCTACGCTGGCGCTTAAGTCGGCGCTGCAACAGCCGTGTGGCTGGTTTTTCTTTGAGATCGGACACTGATTGGTCCCTGGAATGAGCCGGCAGCTCATTCAGTTCCCGCAGCTGGGGGCGTTCTCGTATATGAACGGGCGTGATGATGTAATCGTATGATTTTCTGGGAGGAATCGTTCTTTTCATTTTTATCTCTTTTATTGCGGATTAGCCGCGTCGATTGTTATTGCGGATGGGAATTGGCTCAGGCGTCATGGCCCAAGCGTAGGCCTTTAGCGTCAGCCCGCGGCTCGTGAGGGACTTTGCTAAGTCCAACTGACCGCCTCGCTTAAGCAGTTGAGCCTGACGGATGAGCGACCAAGCAAGATTGCGAAGAGATTGCCGTGTGTTCATGTTTTGCTCCGTTTTATATTTCCTACGACATACAAAACGGAGCGGATGACGGCGTGTCGTGTTTGTCGCACGCAATGGAGCACACTGATGTTCCCGAGAAACTTTATTAAGCGCAAAAAGATCCGCACACCCGCTATGCGCGTAGGCACTTATGAGACGCAAAATAGCGTCTCTCTATACCGACTTACCCTGAGGGTAGATAAACGGGCGGGCGTTAAATCCTAAATTGGTCTTGGAAGCTACCAAGCAAACCGGGTTCGACCTTCGTCCCTCAGACCAAGGAACACAAACATGGCCATGGACGCCATCACTCCCAGAGACCAGATTTCACCAACCGAAGATATTGTCCGACCCAGCGTGGACGAGGCGATGGATGCTGTTCGAACGCTGCTGGCCTGGGCCGGCGACGACCCTCGCCGTGAGGGCTTGATCGACACGCCCAAACGTGTCGCGAAGGCTTACAGAGAGTTTTTTGCCGGATACGATATGGATCCGGCGGAGGTCCTCGAGCGCACGTTTGAGGATGTGCAGGGCTATGACGATATCGTCATGCTGCGAGACATCGACGTTGAGAGCCATTGCGAACACCACATGGTTCCAATCCTTGGCAAGGCTCACATTGCTTACATGCCGACAGATCGTGTCGTCGGCATTTCCAAGATTGCTCGCGTCGTCGAGATTTTTGGGAAACGATTGCAGACTCAAGAAACGATGACAGCCCAAATCGCTGATTGCATCTCAGATGTCCTCGACCCAGCTGGCGTCGCGGTCCTGATCGATGCG
>JBCBBC010000058.1:0-23077 GCA_038532145.1 Pseudomonadota bacterium | reverse complement strand
CAGGCGGCCAATGTTCAATTCAGCTAAATGCATTGTCATGTTCGCTCCTTTTTTTGGCCATGTCTGATCGGACGAAGTCGGGCATGAGTATCGGGTTCCATACCCTCCCTCTGCCGATCAGACATGGCCAAAAAAAGGAGCGAACATGACAATGCATTTAGCTGAATTGAACATTGGCCGCCTGGTCGCTCCGACCGAAGACCCGCGGGTCAAGGACTTCATGGACAATCTTGATTTCATCAATGGCCTTGGCAAGCGCATGCCGGGCTTTGTCTGGATGATGGAAGGGTCTGGCGAGCCGGGGGTCGGCAATACCGAAGCCAAGATTGATGGCGACCAGCAATTCGTCGCCAATCTCACCGTCTGGAAAGATGTCGAGAGCCTAGAAAAATTCGTGTGGGGTACAGTGCACAAGCAATTCTATGAACGCCGCGAAGAATGGTTCGAAGTCCTCGGCCAGTTGCACTTCGTCATGTGGTGGGTGCCGGAGGGCCATGAGCCGACTCTGGAGGAAGCGCTGGACAAGCTGGAACAGCGCCAGACGCAGGGCGACTCAGAAGACGCCTTTGGCTGGGAATGGCTGAAAGCGGCAAAGATGTACGATACGCATCGATGTGATGCGGCTTAGCCAATACCGCCAACGCGGCAGTCATAAAGAATCTAGAAAGTGCGCGATTGCGATTAAAATGAAATAGAAAAGAAGCACTCCAGACGGAATCGCTAGTGTCAAAACCAATACGACCCGCCAATATCGCGATCCCGTTAGGCGACGGTGAGGCGGTTTCCTACTCAGAAATCCGCTCCGCTATATCCGCCAGGTCTTGCGCCGCCCGAACATTGCCGAGCGCCTTCGCCGCCGCCGCGCGCACAGTAAGCTCGTTCGCGTCGCCAAGCCGGACCGCCAATAGCTCACCAATCAGGTTCGGATAGAGATTGTCTTCCAGCAACATGTCCGCCGCCCCGGCATCGACCAGACCTTCCGCATTGGCTTCCTGATGATTGTCCATGGCGATCTTGAGCGGGATCAGGATGGTGGGACGTCCGACAGCTGCAATCTCACTGACCGTTCCAGCGCCTGAGCGCGCAATCACCAGATGCGCGGCCGCGAGCCGGTCGGGCATATCGGAAAAGAAAGGCTGCAGCGTCGCTTTGACATCGACCTTGTCATAGATCGCCCGCACATCTTCCAACTGTTCCTCGCGCACTTGCTGCACGACGTGCAGGCGCATGCGCAGCGGCGCCGGAATATGGTTGGCAATGGCCAGCGGGATGGCTTCGCCGAGAATACGCGCGCCTTGCGAGCCGCCCGTGATGAAGACTGTCAGCTCTCCATCGGTGGCCGGGTATGGAATATCGCGCACCGCCGCAATCGGCGCCCGGACCGGATTGCCGATCGGCTGGTGATTGGCCCCGCCCGGCAATCGATCAAGTCGCTCAAAGCCTGAAGCCACGACACCCGCCGATTTGGCGAAGGCGCGATTGACGCGGCCAAGCACCGCGTTCTGCTCATGGATCAGCAAGGGAATACCGAGCCGTCGTCCTGCCGACAGCGCTGGGTAAGCCGGATAGCCGCCAAAGCCCGCAATCAGGGCCGGTCTCTGCTTTTGCTTGAACCGCCGGACCGCCGCATTCACGCCGGCCCGCAATTTCATCGCCGTACCGGGCAGCGTCCAGGGTTTGCGAATATTCGGGCTCGCCGCTTTCACTTCCATTTTCCAGCTGGCCGGAAATGTTTCGGCATAGCGCAAGCCGCGATCATCGCTGATCAGGCCCACTTCCCAGCCGCGGGACGCCATTTCTTCGGCAAAGGCCGCAGCGGGGAACATATGCCCGCCTGTGCCGCCTGCGCCGATTACGACAAGAGGTTTATCACTCATTCCATGCCTTCACGCTTGTCTGACCGCGGCGGATCAGTGCCAGCGCCAATCCAAGGGTGAGCGCCGTCCCCATCATCGAAGATCCACCGGAAGATATGAAGGGCAAAGTCATGCCCTTGGGGGGGATCAGGCTGACATTAACGGCAATGTTTATGGCAGCGTGAAGGCCGAAAAGCGCAAACAATCCGGTCGCCGCCGCGCGCGGATAGGGATCATGCAAACGGGCGGCGGCACGCAACCCCTTCCAGACGATGAAGCCGAACACAAAGATCAGACCGATGGCCGCAATAAAACCGAATTCCTCGCCCATCACGGCATAGACAAAATCCGTATGCGCGTCAGGCAGCGAGGTCTTGATCGTGCCCTCGCCCGGACCCACGCCAAACAAGCCACCCCGACCAATCGCTTCGGACGCCTTGTCGATCTGATAGGTGTCATACTCACTTGGATTGAGAAAGGAATTTACCCGGAAGCGAACATGCGGCAGCGTCACGTATAACAGACTGGACAGCCCGGCGGCGCCGCAGGCAAAAATGGCCGCCCAGCGCCAGGGCAGTCCGGAGACAAAGAAGGTAATGATGAAGGCCGCGGTCAGCAGGGCCGACTGGCCGACATCGGGTTGCAATAGAAGAAAGCCGAGCGTGACGCAGAAGAAGACCAGCGTGATCGCGGCCCACGGCCCTTTCGGATAGATTTGTCGTTGCGCCAACAGCCACCCTGTCAAAACGATCAGGGCTGGTTTTACAAATTCCGACGGCTGAAGACCGAAACTGCCAAGCCGGATCCAGCGCCGCGCGCCTTTGGCTTCATAGCCAGAGACGAGGATGAAGGCCAAAAGCGCAATGGATCCGATAAAGACCAAAGCCGCCAGGCGCCGCGCCCAGATGCGATCCAGCAAACTGACCCCGACCAGCACGGTCACGGCCGCGCCGACAAACATGGCATGTCGTTTGACGAAATAGAAACTGTCCGAATAGCCCAGCCGTTCAGCCGCAGGTGGGCCGGCCGCGAGGGAGAGCAAGAGGCCAGCGCCGAGCAGCGCCACAGCCGCCATCAGGATTGACCAGTCGAGGCCACGTTGCCACTCAATCAAACGCCCGGATCCAGTCCGCGGGCGGAGGGCAACTTCGACCATGACGCGCTCCTATACAGCTTCCTTCTGAGGTTCGACTTGCGCAGCGAGCCGCTGCACAATGCCCTTGAATGCATCACCACGTGCTTCGAAATCTTTAAATTGATCGAAACTTGCACAGGCAGGCGACAATAGGACGATCGGATTGGCCTCGCCCGAGGCCTTGGCAGCATCAAACGCCGCCTGCGTTGCGGCCTCCAGTGTGCCGCAGCTGACCGTCTTGGTTTTCCCTTTCAATGTCTTGGCAAAATCAGCTTCGCTTTCGCCAATCAGATAGGCCTGTTCAACCCGGTCAAACCAGGGTTCGAGTGGCTCGATGCCTTCGGCCTTGGCCACACCACCGGCAATCCAGTGCACCTTGGGCCAGGTTTTGAGCGCCTGCTCAGCTGCCTGAGCATTGGTCGCCTTGCTGTCATTGACGAAGCGCACGCCCTCGACGTCGCCGACCAATTCCATCCGATGGGCGAGACCCGGGAAGGATTGAATACCCGCCATGATCCGCCCCGGGGCCACGCCAAGCGCCTGGCAGGCCGCATAGGCCGCCGCAGCGTTCTGGAAATTGTGTCGCCCGGGCAGGGCCTGCGCTTCCGCCAGATCGCCGACCCGAATGGCCTGACCGCCTGTGCTGTCATACAGGTGACCATCAACGGCGCTGACACCGCGGGCGAGGCCGAACTCCGAACTGATCTGAACCACACGGCCCTCACCCGGGCGGAGGCGGCTCATCGCCACGGCTTGCGAATGCGGATCATCAATCCCGATCACGGCGACATCGCGCGGGCGCTGATTGGCAAAGATACGTTTCTTGGCATCGACATATCCGTCCATGCCGCCATGCCGATCAAGATGATCTGGCGAGATGTTCAGGAAGACGGAGACATCACAATGCAGGCTCTCAACCAGATCCAGCTGATACGAGGACAGTTCGAGGACATAGATCGCATTGGCATTAAGCGGCGCCATGTCCAGAACGCCGGTGCCGATATTGCCGCCGATGCGAACATCGCGGCCGGCTTCGCGCAGGATGTGACCAATGAGGGCGGTCGTCGTCGACTTGCCATTCGTACCCGTGATCCCAACCACTTTCGGGCGCCCTTTTTCCGGCAGAGCCTGAACCGCGCGGGCGAACAGTTCCATATCGCCGACGACGGGGACATTCATCATTTCCGCCATTCGCACCAGGCGATGCGGCTGCGGAAATTTGTACGGAATGCCCGGCGACAGGACTAGAGCCGCGAACTTCTGCCAGTCGCGCTTGTTTATGTCGCTGACATTGACGCCTTCAGCTTCAGCCTTGGCCCGTGCGGCCTCACCATCATCCCAGGCATGCACGCGCGCCCCACCCGCAGCCAGAGCTTTCGCAGCGGACAATCCGGTGCGGCCCAGGCCATAGACGGCGACATCGCGCCCTGCATATTCGGTGATGGGGATCATAGGTCGGGCACTACCTCAGCTTCAGTGTGGCGAGGCCCGCAAGGGCGAACAGGAGCGACATGATCCAGAACCGAACCACAACCCGTGTTTCGGGCCAGTTCTGTTTCTGGAAATGGTGGTGCAGCGGCGCCATCAGGAAGATGCGCTTGCCTTCGCCGGTCAGGCGGCGGGTAATCTTGAACCAGCTGACTTGCAGCACCACGGACAGCACTTCGAGGACGAACAGGCCACCAATCACAGCCAGCGCGAATTCGTGTTTAATGGCAACGGCGACCACTCCAATCAGACCGCCCAAGCCGAGCGAACCGGTATCGCCCATAAACACTTTGGCCGGGTAGGCATTGTACCAGAGAAAGCCCATGCCGGCGCCCATCATCGCGCCCATCAGCACAGCCATCTCACCCGCGCCAGGTGTGAACTGGATACCAAGATAACCGGCAAAGACGAAGTTGCCGGTCAGGTAAGCGATCAAGGCAAAAGCCGCGCCGGTAAACATGATCGGTACGATGGCGAGGCCATCCAGACCGTCGGTGAAATTCACCGCATTGGCGAAGCCAACGATGACGATACAGGCAAAGACCACGAACAGCCCGCCCAGCGGGTAAAAGTAGTCATTCACGAACGGAATCGCGACGCCGCCCGAGAAGGAAGCCTCATTGCGCTCGACCGAGGTTTCGGGTGCGAAGCCTGCGATCCACTCCGCCAGCGGATTCAATGCGCCCCAGTCGGCATGGCCGAGCGGCGTATGTGCCCCATGCAGCCCCATGATGAACGCACCCGCTGCCGCCGCGACGAGGAATTCCGTGCCCAGTCGCAACCGCGCCGACACACCATCCGTGCTCTGCTTGGTGACTTTGGCATAATCGTCGAGAAAGCCGAGAAAGGCGTATGACAGCGACACGGCCAGCACGACCCAGATATACGGATTGCTCAAATCCGCGAACAGGATGGTGCCAAGCAACAGGCCAATCCAGATCAGGAAGCCGCCCATGGTTGGCGTGCCCTGCTTGGCCATTTGTGCTTCCAGCGACAGATCACGGATCGGCTGACCCTTGCCCTGACGTGCGCGCAGCACATCAATCATCCAGCCGCCCGCAATCACCGTCACCAGAAACGCGGTCACGAGGGCCAGTCCCGTACGGAACGTCAGATAGTTGAAAAGTCTCAGCGGCCCTTCTTCAGCGGCCAGCCATTCAAATAGCATCACAACCCCCTGCGATACATTCTGCACCGCGGTCCATCACCATTTCGTCTGCCGCAGCATTCTGATGTTGCTGCTGGTCTGCGAATATTCCTATTTCGGAGCTATTCGCAGGGATTAACAAGGGCGGAAAGCTGGATTTAAGTCTTTCTTTTCGGTTAGGAATCTCAAGCAGAGACACAGCGCCAAAAACGGACTCTTTTCGTTCTCCCAAAGCTTCCACAGGCAAGGAGAATCTACCGCGCGAATGCTCAGCGCGCCAAGCCTTTGGCAGCAAACGAACTTCTCCTGAAAGGCGAATTTCGTACCGCGGTCTCGCGCGCGACAAGAGGCGCTTCGAATCGGCTGAATTGACAAATTCTGTGGATGATTTGGCGCGCATTCTCGCGGATAAATTTGTCACAGTTTTGGGGCCCGGCAGATCAAACATCAGCGCCTCCCCCTAGGGCAGTGCGCGCCGTCTCTTGATCGCTGAACGGGATCACCGAGTCGCCGATTATCTGACCGGTCTCATGACCCTTGCCCGCGATCAGCAAGGTGTCGCCTTTTTGCAGCTCTGCAATGGCCTGCGCGATCGCCGTGCCGCGATCACCGATTTCGATGCCCTCTGGAACGCCGGCCAGAACATCCTGCCGGATCGCGGCTGGGTCTTCGCTGCGTGGATTGTCGTCCGTGACAATCACCTTGTCGGCATGCTTGGCCGCCACTTCGCCCATCAATGGACGTTTGCCGCGATCTCGGTCGCCGCCACAGCCGAACACCACGACCAGCTGCCCTGCTGTGTGCGGCCGCGCGGCGCGGATCAAGACATCCAGGCCCGCCGGAGTGTGCGCATAGTCGACAAACACGCCAGCGCCCGCGCCAGTCTCGCCAACATATTCGAGCCGCCCTTTGACCGGCTTCAATTGCGACATGCCGGTGGCGACGTCCTGGAGACCAAGCCCCCCCGCCAATGCGAGGCCGGCGGCTGTTAACGCATTCAGCGCCTGAAACTCACCGATCAACGGCAGGTCGATGGCCGCCTTCTCATCGCGCCAATTGAGGAAGAGACGCTGCCCGGTCGCCTTCGGCATTAATTCTTCAATCTTGAGATCTGCACCGCGCCAACCGACCGAGACCGTCTCCAGCCCAGCATCCTGAGCTGCAGCTTCAAAGAACAGACGCTGATCGCTATCGGCATTCACCACAGCTGGACCGCCTCGCGATGCGAGATCACTGAACAGGCGCAGTTTGGCGGCGCGGTATTCGTCCATCGTATTGTGATAATCGAGATGGTCTTGCGTCAAATTCGTGAACGCCACAGCCGACAATCGGACGGCGTCCAACCGATATTGCGCCAGGCCGTGAGACGAGGCCTCCATCGCCGCATGCGTCACGCCATCTTCGGCGAGGGTTTGCAGCGTCGCATGGATGGCAACCGGGTCCGGTGTGGTGTGACCAAGATCAATGCTGCCTTTCGGTCCGATGGCGCCGAGCGTCCCCATGCTGGCCGCGCTCAAGCCGGCGCTGGACCAGATTTGGCGCAGGAAATCGACGGTGGAGCTTTTGCCATTGGTGCCGGTTATGGCGACAATCGTGTCAGGCTGTCTGGGATAAAAATTCGCGGAAGCCTCGGCCAGGGCCAGGCGGGCATTGTCGACATTGATCCGCGCGGCGCCTGCGATGTCCGGCAAGTCTTCGCCCAGCACAGCGCCTGCGCCCGCCTCAACCGCTTTGCTGATAAACTTGCGACCATCCGTGACCACGCCTTGCATCGCGGCAAAGACAAAGCCGGGCTGAACCTGGCGACTGTCCGCTGTAATGCCGGTCACAGCCTCATCAGCCCCCTGGCCTGAATATCTCGGAAACAGATCCTTCAATATCATAATGTCGTGCCTCTCCTGTCTGCGACGGAGCGGACGCGCGGGGAGGACGGGACAGGATCATCAAAGCGAGGCTCGACACCCAGAATGGGTGCAATCCGTTCAATCACCCGCCCGGCTGTTGGCGCTGCATTCCAGGCAGCGGTCCGGCCGCGGCCGTCTCCAGCCTTTGGAGAGTCCAGCACGATCAATACGACATATTCTGGGCTATCTGCGGGGAATATGGCGGCGAAGCTGCAAATATTTTCGGTTTCCGAATAGCCGCCGGGAATTGGCTTCTCCGCCGTTCCGGTCTTGCCAGCGACACGATAACCGCCGACTTCCGCGCGTTCACCTGTGCCATCGACCACGGCTTCGCGCAGCATTCGCGTGACCAGATTGGCGGTCGGCGCCGCCATGACGCGTTTCGGATTGCGCTTGCGTTCAGGCGCCAGCAGCAATGTGGGCGCAATCGTCTCACCGGCATTGGCGAGCGACGCGAACGCACTTGCAAACGCGATCGGTGACACGGCAATGCCGTGGCCATAGCTGGCCGTAGCGCTGTACAACTCATCAAAGCGTTCCGGCACCAGCGGCCGCGCACTGCCGGCCAGCTCGACCGGCGAGCGCGAGAACAGACCGAGCGCGCCGAAGAACTCCTGTTGCCGGCGCGAGCCCATTTGCCAGGCAATCTTGACCGTGCCGATATTGGAACTGTCTGCGATAATTTCGCGCGGGGTCGGGCGACCTATGATGGGGTGATCATCGTGGATCTGGCGCCCCCGAATGCGCAGCGGTTCACGCACATCAAACCGGTCACCTGGCTGGATCGCGCCCGCGTCCAGCGCGCCCGCGACGGTTAGTGGCTTGAACACCGATCCAAGTTCATAGATCGCGCCGCTGGCGCGATCGAGCAAGGCCGGGTCCTGCCGGTTCAACGATGTCGCCTTGTGCGGATCCAGTGGCGGCCAGCTGGCCATGCCCAGCACCTCGCCGGATTGGGCGGCGAGCACGATCCCGGCACCAGCCTCGGCCTCATATTCACCGACAGCGGCAGACAGCTCGGCTTCCAGGCTGAACTGCACATTCGCATCAATGCTGAGATAGAGCGGCGCGTCATCCTCTGTCAGGCGATCATCCATTGCATATTCGATCCCGCCCAGACCCTGGCCGTCGGCCCCCGCATATCCAAGAATATGTCCGGCCAAGGTCCCACGCGGATAGGCGCGCCGGGATTCTTCGCGAAAGCCAATGCCTTCCAGACCGAGCTCGAAAACGGTCTGGCGCTGGCGCGGGGTAATCCCACGCTCGATCCAGGCAAAGGCGCGCTTATTATTGGACAGGCGGGCGGCAATGGTGGTGACATCCAGCCCCGGCAATACGCTTGCCAACTCCTCGGCAATCAGCACGGGATCACCAATCGCGCGCGGATCCGCAAAAACGGAATAGGCGGTCACACTGGTCGCCAGCAGATCACCATTGCGGTCGACAATGTCAGCCCGTCGTGGGGCCGGCTCCAGGCTTGCGGCGCGGCGCGCCGTGACCGGGTCGGAGCCGCTGAGCGCCACGCTCAGGCCTTTCGCACCAATCGCCCCGAATACGAGCAAAAGGCAGATCGAAACAATCCGCGTCCGCATGCCACTGCCACCGAGGCCAATTTCGGATCCGGACTCAATCGGCATCAGGCGCCTCCCGGTCTTTACGGGCATTCGCGTCGGGCAGTTCCATGGGCGGGCCGACACGGCCATCCAGGTCGACGGTGCGCACAAACTGCTCGGCCCGAGCAGGCACCATACCGAGTTCGTGGCGGGCGAATTCCTCAATCCATTCCTGGCGCGACCGGTGGGCAAATTCCGCCATCAGGTCGGCCTGCTCAGCCTGTGCAAGTTCGATTTGCTGCTCGACTGTTTCGATCTCGGCCACGGTTTCCTGTGCCCCATACTTGGCGCGATACAGGCTGAAAATCAGTAAGGCGACGACGGCCAACCCGAAGAAGAAAGCGCGTTTGCTCATAGCGCCGCCTCCAGCGTTTTCAGCGGCGGCAGGCGCAGGCCGGTCTCGACCGGATCCGTCCAGGCCGATGCGTCCGTCCGTGTCACCACGCGCAAGCGCGCCGAACGCGCACGCGGGTTGGTGGTCACCTCTTCTTCGCCCGGCTCAATCG
Organism: Pseudomonadota bacterium; assembly: GCA_038532145.1. GTDB lineage: Bacteria > Pseudomonadota > Alphaproteobacteria > Caulobacterales > Hyphomonadaceae > Henriciella. Next base: position 13,428 of record JBCBBC010000058.1, on the reverse strand, counting down.
CCTTGCGCTTTGTCAGATCGAAACTCGGAGATGGCCCTTTCTCAACTTCCGGCAGATAGCGGGATCCCCCGCTGACGGCACCTGAGCGCACGCGCATGAATTGCTTGACCAGGCGGTCCTCGAGCGAATGGAAGGTTACGACAACAAGCCGTCCGCCGGCTCGTAACAAGCGCTCAGCAGCGGCGAGGCCACGCGCCAGCTCACCCAGTTCGTCATTCACATACATGCGGATGGCCTGAAAGGTCAGCGTTGCCGGATGGGTTCTCTTGCCGCGTCGACCACCGACCGCACGTTCCACACACTCAGCCAGATCTGACGTGGTTTCGAATGCCTTTTCCTGGCGCTGCGCGACAATGAAGTTTGCAATCCGTTTGGCCTGCCGCTCCTCCCCCAATTGCCGAATGATCGCAGTCAGATCCTGCGCGACCAGGTGATTAACGACGTCTTTCGCGCTCGGCCCCGTCTGGCCCATCCGCATATCCAGCGGTCCGTCGCGCATGAAGGAAAAGCCACGCGCGCTCTGATCGAGCTGGAAGGAAGAGACGCCAATGTCCAACATCACGCCGTCGACAGCGTCGACTCCCTGCGCCTTTAACAATGTATCCATGTCACCGAACCGGCCCAGAAGGGGCGATAGTCGCGGTTCGCTCTCCGCCATGGCTTCCGCGCGGGTGATCGCATCCAGATCGCGGTCTATGCCATAAAGGCGACACTCCGCAGCCTCCAGCACGCGCAACGCATAGCCGCCGCCGCCGAACGTGCCGTCGACATAGGTCTCATCATCCCGCGGCGCGAGCGCAGAAAGGACTTCGGGCAACAAGACAGGCGCATGACCCATTCACTCATCCCCCCCCGACCACACCGCGAATGCCGGTATGCACAAAGGCGGCATTGAACGACCCTTCAAAATCGGCCTGCACATCACCTAACTGGGCTTCCATTTCCGCATCGTACGCAGCGTACTGCGCTGGCTCCCAGAGGTAGAACCGATCCATGGCGCCGACAAATACCAGATCCTTGCGAATGCCCGCCATTGCAAGGTGTTTGGCCGGAATCTTGATCCGTCCGGTATCGTCCAGTTTCAGCTCAACCGCTTTCGAAACGGTTCGATTCAGGAATACCTTACGCGCCGTGGTATTCGGACTCATGCGCAAGAGTGTGGCCTGGTTCTGTTGCATCAGGGCGTCACCGCCGCCTTCGAGGCAGGGCGCACCGTCCAACGCCGGGTACAGAAAAATGCGCGCACCGCCCGTCAAGGCATGACGGAATGGGGCGGGCACCGAGACCCGGCCTTTGCTATCCAGCGATGTCTCAAAAGTCGAGACAAACACGCCCAAACTCCCATCCTATGCCCCAGCCGGATCGCCATGGATCCAGCATACTCTTATATGGGATAACATGGGACTGTCTGGATTCAAATGGGCAAGGTGGTGATTCCCTCCTGTCCACAAGGTCGCATTGACGAAACCAATACGGAACAAACCAGAAATATAGCGGAACGCACTATATGACGGGTCTGTTAACTTATACAAAACCTTTTGTTTACAGCTGGTTAACCAAGCTCAAACAGAGGTAGAAAATTGCACTTTTTTCCTGATTTTTTTCCACACTGGCCCCTATATTGTATGCTGAATCGCTGTTCGCGTGGTCAAAAGTACACGCCTTTGCAGCATTTTCACTTTAGCCCCCATTCCACATGCAATTACGAGTCGTAATCCTGGCCCTCGGCATCATGACCGCGCTGCTCGGCGCCGCGATGATCCCCTGCCTGCTCCTGGATGTCGCGGATGCGCGCGAGGAGTGGCCCGTCTTTGCCGCCAGCGCGACGATGCTGCTGCTCTTTGGTGGCGGCTTGATCATTCTCTCTGGCGGGCGTCCGGAACGCACCGGGGCGCGTGAAGCCTTCCTGTTGACGGTTCTGGTCTGGGTCGTTCTGCCGGCACTGGCGGCGATTCCGTTCATGGGCATTGGCATGAGTTTTACGGATGCGATGTTCGAAAGCATTTCCGGCCTGACGACGACCGGCTCAACCGTGATGAGCCAGCTGGAGTTTCAACCGCGAGGGCTCTTATTATGGCGCGCCATTCTGCAATGGTTTGGCGGGATTGGCATTATCGTGACCGCGATTGCCATTCTGCCCATGCTGCGGGTGGGCGGGATGCAGCTTTTCCAGCTTGAGAGCTCGGACGTGTCCGGAAAGTTCGTGCCGCGCATTGGCGAGGTCTCGGCGCAGATCGGGATGATCTATCTGTTCATTTCCGCCACGTGCGCCGCCGCGTACATGCTGTCCGGCATGAATGCGTTTGACGCTGTCGCGCACGCGATGACAACCGTCGCGGCCGGTGGATACTCCACCTCAGACGCCTCATTCGGGGCATTCACCGAAACCGCACCGGCCGCCATTCCGACCGCGATCCTATTCATGATTATCGCAGGCCTACCCTTCAGCTTGCTGGCGCTCGCCATGATCCATGGCCGGGTCAAACCCCTGCTCACCGACCCACAGCCACGCCTTTTTATGGGACTAATTGTCGGTATTACGACATTGATTTTTGTCCTGCGGGTGATCGCCGACCAGGATTACGTCATTATCAGCCCAATTGGCGGCTTTATCGAGACCATGTTCAATGTCGTATCGGTGATGACCGGTACCGGCTATGCGACCACCCCCTATGATAGCTGGGGCGAGCCGATTGTTATGATCTTCCTGATCACGATTTTTCTCGGCGGTTGTGCCGGTTCAGCGGCCTGCGGCATAAAAATGTTTCGCCTTGAAATCAGTTTTCGCGCCGTCCTTGCACACGCCCAGCAAATGGTCAGCCCCAACCGGGTTGTCCGCATTCGTTATGGCGGCAAGGTGATCGACAATGACACGCTGCAATCCGTCATGGTGTTCGTCTTCCTGTATCTGGCGACCTTCGTGGTTGCCGCGATCCTGCTCAGCCTGACGGGCGAAGACCCGCTGACCGCGATTTCCGGTGCCGCTACAAGCGTCTCGAATGTCGGCCCCGGGCTCGGGCCGGAAATCGGCCCGGCGGGCACGTTTGAAGGTCTGACCGATCGCGGTAAGTGGATTTGCGCCATTGCGATGCTGCTCGGCCGGCTCGAATTCACCGCTGTTTTCGTTCTGATGACCCGGCGCTTCTGGCGCGGATAATCAGGCTGGAATCAGATTCCCTCATTGCTCAGACACGATAAATCCGGCAATAGCACGCTATGGCCGATACACTGCACGCACCTAGCGAAGATTTGCACGAGACCTTGCTCGACATGGGCCGCCGCGCACGGGCGGCGTCTGCTGCGCTTTCCAAAGCCGGGCAGAACGGACGCACGCATGCCATTTTTGCTATGGCTGACGCGCTGATCGCTGCTCAACCGGCGATTCTGGCAGCCAATCAGGACGATCTCGATGGCGGCCGCGCCAAGGGCTTGACCGACGCGATGATGGACCGTCTGGCTCTGACGCCCGACCGGGTGGCCGGGATTGCTGCGTCGCTGCGCGCCGTGGCCGAATTGCCGGATCCCGTTGGCAGTGAAATCGCGCGCTGGACGGTCCCCTCGGGCCTCGACATTGCGCGCGTCCGCACTCCGCTCGGAGTCATCGGTATCATTTATGAAGCCCGCCCCAATGTGACCGCCGATGCGGCTGCACTCTGCGTTCGTTCTGGCAATGCGGCATTGCTGCGCGCCGGCAGTGAGAGCTTGCAGTCCTCGATCGCCATCGCTGATGCCTTACGCGCCGGCTTACGTGCGGTCGGACTGCCCGAAGATGCGGTTCAACTGGTCCAGACCAAGGACCGTGCCGCGGTCGGGCACATGCTGACCGGCTTGCAAGGCAATCTCGATGTGATCGTGCCACGCGGCGGCAAGGGTCTGGTCGAACGCGTTCAGGCCGAAGCACGCATTCCAGTGATCGGACACCTGGAAGGACTTTGCCACGTCTATGTCGACGCAGCTGCAGACCCTCAAATGGCGATTGACATTACGGTCAATGCCAAGATGCGCCGGACCGGCATTTGCGGGTCGGCTGAAACCTTGCTTATGGATGCCAAGATCGCCGACACCTTGTTGCCTGCGATTGCCAGCGCTTTGAAAGATGCGGGCTGTACTATGGTCGGTGACGATGCAGCACGGGCTATCTTTGCCGACATGGAGGTGGCGACAGAGGACGATTGGCGCACGGAATATCTGGCCCCGACGATATCTGTGCGGGTCGTGGACGGCATTGATGGCGCCATCGAGCACATCACCACCTATGGCACCAGCCACACCGAATGCATCATCACTGAAGACACGGCCAAGGCTGAGAAATTCTTCTCTGACATTGATGCCGGCATCATCATCCACAATGCGTCCACGCAGTATGCGGATGGCGGTGAGTTCGGCATGGGCGCAGAGATTGGCATTGCGACCGGGCGGATTCACGCGCGCGGGCCCGTCGGGGCCGAGCAGCTGACCATTTTCAAATATGTTGTGCGCGGGACAGGGCAAACCCGGCCATAGTACCGCGCGACCTGTAAAATCGAATGACGCTTCAACGACCTGCTGCCTCTTTGCCGCCAAGCCGCACCCGGGCACGCATTGGCCTGTTCGGCGGCAGTTTCGACCCGCCGCATAGCGGGCATGTCCATGTCGCGGAGACGGCGATGCGGCGCTTGGCCCTGGATCAGGTTTGGTGGTTTCCGACGCCGGGCAATCCTTTGAAGGAAGCTCCCAGCGATTATGCAGCACGGTTTGAAGCGGTTGAGGATCTGACGCGTCAAAATCGAAAATTTCGCGTCAGCGATGTCGAGAAGCGGCTGAGCCTGCGCTATACCATCGATCTGGTGAACCTGCTCAAACAGCGCTGCCGCGAGGCTCAGCTGGTTTGGATCATGGGCGGCGATAGTCTGATGACATTCCATTACTGGAAAGACTGGCGGGCCCTTACAGAGCTTGTGCCGGTCGCGGTGGTCGCACGTCCAGGGTTTGAATTGGTCGCGCGCGCGAGCCCATTCGCCAAACGGCTCCAGCACCGCCGCCTGCCAGATCATGCCGCACGCGTCTTGCCAATGAAGGCGTCACCCGCCTGGGTCTATCTGCCGGCACCGCTCAACCCGGTTTCTTCAACCGCTATCCGCAGCGGCGCCACATGACGGACGTCCACATCTTCACCACTGGCGGCACGATCGATAAGGTCTATTTCGATGCTCTATCGGAATTTCAAGTCGGAGAGTCTCCGCTGGACGCGATCTTGCGCGAGGCCAATGTCGGGATTGACTATGACCTGACCTCCTTGATGAGGAAAGATAGTCTGGAGCTCACAGATACAGACCGCGATGTGATCAAAAACGCCGTTGCTGCCTGTTCGTGCGATCGGATCCTGATCACGCACGGCACCGATACAATGGCCCAAACCGGTCAATACCTTATGCCGAGTGTCGGCAAAACCATTGTGCTGACCGGGTCCATGCAACCGGCGCGGCTGCGCTCGACGGACGCCATATTCAATGTTGGTTTCGCCATCGCGGCAGCGCGGCTGCAGCCGCCGGGCGTATACCTGGCGATGAATGGCCAGGTCTTTGCCGCGGATCAGGTGCGTAAGGATCGAGATGCGGGACGCTTTGTCCGCGCCGACTAGGCCAAATTCTTCGTGGTTATTCGGTTCGCAATTGCGTCAGGCGTTCGCGCACGAAACCGCGCCGTCGTCGGCTTACGGGCACCTCAAGACCGGAATGGGTGGGTATAACGGTGGCGCCGGCTTCAAGCTGAAAAGCAGAGGTGATCTGGTCGACAGCCACCCACCAGGATCGGTGCGTCCGAATGCCGGGATAGGCGCTTAGTGCCGACATGGCATCTTCCATACTCATCAGAATCAGATCGTCGCCGGCATCGGTATATACCCGCAAATAGTGGCCCTCGGACTGTAGCGCGACAAGGGTCGCTCCGCGCAATTTTCCGGGTAGTTTCAGAGCGAAAAAGCCAAGCAGGTTTTCACCGCCTTTGCGCTGTTCACGACGCGACAGTTCATCTGCAATGATGGCCAGCGGCAGGACAATCAGAAAAGAGAATAACAGCCAACTGGCCAGGGATTGCGCCCAGGCCTGCGAAAAACTCAGTCCATTTAATCCAAATATCCCGGAACTGAGGCTGGTGGCGAAGACGCTGCCAATCACGGCAAAGGCCGGCATGAGCAGCGCCATCAGGGTTCTTGCCCCAAGCGTTTTCGGCAAAGCCCGCCGCGCCAGTCCGAACAAAGTCTCCCAAACCGCCCAGGGCACCACAAGAATGACAATCCAGAATGCGAGCCGCTGTTGCAAAGGCACCGTGCCATAGGTCCCATAAGGACCCGCCATGCCCAACGCGACGCCGAGGATGAACACAAACAAGCCTTTCAAAGCCAGTGCGCCAAACGGACCGGGTCCGGACACGACCGCTGGTGCTGCCTGAGCGGTTTTGAGCGACCGCTGGAGAAAAACACCGTTCTGATCGGGTTCTGGGGCGTTCACGCGTCGGACCTTTTGCTCATAGCCTGCAGGACACCCGAGCGATCGGGATCCAATTACGAGACAGGTTATCGTCATGTCCGACATTTTCAATTCAGGCTATGCGCCCCTCCACGTTCTTAATATCGGCATCCATGTCGGGTTTGGCACCGTCGCTATTCTTCTGGGTCTGGCACAATTCTTCACACGCAAGGGCGGATCGATGCACAGGTGGATCGGTCTGGCCTATCTTGGGCTCTTTTGCGTCGTCCTGCTGACCGCGATGATCGGATCCATGGCGTTCGGATTTCGGGCTTTCCTGGCCGCGCTAACGCTGTCAGCCGGCTATTGGTTGATCTCGGGCATGCGTACGCTCCGGATTCGCGATTGCGGGCCGCAACGGGTTGACTATGCCGCGGCGCTGACAGGCATTGGACTCGCGATCACCCTGGCCGGTTTCATGCGCAGTCAGCCGGAGCAATCGACCGTTCCGGCTTACATTGCGCTCGGCAATGTGGTCATGATTTGCCTCTATGATCTGGCCCGCGGGTTCGGCGGCGCGGCCTGGTTGAGACGGTCCTGGTTGAACGAACATATTTACAAGATGATTGGCAGTCATGGCGCCTTGATCTCAGCCGCTGGCGGAAACCTGTTCTTGAGCCTACAGCCGTGGAGCATTTTCTTACCGCCGATGATCAGCCTCATCCTGGTCGGCTTTTTTGTGCTCCGGCATCCGCTATCGCGGGTTAACCGGGGATCAGAGCACACTTGATGGCGCCCATCGCGCAATCGGCATTTGATCCGACGGGGGAGTTTCGAATAGAAGGTGAGACTCGGTCATATCAGGTCACACACGCATGCTTCTTCCGATCGCGAACGTTCTCGATCCCGCAAAGCTCACCGAAGCGCAGGAAATGGTCGCGCTTCTGAGTTGGCGGGACGGCGCCGAAACGGCCGGCAAGACCGCGCGGGAAGTGAAACGCAATCTGCAAGCAGACCTGTCCACACGGTCCGGCGCGAAATTGAAGACGTTTCTCAACACCGCTCTTCAGCAGCATCCAACCATCAAAGCCGCGGCGCAACCGCGGCAATTCTCCAAACTCCTGCTCAGCAAAACGGAGACGGGCGGCGGGTATGGCTTGCATGTCGACAATTCCTATATGCCCACCGGGAATACCGAGATCCGGACGGACCTGTCCTTCACGCTCTTCCTGTCACCGCCGGACGCATATGAAGGCGGTGAGCTTGAAATCCAGCATGCCGGGCAGGCGTTCAGCATCAAACTCGCAGCGGGAGATTTGATTCTGTATCCATCCACCAATCTGCATCAGGTCAAACCGGTGACATCCGGCAGCCGGCTTGTCTGCGTCGGCTGGATTGAGAGCCGGGTGAAACGCTCGGAAGATCGCGAACTCCTCTACGAAGTGTCCACGCTGAAGGCGGCTTTGGCGCAGCAATATCCCGCCCAATCGCCAGAAATGCTGAAACTTTCCCGGATTCAGGGCAATTTGAAACGCCGATTCAGCTGACCCGTCGGCCATATTGCCTGACGAAAACCCAGTCCCTGTTGCCAATTGGCTCTAGGCCATGCTCGCAACGCATGTTAAGTTGTCATTACAAACAACCTCATGGAGCTATGCCCTGCCCGCAGTCAAAACTGAGACCAATTCGGCCCGCGCCGCGACGATTGAAGACATCCGCGCGTTCTCAGACATCATCATCGCCTCATTGGAAGATGACAAAGCCGAAGACTTAACCGTTATCGATCTAACGGAAAAATCCTCTCTCGCAGACATTATGATTATCGCGTCCGGCCGTTCGGCCCGGCATGTCAGCTCGATTGCGGATCACCTCGCGCAAAAGGTGAAAGAGAAGACTGGTCAATCGCCAAAACTCGAAGGCTTGCCAAATGCGGACTGGGTTCTGATTGATCTCGGTGACGTCATCGTGCACCTGTTCCGCCCGGAAGTACGGGCCTTCTACAATCTGGAAAAGATCTGGGCCGGCGATAGCGGCCATCGCCCCTCTGACATCTAGGCGCAGCGCGCCGCGCGATGCACATTCAACTCATCAGTATCGGAAAGCTGAAAAGCGGACCTGAGAAAGATCTGGTCGACGATTATGTGGACCGGTTCAACAAAGCCGGTCCGGGGATCGGATTGCGGTCCCTGAAACTGGTCGATCTGGCCAGCGGCGGCGGATTGCCGGCAGAAGGCGAGCGCCTGCTATCAGCCCTTCCGGCAGGCGCAAAGACGCTACGTCTGGATGAGCATGGCGCGCAGCTAAGCTCCGTGAAATTCTCCAACAAGATCGCAACCTGGCGCGATGATGGCGTCGGACAGCTCTGCTTTCTGATTGGCGGCGCCGAAGGCTATAGCCAGGCGGTCAGAGACGCATGCCGCGAGACGCTGGCCTTTGGACCTCAGACCTGGCCGCATCGTCTGGTCAAAGTGATGCTGGCCGAACAGCTCTATCGGGCTGTCAGCCTGCAGGCCGGATTGCCCTACCACAAGGCCTGATCAGGATTTCGGGCTCATCCCGAACCGTTTCCAGAAAAAACCGTCCACAACCCGTTTCGGCAACAGCATAGGCAGTGTGAAATTGGTCAGTTTGCTCGGCACCGGCGCATAGCGCGCTTTCGGCTTGGCAGCGGTCAGCGCGGTTTCAATCGTCTCGGCAATGATTTGCGGGTCAAGACCGGTGCGCCCGCCTTCCAGCATAGTTTCACTGAAGACTTCGATCGGCTTGGCCCAGGGCGAGTTGGAATAGGGATTGGAACTATTATCGGACTCGGCCTTGTCCCAGATCGGCGTGCGGACCGCCCCGGGGCCAATCGCGATGGCATCAATTCCAAAGATCACCAATTCGCGGCGCAGGCTGTCCGTCATACTTTCCACGGCATGTTTGGTCGCCGTATAAGCGCCCAGGAAGGGTGAGGCGAGGCGGCCACCGACACTCGTTATATTGATGATCCGCCCGGCTGGCCCGGACAGGGTTTCATCCATGCCGAGCAAGGGCGCGAAAGCCTGGCTGGCGCGCAACAGACCGAACACATTGACGTCGAAATGCGATTTGAACTGATCCAGCGGCTGCAGCGCCAGCGGTCCCATATTGGCAATCCCGGCATTGTTGACCAGACCTGCCAGCTTCTGTCCGTCCAGCGCCGCCCGCACGGTTTCGACCGCCGCATCAACCTGATCCGGCTGCGTGACATCGAGCAGGATCGGCTTGATCCGGTCATCCGCTGCGATCAGCGCGTCACCATCCTGTTCCTTGCGGATGCCGGCAAAGACCTGCCAGCCCTGGGCGGCAAGATGCTCTGCGGCGCTGCGGCCAATGCCGGTCGATGCACCTGTGATGACAACGGTTTTCATAGAGTGGTTTCCCGAGTGAAGTAATTTTCTATACGGTTTTATATAGAAAATGGTTTAATCTTTATCAGCGCCGCCCTCAATCACCTTGAATTGAGGACGCGCCCTGGATCGCGCTGGAGGGGTTGTGGCTTCGGTAGGCAGATCACGCGCGCGCACCAGTTCAGGTTTGCTCCGCTCAGGTATGGGCGGTGATGCTTCGACATCTTCATCGATCTGACGCACGCGCGGCTTTGCCTTGCGCTTGAACCCGCCTTTCGAACCGAAGCCGGATTTGGCTTTGCCCCGGGCCTTTTTATCAATCTCGCGCAGCTTTACGTGTTGCAGCGAGGACAAGGCCTCATCCGCAGCGCCTTTTTCAGGGTCATGGAAAGCCGAGCCATAGGTCTCGATACGTTCTTCGACTTCTTCCAGGAATTGCTTTTCCCAGTCCGAGAGCGGTGGCCCCAGGCCTTGCTCAGCCAGCATCGCCGCCTTGCGGATCTTGCGCAGGGCCTTGCGTTTCTTTCGCTCGTCAATATCGCGCGGCATGCCCTTATCTAGGGGGTTCCGGCAAGGTTAATCAAGCGCTCGATCTAAAGCTCGCCGAGGGCGTCCAAATAGACTTCCAGAATGGCTTCCTGCTCCTGGCGCTCCTGCCGGTCTTGCTTGCGCAGTTTAACTACCGTGCGCAGCGCCTTGGTGTCATAGCCAAGCGCCTTGGCTTCGCCATAGACTTCCTTGATCTGTTCCGCGACTTCCTTCTTTTCCTCTTCCAAACGCTCAATCCGCTCGACCGTCAGGCGCAGTTTATCGCGGGCGGTATCACTCAGATTGTCATTCATCGGCTCGGTCATGGACGTCTCTCACACTGGTAGAATTATCAGAACACAGCTCCCTAATCGCAAATGCCGCGCTTTGCGAGGGGCAATCGAAACCGATTGCAGCCTAACAGGAAATTGAAGCGCTTGTGAGTGGACGTTGCCGACAAGATCCCTATTTGAGACCTATGAAAAATTTCATTCACCCGTCTCTGGCGCGGCGAACCTTCTTGCTCGCTGCGCCCGCTGCATTGATTGCCTCATGTTCCGGGGCAGGCGGCAATGGCAGCGCTTTTGCGGACACTGCGCCAGCAGAGTTCGCCGATAATGAATGGCGCAATCTGACTGAAGCGGAGTGGAAAGCCCGCCTTGACCCCCTCGCCTACCGCGTGCTGCGCGAGGAAGCGACGGAACGCGCCTTCACATCGCCGCTGAATGATGAAAAGCGCGAGGGCGTCTTCCATTGCGCTGGCTGCGACCTGGCGATTTTTGAAAGTGACACCAAGTATAATAGCGGTACAGGCTGGCCGAGCTTCTACGATTACATTCCCGGCACGCTGGGGTTCAAGGAAGACAACAAGCTATGGATGACACGAACCGAGTATCATTGCGCCCGCTGCGGCGGACATCATGGCCATGTCTTCAAGGACGGACCGGCACCGACGGGTCTTCGCTATTGCAATAATGGCGTCGCGCTGACCTTTAAGCCTGCCTAGATATTGGCCGTCTCAGCTCACTCGGCTTTGGTCTCACCGAACAAATCCATCTGATTGGGATCAACAAATTTCTTGCGTCGGCTTTTCTTGGTGCGGCCTGACTTGAAATAGAGATCGTCTGTGTGATCCTCCTGATTGGGATCAGGCTCCGGGATCGGACGCGGCTTGGGTTTCGGCTTCTTCTGCGTCTTGGCGAGCTTCCAATAAGTCACCGCCAGCACGGTATTGCCATCGCCGTCTTCATAATGCTGGACAAATCCATGCCCGGGATTCTGTTCGGCCTGTTCCAGAATCTTGGCGAGGTCTTTCGCGGCCGGCGTGATCCATTCGGTATCCAGCGCAGCAATGGCCAGATCCTCAGCCAATTCCTCGGCCTCATACCGCGTGCGGGCGGCCTCGCGGGCATTTTTCAGCGCGTCGCGAGCGGTTTTGCCAATGGGATAAGCGTGGCTCATGCGGCTGGAGCTAGGTGTTGCTGGGCGGAGAGTCCAGAGGGCATTTCATCCGCCTCCTAAGCCAGGACCGGTTGGCACAGACGCGCCGCGGCGAGGCGGGCAAATCGCAAGGTCACGGCCTTGCGGCGGGCGGCCGCCAGCTTTTCAACATCCGGCTCGCGAATAACGGCGCCGCCATAGGCATCGGCGATGATCAGACCGGTCTCTTCCGGAATCAGGTCCTGCGGAAAATGCGCCGCCACGGCGAAATAGAACCGATCGCAGAAGGGACGATATTCCGGCCATTTCTGATCGCTCTTAAAATCCGCAACTGAGGATTTGATCTCAACAATGGAAATCTCACCGCCGGGCCCAATCGCTGCGACATCCGCGCGTCGACCATTCGCGAGAGTCATCTCGGTCACACCGGCGAAGCCGTAATCATGCATCAGGCGCAAGACTCCGCGTGCAATCTCCGCGGCGCTGGGATCCAGGCTCTCTTCCGGCATGACACCCTCCCATTTGTTGCCATAATGTTCCAGACTACGATACCGGCCAGGAAGGTCAAATGAAAATCCTGACTCGCACGAAATCGCACAAGGGTTCGACGGAAGCTGATCAGACCCCGGCGACGGGGCGACCTGGATTTTTTCCACATATCGGGACTCGGCGGTTGATCTTGAAGCGCGTCTGATATTCTTATAGCCCAATTGGGGCGACGGGATTTGGACATGCGCATAATTACGATTTCGCCGCTCTATATTCCGCTCGAGCTGAAATCGGGAATCGATCCGCGCCTAAAGCTCTATGAGAGCGTTATTGCAGCATTGCCGGCGCGCTCCGAAGAATTTTTTGCCCCCAATCGTGACGAAACAAGCGATCGCGCTGATTTCGGCGATTTGAGCCAGGATGATTACGACCTGCGACTGCTCGTCTGGACGCCAGCGGTCGAAGAAGATGAACCGCGCGCAGAATTCCATATCTATTCAAATGGCATTTGCAGCGTGATGCTGGATTTCATTCTGGATGATACGCACTCAGCAGCAGACACTGAAGGTCTGGTTCAACGCATTACCTGCGAACAGGTCGACCGGTACGCCCCGCGGATGAATCAGTTGCTCGCAGACATTTGTGCGCGACTTCCAAAATATGTCATCGATCAAGATCAGACCATGCAGGACGTTTCGAGCGCCGACATTGCCTGGACCGCGCGCATGGCAGTGATTGAGGAACCCTGGCTGACAACGCCGACGGGCCAAGCTTTTGTCACCAATTGGCTATCCGAAACCCTGCGCCCGGAAGACGCACAGGAGATGATCGATCGCAAGCGCGACTCTTCGGTCACCTGGGTCAATTATGCCGTCGTGAACACGCCAGATACGGATCTGGCCGAGACGTTTCATATTGTGCGCCTCGCACAGTTCTTTTTCGCGGCGCAATATCATCTGAACCTGCAAACCCAACGCGCCTTGATCGAAGCCTCATTCGAGAAGAATGTCCGAAAAGCCAATCAGATGCTGAACGATGCCCGCGAGAAAATGCAGCATCTAAGCATCCAGTTCCATGTTCAGCGCAGTTTTTTGCGGCGCTCCCGCAAGGAAGCAATGGACATGATGCTGCATGGCTGGGACTTTGACGATCTG
>JBCBBC010000057.1:0-23882 GCA_038532145.1 Pseudomonadota bacterium | reverse complement strand
AGAAGCGCCCCTGAAAGAGGTCGGCAGCAGCCCGATGACGGAATCAGGCGAACCCTATACCGTCATGGTGAACGTATCCGGGCTCGCCAGAAAGCGCACAGCCGTGCCGGTATAGGGTTCGCCTGATTCCGTCATCGGGCTGCTGCCGACCTCTTTCAGGGGCGCTTCTGTGCGGCCGCCATCGACAAAACGGACATGGTGTTCCGATCCATCCCGGTGAATGGTCAGATCGAGCCAGACCGACAGCGCGTTCACGACGGATACGCCGACCCCGTGCAAGCCGCCGGACACCTTGTAGGAATTGCTGTCAAACTTACCGCCCGCATGCAGCTCGGTCATGATCACTTCGGCGGCCGAGCGGCCCTCGGTGGCGTGCTGTCCGACCGGAATGCCGCGGCCATTATCGGTAATCTCGGCCGAACCATCCGGGTGCAGTGTGACGGTGACTTGATCGGCATGTCCCGCCAAGGCTTCATCAATCGCATTGTCGACGACTTCGTAAATCATGTGGTGCAGACCGGAGCCATCATCCGTGTCCCCGATATACATGCCGGGGCGTTTCCGAACGGCCTCCAGACCCTTCAAAACCTTGATTGAGTCGGCGCCATATTCTGGATTATTTTCGGCCGCGTCTGTCATCGGGGCATACCCTTGCAAGTGATTCGTCAAATTCCCTTCTTTTATAGGGGTTTTTGGCCAAAAAGGGAAATCCGGAACTGGTATTTTTTCGCTATAAAAACGTATAATAATCAATGTGTTGTGGGGCTTCCAAGGGGGCGGGAAAACTGTCCTCGCTCTGCCCCTGCGAAAACCGTCTAAACTGGACCAAAATCGGATCAAATCGGGAGGCAGAAATGAAGTGGGGATTGCGTGTATTAGCCCTCATTATCGTGCTCGCACTGGGGGCTTATCTATGGGCAGAAGCGCGTCTGAAGCCGCTGAATGGCACGGCCCGGCAGAATGCGCCCGGAGCGTTTGCGACGCTGACGGATGGCCAGCTTCACTATCGCTGGGATGGTCCGGAAGACGGACCCGTCATCGTTCTGGTGCATGGTTTTTCGACACCCAATTTCATCTATCAGCAAAATGTCGAGGCGCTGAACGCGGCCGGCTTTCGAACCCTTCGGTTTGATCATTTCGGACGCGGCTGGTCGGACCGGCCGAAGACCAGATATGATGTCGACTTCTATGATCGTACGCTGATCGACTTGCTCGATCATGTCGGTGTTGATGAGCCGTTCGGGCTCGCCGGCCTGTCCATGGGCGGGCCGATCGTGGCCGAGTTCACGGCCCGCTATCCGGAGCGGGTGAAACAGCTGGTGCTTCTGGTGCCCGCCGGACTGGACACAGCCGGGGCAGATGGCAGTTCCGCAGCCTTGCTGCGCACGCCCTTGGTCGGGGACTGGATCTGGCGGATGTTTGGCAAGAGCATCCTGCTCGGCGACTCGCAATATGACGAGGCGGCCCGCGCCCCGGAGGATCGTCTACAGGGCGACGTGACGGTACAGCTGGAATATCGCGGCTATTTGCAGGCTTTGCTGTCGACCTTCCGTCATATGCCAATGGCGGGACGCGAGGAGACATTTACACGCCTTGCCACGACCGACGTCCCCGTCCTGGCCATTTACGGCGATGCTGACGCCACGGTGCTGGTGTCAAGCGCGGCTAAGCTGGAGCAGATCTTACCTCAGGGCGACATTCGCATTGTCGAAGGCGGTGAGCATGGTCTGAACTATCAGATGCACACGCTGGTCAGCCCCTGGCTGGTCGACTGGTTCTCTCAATAGCGTTCGGCGATAGCCACCAGAGCCGCATCCATTTCTGCAATCGCAGACCGGGTTGCAGGCGGGCGGTCATTGGCGATGATTGAGAAGAGCAGTTGTTGGCCGCTGGAAGCAGTCATTACGCCCGCCAGCGCATTGGCCCCGTTCAGCGTTCCTGTCTTGGCGAAAATCTTGCCTTCCAGCGCCGTGCCTGTGAAGCGCCGCGCCAGCGACCCGTCGACGCCGCCAATCGGTTGATCGGCCAGCCAGGCCTCGAACCAAGGCTGCTCAGCCGCAAAGGCGAGGAGCCGGACCATGGCGCGCGGACTGATCCGATTGTAAATCGACATGCCTGACCCACCATACAGCGTGATGCCCTGTTCGGTGACACCCGCTTCGGTGAGAAAGGATTCCAGGGCGTTCGTGCCAAAATCGCGGGACCCCGTCCCTTCGACCAGACCAAGGCGCCGCAGCGCGATCTCTGCATGCAGATTCTCACTCTCCTTGGAGATCCGCTTCAGGCTTTCAGTCAGGTCCGATGCGGGCAGATTAACGATGATGAGCGGCGCGTCGGCGATTCTGGCGCTGACGAGGTTTGCCGGAGTGTCCTTGTCGACCGGGGCTTCATCGGCAAGGGTGAGCGGGCGATGAAGCGTGCTGATCCCGCCCACGGTCAGGCCGCGGGCTTCCAGCAAGCGCGAGAATCGCAGAGCAGCGAATTCAGCGGGATTGTCGATCGCGAGCCCGAAGCTCAAAGCCTGCGATCCTGCGGGGACGGTGCCATAGACGCGGACGGATGTGGCGCCCGGATACCGCTGAACGCGGAGCGCGCGATCTGCGTCGGCGGCGCTTGTCACTGCGTCATTGGCAATTCCGTAATAGGCGTCACCCACTTGCCAGGTGATTTCGACCGGGTCACCTTCCGCCATGCCAGGCACGACGTCGATCCAGACGAGATTGTCATTCACGCTGAGCGCCGACACGGCGGTGCCATAATAGAATTGAAGATCCTCGACACTCCAGCCCGGGCCCCAGCGTTCAAACGGAAATAGGGTGTCATCGCCGATCACTTGATTGATTTCGGTCAGTCCAGTGTCCGCGACGCGATCGGCCAGTTCAGCGAGACAGTGGGTTTCGCAGTCTGACGCGTCTGCCAGCATGGCATCTCCCCCGCCTCGTAAGATCAGGTCGGGCGGACCTTCCGCGTCGCTGCGATCAAGAATGACCTGCGTGCCGGGATTGTGCTGCGGCTGTGACAATCGCTCCAGATGGTGATAGCTCGCCATCGTCGTAACGATCTTTGTATTGGACGCGGGCGTAAATCGGTCATCGGCCCGAATGGCCAGCAATTCCGAGCCATCCATTTCAGCCACAACCAGGCCCCAGCGAATGCCGGTCTGGTCCGGATTGGCCAGTGCGGCCTCCACCTCTGGCTGGATGGAAGTCTGACACGCGGAGACCAGCAGCATCAGCCAGGCGACCAAAATTACAAAGCCAAATCGCTGCATTGTATCCCTCCACGTCCGTCCAAAACCATAAGGCTCGGAATGATCGGCGTCACGTCATCGGCCTGTACGAATTTGCTGAAACCGGTTCAATTGCTCAGGATTGCAGCAAGGGTGAACCTTAACCCGCGCCGGTAATCTCAACCCGTTGAGCCCGGTCACCAAACGCCTCGAACAAGAATTCCTCTGTGCCGGTTAGCCAAGCCTGTCCGCCGAGTTCGATCAATTCGTCAAATAGCGCGGCGCGCCGATCGCGATCGAGATGCGCCGCCGCTTCATCCAGCAGGATGAGCGGGCTCGGCCCATCTCCGTCGGCATTCAAAGCCCGTGCGCTGGCCAGGATCAATCCGATCAACAAGGCTTTTTGCTGTCCCGTTGACGCATCGCCGGCCGCGGCACCCGTCGGGCGATGGATGACAGAGAGGTCCGTGCGATGCGGGCCGGACAGGGTCCGCCCTGCCGCCTGATCGCGATAGCGCCCCTTGGCCAGCGCTTCGGCAATCAAATCCTGGGTATCGAACAGACCGGCGCCTTCACCGGCGGCTTGTTCCGCAGCGCCATCCAGCGCCAGATCACCTTTTGGGAAATAGCCTTCTGGCCGCGTATCGATGGCGTCCTGCAAGGCGACGAGGATGCGCGCGCGGTTGCTGGCAATCATCGCGCCGGCTTCCGCCATTCGGCCTTCAATTGCATCTGCCCAGGCCGGATCGACGCGGCCGCGTTCCAGCAGGGCATTGCGCTCGCGCATGGCTTTTTCATAGCGGTTGGAGACGCTGCCATGGCTGGGGATATGCGCCATCACTTGACGGTCGAAGAACCGGCGCCGTTCGCTCGCACCACCGCGAAACACACTGTCCATGGCTGGCGTCAGCCAGACAATGCGGATGAGATCCGCCAAGTCGGTCGCTGTGGCCGGCGCCCCGTCGAGCCGGATGATGCGCTTATGACCATTGCCGCTGGACTCGAGCCCGACGCCAAGCTTGCGGTCCTCATCCAGGGTTGCTGAGATGGTCCAGCCGCCGGAGGCGCCTTGCCGCGTCATGTCAGGCAAGGCGGCCGCGCGCAGGCCACGTCCGGGGCCGAGCTGGCTAATCGCTTCCAGGACATTGGTCTTGCCCGCACCATTCGCCCCGAACAGACAGACGGGGCGGGCATCAAGCGGCAGGTCTAGAGTCGCATGGCTGCGAAAATCAGTGAGGCGGAGGCGGGTAAGGGCGGTCACTACACCCGCAAAGGCATCAGCACATATTGTGCACTCTCATCGCCGGGATCGAGCACCAGGGCTGGCGAGGCGGGGTCATTGAACAGGAAGCGCGCATCCTCGGCCTCGATCTGTGCGGTAACGTCGAGCAGGTATTTGGCGTTAAAGCCAATATCCATTTCGTCGGCCTGATAATCGCACTCGATCTCTTCGTGGCCCTGGCCAGTCTCAGCACTGTTTACAGCAAGGGCGAGGCGCCCTTCGGCCAGAGACAGTTTCACCGAGCGCGAGCGTTCCGCGGAGACTGTGGCGACGCGGTCCACTGCGGCTTCGAACAGCTTATTGTCGATGATCATGGCCTTAGTGTTTCCTTTCGGAATCACGCGCGCATAATCTGGGAAGGAGCCGTCAATCAGCTTTGAGGTCAGCTGCGCCCGGCCTGATTTGAATACGACTTTGGTGTCAGACACAGAAACAGAGACATCGCCATCTTCGCTATCAATCAGGCGGCGGACTTCGCCGACGGCTTTGCGCGGGACGATGACGCCTTCCAGGGTTTCTGCACCGCTCGGCGCATCGACCTCTGACAAAGCGAGGCGGTGGCCATCCGTGGCCACGGTGCGCAATTTTTTGCCTGCATCGGTATCGGCGGTGTGGAGATAGACGCCATTCAGGTAATAGCGGGTCTCTTCGGTTGATATCGCAAACCGGG
The DNA here is from genome assembly GCA_038532145.1 of Pseudomonadota bacterium. Lineage (GTDB taxonomy): Bacteria > Pseudomonadota > Alphaproteobacteria > Caulobacterales > Hyphomonadaceae > Henriciella. The sequence continues at coordinate 18,701 of JBCBBC010000057.1, read as the reverse complement.
TCTTGTCGATCAGACGTCGCAGATCCGCCGCCTCCATCACAAACTCGGTGGCATCTTCATCCGGGACCATGGTCTGGAAATCGCCAGCGGGCAGGGTGGGTAGCGAGAAGTTCGAGCGACCGGAGCGAATGGCCAGTTGGCGGTTTTCGGAATTCAGCTCAAGCTCGATATCCGCGCCGGCAGGTAGTTTTCGGACAACGTCGAACAATGTGCCCGCAGGCGCCGTGACCGAGCCATCCGCCTCAATCTTCGCGTCCGCATGATCGACGGCTTCAATATCGAGATCCGTGGCCGTGAAGCGCACCGCGCCATCCGTGGCCTCGATCAGGATATTGGACAGGATGGGAATGGTGTTGCGACGTTCTACGACGTTTTGGACATGCCCAAGCGCGTTTAACAGCGCTCCGCGTTCGATCGTCAATTTCATTTCATCATCCCTTTGCCGGGTGCCCGGTCCATGCCCACAATTTATCTTTTTACATACGAATCAGCCCGCTCCTTTTCGGGAGCGGGCCGCTAAAGTCACGAATTCCGTGTGAAATGCAAGTCCTTGTCCGACTTGCGCTGTGGATCAGGTCTGGTCGTGGCCGGCCAGACGGTCAAACACCGCATTCTTTACGCGTTCAATCTCTTCGCTCATATCGCGATCGCCTTTGTCCAGGGCCTTTTTGATCTTGCGATACGCGTGCAAGACCGTCGTATGGTCCTTTTTCTTGTAGGCCGTGGCGATTTGCGGGAAGGATTTGTCCGTCATCACGCGCGACAGGTACATAGCGACCTGGCGCGGATGACAAATCGTCCGCACCTTGCTGGCGCTTTCAATATCCGTCTTCGAAATCCGGTACAGATCCATACAGGTCCGCTTGATATCATCCAGGGACGGCGTGCGCGGCTCTCCCGCGATCCGGCGAATGACGGTTTCCAGCATGTCCGGTGTCGGGGCCAGTTCGCCATAGCCTGTTTCCAGCTGCAGGCTCCACAGGACCCCGCACAATTCGCGGCCAGCCCCCCGGACCGTGGCGACAATCCGGTCGATCATGGCATCGGTCACGACAAAGTTCGGCGTATCCTGGGCGATCAGATCAACATGGCGGCGAATGATCGCCTTGCGCATTTCATTATCCGGCATCGCCACTTCGACCGAAGCGGCACCCTTGATCTCACCAGACAATTGCTTGGAGAGGCCAACCATATCGCCGGGGGCTGCATCGGCCGTGATGATAACATGACCGCCCATTGAGGTGACGGCGCGCAGGGCGCCGAAAAAGGCCGTATCTGTTTTCTCTTTGCCCGCAATCCAGTGCAGATCATCAATCATCAGAAGGTCATTCTTTTTGACATAAGCCTGCAAGGCGCTGGTATCGCCAGCCCGGGAATCATTGACGAACCGGGTCATGAATTCCTCGGCTGAGATGTAAGCCAGACGACGCTTGTCATTGCGCAGCGCGGCTTCCGCCTCAATCGCTTTCAGGATGTGGGTCTTGCCCGTACCCGGCTGGCCATAGATGACGATCACGCCCGCTGGGATCGGAGCGCCGCTGGCCACACGCTTGCCGAGCCCGACGGCCCGCGCATTTGAGGGTCCAGCGACCAAAGTGGCGAATGTCATTGTGTGATCGAGATCGAGCGCGGCATAGTCCGGCTCGTCCTGATCCAGGTCGAGCACCGGCTCATGGCCGTTCAACCAGGGATCACCCACCATTTCGCGCACGTCTGCTGGCACACGATTCCACAATTCAAACTTCAAACGACGCTTTTTCGGATCCCGTTTCTGCCACGCCTGTTGCAGCGGGCGAGAAAAATCGGTTGTGACCCGATCCAACGTCAATTGGTCTGGTGCGGCGATGACGATCGATTTGTCGATCTCGGCGACAAAGCGGATCGCTGTCAGCCATTGTTGTGAGTTATCGGGTTTCGCGTCGGCTTCCACCGCGCCGATAGATTGCGCCCAAAGCGACTTTGCCCCCAGCTGCTCACCAGCTTTTGCATTGTCGGAGGAAGCGTTCTGCCCATCAACCCCATACGTCAGCCCCATAAGATGCACCTTTCTTATTCTTGCGTTTCTTCATCTTGGCGACCAACGGAAAACACACACGACCTCTGATTGTTGAGCCGGGGAGGCTCACCCCAAAATTACGCTGTACACAGAGGACATTCCGTCGATGGATATAGTTAATCAGAGACGGATTTTGGTTGCAACTGAAGAAACTATAAGTTCGCTGGGATTGTCCCGGTTGACTCAGCCAAACCCCTTGAAGAATCAGGCGAAAATAAACTCAAAAAGTTGCACTTGACAGGTTTGAGTCTATAGCGCGGACAGGGTATTCAAGCTTTGTTCTGTCAACGCTAAAATGCGGCTTTCTCTGTGGAATTTCACACATTGAGAAACTGAGTTATTTTTCTCACTTTGGCATAAGAAAAGCCCGCATGGCAAGACCAGCGGGCTATGCAATTTTATCAGTAACCGGACGGGTTGCTGTTGCTTAACTCATCGCCTTTACGCGGGCAGAGAGACGCGAAACCTTGCGGGCAGATGTGTTCTTGTGGATCACACCTTTTCCAGCCGCGCGCATGATTTCCGGCTGCGCCGCTTTCAACGCTTCAGTGGCGGCAGACTTGTCGCCGGCCTCAATCGCTTCCTCGACTTTGCGGACATATGTGCGCATGCGCGAGCGGCGGGCCTTATTCACTTCGGTGCGGGTCGCAATCTTGCGCACCATCTTCTTGGCTGATTTCGTGTTCGCCATCAAAAACTCCTTTGGTCGCCCTATCTGGCGAAGAGGCGGTAAGTACAGAAACCACTCGCCTGCGTCAACCGTTGCATGCGCCTGAACATGAAGATTCTACTGACTCTTTCTGAAGCCCGCAAAACGCTGCCAGATTACTGATTTTTGAAGTGGGCCTGCCGTTTCTCGACAAAGGCTTCCATACCCTCTTTCTGATCCTCTGTCGCGAACAGAGAATGAAACAGACGCCGCTCGAACATGACCCCCTGGCTGAGCGGGGTTTCATAGGCAGCATTGACCATTTCCTTGGTCAGCATGGCCGCCGCGCGGGGCATGGACGCGATCTTCTTGGCCACCGCCTTGGCTTCGTCGACGAGGTCATCGACAGGGACAATCCGCGACACCAATCCGCAGCGTTCAGCTTCTTCTGCATCCATCATCCGACCGGTCAGGCACATTTCCATGGCTTTGGATTTGCCAGCAAAGCGGGTCAGGCGCTGCGTGCCGCCGGCGCCGGGTGAGACGCCAATGGTGATTTCAGGCTGACCAAACTTGGCTTTCTCGCCGGCCAGGATGAAATCGCACATCATGGCCAGCTCGCAGCCGCCGCCAAGGGCATAGCCATTCACCGCCGCGATCAAGGGCTTGCGCGTACGCGCCGCGCGTTCCCAATTGCGGGTGATGAAGTCCTTATAATAAGCCTCCATGTAAGACTGGTCGCGCATCTCTTTGATGTCGGCCCCAGCCGCGAAGGCTTTCTTCGAGCCTGTAATCACGATGCAGCCAATTTCCGGGTCTTCGTCAAAGCGATCCAGCGCCGCCGTCAATTCATCCATCAATTGGTTGTTGAACGCGTTCATCGCGTCTGGACGGTTCAATGTGATGACCGCAACAGCACCATCCACCTCGGTTAAGAGTGTTTCATAAGCCATGGAGTTCCCAGCTATCCTTGTCTTGCCTCGATTTTAGCTGACTGATGCAGCCTCTCCCATCGAGGAATCTGTAGATTATATTGGAACAGGCGTCGATAGCGATCCTCAGGTCTTGTCCTTAAGTTTATAGATCAAATCGAGGGCTTCACGCGGCGTCAAACTGTCCGCATCGATGTTTTCGAGCAGGTTTATGGCCGGGTGATCGATCGGGCTCGGGTCCGGTGGCTCACGCTCAATGCTGGCGGCGAATAGTGGAAGCGCATCAATTGCGTCTGGCGCTGTTTCCAGCTTCTTCAGGACTTGTTCGGCGCGTTTAACGGCTCGCGCCGGTAATCCGGCTAGGCGCGCCACCTGGACACCATAGGACCGATCTGCGGGTCCGGACTGAACATCATGCAGGAAGACCAGTTCGTGCTTCCACTCTTTCGCGCGCAGTGACAGGTTGGTAGCTGAAGGCAGATCCTCTGCGAGACCCGTCAGCTCATGATAATGCGTCGCGAACAGGGCGCGGCATTTATTGGTATTATGCAAGTGTTCGACCGCCGCCCAGGCAATCGCGAGGCCATCATAAGTCGAGGTGCCACGACCAACCTCATCCAGAATGACAAAGGATTGTGGTGTTGCCTGGGTCAGGATGGCGGCAGTTTCGACCATTTCGACCATGAAGGTCGAGCGTCCGCGGGACAGATCATCGCTGGCGCCAACGCGCGAGAAGATGCGATCCGCTAGACCCAGCGTCAGTTTACGTGCTGGCACATAGAAACCCGCCTGCGCGAGGATGACCGCCAGACACGTCTGCCGGAGATACGTCGATTTGCCCGCCATGTTCGGACCGGTGACCAGAGCCAGACGCGGCGCGGCCTCACCACGCGCGTCGAGGCTGGTATCGTTGGCAGTGAATCCATCGCCTTGTTTGCGCAAAGAGGCTTCGACGACGGGATGGCGCAGGCCTTCGGCTTCGAACACAGGCGTATCAGAGAGGATGGGCCGAACGGCTCCGACTTCGCTGGCCCATTCGGCGCCGGCGGTCGCTGTATCCAGTTCGGCGAGTGCATAGGCCGCCTGACTGAGCGGCGCAGATAGCGCTTCGACTCTTTCGCAGAAGGTCTCGAAAATGGCCAGCTCGCGGCCCTTCGAAACATCATCTGCGCGCGAGATCTTGCCCGCCAGTTCAGAGAGGTCCGTCGTGGAGAAGCGAACATTCGAGGCCAGGGTCTGGCGATGGATAAACGTCTCGGCCAGCGGCGCTTGCATCATCGGGTCCGCATGGCGCGCCGGGACATCGATGAAATAGCCCAGCACATTGTTGAATTTGATTTTCAGGGCATTGATGCCGGTCTCGTCGGCATAGCGGGTCTGCAGTTCGGCTATAATTTGCCGGCTGTCCGATTTCAGTGCCCGCGCCTCGTCGAGCGCGAGATCCCAGCCCGTCGCGATAAAGCCGCCATCACGGGCCAGAGTGGGCAGCTCCTCGGTCAGCGCCTGTCCAAGATCATGACACAAAGCGGCCAGATCGGGTTGATCTGACAGGGTCAACGCGTCGAGCGCCATTTCAATCAGGTCCGGAGGGTTCGTCTGCGCACGGGTGACCTCTGCCACCGCTTTCTCGCCGGCTTTCAGGGCGCTCGCAATTGCGGCGAGATCCCGAGGGCCGCCGCGACCGAGGCGGATTCGCGACCGGGCGCGCTCCAGATCCGGCGAAGACTTGAGGGCGGTGCGGATGGACTCACGTAAGTGATCATTGGCGAGGAAATACTCGATCGCGTCATGCCGAACTCCGATTGCTTCAGCATCGGTTTCCGGACGCGCAAGGCGGGATGCCAGCAGCCGGGCCCCAGGTGATGTCAGCGTCCGGTCGACCGTCGCCAGTAGGGTGCCCTGGCGACCCCCGTTGAGGGCGGTATCAATCTCCAGACTTGCGCGGGTGGCCGGGTCGATCGCGAGCACGGTGGCGCTGGATCCGCGTTTGGGCGGGTCGAGGCGGATCTCAGCGCCCGCTTGTGTCAGGGTCAGATAATCCAGCAGCAAGCCCACTGCGGAGAGCTCTGACTTGGAAAATAGGCCAAACGCATCCAGCGCGGCGACCTTGAACGCTGACTTGAGCAGGCGTTCGCCGGATTTGACGCTGGCCGCATTATTTGGGCGATAAGTGGTGGGCAAGCGCAGCGCTTCATCAGCAGCCCGCACCAGAGGTCGGTCGGCGTCAGCCTCTGTGACCAGCAATTCCTTGATCGGCAGAGCACCCAGCGTCTCCGCCAGCGTTGCGGGCTCAAACGCGCGTACTTCAAAATATCCGGTTGAGACATCACAGGCTGCGAATGCGGCTTCCGTACCGGAGGCAGACAGGGAAATGGCGACGAGGGCCTGACCCTGACGCGCCGGCAGCAAGCTGTCCTCGGTGATTGTGCCCGGCGTTACGATGCGGACAATGGCGCGATTGACGATGGCTTTTGAGCCGCGCTTCTTGGCTTCAGCCGGACTTTCAGTCTGTTCGCAGACCGCGACTCGTTCGCCTGCCTTGATCAAACGGGCGAGATAGCCTTCCGCCGCATGATAGGGAACGCCGGCCATCGGGATGGGTTTGCCATCATGCTCACCGCGCGATGTGAGGGTGATGTCGAGGATTTCCGCGGCCCGGACAGCGTCCTCAAAAAAGAGCTCATAAAAATCCCCCATGCGAAAAAAAAGAAGCGCATCGTCATGCTGCGCCTTTATGGCAAGGTATTGCGCCATGAAGGGGGTTGGAGCTTTTGGCTTTTTCACGGTTCCAGCGGTGTCGGGCAAAGTCTTGCGAATCCTTCAACAACTCATTCGAATAAAGCATTCACAACAGCTTGTCCCCCCTTGCGGACAGGCTTATGAGGCTCCACAAAAATCCAAGAAAGCCGCGAAAGGCGAAATGTCCATGGCCACCAAGCGTCCAAGCTTTACCGATCAGGAAGCGCTCGATTTCCACGCCCAGCCAACGCCTGGCAAGATCTCGATGATGCCAACCAAGCCGATGCAGACCCAGAGGGATCTGTCATTGGCCTACAGCCCTGGTGTCGCCGTCCCCGTCGAAGCTATCGGACGGGATGCCGATCTGGCTTATGATTTCACCGCCAAAGGCAATATGGTCGCGGTCATCTCGAACGGTACAGCCATTCTCGGCCTCGGGGATCTCGGCGCCATGGCGTCAAAACCGGTCATGGAAGGCAAGTCGGTTCTGTTCAAACGATTTGCCGACATAGACAGTTTCGACGTTGAGGTTGAAACCAAGGATGTTGACGAGTTTTGCACTGTTGTTCGCAATATTGGTGCAACGTGGGGCGGGATCAATCTTGAGGATATTGCCTCGCCCGAAGCCTTTATCATCGAGCAAAGGCTGCGCGATGAGCTGGATATCCCGGTCTTCCATGACGATCAGCATGGCACGGCGATCATCGCTGCAGCGGGCATTATCAATGCCTGTGCGATTACAGGGCGCCGTCTTGAGGACCTCACGGTTGCCGTTTCTGGCGCCGGGGCCGCAGGCCTGTCGGTGGCCGGCCTGATTCGTCATCTGGGCGTGAAGGCCGAGAATATTCTGATGTGTGACAGTCGCGGTGTCCTGTTCGAGGGGCGCACCGAGAAAATGGATCAGTTCAAATCTGCCTTCACGGTCAAGACGGAAAAGCGCACGCTGGCTGAAGCGATGGACGGGGCGGATTGTTTCCTCGGCCTGTCCGTGAAAGGTGCGGTCAGCCAGGACATGGTCAAATCCATGGCCAAGAATCCAATCATTTTCGCCATGGCCAATCCCGATCCGGAGATCACGCCGGAAGAGATCAAGGCGGTGCGGGGGGATGCCATCATTGCCACCGGCCGGTCAGACTATCCGAACCAGGTCAATAATGTCCTCGGCTTCCCTTATATTTTCCGCGGCGCCCTGGATGTCCGGGCGCGCAGCATCAATGAAGAGATGAAAGTGGCGGCGGCCCGCGCTCTGGCCGAACTGGCGCGGGAAGATGTGCCGGATGAAGTTGCTGCCGCTTATCATGGCGCCCGGCCGCAATTTGGGCGCGACTATATCATTCCGACGCCGTTCGATCCGCGTCTGATCAGCTTCATTCCACCCTTCGTCGCCCAAGCCGCGATGGATACTGGCGTGGCGCGAAAGCCGATCGAGGATATGGAAGAGTATCGCGACTCGCTGGCACGTCGCCTCGATCCGACCGCGTCCTTCCTGCAAGGTGTTCAATCCGCCGTGCGCCGGGAACAGAAGCGCATCGTTTTTGCCGAAGGCGAAGAACCACAAGTCGTTCGCGCAGCCTGGACCTTCAAACAGCAGGGATTGGGGAAACCTATCCTGATCGGTCGCGAGGCCCAGGTCGAGCGGACGATGAAACAAATGGGTGTGCCGGAAGGGGCGCTCGAAATCGTCAATGCGCGCCTTTCGGATCGCAATGCGGATTATACTGATTATCTTTATGATCGGCTGCAGCGGCGCGGCTATCTCAAGCGCGATGCGCAGCGCCTGGTCAATCAGGACCGGAATGTCTTCGGCAGCTGTATGCTGGCGCATGGAGATGCCGACGGCATGGTAACCGGGGTGACGAGGAATTATGATGTTTGCCTGACCGATGTCCGTCTGTCGCTCGATCCCTTGCCGGATTCAGACGTGATCGGCATGTCCATGGTGATCAATCGAGGTAAGACCATCTTCATTGCCGATACCAGCGTCAATGAGCTGCCAAATGGGGAGCAATTGGCGGGCATTGCAAAAGAAGCCGCGATGGCGGTGAAGCGGCTCGGCTTCGTGCCGCGTGTTGCCTTCCTGTCCTACTCGACCTTTGGCAACCCGATGGGCGAGCGGGCGGAGAAAGTCCGCGACGCGGTCGAAATCCTCGATGCCTGCGGGGATTGCGATTTCGAGTATGAAGGCGATATCGCTGCTGACGTTGCGCTGAACCCGATGCACAAGGTGTTGTACCCGTTCTCGCGGCTCTCCGGGGAAGCCAATCTTCTGGTCATGCCGGCGATCCATTCGGCCTCAATCTCGACCAAGCTGCTGGAAGGCATGTCGCGCGCGACCATTATCGGTCCTGTCCTGCTTGGCATGTCGAAATCGGTTCAGATTGCCTCGCTGGGCGCGACTGTGAATGATATCGTCAATCTCGCGACGGTTGCGGCGTTCGATATTGATCGGGTCGGGTCTTAAGCCTCAGACGTAGCCTTGCGTGCTTCAAACATCCGACGAACCGATTCGATGATACAAAATACGACCGCGATCATGCCGAGCCAGAAAGTCAGGATGAAGACGCTATAATAGCCGTCAGATTCGATGATCTCTCCCAGCCAGGATCGGCCGAGCGTGCCAAGCAACATGGTTAGAGAACCGAGCAAAGCATATTGGACCGCAGCGAATCGCTGATTCACCACGGATGTCAGATAAGCTACGATTGCGACGCTGGCGAACCCGCCGGCCAGATTTTCGAATGCGATGGCCATCATCAAACGCGCCATGCGTTGCCCTTGGTCTGGGGCGACGGGATCAGGTGATATCACCGCAGCCCATTCGGCGAATGCGATCAGCGGTCCATCAAGATATGTAAAGGCCAGGAACGCGTCCATACCTGCGCCCCCGGCTGACAGGTCGGCGAACAATAAGTTGGTTGCTGCAGCCAAGAGCGCTCCCGCAATCAAAACGGGCATGCGACCGACGGCAGCGATCACAACAGCACCGAGCGCCGCGCCGCCGATGGTCATCAGAACGCCGAAGAATTTCGAGGCAATCGCAACATCGTCCATCGTATGATGCAGGGCCCCGAATCGATCATCGAGATAGAACGGATAGGCAAACGCACCCCAGACTGCATCGGTAAAGCGGTAGGTCAGCGCCAGCAATAGGACGAGAATGACCCCCCACTTCAGGCGCTGTACCATTTCCATCAATGGATCGAATATGGCCCTGAAGAGTGCGCGCAATACACTCGACTTTGTATGCACCTCGGCCTCAGTTTTGGCTTCCGCGCGACGCCGGTAAATCAAGTATGCCGACACTAAAGCCGGCAGGATCACAGTCAGGAAGACGATAATCGGACCTTCATTACGAACAAAGTTCCGGGCGCTCGGATTGGTGTCGAGGATCAACGCTTGAGTCATAAACCACAAAATCATCAGCGCCGCGATGAACCAACCGAGCGTAATGCCCAAAGTAGAATTGCGTCTGATCTGTTCTGGCAGGCTGCCGAAGAAGCTTGGTCTGTTCTCGTCCTGATTGAGGTCTGCATCTGGTTCCGGTGCAATGATCGTCCCGAGCGCCGCCAACGCCATCATCGCAGCGATGATCAAATAGACGCTCACCCAACCCAGGCGCGCTGCGAGAAGGAGAGCGACAAAGCCAGTGATGAAGCTGGAGAGCCGATATCCAAATTGATACAAGGCTGCCATGAGATCGCGGTCTTCATCCGACCTCGCAACTTCGATCCGCCACGCGTCCAAAATAATGTCGTGCGTGGCCGACATTAGCGCGATGCAAAGCGCGAGGATCGCCAGCATGCCTATGCCCTGACCGGGATCTGACATTGCCATAAGCCCGAGCAGCGCCGCCATGGGCAGTTGGAATAATAACAGCCAAGACCGGCGGGCGCCTAAGCGCTGATAAGGAATCCACTTCGGTGTCTGGAAGGCCGGCGCCCAGAGATACTTGAATGAATAGCCGAGCGTGATTATCGACAATATGCCGATCGTGGATGGGGTGACGCCCTCTGTCGTCAACCATGCATTGAGCGTACCGAGTACGGCGCCATAAGGTAAACCCGCGGCGAAGGCGAGCAAGAACATGGCGAGCATTCTGCGATCATTTAGGGCTCTGAGAGCTCTCAAAAAGCGCGGTTGCTCCTTGGGGGGTGAGCTGAGGTTGACCTCGGCTTCGCTCACGCGGCCCCCGCTTGAGACGGTAAATTAATCCATTTGAAGGCGAGTTGGCGCAAGGCTTCGGCTTCCAGAGGTTTGGCAGCGACGCCATTTGCACCAGCGAGGCGGGCGCGTTTCTCGATTTCCGGATTGATCTCGGCCGACACGGCGATGACCGGCACACGATTGCCACTCGCGCGCAAACGTTTGGTTGCCTCGAATCCATCCATGATCGGCATACGCAAATCCATCAAAATCAAGTCTGGACTGATTTGCTCAACCACGTCGAGCGCTTCCCGTCCGGTGCCCGCCACGGTGACCACGAATCCTGACGATTCCAAGGCACGGCGTGCAATCAGACCATTAATCGGATTGTCATCGGCAATCAGAACGTGCCCGGATCCGGATTCCGACGTCTCGCTGTCGCCCGGCGTGCCGCCCGCAATGGCCAGACCGACCCGTTCGATCACCGAGGCCGCCCGCAGCGGACGGATCAGCCAGCCTGCAGCGCCAATCGTACGAAAACGCGGCATCTCCGCGCGATCTTCGTGGCGCAGGACGATAAGCGTGGGTGCTGACCGGCACAGCGCTTTCAGGGTCCGCTCCGGCAAGTCGGCATTGGCCAGGATCAGTTTGGCATCCATTTTTAGGGCCGCTTCGGGACGCGCCGCGTTGAGGACGCTGGCGCCAGCTCGTACAAGGGTGGCAGAGGCGGACAGGGTGGTTGCAACCGGGAGGCCGACCAGAGCGATACGCCCGTCAATCGCGTCATTGGCAGGGAATCGTTCTTTAGGCGCGACTTTTTTGAATGGCAGGCGGACCTGGAAACAGGTGCCAAGCCCGAGCTGGCTGATAATCGAAATCTCGCCGCCCATGGCGTCGCAAATCCGTTTCACAATGGCGAGACCCAGCCCGACACCGCCGTCTTTCTGAGCGTCTTCGTGACTGATTTGCTGGAACGCTTTGAACAGGGTTTTCTGATCGGCCTTTGTAATACCAGGGCCCGTATCATAAATGTCGAGACACAGTGCGCCTTTACGATAATCCAGATCGATCAGAACGGCGCCCTCATCCGTGAATTTCAGGGCATTGCCGATCAGGTTGAACAGAATCTGCCGCGTCTTGCCGGAGTCGCCGAACAGGGTCAGCGCCCGTTTGGTCTGGCAACGCAGTGCGATATCGAGACCGCGGCCATGCGCTTTAGGGGATAGTAACTCGACCACTTCACGGGCCAGTGCCGACGGTCGGAAGACTTCATTCGACAGCTCGATCGAACCTGAATCAAGGCGGGCGAAATCGAGCACATTGTTCAACAGATCCAGCAAGCGCTCGCCGGAATTGCGAATGGCATCCGCATATTCCCGCTGCGCCGGGTTCAGGTCCGTTTCCAGCAACAGCGACACGGTACCAAGAATGCCGTTCAACGGGGTCCGGATTTCATGGCTGGCCGTCGCCAGAAAAGCCTGTTCGGCGTTGTGATCTGTTTTTTTCTCGCTCATCCCAAACCCTATGCCACAAGGCCTTGAGGATTTGCTTAATGGCGCGGCTCAAAAATTCAGGCGATTCAGGGCGTTGGTTTCCATCTCCTCGATCGGGCGACGGCGATAGGACAGCGCTTCAGCGATATGGATGCGGCGTACCTCCTCGCTGGCTTCGAGATCGGCTATGGTCCGCGCCACCTTCAAGACTCGGTGATAGGCCCGCGCCGACAGGGACAGAGACTGCGCGGCGTCCTGCAAAAGCGCTTCACCGGGGGGATTCGGTCGCGCGCACCTGCCGAGCAGGTCCACACTGGCATCGACATTCAGATAGCGCTGCACGTGCGCCGCCTCACCTTCATACCGGCGGGCCTGAATGGCCCGCGCGCGGGCGACGCGCCCTGCGACCTCTGCGGAGCCCTCCTCGGCGGGTGGGCCGGCAAGATCCGAAGCGGTGACGGCGGGCGTGTCATAGAACAGATCGATCCGGTCGATAAAGGGCCCGGATAGGCGGGACTGATATTGCTGCGCGCAGCGCGGCCCCTTACGGCAGGGCGCATTGTCCATCGATCCACCACAGCGACACGGGTTCATCGCCGCGATGAGCTGGAATCGTGCCGGGTATTTCACATGCCGATTGGCACGGGAAATGGTTACTTCGCCGTCTTCCAGAGGCTGTCGCAAACTGTCGAGCGCTTGCGCCGTAAACTCTGGCAACTCGTCGAGAAACAGGACGCCATGATGTGCCAGTGAGACTTCGCCGGGCCGAGCCCGGATGCCGCCGCCCACGAGAGCCGCCATCGAGGCTGAATGGTGCGGGGCCCGAAACGGCCGTGCGTGAGACAGTTGCCCGCGTTCAAGCAATCCCGATACGGACTGGATTTGCGAAACTTCCAGCAACTCGCGCGCGCTGAGCGGCGGTAACAGGCCGGGCAGCCGTTTCGCCAGCATCGATTTCCCCGATCCTGGCGGACCGCAAAAAAGCAGATTGTGTCCCCCGGCGGCGGCAATTTCGAGCACACGCTTGGCCCCGTCCTGGCCCTTCACATCGCGCAGGTCATGCGGATTGGGCGCCTCCGCTACGGCGCCAGGTGGCGGGCAGGTCAGGGGCGTCCGGCCCGAGAAATGATTGATCAGAGAGAGTAGATTCGGCGCCGCCAGATTGCCTTCCCCGGCCCAGGCCGCCTCCGAGCCGCAGACTTCCGGACAGATCAACCGCATATCGAGCTCAAGCGCCTTGATCGCCGCGGGCAGTACGCCAAGCGTCGGTCCAAGCTGCCCGTCCAGCGACAATTCCCCGAGCGCTGCATGCCCGGTCAGGACATCAGCGGGAAAAATCCCCATGACGGACATGATGCCGAGCGCAATGGCGAGATCATAATGACTGCCTTCCTTTGGCAGGTCGGCCGGGGCGAGATTGACCGTGATCCGCTTGGGCGGCAGGGCCAGGCCAATGGCGCTGAACGCGGCGCGGACCCGTTCGCGGCTTTCGCCAACCGCCTTGTCGGGCAAGCCAACGATCATGAAATAGGGCTGACTGCTGCCCGTCATGTGCACTTGCACATCTACAGGCGCGGCTTCAATACCTTCAAATGCAAATGTAGTAATTCTGGCGACCATGAGGAATCTATACTTTCCATCGCACTGTAACAGAAAGTATAGAACAGATAAAGAACGCTTTTTATACTTTATTCGAGGCGAATAATCGGCTCGTCATCTTCATCTGCTTCGGGGGCGACTTCGCCATCAATGGGGGCTGCGATTTCCGGCAGATCCGAAAGGCCATTGGACGCGGCGACCCCGGTTCCGAGATTAAAGCCATCCGTGCTCGCAGGCGCATCGGTGGGCAGACCGAGATTGAAACTGCCGCCGACATCCGGGGCTGCCACGGTTTCCGTCGGCAGGCCGAGATTGAAGCTGCCGCTGACCTCAGGCGCTGCTGCTTCCGTGGATTCGGCCTGTTCAGAGGCGGCCTTGGTGTCTTCGGACGCGGTTTCATTCGCCTGTGAACAGGCGGTGCCGGCAACGCCGAGCGTGAACAGCGCGGCAAGGGAAAGAGCTTTCATCATCATGGCTCCGTTTTTGGCCATCAGGCTATTGATTGGCAAGCTTGTGTTGCACAACGTCCCAGAACATCGCTGCTGGATCGCGTCCTGTAAAGTCTCGCACCTGTTGTACGCCCGTCGGTGACGTATTGTTGACCTCGGTCAGACGCCCGCCAATGACGTCCAGACCGACAAGCACTTGCCCGCGCGCCTTTAGATCCGGGCCAATGGCGGCACAGATAGCAAGATCCGCTTCGCTCAGATCGCTCGGCTCGGCCGTGCCGCCAACAGCAAGATTAGACCGCGCGTGGCCCTTGATTGGGATCCGATTGAACCCGCCGACCACCTCGCCATCAATCAAAATGATTCGCTTGTCACCATCTGCGACGGCGGGCAGGAAAGCCTGCACGATCAGGGGCTCTCGCGTGCGGCCAAGAAACAGATCGATCAGCGGGCTGAAATTGCTGTCTTCCGGTTTGACGCGAAACACGTCGCCGCCGCCAAAGCCGTAAAGCGGTTTAACGATAACATCGCGATGATCGCTCCGGAAATCGGCGATGGCGGTTTTGTCCCGCGAAATCAGGGTGGGCGGCATGAATTGCGGATCGAGCAGCGGATACAGTTTTTCCGGACCAGACCGAACATGTTCCGGATCGTTCAAAACCAGCGTATCCGGCTTCAGCAATTCGAGAATGTGACAGGCGGTAATATAGGCCATGTCAAAGGGCGGATCCTGGCGCATCAGGACGACATCCACATCGGTCCGTAAATCCAGGGTCACGCGGTCTTCGAACAGAGCCGGCGTTCCGGCCACGCGTTGCACTTTCATGGGCCGCGCCCAGGCGGTGATCCGGTCTTCGCGATAGGTCAGGTCTTCCGGTTGATACTCGAACAGCTGCGCCCCGATTTTCTGCGCTGCTTCAGCCAGTGCGAATGTCGTATGGGTCTCGACATTGGCGGTTTCCAATGGATCGGTCTGGATCGCAACGCGCAGGCTCATGACGGCTCCTTCATCTGGCAGCCGTGTATATGAGGGGGATCGTCAGGATTGCAAATGGGCGGACGTATTGGAGTCGAAGGGCTTCTACGGGATCGACGTCGAGCGCGCTCAACCCGCAGCCCTGCTAATGAGTGTCAGGATGCGATCGATCAGTCCTGGCTCCACCCACTCACAAACATCCATGCCAATCTCGGCTCCCATGGTTTTCAAGATGGGGGCGCGCTCGATGTCGACCGCAGTGATTTGAGCCTGGCTGAATTGGATTATCACCCCTTTACTCTGATCGTCTGGCACTTCGATCATGGACGCTGTGCGCAGCTTTTCGCAGGCTTCATCGACAATTGCCCGAACCTCGCCTGAACCGTCTGCCCGCCCGGATCGACGCGCTTCGTCTGGCGTGAGCCACGAGATATCCCAAATGCGTGCAATATGGTCGGCATCCGCCGTAATGATCTGTCGCCCGCTGGGGAAAAAGGCCACTGCTTCCACAGACGCAGTCGGACTTGGGATGACGCCACGGATCCAGACGCCATCCCGATCGCGATGCCATAATGTAGCGCCGGCTGAGAAATCGCCATGCGTCAATACTCTATCACCGGACGGAGAAAAGGTGGCACCGCCGCCACCAACATTCAACCCGTCGCCACCCGCGGCAATGACCCCCTGATCAATTGTGTCGGTGCGTGACCATGCCCCGTTCATGTCCTTTTCCCAAAGCCGAACTGATTTGGTGGACTCGGTCAGGATCTGATCGCCTGACGGAGAAAATACAGCGGAAACGACTTCCTCACCATGGCCTTGAAGCGCTTGAATTGGCGCCCAGGCCTGCTCGGGTTCAGCGCGCTGCCACACGGCCGCAACCCCATCATCGGAGCCTGTGATGATGGTGAGACCGTCAGGCGAAAATGCCGCAGAACGCACGGCGCGACCATGTCCCGCCAAGACCTCATCCGACCATGTGTTCGCGTCGACTTGCGTCCAAATTCGCGCCGTCCGGTCTTCAGACGCCGACAGAATTTGAGCGCCATCCGGTGAGAAAATGGTACTGGTGATCGGCTGTTCATGTCCCTCGAGCGTAGCTTCGAGGGTCCATTGCCCGTTCCCGTCATGATGCCATAACCAGAGACGATCGAAGGCGCCCGCAACCACCTGCTCACCGTCCGGTGCAAATGCGGCTGCGGTCACATTGGCTCGAACGCCTGGCATATCCAGAACCGTGTGTTGCCAGTCCCCGTCTTCGTCGCGTTGCCATATGCGCGCCGTGGAATCTTCGGAAGCGGTGATGACGCGGCGCCCATCCGCAGAGACCTGTATGTCAGTCAGATAATTCTCATGACCGATCAGTTCAGCAATCGGCTGCGGGGAAATGCCTTTCAGAGTAGAGACCAGAACAGCCCCTTCGACGTTCCGCATGGCCATCCGATGCCCGTCAGAAGACAATGACCGATGGCTCGGCTGTGTCCGGGGGCGAATCCAATGCGAAGGTCTAAATGTGCGAATTGAATCAGTCGTCCCTTGATGATTGATTATTTCCGCACAAGAAACCGTCCCGTCCGTCAAAAGGGTCGCGGGGTATTGCGGGCATCTACGCTCGAACGTCCAGACGCCCGCATCATCACGGCGCCAGATGGCTGTGGAACCGGCGAGAAGGTCATAGACTGCGAGTTGATTGCCGGTCGGTGAAAAATAAAGGCGATCCACGCGTTCCGGAAATTCCGCAGGTGTGATGTCTTCCCAAATGTTGGTTGCGGTCTCTCGCCACAGACGCAAACTGCTCGAAAGGGCGATCAGCTCGCGTTGAGTTGGCGAAAATACGGTCACCTCGACGGGCTGGGTGACGGCTCCTGGCAGGACTTCGGACAGCCATTCATTGGCTTTGCCTTTGCGCCATATCCTGACCGTTCCATCGCGAGAAGACGTCGCAAACTGGTCGCCATCGGAGGCGAAGGAAACAGACGTAATGTAACCGGTATGCCCAGCCAAGGGCGTGCTGAACCACTCTCCGGTTCTGTCGGTCTGCCAGACCAAGACCATGTCTTTGGCCCCTTGATATGAGCCTGTCGCCGTCACGAACATGCGGTTATTAGGCGAAAATGCCACGGTGTTAACGCCCGTCTCATGCCCATTCAGCTTGGTTGCTTCCCATCTATTTTGGTCAATTCGTCGCCAAATCTCAGCATCATCTGACCTATGGGAGGCTGTGAAAAGGCGCGTGCCATCCGCTGAATAATCCAGCCTGTCTGGATTGTCAGACCGCGTTGAGAGCGTGACGCTGGACCAGACCATGTCCGCATTCGGCCGCCAGATTTGGACGCCCGTTTTGCCGGCGGGAATAGCGACCTCTTCGGCCGTTGGTGCGTAAAGCGGCGGTTCGCGAGTAGCCGATTGATCAGGGAGTAAAACCGCGATTTGCGCGGCCATCGTGGCTCGGCCGAGTTGAAATTGGGCGCCATCTGCTGCTGGTGAGAAAACGGTGTCTTTGGAGGCAAGAATGGAAAGCCGCATCGCCCGCGCCAAGTCATCATTCTCGTATGCTTCCATGCTCGCCTGTGTGAGAAACTGAGAATAATTGATCCTGGCGTTGCGCTGGGTCTGGACCATTGCAAAAAGCCCCCATCCCATCAGACCAATAGCGACGAAAACCAGCGCGCTCGTAATGCGTCGCCAGAATACCCGTCTTTTTTCATCCGCTCGATTCCGTCGCCGGCTCGCAGAGACATAATCGAAATAGATGTCGCCGGGTTCCGGCTCGTTGCGTGGACGCCGGGCCGCCCAGGCTTCGGCGTCTTCGACAGCACCAGGCCTCAAGAGGAGGCTGGCTGGCCGATCGCGACGGTCCCATTCCGCCATGCGATCCGCGAGCCGCCGTCCGTCGCGGCGCCATCCCACATTGACGTTGAGGGCGGCCTGCAGGGCATCCATCGCCGTCTCAAACGCTTCACCGGTCTGCGTCGCGTCGATTTTGACATTCAGTGCCGCGAGCCGCGGGGGTGCTGCAGCGAAGTCGATCTCTGCGGTCAGCACCGGAATGATGCGTTTGCCTGTTTGACGGGCGTAAACCAGCTCTTCGTCACAAACGTCACTGTTTGCGGATGCAGGAGATGCGAGAAAAACCATCACGTCGCAGATCGCGATCATTTCCTGAAGGCGCAGCCACCATTCATCCTCTGCAGAAATACCACCGGAGACATTGTCAGGATCATGTGAGGATTGATCGAAATCCGGCTCAAACCCCCGTGCACGCAGAGACTCAGCAATCTGCAACATCAATGCGGTGTCACGTCTGGAATAGGACAGAAACACACGTATGGGGCTGTCTGGTTGCGGCAATGGATCGGCCACGGCGCACACTCATTCCTTGGAGGGATCTCGACTGATATTCAGCTAAACATGCGAGGTGGGATTTCTCAACCTCATCCGGATGCGCATTGGCTCTTGTATGAGTCGGTCGCCGCCCTCCCAAAACGAAAAAACCCCCGCGCCGGAGGCACGGGGGCGTTGCTCATTCCGTCAGGGGGTCGTCTAGACGAGACCCTCACGCTGGGCGCGCTTCCGAGCAAGTTTGCGAGCGCGGCGCACAGCTTCTGCCTTCTGACGCGCCTTCTTTTCAGATGGCTTCTCGAAGTAAGTGCGGGATTTCATTT
>JBCBBC010000056.1:0-23991 GCA_038532145.1 Pseudomonadota bacterium | reverse complement strand
TCACAGTGACTTTCGGCACCGTGATCACCCGCAAGGCCTATGGCGGCGCGTATGATGTGATGAGCTCGAAACACCTGCGTGGCGACGTCAATTATGCCTGGCCGACCGCTGAGATTGCAGTGATGGGTGCGAAAGGCGCGGTCGAGATCATTTTCCGCAAGGATATTGGCGACGAGGCCAAGATTGCCGAGCACACCAAGAGCTATGAAGACAATTTCGCCAATCCGTATGTCGCCGCCCGCAAAGGCTATATTGACGATATCATCATGCCGCATTCGACGCGGCGACGGGTGGCAAAAGCCTTGCGCACGTTGCAAGGCAAAGAGCTCTCCAATCCATGGAAGAAGCACGATAACATCCCGCTTTAGGAGGTCAGAGGCATGTCAGATCTACCGGTTTTTATGATCGTCAATCTCGAAGAGATCACGGATCCCGACACCTATCGCACCTATGAAAAAGGCTTCTTCCCGATGCTCCAAAAACATGGCGGAGAGTTTGTCACCTTTGATGATAGGAGCGAGACTCTGGAAGGCAGCGACGCCCTCACCGGACGCGTGATCATCTTCAAGTTTCCAAGCGAACCTGCCGCGAAAGCCTGGTACAATGACCCCGATTATCAGGCATTGTCCGCGCATCGACGAGCGGGCACAAAGCTGAAATTCCTAACGCTCGTCCGCAGCCTTCCTCCACGTGGTTAGGCGCTTTTGGCTTGGCGATGACAGACGAGCTCACCGCACACCATCGGCTCGCCACCTATGGCACCCTGGCGCCGGGGCGCGCCAACCATCATCAATTGGACGGCATGCGCGGGCAATGGCGCAAGGGCTATGTCCGGGGGACCTTGGTCGATTCCGGTTGGGGAGCAGCAGAAGGTTATCCGGGTATCTATCTTGGGTCTGACGGGACGCGGGTCGATGTCGATGTTTTTGAATCTCCGGACTTGCCGGAGCACTGGCCACGCCTGGATGAGTTCGAGGGGACCGAGTATGAACGTGTTATCGCTGATATTCACACCGAAGCGGGGGTTATCGCGGCGTCCATCTACGCGCTCCGGCCTGAGCCAGCGAAGTGACCCATCTCACCGCTTTCACCGCCAGCCTCGAAGCCGTGGCAGCTCGGTGCGAGGATGTCGTGCCGCCAGTCTATGCCGCGCTTTTTTCGCGGTTCCCGGAATTTGAAGAGCTGTTTGTTCTCGACACGGATCAAGGCGCACGCGGGCATATGCTGAACGAGGCGATGAGCATGGCGGAAGGCTTGTTGAAGGATGATCCGGTGGCCGTGAGCTTTGTTTCCGCCGAGCGGATGAACCATGAAGGCTATGGCATCACCGACGACGTGTTCGAAGGCTTCTTTCAGGTCATGGCAGATGTGTTCAGGCAATTGGCGGGGGATGCCTGGTCTCAGGACATGTCGGCGGCCTGGGACGCCGTCTCGGATGCCGCGGCAAAAGCAAAATTATAGATCGGGTGCATCCAAACCCTGGGCTGTTTGCATCTTTATTCATGAGCCCACAAACTGGGTGCAATGATAAGGAACCAAACCTATGGATGACATTCTCGTCCCGATCTTTTTATTCGCAGCAATTGTCGCGATCATCTGGCTGTTCAGCCACTATAATTATAAAAAGCGCCTGACCGCTCACGAAACCCTCCGCCTGGCCGTGGAAAAGGGCCAGGAAGTTTCACCAGAACTGGTCGAGCGGATGTCTTACCTGAACGATCCGGTTAAATCAGATTTGCGGCGAGGCATTCTGCTGATCGCCTTTGGGGTCGCCTTTATGGTGTTGGGCGCGATTATCCCGCACGATGAACCCGAAGCGGTTCGCGGCATCCTTGGCGTCTCTTCCTTCCCAGTAATTCTGGGTTTGGCCTATCTGGGGCTGTGGCGCTTCAGTCACGACTAGAGGCGATGGGATAGGGCGACCCGACGAATGCGAACGGATAGCGATCTGGCCCGCGACGCGGCCTCTGGCACAGAGGCCGCGTTCGAGACCCTGGTCCGGCGTCATCATGGCGCTGTGCGCGGGGTTTGCCATCGCTTGGCCAGGCATGCGGCCGAAGCCGATGATATTGCTCAAGCCGCTTTTCTTACAGCTTGGCGCAAGATTGGCGGCTATCGCGGTGGATCCTTCAAGGCATGGATGTGCACCATCGCTTATCGCGAATTCCTGCAAGCCAGGCGCAAACAGAAGCCGGAGGTCGAGTTTGATGAAAGCGCCCATATCATTGCGTTTGATACATCAGCGGCGCGGCTCTCCGATCAGATGGACCTGGGTCGCGCCCTCAAGACCTTGCCCGAAAACCAACGTATTTGTGTGGTCCTTTGTGTGGCCTCGGGATTGAGTCACAGCGAAGCGTCTGCGGCGACGGGATTTCCGCTTGGAACGGTGAAATCGCACGTAACCCGCGGGGTCGCCGCGCTTCGCAAACAGCTTGCCGCCGAAGACGTGGCGTGATGGAGTAGAAAGATGCAGACCGAAGACCGATATAACGACCTGAGCGCTCTGTTCGAAGCGCAAGACGACGCTTTGCGGAATGATGCCTTCGTCGAACGGGTTATGCAGCCAATCCGCAAACGGTCGCGCTGGCGGACGCCGCTCCTGTTTGGGGCGGGTGGCTTAGGTGTCGGTGCAGCCCTGTCGCAAATGGGCGGCCTGTTTGATGTGGTCAATGCGCGCGCCGCGCGGCTCAGTCAGTCCGTGGGCGAGGTGCAAGTCCAGGCTCAGTTTTGGGATGGTTTGGGTGTCGACCCACTGTGGTTCGGTGCGATTGCGGTAGTTGTCATCAGCTGCGCGGCAATCGTCGCGACGGAACGTGCTTAAACGACGGTCCATCGTGCACAAATAGACGTCGGCAACAGACGATCATCATTAAGGTGCGGCAGTGCCATTTCGCCCATTTCGATCTGACCGCCCAGGTCCTGCAAATGCCCGGACAGCGCCTGTGCTAGCGCAATATGCGACAGTCGCACAGCATAGGCGGTCAAAATCACAAAGAGTGGCTGGTCCGACAGCAAAGCCCGCACATTGGCGAGCAGTCCTGGCAAGTCTTCTTCAAATCGCCAGGTCTCGTTTTTGGTGCCCCGCCCGAACTTAGGCGGATCAAGCACGACGGCATCATAGCGATTGCCACGGCGAATTTCGCGCGCGGTGAACTTCATAGCATCATCCGCGATCCAGCGGATCGGGGCGTCCGCAAGGTCGCTCATAGCGGCGTGATCCTTGCCATACCCATTCGACTTGGGGCTGGCATCGAGATGCGTCACCTCAGCGCCGGCCTGGGCAGCGGCGAGGCTCATCATCCCCGTATAGCCGAACAGGTTGAGGAGTTTGATGGGGCGACCCGCAGCGCGGATTTGCGCCTGCGCGAAATCCCAATGTACGCTATGCTCCTGGAACAGACCGAGATGCCGAAACGGGGTGCGGCGGGCATTTATTTGCAAGCCGCGCCACTGCATCGGCCAGGTTTCCGGCGCGCCGAGGGTGATGAGTTGCCAATTGCCACGATCATCGTAGCCAGTTTTCGCGTCAAATTTCGCATCAGCTTGCCAATCGGCCACGGGGGTCACCGGGGGCCAGAAGGCTTGGGGGTCTGGCCGGATAACGGTTTGCGTCCCGAACCGCTCCAGTTTGTGGCCGTCACCACTGTCGATCAGGGCGTATTGCTCATCAGACCATTGATCCGCGAGAAAGAGCGTCGAAACGATTTGCATTGGGGCCTCTTAATGCGCATGAATCTAAATGTCGAAAGTCTATGTCTGCTGGAGCGTTTGATCTTGAAAAACTTGGCTGTTCTGTTGCTAGGATTGATTGTTCCCGCAAGCTGTTCCGCAGAGAGCCAAGGTTCTGGTTTGCATATCCACAACTTCAAATTTGGATTGGCGTGCGGTGAAACAGTCGACGCGGACTTGATCGTTCGACCAACACACATCTGCCACGAAAGCGAAAACATTTTGATCACCGGTCAGGGGCAATGCCTCGCGTCGGGTGAATGGGTTCCCTGCACATGGTATGGATTCGAATTCGAATATGAAAGTTCCGAGCCCGATCCAATCGTTAAATGCGTGGCTCGTTACAATGAATCGACGTCATTCGTAGATCCGGATAAAGTCGTCGACGACGATGTTTCCACAACAGAGTATTCAATTGAACTACCGGGGACACA
This sequence comes from Pseudomonadota bacterium, assembly GCA_038532145.1. Lineage (GTDB taxonomy): Bacteria > Pseudomonadota > Alphaproteobacteria > Caulobacterales > Hyphomonadaceae > Henriciella. Next base: position 19,828 of record JBCBBC010000056.1, on the reverse strand, counting down.
GGGTAGATTTTTCAATCCACAGTACTCAATATTCGCCTATCGAAGCGCCGCTGAGCCTCCAATTATATCAACTACAATCTGTTCGCATGATGGTCGCGTGATGTTTGAGTTTTCCGGATCTCGTCATTATCCCACGCGCCGCCTGCATAGTGACTAAATCCATTACGCAAATCCTCGCTGGCGCCAGCCTTCATACAGCATGATGGCGGTGGCCTGGGCCAGATTCAAACTGTCCGCGCCGCCGCGCATCGGGATCAGGCACAGCGTATCGCATTCGGCTTCGATCGCAGGGGGAAGGCCAGCTTGTTCATTACCCATCAGGATCAGGCTGGGCGAGACGAAATCGACGCCGGTATGCGTGGTGTCGCCGTTCACGCTGGCGGCGACCATGTTCAGCCTGCCGGATGTTCGCCAGGCATTGAACGCCGCAAATGGCGCGCGGGCGAGCTGAACGTCAAACAGCGACCCCATGGATGCGCGCACCGCTTCGACGCTGTAAGGGTCGCAGCAATTTTCGATCAGGATCACGCCCGCCGCGCCAGCGCAGTCTGCCGTCCGCAGAATCGTGCCGAGATTGCCCGGGTCACGGCACTCATACAGGCCGATCCAGAGACCAGGATCGTCTGCGGAAACATCCTCCAGGTTCAGATCGCGCTGCTTGATCGCCGCAATGACGGCTTGTGGGTTGTCTTTACGTGCAATTGATCCCGCCAGGCGGTCCGGCACCTGGACGAGGCGCGCGCCTTGCGCAGCGGCCCGCTTCGCGAGGGCCCGGACATAATCCCGTTCCACCCCCGCATTGGAGACGACCAGCGTCTCAACCTGCCAGTCCTGCGCCAGAGCCTGTTCGACCAGGCGCGCGCCTTCGGCGAGAAACAAACCGGTCTCATTGCGGCCCTTTTTGCGCTCCAGGCTGCGCAATTGTTTGATCAACGGATTGCTTGCGGAGGTGATGTGGTCGAAATTCACGTTCATGGCCGCCCTGTAACACGCACTTGCCTGATTCCAAGGGATAAGGCAGACCTGATAGGGTTAATGCAGTCTTTACGGGAGGAGATTGCGGCATGAGTGCCTATGACATCCTGACCGCCGGCCTGAGTGGCGCGGGTCTGGTATTACTAGGCTTCGTCACTGTACAGGGCTCGTCCGAGTATCATCTCAATCCCTCACAGATGCAGGCTCATCTGCAGGAGGCGGCGAGCACGGCATTGATTGAGTCTGGTCAGACCTGGGCCACGGTCACGATGGATGGCCAAAGAGCGCTCATCGTTGGCGCACCCCCGTCGATCGAGGCTGCGGAGATGGCCAAGCATGCTGTGTACACGTCGTCAGGGCGGGGCGGCGCGCTGTGGGGCGGCATCTGGGCCGTCGATACTGACTTTGAGGAAATCCGGGACCTGCCGACGGCATCGCCTTATGTCTGGCGCGCTATCAAGAGCCCGGGCGGCGCAATTATCTTGGTGGGCGCGGTGCCGGATGAAAATATCCGTGAGTCGCTAGCGTCGCATGTTCGGGGTTTGACCGCGGCGTCGCTGGATGACCGCACAGAGCTTACGCTGGGGGTGCCATCAGGGGACTGGATCGGGACAGCCAAGTTCGGGCTTGATCAACTTGATTTGCTGGACAGTGGCGAGGCCCGGTTGACCGATTATGAGCTTCGGCTCAGCGGCATTGCCATGCTGGACGCGGCGCGCATGCAAACGACGGCTTCGGTGGCCAATTTGTCTGCGCCCTGGACCGGGGTGGCGGCGATTGACGGCCCCAGTCACTGGAAGGCCGAGCATGTCGACGGGGCGTTGGTTCTATCCGGAAGCTGTGAGACCTCTGAAGATCGCGCTGAAATCGCTGCCATTGCCGAAACCTATTTTGAGGGCGACGTCATCGACCAAATGACGGTTGAGGCGACCGAGTATGAGCCCTGGATTGAAGGTGTACGCCTGGGTTTACCGCACTTCTCGAACTTTGAGTCCGGAGAAATGGAATTCGCTCCGGAAGAAGAAGGATTCAGTTTTGCCGGCGAGGCCACCAGTTCAACCCTGCAATTCCTGCGCGAGGATATGGCGCAATTAGAGGGGGCCTATGCGGTCGAGATCGCGGCAGAAACAGTGACTGTGGAACTGGAAGAAATTTCAGGAGTCGATCTCGGCGAAGATCCATTGCAAGCCTGTCAGACCTCTTTTGATCTGATCATGGACGCCAATGCGGTTGTGTTCCGTTTTGGAAGTGCAGAAATCTCGCGCGAAAGCGGTCGAACGCTGGACAAGATCATGGCGGTTACCGCGACCTGCGCTGATACTCTGGTATTTGAACTTGGCGGTCACACGGACAATACAGGTCGACGTGATGCAAACCTTGTGTTGAGCCAGGCGCGGGCGCAGGCTGTGGCCAATTACATGCGAGATGCAGGCTTCGATGTCGCGCGATTGGTCGTGACAGGCTATGGTCCTGATCAACCTGAGTCGGATAATGCCACGCCAGAGGGGCGCGCTGCCAATCGAAGAATCGAATTCAGCGTTCAAGAACGGAGCGAGTAGATGCAGTGGTTAATTGCGAATATGTGGATAGCGATGGCTGCTGCCACCGTGCTCGGCCTGTTATTTGGATTCGCGCTCCGCGGGCTGATGGTCGGGAGTCGTATCCGCAAGGCAGAAGTCGAACGCGAAATCGCAAAAACCGAGCTGACGCAGTCAAAGGCCGAGGCTGAGGCGCTCTACGCAGCTCAGCGCAAACAAAAGGAAGAGGCTGCCGCTGCGCCTGGTGGCGGAGACGTGCTGGTCGCAGCGCTGGATGAGCGTGAAAACCGGATTGCGGCGCTTGGAGAAGAATTGGCGTCAGCGCGTGCGGAGTTGGAGGCGCTGCAAGCCAGCAAAAACGACAATCATCACGCGCTTGAGACGGCGGGCGCAGCTGTTGCGGGTGCGGTTGCAGGCGCCGTTTTGACGGATGGAGATCAGGAAGAGCTGACCCAGTTGCGGGATCGGAATGCCTGGCTCGAAGAGCGCGTCTCCGGTCTGGAGTCGGAAATCGTCTCTGCGAAGGCGACAATCGCCCCGGAAGACACGGTAGTGGTGGCGGTCACAGAGACCGCCCCCGAACCCTCAGTCGCGGATGAAAAAACCCGCTGGCAAGCGGCGTACCTGCGGACGCGCGTGGACGCGTTGGAATCGAAACTGATCGCGGCTGCCGCGATGGAACCGGCACCGACGGAGGTTCCGGCGTCCATCCCGGAACCAGAACCGGAATCCGCCGTGGAATCCCCGAGCACCTCCGAGATGGATGAAGAATTGGCTCAATTGCGTTGGCGCAATCGCTATCTGGAAGGACGACTGGCCTATTTTGAGCAAGCGCCTGACGAAGAGACGGCGGAAGCCGCGCCAGCAGCCAACGAAGCAGAGGAAACTCTCGAGATGGTCGAGGCGGAAGCGAACGCTGCACCAACGGAGTCGGATCCGGAACCGGAGCAGGCCGACGAGTCGCTCCAGGCTGAACCCGTCTTGGACGAGCCCGAATCGGAGATACACCCCTCCGAAGCGATGCTGGCTGAACTGGATGGCAAACAACCTGTGCAGGTCGAGCGTCCTGGTGATGGCGGCGATGACCTGACAACGATCACCGGAATCGGCCCCAGGATTGCGGAAGTCCTGAATGGGCTCGGCATCTGGACCTTCGGTCAAATTGCCGAGTGGAAACCGGAACATCAGACCTGGATTGAAAACCATCTGTCCTTCAAGGGGCGGGTCAGCCGGGAAAACTGGGTCGGGCAGGCGAGGGACCTTCTGGTCTCCGCCTGAACGGAACCACGGTCCTGGCTTCATCCGTCATTCACGTGACCCGTGGCAGAATTTGTGTAAACGTTTGGAGACACATGAGTTTTGCTCCGCGCTCTGATCGGGAGTAAGCTCAAGCAATAATAAGGGTATAAACCCAGGGGATTTTAGGAGACTGAAAAATGAGCAAATTGCTGATTACTGATGAAATGATCGAAACCGGTGACCGCGTTGATGCGCCGCGCGATTTCCTCGATAAAGCGCAACGGATTCCGATGTCTCGACGCAGAATTCTGTCCGGCCTCGCGGCGGGCACAATTGTTCCCCTGGTTGTCGGGTGCGCGACCAATCCGGTGACCGGTGCAAGTCAGCTAATCATTCCAGGGTTCGATAATGCATCGCTTGCGCAAATGTCTAAGGCGGCTTGGGACGATATGAAAGCTCAAACGCCGCAAACTGGCGACTCTCGATTGCGCAACCGTGTTCTGACGACATGGGACCGGACGGCCAGGGGGCGGTCGAACGCACTACAGGATATTTATAACCAGCCATCAAACTATGCATCGGATGAATGGGAAATTGCTGTCTTTGACACGGACGTAGTCAACGCATTTGTCATGCCCGGTCAGCAAGTCGGGGTCTATCGCGGCATTACCGAGCTGACGGAAAATGATGACCAGCTTGCTACCGTGCTTGGACATGAGGCCGGGCATATTGATGGTCAGCATTCCGCTGAACGGGCGTCCATGCAGGTCGCCAGTCAGGTTGCACTCGTGGCGGGATCGATCGCCATCGCGCAATCCGATGAGCTGAAGGAATATGGAACGTCTATTGTCGCTTTGGGTGGCGCGGCGCTCCAGTTTGGCGTGCTGTTGCCGTATAGCCGCCGACACGAACTGGAAGCCGATCGACTCGGGCTCGATTACATGCACAAAGCCGGGTACGATGTGACTCAGGCACCGCGTCTGTGGGAATTGATGGATGAGCGCAGCGCCGGCAATCGCCCGCCTGAATTCATGTCAACGCACCCGGATCCAGGCAATCGTCGGCAGGAGCTCATCAATTACATTAACGCGCGTGGATATGCCTTTATCTAAGGCGCTGAGATAACACTGGAAAAAGCCCGCGATTGATTCACGCAATCGCGGGCTTTTTGCTTATCCAGGGTGGATCTTACTTAAAGGGGCGGCAGGTGACGCCCGGCAACACGATCTCTGACTCCGCTCCGCGTTGAACGGCGAAACATGTCTCACCCCGTGCGTAGAGATCGAACATGGTCGGCAAGGCCGTGCTTTGTGTTTCTAGGGCCGTTGGCTTTGGGGGCAGAACGGCGACAGATGGCGTGGCGGTCGGATCGCCCGCCCCGAATTCGATCTGCGCGCGGTTCATGGCCTGCGCCAGGCCCGCGCGCAGGGCTTCCAGGGAGTCAGCATCGGCCTCGACCAGAACGGCTGGCTCTGGCGCAGTTGTATGCTGACACGCGGCCAAGGTTAGGGCGCTCAGAAACGCAGCGGTCGCTCGGATCATCATGGCATCGTCATATCGCGATTATTGGCGATGAAATCATCCTGCTCCGACAGTGCTGTGGTCGCAACCGATGTCAGACCCGGCTTGGAATAAATGGTCTCTGGCGAAACTTTCGGAACAATGGCCGGGCAGGTGCCGTTGGCACGATAGTCCAGCGCGGCGGCTAGCAAGCCTTCAGTCGGGTCGCCCAGCTCTGTATTGAGATCATCGGCAACCACACAGCCTGACACACGTTCGCCGAATCCGAAGCCTGAATTATTGGGCACAAAGCCATCGGAATAGTCGCCAAAGCCTTTGTCATTCAAGCCGCGAAACTGGATTGTGTAATAAGTTTCGCCGCAATTATCGGTGGGATAAAATCCGTAAGGCTTACCGCAGGTCACGGCACCGATCAGAACGATTTCGACGTCGATCCCGCGCAGGCCGTTGATCACCGCCTCGCTGGCGCTGCACGTGCCTGCCGTCGACAAGATGAAGACCCGACCGAGATTCAGATTGTCGAGCGGCGTGCCATTGGTGAGCGAGAACCCGAGACCCGTATTATAGAACGGAATCGGCTGGTTGATCTCTCCTGTTACGGGATTGACGTTCCCGGCATTGGCATTGAACTCCAGCAATTCGAATGTCCGGCCATTGGTCCGGCTTGGGCCCGCGATCATGTAGCCAAGCTGACCGGCCACGGCCAGCAGACCGCCACCATTATAGCGAAGGTCCAGCACGAGGTCCGTGACGCCTTCATTGCTCATCTCCGTAATGGCATTGGCAATATCGGCCTCAGAAGAGAAAGGGCTGAACGTGTTGAACAGGATGTATCCAACCTTTCCGGTCGACGTATCGATCACGCCCGTCCGATTGACGGGTTGTTGAGCGATGTCCGCGGATGTAATTGTGAACGTGCGGGTGGTTGCAGAGCCTGGATCCTGCACCTCGAATGTATGTGTTTCACCCGCCGTTTCAGGAAATAGGCCATTATTCAGCGTATCCAATTGGGCCTGGGTGGAACCGCCATTGACCAGATCCACGCCATCGATTGACAGAATACGAGCGCCACGAACAAAATTGGCCTGTCCATTGACGATCTCGGAGGCCGGCGAGTCGGGCTCGGTATATCGAACGCGATAGTCGCGGGGCGGCGAATTCGAAAACACCACCAGACTAAGACCATATCCGGAGCGGGCGGCGGAGTTTCGTCGCTCAAGAAATTCCGCCGTGGGCTCGCTGAAGTGGAAATCGTCGAGATCCTCCCCGGAAGCCGTGACAGCGGTCGTCCTCAATTGATTGAAATAGACCAGCCGGTCCGAGAAATCATTTGGGTCCCGATCGGTGACCTGATCATTCCAGAGGTAAGTTTCCTCGGTCCACGAGCGCAACCAGAACAATTCGTCGATCAACGCGCCCGCCTGGTCCGGAAAAGGGTTCCCTTCGATATCGGAGCCCGTCCGTGGCGTCTCGCACTGGTTCTCGAAATCGCTCGCCGGATCAAACACACCGACGGAGAATGACGGCGGTGGAGGGGGCGGGGGTGGTGGCGGCGGCGGGGGTGGGGGCGACACCTGTGTAGGGGGCGTAACGGTGCTGCCACCGCCGCCGCCACCTCCACAGGCCGCCAATACTGTTCCCCCGGCAATCAAAGCCGCGGCTGTCGCAAGCTTTGTGATTTTGGACTTTGTCATTCGTCCCACACTCCAAAAACAAAAAATACTATAACGCACATCGTTAAGTTTATACGCATCACAAATGCTGGATTGGACGCAAGTTGATTTTTCATCATCCTGCAAAATTGTGATGTTCATACAATCGGCTGGAATGTGCATCTTGCTTGACCCCACACGCTGAAGGTGCTTTAGGCCTGCCTTCGCTCATCAGAGTGATAAAAAATCGTTTGTGGGAGGGGCAGTCAGCCCGAACCACGAACCCTCTAAACCCTGGCGTCTGGATCGAAAGACCACCAGACACCGCTTATTGCCAGAGAGGCTATCATGGCTAAGAAACTGCTGGGGCAGCTGAAGCTCCAGATTCCTGCCGGCGCAGCAAACCCATCGCCCCCCGTTGGTCCGGCGCTCGGTCAGCGCGGCATCAATATTATGGAATTCTGTAAGGCGTTTAACGCCAAGACAGAGAAGATGGAAAAAGGCCTGCCGCTGCCGGTCGTCATCGACTATTATCAGGACAAGTCCTTCACCTTTATCGTGAAGACGGCGCCTGCTTCTGTTCTGCTGCGCAAAGCGGCCAAACTGAAGAAGGGCAGCCAGGAGCCTGGTCGTTCGGTCGCCGGTAAAGTGACCCGCGCACAGTGCCGCGAAATCGCAGAGGCGAAAATGGTCGACCTGAACGCCAACGATCTCGATCAAGCAACCAAGATCATTGAGGGCTCTGCGCGCTCAATGGGTCTCGAAGTGGTGGAGTAAGAGCATGGCTGGAAAACGTTATCGCGCCGCTGCTGAAACGATCGAAGCAGATACCGCATACAGCGTTACGGATGCTGTAAAGCTGGTAAAATCCAACGCGACATCCAAGTTCGACGAAACAGTTGAAATCGCCGTCAATCTCGGTGTTGATCCAAAATACGCTGACCAAATGGTCCGCGGCGTCGTTTCGCTGCCATCTGGCACGGGTAAAGACGTTCGTGTCGCCGTTTTTGCACGCGACGCTAAAGCCGAAGAAGCCAAAGAAGCTGGCGCCGAATTCGTAGGTGCCGAAGACCTGATGGAAGAGATCCAGAACGGCAAGTCGGACTTTGACCGTGTGATCGCTTCTCCAGACATGATGTCTGTGGTCGGTCGTCTTGGTAAAATCCTCGGGCCCCGTGGCCTGATGCCAAACCCGAAGGTCGGCACCGTCACGCCAAATGTTGGCCAAGCGGTCAAGGACGCCAAAGGCGGCTCTGTTGAGTTCCGGGTTGAGAAGCTCGGCATTATCCATGCGGGCATCGGCAAGGCCTCTTTTACGGAAGATGCGATCGAGAAGAACGTCCGGGCCTTTATCGACGCCTTGATGAAGGCCAAGCCGTCTGGTGCTAAAGGCACTTATGTGAAGAAAATTGCGCTCAGCTCGACCATGGGTCCAGGCGTTGTGATCGACGCGGGTGATGCGATCGCGAGCTAATCGCCGCGATATCTTGTTTGAAACGCCCGCTGGAGCGATCCGGTGGGCGTTTTATTCGGACCGAACAGTTCGCTTTTGCGCACCTAAAAACTCGGTCACCTGAAATACCCTTGACTTTTCTGATTTTAGGGGTTGCGCGGGTGTGGAGGAAAGGTTAAGGATCGCGGCTTGCGGGAGATTGGCGATTCGTCGGTCTCCCGTTTCCTGTCCGAGACCATGGGTGGCTTCGTTCGAAGCGTAAATCCTCTGATAGACGGGGTGATGCAGGTTGGTCTGTGGGATGCCACAGATTTGACTGGTCTGCTGAGGCCCTGGGCAGGCGCTTGATGAAGCGTCTCGACGCTTCTGAAAGCAAACCCCAGGCGCCCGGATGGTCCGGTCGCCTTGTTTGAAGGAGATCCGTAATGGATAGAGCCGGAAAAGCCGAAGCCATCAAGACGCTGGAAGGCGTTATTGCTGACTCAGGCAGTGTCATTGTGGCACGTTATACCGGTCTTTCAGTTGCGGAGATGACTGAGTTCCGTGGCAAACTGCGTGAGCAGGGCGCTTCAGCGAAAGTGGTCAAGAACCGTCTCTTTAAGAAAGCGCTTGGTGGAAAAGGTGGCGACGCGGCAAGCTCGATGTTCGTCGACCAGACCGTCATCGCTTTCGCAGATGACCCGGTTGCGGCAGCAAAAGGGGCATCTGATTTCGCTAAGGATAATGAGAAGCTCGTTATCGTTGGCGGTCTCATGGGAGATGAAATTCTTGATGCGGCGGGCGTGAATGCGCTCTCCAAAATGCCATCTCGCGAGGAACAAATTGCAACTGTTGTTGCCCGTCTTCTGGGACAGGCAAGCCAACTGGGTCAGCGCCTCAACGCGCCTGGCCAGGGACTCGCTGGCGCGATCAACGCCATCGGCGAGCAGGCAGCGGCATAAGGTCAATTCCACAACAAAGACCAGCAAACACACATCAACCCGTAACAGGAAATCAGAAAAATGGCTGATATCGCAAAACTTGGTGAAGAGCTCCTGGGCCTCACCATTCTGGAAGCAAAAGAACTTAACGACTTTCTCGAAGAGCGTGGCATTAAAGCGGCAGCTGCCGTTGCCGTCGCTGGTCCAGCTGCAGGTGGCGGCGACGCCGGTGCAGCAGCCGAAGAGAAAGACGAATTTGACGTCGTTCTGACCGATGCCGGCGCCAAGAAAATCAACGTGATTAAAGTTGTCCGCGAAGTCGTGGGCGGCCTTGGTCTGAAAGAAGCTAAAGAGCTCGTCGAAGGTGCTCCGAAGCCAATCAAAGAAGGCGTCGCAAAAGACGAAGCCGAAGAAATCAAGAAGAAGTTCGAAGAAGCTGGCGCGACTGTCGAGCTCAAGTAAGACTTCTGCCCCTTCAAGGGGGTTGTAAAGTAAAGCGAGGTGGGGTTTGCGCGAGACCCTATGTCGTCAAAATTAAGCGCGGCAAAGTCTTTTTGGCTTTGCCGCGTGCGCGCGTTCTAGGCGACACGCGGCTTGGGGGTCTCCCTCCAGGCGGCCCAAAACGGAAGACAAGATGGCACTCTCTTTCACTGAAAAGAAACGCATCCGCAAATCCTTCGGCAAAATTCCCGAAGCCATCGATATGCCAAACCTCATTGAGGTTCAGCGCTCCTCATATGAGCACTTTCTGCAAATGCACACACCTCAAGCCGAGCGGACCGATGACGGTCTCGGTGGTGTGTTCAAGTCTGTGTTCCCGATTATCGACTTTAACGAGCGCGCGTCGCTCGAATATGTCTCTTATGAGTTCGAGCCGCCGAAATTCGATACGGAAGAATGTATGCAGCGTGACCTGACTTACGCGGCGCCTTTGAAAGTGCGTCTGCAGCTGGTCGTGTTCGACATTGACGAAGACACTGGCGCCAAGTCGGTCAAAGAGGTCAAGGAACAAGAGGTCTATCTCGGCGATATCCCGCTGATGACCAATAAGGGTACTTTTATTGTCAATGGCACCGAGCGTGTCATCGTGAGCCAGATGCACCGGTCGCCAGGTGTGTTCTTCGATCACGATAAGGGCAAAACCCACTCTTCAGGCAAGTTCCTGTTTGCCGCCCGGATCATCCCTTATCGTGGCTCATGGCTCGATTTCGAGTTCGACGCGAAAGACATCCTGAACGTCCGGATTGACCGCAAGCGGAAACTGCCTGCGACCACTTTGCTGATGGCGCTTGGCTATGACGCGGATCAGATCCTCGACATGTTCTATACCCATTCCATCTACCGGATGGACAAGAAGGGCTGGATCACCGGCTTCAATCCGGATGCCTGGAAAGGCGTCAAGCCAACCTTCGATCTCGTCGATGCTAAATCAGGCAAGACCGTCGCGCCTGCCGATCGCAAGATCACTGCGCTGGCGTTGAAGCGGATCGCAGAAGGCAAGACAGAAGAGTTGCTGCTACCAACCACGGCGCTGGAAAACAAGTTCCTTGCTCGCGATATTGTAAATCGCAAGACCGGCGAAATCTACGGCGAGTCTGGCGACTTGCTCGACGAAGAGCTGCTGGCTGAATTGCGTGAGCAAAAAATCAAGGCGATCGAAGTGCTTGACGTCGATGGTGGCGGTCGCGGCCCATGGTTGCGCAACACGCTGAAGGCGGACAAGAATGACACGCGCTTTGAGGCGCTGTCCGACATTTATCGCGTCATGCGTCCTGGCGAGCCACCGACCCAGGAAGCGGCAGATGCCTTGTTCAACCAGCTCTTCTTTGATGGCGAGCGTTATGATCTCTCGGCTGTTGGCCGGGTGAAAATGAATACACGCCTGAAAGTGGCCGTAAGTGGCTATGAGCCGGCTGAAGATACAGAGCGCACGCTGCGCCAGGACGACATTACCGGTGTCATGAAGGTCATTCTCGACCTGAAAGACGGCAAAGGCGAAGTCGATGATATCGATAATCTCGGTAACCGCCGTGTCCGCTCAGTCGGTGAGTTGATGGAAAATAATTACCGCATTGGTCTGGTCCGTATGGAGCGGGCCATCAAGGAGCGTATGAGTTCGGTTGATATCGATACAGTGATGCCGAACGATCTGATCAATGCGAAGCCCGTCGTTGCCTCTGTGCGCGAATTCTTTGGCTCTTCGCAGCTGTCTCAGTTCATGGACCAAACCAACCCGCTGTCCGAGATTACGCACAAACGTCGTCTGTCAGCGCTCGGCCCTGGTGGTCTGACGCGTGAGCGCGCCGGTTTTGAGGTGCGCGACGTGCACCCGACCCATTATGGTCGGATCTGCCCGATTGAGACGCCGGAAGGCCCGAACATTGGTCTGATCAACTCGCTCGCCACGCATGCGCGGGTGAACAAGTATGGCTTTATCGAAAGCCCATACCGCAAGGTTGAGAAGGGCAAGCTGACCGATGAGGTCATCTATCTTTCGGCCATGGAAGAGCAGCTCTACAAGATCGCTCAGGCCAATACCCAGGTCACTGCGAAAGGTGAACTGGTCAATGAATTCGCCAATGCGCGTGTGAATGGCGAAGCGATGCTCGTGCTCAAGGAAGACGTTCAATATATGGACGTTTCGCCGAAACAGGTTGTTTCGGTCGCTGCGGCGCTCATTCCATTCCTGGAGAATGATGACGCCAACCGCGCTCTGATGGGCTCGAACATGCAACGTCAGGCCGTGCCATTGGTGCAGACCGATGCGCCGCTGGTCGGCACAGGTATGGAATCCGTGGTCGCCCGCGACAGCCGCGCGGCTGTTGTGGCGTCCCGTGCGGGCGTAATCGAGCAAGTGGACGGGGTCCGGATCGTTGTTCGCGCAACCGAAGATCTGGAAGGCAAATCTGGCGTCGATATTTATCGTCTGTCCAAATTCCGCCGCTCGAACCAGAATAGCTGCATCAACCAACGCCCGATCGTGAAAGTGGGCGATGAGGTCAAGAAAGGCGACATCATTGCCGATGGCCCGTCGACAGACCTTGGTGAACTGGCGCTTGGCCGCAACGTGCTGGTCGCGTTCATGCCTTGGAATGGCTATAATTTCGAGGACTCGATCCTGATTTCAGAGCGCATCGTGCGCGACGATGTCTACACATCGATCCACCTGGAAGAGTTTGAAATCGCTGCACGCGATACCAAGCTTGGTCCTGAAGAGATCACCCGCGACATTCCGAATGTCGGTGAGGAAGCTCTGCGGAACCTGGACGAGGCCGGCATTGTTGCCGTGGGTGCCGAGGTGAAAGCTGGCGACATTCTCGTCGGCAAGGTGACGCCAAAAGGTGAAAGCCCGATGACGCCGGAAGAAAAACTCCTCCGCGCGATCTTTGGTGAAAAAGCCTCAGACGTTCGCGACACGTCCAAGCGTGTGCCTCCGGGCGATGCGGGTACAGTGGTCGAGGTGCGCGTGTTTAACCGCCACGGCATCGACAAGGACCAGCGCGCGCTACAGATCGAGCGCGAGCAGATTGAACAGCTGCAAGAGGATAAGGAAGACGAACAGTCTATCCTCGAGCGCAACACTTATGACCGTCTGCGCAAAACGCTGACCAATAAGGAAGCCGCGGCTGGGCCAAAAGGCTTCAAGACCGGCAAGATCACGGCTGGTGCCCTCGAAGAGTTGAGCGATCGCGACCTCTGGGAAATTGCCCTCAAGTCTGAAAAGGCTCAGGCCGAGATTGATGGTCTGCGCGAGCAGTTCGACGAAGCCATTCGCGAGCTGGATGCCCGCTTCAATGACAAGGTCGACAAGGTCCAGCAGGGCGACGATCTACCTCCGGGCGTTATGAAAGTCGTCAAAGTCTTCCTGGCGGTGAAGCGCAAGCTTCAACCCGGCGACAAGATGGCCGGACGTCATGGCAACAAGGGCGTTATCTCCAAGATCAACCCGATCGAGGATATGCCCTTCCTGGAAGATGGAACGCCGGTCGATATCGTGCTGAACCCGCTCGGGGTGCCATCACGAATGAATGTCGGACAGATTCTTGAAACCCATTTGGGTTGGGCCGCGGCCGGTCTCGGGAAGCTGGTGACCGAGTCGCTGGAAGAGTGGCATGCCAATAATGACGTCAAAGCGCTCAAGAAGACGCTGCAGACCGTCTATGGCAAGGATGAGCCGCTGCCAGAGAGCGAAGAGGAACTGGTCGAGCTGGCGGGCAATCTCAAGAAGGGTGTTCCATTTGCGACACCGGTCTTTGATGGCGCCCGTGAGCCAGACATTGTCGAGATGCTCGAACGCGCCGGCCTGGACGGGTCGGGTCAGTCGGTTGTCTTTGATGGACGGACCGGTGAACAGTTCACGCGTCCGGTGACGGTTGGGTATAAGTATCTGCTAAAACTGCACCACCTGGTCGATGAGAAGATCCACGCCCGTTCAACCGGACCATACTCTCTGGTCACGCAACAGCCACTGGGCGGTAAAGCCCAGTTTGGTGGTCAGCGCTTCGGTGAGATGGAAGTCTGGGCCCTCGAAGCCTATGGCGCGGCGTACACGCTGCAGGAAATGCTCACCGTCAAGTCGGATGATACGGCGGGTCGTGCGAAAGTGTACGAAGCCATCGTTCGCGGCGATGACACGTTCGAAGCCGGTATTCCGGAGAGCTTTAACGTGTTGATCAAGGAAATGCGGTCACTCGGCCTGAATGTCGAATTGATCGGAGATAATAATGATGGAGGCTCTAACGTGGCGGCGGAATAGCCGTTGCGCCTTGAAAAAGGATTGTAGAGTTTACAGGTTCACAGGTCGGTTTTTCGGCGGGGAAATCGACCAAACCCTCCCAAGGAGTGGAAACATATGCGCCAAGATGTAGCCAGCATTTATAGACAAAAAGAAGAAGTCCCGACGTTTGATGCGATCCGGATTACGATTGCCAGCCCCGAGAAAATCCGCGGCTGGTCATCCGGTGAGATCAAGAAGCCGGAGACGATCAATTACCGGACGTTCAAGCCTGAGCGGGACGGTCTGTTCTGTGCGCGGATCTTCGGACCGATCAAGGACTATGAGTGTCTTTGCGGAAAGTATAAGCGGATCAAGTATCGCGGAATCATCTGTGAGAAATGCGGTGTGGAAGTCACGCTCGCAAAAGTTCGCCGTGAGCGGATGGGACACATTGAGCTGGCCTCGCCGGTGGCTCATATCTGGTTCCTGAAATCCCTGCCATCCCGGATCGCAACACTGCTCGACATGACGTTGAAAGACGTTGAGCGCGTGCTGTACTTTGAGAGCTATGTCGTCACTGAACCTGGACTGACCCCGCTCGAGCCAAAGCAGCTGCTGACTGAAGAAGAGTATATGGATCTTCAGGACGAGCATGGTGAAGACGCGTTCACCGCGATGATCGGTGCGGAAGCTGTGAAAGAGATTCTGGAAGGTCTCGACCTGGACCTTCTGGCAGACACACTTCGCGAAGACCTTGCGGAATCGACGTCTGAACTGAAGACGAAGAAATATTCGAAGCGTCTGAAAGTCGTAGAGGCGTTCCTGGCGTCTGGGGCCAAGCCGGAATGGATGATCCTGAACGTTGTTCCGGTTATTCCGCCAGATCTGCGCCCATTGGTGCCGCTGGACGGTGGCCGCTTTGCGACCTCTGACCTGAACGACCTGTATCGCCGCGTGATCAACCGGAATAACCGTCTGAAGCGCCTGATGGAGTTGCGTGCACCGGACATCATCATCCGGAACGAGAAGCGGATGCTGCAAGAATCTGTCGACGCTCTGTTCGACAATGGCCGTCGCGGTCGGACGATTACCGGCACCAATAAGCGTCCTCTGAAATCGCTTTCAGACATGCTGAAGGGTAAGCACGGTCGCTTCCGTCAGAACCTGCTCGGCAAGCGCGTCGACTATTCTGGTCGTTCGGTCATCGTGGTTGGCCCGAACATGAAACTGCACGAATGTGGTCTTCCGAAGAAGATGGCGCTCGAGCTGTTTAAGCCCTTCATCTATGCCCGCCTCGACGCCAAAGGCCTCGCCGGTACGGTTAAGGCAGCGAAGAAGCTGGTTGAGAAAGAAAAGCCGGAAGTCTGGGATATCTTGGAAGAGGTCATCCGTGAGCACCCGGTTCTGCTGAACCGTGCGCCAACGCTGCACCGTCTGGGGATCCAGGCGTTCGAGCCGAAGCTGATCGAAGGCAAGGCGATCCAGCTGCACCCACTGGTTTGTGCGGCGTTTAACGCTGACTTTGACGGTGACCAAATGGCCGTGCACGTGCCACTGAGCCTCGAAGCTCAGCTGGAAGCGCGCGTCTTGATGATGTCGACGAACAACATCTTGTCGCCAGCCAATGGTAAGCCGATCATCGTTCCGTCTCAGGACATCGTTCTCGGCCTCTACTACCTCTCGCTCGACAAGCCGAGCGAGCAGGGCGAAGGCATGATGATTTCCGACATGGCCGAGCTTGAGCATGCGCTGGCCTTTGGCAAGCTGTCCATGCACGCTAAGATTAAGGCGATGTTCCACACCAAGGATGAGAATGGCGATGATCTCTCCAAAGTCATCGACACGACCCCAGGTCGTTTCATGATTTCAGATATCTTCCCGCGTCATCACAAAATCGATCCTGAGGAATTGCTCAGCGATGTGATGGTGAAGAAGAATATCGGGAAACTGATCGACGAGGTCTATCGTCACTGTGGTCAGAAAGCGACTGTGATCTTTGCCGACCGTCTGATGGCGCTCGGCTTCCGGGAAGCGGCGAAAGCCGGCATTTCGTTCGGTAAGGACGACATGAAAATCCCGGCCGCCAAAGTGAAACTGGTTGAACAGACCAAAGAGCAAGTGTCTGAGTATGAGCGTCAGTACGCTGACGGTCTGATCACACGCGGTGAGAAGTACAACAAGGTTGTCGACGCCTGGTCGACCTGTACTGACAAAGTCGCGGACGCGATGATGGATGCGGCTGGAGAAGCAGCCACGGACAAGAAAACCGGACGTCAGGAAGAAACCAACTCGGTCTTCATGATGGCGCACTCTGGTGCGCGTGGTTCGAAGAACCAGATGAAGCAGCTGGCCGGAATGCGCGGCCTGATGGCTCGTCCGGATGGTTCGATTATCGAAACGCCGATCATTTCGAACTTCAAGGAAGGTCTGACCGTTCAGGAATACTTCAACTCCACCCACGGGGCTCGTAAGGGTCTTGCGGATACGGCGTTGAAGACGGCAAACTCAGGCTATCTGACCCGTCGTCTGGTCGATGTTGCTCAGGACTGTATCGTCACTGAAGATGATTGCGGCACGGATAAAGGCATCGAGCTTTCCGCGGTCATGGAAGGCGCCGATGTGGTTGTCTCTCTGAGCGAGCGTATTCTCGGCCGGGTCACCGGTGAGGATGTCAAAGCGCCAAAATCAGAGGAGCTGATTGCTCCCGCCAATACCTACATTGACGAAGTTCTGGCGCGGACGATTGAGGATGCCGGCGTGGATCGCATTAAAGTGCGTTCGCCACTGACTTGCGAAACCAAGATCGGGGTCTGTGTCGCGTGTTACGGGCGTGACCTGGCGCGCGGAACGATCGTCAACAAGGGCGAAGCGGTTGGCGTTATTGCCGCGCAGTCGATTGGTGAGCCTGGTACACAGCTGACCATGCGGACGTTCCACATTGGTGGCGCTGCATCCGTTGCGGAGGAAAGCTCTGCCGAAGCCCAGGTCGAAGGTAAGATCAAGTTTGAGAACCCAACCTTCGTGAAACGCGAAGATGGTGCTCTGATTGTCACCGGGCGCCATATGGTCGTTTCGATTGAAGATGCTGATGGCCGGACCCGTCAGACCTTCAAGCCAACTTACGGCACGGCTTTGTCAGTGAAGGACAAGAAAAAGGTCAAGCCGGGCGACAAGATCGCCGACTGGGATCCATTTGCCCAGCCAATGATTTCGGAAGTCAAAGGCACGATCCGACTGGTCGACATTGTCGACGGTCTGACGGCACGTGAGGAGACGGACGAAGCGACCGGTATTTCTTCTCGCGTGATCATTGATGGCCGCGGATCCAAAGGTGCGGACCTGCGTCCGTCGATCATGATCGTCAACGCCAAAGGCGAAGCCATGGCGCTGCCAAATGGCAATGAAGCCCGCTATATGCTGTCACCTGGCGCGATCTTGTCGGTTGAAGAAGGCGACGAGGTCAAAGTTGGTGAGTCCATGGCGCGTATCGCAACGGGCGGTGCCAAGACCAAGGATATCACCGGTGGTCTGCCACGGGTGGCTGAACTGTTCGAAGCGCGTCGTCCGAAAGATCACGCCGTGATCGCGGAAATGGATGGCCGCATTCAGTTCGTTCGCGAGTACAAGCAGAAGCGCAAAATCGCGATCGTGCCGGATGAAGAGGGCAAAGACGCCATCGAATTCCTGGTCCCGAAAGCGCGTCGTCTCGACGTTCAGGATGGCGACTATGTGAAGCGCGGCGATTACATCATCGATGGTAACCCGGCGCCGCAGGATATTCTTGCAACGCTCGGCATCGAGGCTCTGGCCGACTATCTCGTTGACGAAGTCCAGAAGGTCTATCGTCTGCAAGGTGTGCCGATCAATGACAAGCATATCGAAGTCATCGTACGTCAGATGCTGCAAAAGTTCGAAATCACGGACGCCGGTACGACGACGCTGATCAAAGGTGAGCATGTCGATGCGCTGGAGCTGGAAGAGGCGAACGCCGCTGTGCGCAAGTCGAAGAAAGCCGATCAGCGCGAAGCGGTCGGTGTGCCGGTTCTGCTCGGCATCACCAAAGCCTCGCTGCAAACCCGCAGCTTCATCTCAGCCGCCTCGTTCCAGGAAACGACCCGCGTGCTGACCGAAGCGGCCCTGCAGGGTAAAGTCGATACGCTGGAAGGCTTGAAAGAGAACGTCATTGTTGGCCGCCTCATTCCAGCCGGTACAGGCGGTGGTATGCGCGAAATGCGCAAAGTCGCCGCTCAACGTGACACCCAGCTGCGCAATAAGCGCGAAGCGGCGGCGAAAGAGGCCGCTGCCTCCCTGCCAGCGCCCGAGCCGGCAGAGTAATAGCCGCGTCAACGGTTAAACAAACAGAAGCGCCACTTGCTTTCCCAGCGAGTGGCGTTTTTGCACTCAGTCGCCCAGTTTGAGACGTTGAGAATATGTAACTGAATCTCCGATCGCCTATATCTCAACGATACTCTTGATCGAAGGCAGGATCGATATGGACATAGTTTTGCAGGGGACGCTTGGCCTCTTGGGCGGGTTCTTCTTTTTTTGGGCGCTGTGGACGTGGGGCGCGTTCGTAGAAACCGTTGTGTTCGGAAAACGCATGAAGTGATACAAGTCTGCTCCAAGTGACCCGCCCCAGCCGAGGACGAGTGGGTCAATCCATAACGGGGTTTGGGGGGCATTTCTCACCGCTGTTCTAAATTCGGATGTGCCCGCGTGGCAGATCCTGTATGCTGTCGATTATGACGCAACTGTACGATAAAATCGGACTGAACTATGCGGATCTTCGCAAGCCAGATCGCAGGATTGCTGAGCAAATACGCGCCGCGCTTGCCGGTGCGGAGTATGTCCTCAATATTGGCGCGGGCGCAGGCTCATACGAACCTGTTGATCTTGAGGTGACTGCGCTTGAACCGTCTATCGAGATGATCAGACAGCGCCAACCGGGCAATGCGAAAACGGTTCGGGGAAGCGCTGAAAACCTGCCATTTCCAGATGATTCATTTGATGCATCCATGGCCATATTGACGATCCACCATTGGTCGGATCAGCAAAAAGGGGTTCGGGAAATGCTGCGGGTGACCCGAAATCAAGCCGTGATTTTGACATTTGATCCGTTCGCCCAATGGTTCTGGCTCGCCGACTATTTTCCTGCGCTGGTCGAATTGGATAAATGGCAAATGCCTCAACTCACGAATTTTGAGAATTGGTTCAATGAGATGACGGTCCATGAGGTGCTGATTCCTGCGGATTGTACGGATGGTTTCCTTGCCGCTTATTGGAAGCGGCCAGAGGCGTATCTTGATGGTCGCGTGCGTTCGGCAATGTCGTCATTTTCAGCCATTGGAGACATATCGGACGGCCTCTGTGAACTCGAGCAAGACCTTGAAAGCGGTGCTTGGAATCGCCGATATGCCCACCTCATGGATTTGAATGAATTGGATTGCGGATATCGGTTGATTGTCGGTCGTTGAGAACTGTGTGACGACAAGACTTGACGTCGACCGGATCGCGTCTTAAACGCGCGACATGCTGGCTGGGCAGGTCCTTTTGGGTCTGCCCGGTAATCCTTTTGGGGATTACTGGTTTGGCAAACGCACCGAATTGAGCGGATGTATGATTTGGGAGCTCACGGCCCGATCTGCGTCTCACCTGACATTGGTCCGACAGGGGCCACGAACAAGAGAGTATCAAGGCCCCTATGCCGACGATTCAACAGCTTATCCGGAAGCCGCGCAAGCCTAAGCCGCAGCGGTCCAAAACCCCCGCCCTGAAGGGCAACCCTCAACGTCGCGGTGTGTGCACACGTGTTT